>CAJTZF010000011.1:0-48714 GCA_910584245.1 uncultured Eubacterium sp.
GAGCATCTGCCTTACAAGCAGAGGGTCATAGGTTCGAGCCCTATAGGTCCCATTTTACTTCTTTATATAATACAGCAGCTTATACAAATATAAATGCCATTTCGATGGCAATCTGGCGGGATAGCTCAGTTGGCAAGAGCACACGGTTCATACCCGTGGTGTCGGGGGTTCAAATCCCTTTCCCGCTACGCAGAAGCCTTGATATTCAAGGCTTTTTTCTATATTAATCCAGAGAGAAAGGGAAAAAGTCTGAAATGAGAATCGGGATTGGATATGATGTACACAGGCTGGTGACGGGCAGAGAGCTTATTTTGGGAGGCGTTCGGATTGAACACACACACGGCCTGGACGGCCATTCGGACGCAGACGTGCTTATACATGCGATGATGGACGCACTGCTCGGTGCGGCGGCGCTGGGCGATATCGGAAAGCATTTTCCTGACACGGATGAAAAGTACCGCGGGATTTCAAGCCTTAAGCTTTTGGCTTGCGTGGCCGGGCTGCTTGGGGAAAATGGGTACCGGATCGGAAACATAGATGCCGTCATTATAGCGCAAAGACCGAAACTGGCGTCTTATACCGAGCAGATGAGAAAGAATATTGCGCAGACGCTATCGGTCGGTGTGGATCAGGTCAGTGTAAAAGCAACGACGGAGGAAGGGCTTGGTTTTACGGGAGATGGCAGCGGGATTTCCTGTCAGGCAGTTTGCATTCTCGAATGACCAGGGGGGATGAGGCGATATGGATCACAGGGAGTTGTGGAAAACAATCTTTGGCGATACGGACGAGTACATTGATTTCTATTTTCGGGAGAAAGCGGCGTGGAGCAAGATCTATTCCAAGTATGACGGGAATGAACTTGTCAGTATGGCTTTTTTTACTCCGTATGAAATGGTTTACCGGGGACGGGAGTGTATTTGCCCGTGTATTGTCGGCGTGGCGACAAGGAAGGAATACCGTCACCGGGGGTATATGCGGGAGATATTGAAAAGGGGGCTGGCAGAGGCTGCGGGGAGTGGGAGCCCGGTTGCATTTCTGTCTCCTGTAAATGAAAAGATATATGAGCCGCTTGGATTTCAGGGGGTACAGTGCCGGACGGGACTAGAAGTTACGGGCCGCCGGCGTAAATATTATGAGGTCCGTGCCTTTTTGGATCTGGGTCAGGATGAAAAGGAGCGTGTGGCGGAATTTGCTAGTAAACGGCTGCGTGTGTCCGGGTTTGATTTATACCGGAAGCACAATGTGGCATATTATGAGCTGCTTCAGAAAGAGATGGAGGCCCTGGGCGGGAGGGTTGCCGTCCTGTGGGAAGGCGGCGGCATACGCGGGATTGTGTCTTATATACACGAGGATGAGAGCTATGAGGTGACAGAGGTAATCTGTGACATCTGTAACGGACAAAGGGTTGTCGAGACGGTATGTGCTTATGTCGCCGCTGGGGAGCCGGCGAGGGTGGTTTTCAGTGACGGCGAGTATTTGGGCCAGGTAACGGGGGCGGGCATTGTTCGGAAACGGGAGAAGAAACCATATACGATGCTGCTTGATCTGGGGGAGAATGGGAAAACAGGTGGTTTACACGTATATATTAACGACATTACCTAGGGTCAAAAGGAGGAGAGAAACGTGGACAATGAAAACTGGCTTGAGGGAAGACATAGTGTACTGGAGGCTTTCCGGGCGGGAAAACTGGTAGAGCGGTTATATGTATTAAAGGGGTGCCAGGATGGCCCGGTGCAGAACATTTTACGGGAGGCGAAGCGGGCAAAAACATTAGTGGATTTTGTTCCGAAGGAGAGGCTTGACCATATGAGTGCCAGTGGGAAGCATCAGGGGGTAGTTGCGCAGTTGTCTGCGTTCGCTTATAGTACGGTTGAGGATGTGTTTGCCCTGGCGGAGAGAAAGGGTGAGGAGCCATTTGTATTTGTGCTGGATGGAATAGAGGATCCGCATAATCTGGGCGCTATAATCCGGACGGCGAACATGGCGGGGGCGCACGGCGTCATTATCCCTAAACGGCGTGCAGTCGGCCTTACGGCTACAGTCGTAAAGGCGTCTGCCGGTGCGGTACATCATACGCCGGTTGTGAAGGTTACGAACCTGACTGCGGTTATGGAACAGCTTAAGGACAGGGGAATGTGGTTTGCGTGTGCGGATATGGACGGCGAGATTATGTACCGGGTCAACCTGACGGGACCGATTGGCCTGGTCATCGGAAAGGAAGGAGCCGGTGTGTCCAGGCTTGTAAAGGAACATTGCGATTATGTTGCGGGCATTCCGACGGCGGGCGATATTGATTCCCTCAATGCTTCCGTGGCCGCCGGTGTGCTTGCGTTTGAGATCGTGAGGCAGCGCAGCTATAAATAATTTCCGGGCGGGCGCTCACAGGGCGAGGTAAATGGAGACAGGAATGAAAAGATACGAGGATTTATCCGACGAGACGATTATAAGCGGCATCCGGGCGGGCGATACACCGGGTGTGGATTTTCTTCTTGAGAAGTATAAAAACTTAGTGCGTAAAAAAGCGAGGGCGCTCTACCTGATTGGCGGTGACAACGACGATCTAATGCAGGAAGGCATGATCGGATTATTTAAGGCTATCCGTGATTTCCAGGTGGGAAAGGAGAGCTCGTTTATTTGGTTTGCCAGCCTGTGTATTGAACGGCAGCTCTACAATGCGGTTAAAGGTGCAAACCGGCTCAAGAACTCTCCTCTTAATTCCTATATATCGCTTGACGTGCCGATGGGCGGTGATGAGATTACCGGTGAAACCGGACAGACGCTGGGAGAGACACTGGAGAGGCGGGGGATCTCCAATCCGGAAGATATCGTGATTGACCGGGAGCGGGTGGGCAAGATTGAAGAGTATATACGGAAATATTTGAGCAGCTTTGAGCAGGATGTGGTAAACCTTTATATAGACGGGATGAATTACCAGCAGATCGCACAACAGCTTGGGAAGACCTCAAAATCAATTGACAACGCCCTTCAGCGGATCAAGAAAAAACTTGGTGAAAAAATCGGATAAATTCTTGACAGGCAGGGACTACTCTGCTACAATAATGTCTGGGTTAAAGGATAATCCAAGCTGGCGTGGCACAGTCGGTAGCGCACTTCATTGGTAGTGAAGAGGTCACGGGTTCGATTCCCGTCGCTAGCTTTTTATTTTGACGAATATGTTTGATAGCATCCAACTTTTTCAGGACAGGATGCTATTTCTGTTTATGCCGTTTATTTATCATGTGGTTACTCTATGGAGGAAATTTTATGGATGCTTCCCGAAGCAGATGGGAAATTATAGCTTCCCATACATTCACATATTTTAACTTCTTAAATTTTTTTCTGGCGGGACTGATCATCTTATCAGGACAGCAAAAAAATATGCTGTTTATGGGCATTGTCATTACGAATGCGCTAATCGGCATATTACAGGAATGCAAAGTGAAAAAGCTGATAGATGCACTTTCTGTAGTGACGGCGACGAAGGCAAAGCGGATTGCGGAAAATGGGATGGTAGAAGAGGTTCCTATCGGAGAACTGAGAGTGGGGGACGTGATACGTGTTTCAATCGGAGACCAGCTGGCGGTGGACTGCGAGACCGTCACATCACAAGGGCTGGAAGTCAATGAATCGCTGCTGACAGGGGAATCCCTGGCTGTTTTGAAGAGGACAGGGGATAAGCTGTATTCCGGCAGCAGTGCTGTGGCGGGAACTGCTACCGCCAGAGTTCTTCACGTGGGTGAGGACAATTATGCGGCGCAGCTCGTCAAAAAGGCAAAGACAAAACGCCGTGCAACCTCGGAAATGCAAATTGCGATTAAGCGTATTATAAAATATGTCGGCTATGCGATCATTC
The DNA here is from genome assembly GCA_910584245.1 of uncultured Eubacterium sp. GTDB lineage: Bacteria > Bacillota > Clostridia > Lachnospirales > Lachnospiraceae > Eubacterium_F. The sequence goes on from CAJTZF010000011.1 coordinate 3,854, forward strand.
CGATTGGGATCGTCCTGTACGTTATTCAGCGGCATGTGGCGGAAAACCCGGTATCGGACTCGATTGTCAACACAGTTGCGGGAGTACTTGGCATGATTCCCGAAGGATTGGTCTTGCTCACGAGCATTTCCTTTATTCTTGGGGTGGGAAGGCTTGCGAAAAAAAATGCGCTTGTGCAGGAGATGGAAGCTATTGAAGCTCTCGCGCGGGTAAATGTCCTTTGTCTGGACAAGACGGGAACGATTACGACAGGTGAACTAAAGGTGGAAGAAATGATTTACACCAATCCCGCGTGGGACCAGGAAAAAATATACGGTATAATGGAGGGCATTTCGTATGCTTTTGAGGAGACAAATGCCACGACAGATGCGCTGCGGAGATATTTTGCAAAAAGTGATAAGCTCAAGATAATCGAAAAAAAGCCATTTAGTTCACAGAGGAAGTATATGGGGATTACCGTCCGGGAAAGTGGGAAGGACAGGGAGTACCGGCTCGGCGCCCCGGAATATCTGACTGGTGACCGCAATGTCATTGCGAGAGCAGAACGGTTTGCCGCGGAGGGGATGCGGGTATTGTTGCTGACAGAAAGGGAATCGCTTGCCCTTGTAGTCCTGTCAGATGTTATTAAGGAAGATGCCCCGGAAACATTTCGGTTTTTCCGTGAGAAGGGTGTGGATATCAAGATTTTGTCGGGAGATAATCCGCTGACGGTCTCTATCGTGGGCAGCAGGGCGGGGCTGGAAGGGGCGGAACGGTATGTAGACGCAAGAACGCTCCCGGAAAATATGAAAGAGCTTCGTAAGGAAATCGGAAAATATACTGTGTTTGGCCGGGTTTCACCGGAGAAAAAACAGTGGATTGTAAAGGCTTTTGAGGAGGAAGACAAGGTGACGGGCATGGTTGGGGACGGCGTCAACGATGTCCTCGCCTTAAAAGACGCGGACTGTGGAATCGCTATGGCGTCTGGCAGCGATGCGGCCAAGCAGAGCGCTCATATCGTGCTGCTGGATTCGGATTTTTCTTCTATGAAAGAAATCGTAAACGAGGGAAGGACGATTATTTCCAATATTGAGAGGGTAAGCGTCCTGTATCTTACGAAAACATTGTACTCTATATTATTATGTGTTCTTTTTATAATCCTCGGCCAGACATATCCATTTATACCGATCCAGCTCAGTCTGATCGGTGCGACGGCAATCGGCATACCGAGTTTTGTCCTCGCCCTGGAGAAACACGAGGATACAATCCCGAGAGGCTTTTTGCGAAATGTGCTGCGCATATCCCTTCCGGCGGCGGTCCTGCTGGCGGGAAGCCTGGCGGCAGTTTCGGTTCTGGACATGCTGTTCCATTTTGGAGAAGTAGCCGTTTCGACCATAAATATGCTGGTGGCCGGGCTTGTCAGCTTCGGCGTGCTAATCATTGTATGCATTCCGATGAGCAGAATCCGATTTGTTTTGTGTGTCACGGTCATCAGCCTGTTTTGTGCAGCAATGATTTTATTTCCTGGTTTTTTCTCCATTGCCCCGGTTTTTGAGCTTATTCTGTCTTTGTTCCACCGGGCAGGATAGAGGGGAGTCCCTGCTGGACGAGCTCGAGGCAGCGTTCCATATGTCCGCGCAGGTACAAATATCCGATAAGCGCTTCCAGGCCCGTGGCGTTGCGGTAGTCGATGATATCGGCGTTCTTTGCTACAGAATGGGATTTGGCATTCCGTCCCCTTTTGAAAACGGCGAGCTCCTCCTCGTTTAGTGAATGTTCAACCGAAGCGGCCAGGACCGCCTGTGCTTTTGCGTTTACGAGACGGCTTGATCGCTTGTGAAGCGCATGAACTGTGCCCGGCTGCCCCTCTACAATAAAAGTCCGTATAATGATTTCGTACACGGCGTCGCCCAGATAGGCGAGAGTGAGCGGGGAATAGGTACGGATATCCCGCCCGGGAGCCGGGAAATGCCGGTGGATTTGATTTAATAAACTGTCGTTGTTATTCATTTTGAACCCCCATTCATTTTCAAATGTTTTTAGAATTGCGGGCAAAATCCTTTTGTCCTCAACCTTATGTAATATTAAAATAACATTAAATGGGCATTATGTGAAGCGTTCTTTTCAAAATATTGCGTTTTTATACAAAATACATTATGTGACAAATGCCCCAAAAAGTAGTGATGGGTGTCACAATAATGACAAAGGTTTTTTCTATATTGTACCTATAAAGAATTCAGTGCCAGGGTCTTAGTGTTTTTTAATGGCTGTCCGTTCTGGGGCCATCCGCAGGCCCCAGAGAGTGGGCAAAATTGTTAAAAAAAGGAGTGTGGTAACAGGCGAAAAATGAAAAAATAAACTTGCATAATGTACTAAGTGGTGTTATAATGTGCTTAATTGCAATGTGGATGGGGTTTGTCTATATCCATAAAAAGTAAAAAATAGGAGGTATATTGATGAAACGGATTAGCGCACAGTCATCCAGATGTTTCAGAACGATTGTGACTTTTATGTTGGCATTCGCTATGATTTTCACATCGCTGGCTTTACCATCAACGACATCCAAAGCGGCAGCCAAAGTTAAGAAGGTTTCCATTGGAGTCAAGGTAGGCAGTTCTGGCATACTGGTACTGAAAAAGGGGCAGAAAAAGAAGCTCAAAGCTTCCGTATCTCCCAAAAAAGCGAGCAAAAAGCTTACATATAAATCGAGCAAGAAGTCAGTTGTAAGCGTAAGCTCAAAGGGTGTGGTAAAAGCACGTAAGAAAAAAGGTTCTGCGAAAATCACAGTTACTTCTGCGCAGAACAAAAAGAAAAAAGCAACAATTACAGTGAAGATTGGTACTCCTGTAAAGAAAGTGACGATTCAGAAAACAGCAAAATGCACCTGGGAGAGTCCAAATAAGTGGACCCTGAAAGAAGTCAAGGGGCAGATGCAGAAAGTATACGAAAAGTATACGGAGACGCTGAAGGTCAGCAAAAATACATTTACAGTTGTCAAGGGAAGAATGGTAACTCTCAAATTGACAACATCCCCGAAAAAGCCGACGATGGGCAAATGCCAGTGGACGTCCAGCAAGAAGGGGATCCTGACAATGCCGACGCAGGTTGGCAAGAGCTGTAAGCTGTCTGGACGTAAAGTCGGGACAACGACAGTTACGGCGAAGGCACTCGATGGAAGCGGCAAGAGCGCCAAAGTGAAAATTAAAGTAGTGGAATATCAGAAGGAGGCAACTCCGACTCCGGTAATCGAGAAAGATACACGTGTGGCTACTACCGTGGAAGACTTTGAGAAGTATCCGGTAGGCACGAAATGGGATCGGTTTACCGCAGGCGGTTATGCAAATTCTGGTTCGATGACAGTTGTGGCAGATCCGGAGAATCCGTCCAATAAAGTGCTGAAGATTGAATACAACGGAGCAGAACAGGCATATGACTTCGCGCCGATTTTCAATCTGGTATTGCCAGAGGGCAAGAAGCTGAATGAGTTTTCAGCGATCCGCTTGAAATCGCGTATGATTGCGAATACAGCGGAGTGTAACTATAAACAGGTATATTGTTACTTTGATGCACCTGGTACGATGGCGTCGACAGATTATTTTGCGACATCGAACTTTGATGGTTCTGATCCGAAAGAGGTTCCGGACCGCAAGAACCGATTTGGTGTGAATGTTTCGATGGCTACAGGAGTTGATAAGCCATACAACGTGCCAGAGGTGGCAACCGTTGGAAATGCGGTACAGGATAAGGATATTATCAGTCTTTCCAAAGGCAAAAAGTATAATAACAAAAACCTTCCGTCCTACTATGACGATTATTCCAAGGGCGACAAGGATGCTATTTCACCGGGTTACAGTGAAAATGAGACGACAGCGGCTAACAAGGTTGGATTCCAGCAGAATACGATCGAGCTGAATGTGACAAGAATTGAAGCGGCTAATATTTCGGGCACGGATAACACGCCTCTTCTTGAGAGAAACCAGCTGGATATGGTTCTTGGTTCCACTTATTCGGGAAGCATGGGTAAAACATATGACCAGGCGCATATGACATTGTATCTGGATGACATCCAGGTAATGTCCGGAGAGATTCCATGTACCTCCATGAGTTTTATAGACCCGGCTAAGTCAGTTGCATGTGGAAATCCTGCTAAAAATGTGACACCGGGTACGGCACAGTTGAAGATCCGGTATGAGCCTTTGAATACGACGCAGAGAGACGTGGCCTACACAAGCAGTGATCCGTCACTGGCATCGGTAGATGAGAGCGGTCTTGTTACAGCAAATAATGAAGGAAAGACCGGAAATGTTACGATTACAGCTACGAATAAGCTGAATCCGGCAATTAGCACAAGTACGGTTATGGCAGTTGAGTGGGTTGAGCCGGCGTCTGGTGATTACAACATACTTACAGCACCAGATACGAAGATTCTGCCGAAATCTGACATCTCGGAGTCCGTCAAGGTGGCTTCTAATGTAGATACGTTTAAGATCGCAAACGGTGAGCTGATAGGAACCTTCAATGCGGCAAATGTGTCGGTAGTGCTTGATCTTGGTAAAGAGATGAATCTGAACAGTTATAAAGGATTGGAAATCCAGGGTGTAATCCCGGGACAGATCGCAGTAGAACTCTACGGCTCCAATCTTGATATGAACAAGACGAAAGATAATGGTTCTACCGAAGACTGGTGGGAGACGATGTCAGGAAAGACGTTCCCATTCTTTGTCGGAAGCTGTGCATGGCGTTATGAGAAGGGCGGTATGAACTACTTGAAGTCCATCGCTAACGGTATGACTAAGTGGAGTGACACGAAGGTAGCGCCGTCTGAGGAGACGCAGAGATTCTCGTTGAACAATCTGGCTAAGAACTGTACAGGTGACTGGGGCGCAGTCCGCTACGTTATTATTAAGTCAAACAAGGATCCGAAGCTTTCGGAGAGAGGTGTATTTGACCGGAAAAATGTAGAAGAAAACAGGACTGAGTTTGAATATAAGATCACAGGACTGAAGTTTGCTGCAGATGGTATTATTGATGCGAGCGACGAGGGACATTACTTGATGGATCCTGAAAAGAATGTGGCAGAGAAGGATGGAAACATAACATCGTACTACGTGGATGAGATTACGGCAGAGAAGCCGGCAAATAAACGTTCGACGGCGATGAATCTCTCAGACTTCAAGTACATTCGTGTAAAAGTGAAGGATACAAAGAACGTTAAGGTTGGTCTTGTGGCAGAGGGCAAGAAGTTGTCAGATGCAGAAGTGATCGGCGAGGAGACAGGTGATGGTGAGAGATTCGTTTACTTCTCACTGGCACATGTGGATAAAGAAGCCCGTAAAGCCATTGATGCAATTAGTGTAGAAGTAGATAATGGCGGTTCGGTAACTGGTCTGTCTGCGACGAAAGGCGAGATTGGATTTATCGAGGGTGAGACAAAAGTTGAAGTGACCAAAGGTGAAGGTGATGCATATAAATGTACACCAGTAACACTTGACGCATATGGGACGGAGAGTACGGCATCGTAATGTTTGTCCGTTAAATCCCAAAGCAGTACCCTTGGGGATTTCAGTGAAGGCTTCCCCAAGACATATCGGAACTTGAAAACTTAACATGTTTCGGTTCAAAATGTAACATACTTCCGGGGCAGGAAAGTTCCCGTCCCGGAGGTTGTTAAATATATTTAAATAAAAATGGAGGTAAGAATTTTGAAGAAGAATTTCAAAAGAACCCTTGCCACAGTTATGGCAGCTGCATTGACTGTTTCTCTTATGGGAACAGCTTCAGAAGCTGACGCAGCAAAGAAAATTAAGCTTGCGAAGAAGTCCATTACCGTGACAAAGGGAAAAAGCAAAAAGGTAGCTATTAAAAATGTGAAGGCGAAGAAAGTAAAGAAGCTGACAGTAAAGACCAGCAAGAAGAAAATCGCCACCGTAAAGAAATCCGGAAAAACAGCTATTAAAGTAACTGGAAAGAAAGCCGGAAGTGCCAAAATTACGGTAAATGTTACAGTAAAAGGTAAGAAGAAAGCTACAAAGCTTACATTGAAGGTTAAGGTTAAAAATGCAACGAAACCGGCTGTAACACCAAGCCAGGCTCCAGCACAGACACCGGGCGGACAGACACCGGCAAGCCAGGCTCCGGGCGGACAGACACCGGCAAGCCAGGCTCCAGCAAGCCAGGCTCCAGCAAGTGAAGTTCCGGCAAGTAAACCACCGGTAAGTAAGCCACCGGTTACACCAAATCCTTGGGACAATTATGAAGCTCCTGAAAAAGGAGACAGCCTTGTTCTGACATATGCAGATGGTTTGAAGAGTGAGGAAAACCCAAGCGGCGGTGAGCTTGAGGATAGCGGAAAATTTGTATTTGCAGATGCAGCTACAGGATATCCGGGAACACCGATTGATGTTATGAAGTATGACAAGATTGTCGTAAAGATCGCTGCTACAGACGAGATCACTACAGATGGTGACTGGTATGGAAAAGTAGGTCTGAACAGTACAAGTGACGATCTGGGTATGTATGCGACAGATGATGGTTTTGGTAGTCCGAAATACTTGAATGACGTGAAATTCAAGAGCGAGGAATATCCAGACGGCTATATGCTTACATTTAACATTCCAGATGACATTGACAAAGATGCATGGGCACCGCAGGATGTAACAGACTACGTTGACTGTATCAATCTTCAGCTGGCAGTTAAAGATGATTATGCAAAACTTAAATTTAAAGAAATCGACTTCATTGGTAAAACACCAGGCGAGTCTCAGGCACCAGGCGAGTCCCAGGCACCAGGTGAGTCCCAGGCACCAGGTGCGTCCCAGGCACCGGGCCAGTCTCAGGCACCAGGCCAGTCCCAGGCACCAGGTGAGTCCCAGGCACCAGGTGCGTCTGCAAACCCAGAGGTACCTACTGCTGCTATCACACTTGACAAAGATGTAATTGCAGTTGGTGACACAGTAAATGCTACCGTAACGGCAAGCGCTGGTGAGATTAAGAGTGTTGCATGGACAGCAGACACTAATGTGGTAACGATCGCAGATGCAACGGCTGCACAGACAACACTTACTGGTACTGCTAAAGGTAAAACGAACGTAGCTGCTACCGTAACGGTTGAAGTAAATGGTAAAGCTACTGAGGTAACCGCAGATGCAGTAGAGCTTGAAGTTATGGGCGCAAATGAACTGGTATTTGACGGTGACATTACAGGGGCAGAAGAGGTAGTTGTAAATGAGACTGCTGATATCGAAGTAGCAGTTGATACTGGAGATATCGAAAGTGTAGTATGGGCAGTTGAAGGCGACGCAGCAGTGATCGAGACGAATGCTGTTGAAGTAGCACAGGCAAAAGTGATCGGTAAGAAAGCTGGCGAAGTAACGGTTAAGGCTACTGTTACAGCTAAATCCGGTGACAAGACAGGAACAAGAGAGTTTACTAAGACCATTAAGGTAGTTCCTGTATTGGTAGTAGATGCTGCGATTACAGCAGGCAAAAATGAGATTGCACAGAATGAGGCAATTGTACTTGGTATTGACAACAAAGTTGGAGACGTTCAGTCTGTTGCTTGGAGTGTAGCACCGGCCGAGAGCGCATCCATCGAAGAAGGCGAAGAGAATACAGCAGTTCTTACTGGAAAGGACGCTGGCGAAGTAACAGTAACAGCTACGGTGACAGTTAAGTCTGGCACACAGACGAAGACAACAGATCTGACAAAGAAGATTGTTATAAATAAGAACTATCGTCTTTCTCTGAAAGACATGATGCTGATTTCTGGTTTAACTATAACAGATGCTGCGGAGTATACACCAGGTTCGGCTATTGAAAATGAGGATGGCAGTATAACATTCCATACATCTGCTCTTTATTCAGGAGGGGGGGTAATTTTTGCCCTTAATCCTGCCAGCAAAGGTGCTGTAGTAGACTTGGCTAAGTACTCAGCAGTAAAAATACTTGGAGATGAAGATAGTGATGTTTCGATGACAACAGATTTGGTTACAGCAGTTCCTGAAAATAAAGATTGGTGGAGTGTTACAAGAAAACCAAATACTGCTGAATACTTCGTGTTTAATGCAATGGATGTTAGTGGTGGTGGCAAGAACGGTGAGAAGGTTATCTCATTAGATGGTCATACAGATGTAATAGGCGTTCAGGTTAAGTACAATGGACACAATAAACCGGCTGCTGGTGCTACAGAAGATGAACAAAAAGCTGTCAGAGTAAAGGTTGACGTTAAGGGGCTTGAGTTGATTGCTAAATAAAGGCATCAACAGCAGGATCATTAGGCACAGTACTATGTGCTAAAATGAGAAGCATAATTTAAGATTTTGTGGCTCGGGTTTATAACCCAGGTCATTCAAAAAAAGGTGCATATGTGTGCGTATGCACCTTTTTTTAAACAAGAGGTTCATAAAATAAAGGAACAGGAGGTATGTTACATGCACAAAAACATAACAGGTGTAATAGCAAAAATGCTGGCTGTCACGCTTGCTGTTGGAACCGTGGGAACGGCTGTACCGGCAGATGACGCGAATGCTGCGGCTAAGCCAAAGCTGAGCAAGAGCAAGGTGAGCGTAAATGTTGGCAAAAAGGCCAAGATTACGATTAAGAATGTCAAAGCAAAAAAGGTAAAAAAGTTGACTGTGAAATCAGCGAAGAAAGCGATTGCAGCAGTAAAGAAAAATGGAAAAACAGGGTTTACCGTAACTGGTAAAAAAGCAGGGAAGACGACAGTTACCGCTAGCGTGAAGGTTGGGAAGAAGACGACGAAGCTGAAGCTTGCGGTAACAGTAAAGGCGGCTGGCCCGCAGAATAACGTTTTGCCAGTACCTTCTACGGCAGCGACAGTAGCGCCGCCAGCAGCGTCGAATGCTCCGGCAGCGTCCGTGACACCGCCGGCATCCCAGACAGGAGTACCGCCGGCGTCCCAAAATCCGGGTGGAGACGGAACACCGGGGCCGCTTGTGAACTACACCGAAGATTTTGAAAATGGTGAGGGCGATTGGTATGCAAGAGGTAATGAGGGCTGCAGAATTGAGATTACAGATGAAGCTCATGAGGGAAAAGCAGCGCTTCTTATGACAGGAAGAGAGGGCGAAGACGGAAAAGGACATGCATGGAATGGTCCAGCTCTTGATCTTACAAAGTCCATTACGCCGGGTGGTAAATACCGCGTTTCGTTCTGGGCGAAAATTCCGGAAAGTGAAGCTGGCGAGGCATGGGGCAACAGGCTTGACCTGATGGTGTCCAGTGCGCAGTATTATTCACAGGAAGATAAGGAAGAGGACGAGGCAAACGAAGGTGGAGATAACCTGCACTGTGAGAATTATCCGAGGGATACATGGTATCCGATTAAGTCGGATGAGTGGACGAAGATTGAGACAGAGTTCTCTGTGCCAGATTATTTCTATGAGTTTATTTTCTACATAGAGACAACGGAAAGAAACGGAAGGGTTCAGTTTGGAAAGGCAAGCTTCCTTATAGACGATTTCCAGCTCGAGAGAATCGCAGCTCCGAAGCCGTTTGATTCTACGCTTACAGGCATCAAGGATGCTTATGCATCCCATATTCCGACGATGGGTGTAGCAGTGACTTATGACCAGCTCATGAATGAGAATACACTTGGTTTTGTGAAACATCATTTCAACAGCATTACAATGGGTAATGAAATGAAACTGGATGAGCTGATGGGAACAAATAAGACATTGATGATCACAGATGAGGCAGCTGCCGGCTATGTAGTGGATGATGCATATAAGGCATGCCCGGACAACAAGGATGCCGATGGAAATGTCATTGTACCAGAGATCCGGTTCTCCAAGATGGATAAGATTCTGAAGATCGCTAAGGATAACGGATTGAAGGTTCGTATCCACTCCCCATTCTGGCACAGCCAGATGCCGCAGTACTTCTTCACGAAGAATTACACGGAGTACAAAGATGATCCTTCAAGTGCGACCAGCTTCCCAGAGAGGTACACGGACAAAGAGACGATGTACACGCGGCAGGAGATGTATGTAAGAACAATGCTCAAGCATATTATCGATGGCGGTTACGGAGATGTGATTTCTTCCTACGACGTAGTAAATGAGTATTTGCATATGCAATTTAAGAGTGGCAAATATACAAATTACTGGCAGTGTATTTTCGGTGACAAAGATTTGAATTCACCATATGTTAAGAAGGCGTTTGCAGTAGCTCATGATGTATTGAAAGAGAATAATCTGAGAGACAAAGTGTCATTGATCTACAATGATTTCAGTACATATGATATCGTGGATTCTGTAGTTTCGCTCATTAATAACATGAACGCGAAGGATGATGAGTTCAATCCGAACGGCGAAAAGATTTGTGATGGTATCGGTATGCAGTCCCATGTAGGTGTGGAGAAGCCGGGGGCAGAGTTCTATGAGGCAGCAATCGAGGCGTTCCACAAGGCCGGGTTTGAAATCCAGATCACAGAGCTGGATGTAGCTAGTCCGACTGTAACCAGTGAGACATCAGAGGCAGACAAAACGGATGCATGGAAGAAGAATGCAGATGCTTATGCGGCATACATGAATGCAATCCTGCGCCAGAAGGCAGCCGGGGCAAATATTACTTCTGTGACCGTTTGGGGAATCACGGACGCGTCGTCTTGGATTAAAGACAGTTCACCACTTCTCTTTGGCGAGAACGTGTCAGATAAAAAGCCATCCTATGATGCGTTTATCAAAGCAGCTCAGGATTTTGGCAAATAACCAAAGTGCACAGAATAAAATTTACAAGAATAAATAAATCTAAAATTTACCAAAACTTATAAAATAATTAGGCACCATCTGTACAGACAAAGCAAAATTTGGTACAGATGGTGCTTTTTATATTAAACGATAAACAAATATGACTTGAAATAATAGTCACATTGAGTTATAATAAAATCGCATATTCGATGGATTTCGATGTGTTCGTCGCAGAGGTGTACTTAATTTGTATAGGAGGTAAGAATTTTGAGGAGAAATTTCAAAAAAGCTCTTGCCACAGTTATGGCAGCTGCATTGACGGTATCCCTGATGGGAACAGCCGCAGAGGCAGACGCAGCGAAGAAAATTAAGCTGTCGAAAAAATCCATTACCGTGACTAAGGGGAAAAGCAAAAAGGTAACTATTAAAAACGTAAAGGCTAAGAAAGTTAAAAAGCTGACGGTAAAGACCAGCAAAAAGAAAATCGCCACAGTAAAGAAGTCAGGCAAGACGGCTATTAAAGTAACTGGAAAGAAGGCGGGAAGTGCAAAGATTACTGTAAAGGTTACAGTAAAGGGTAAGAAGAAAGCTACAAAACTTACTTTAAAGGTTAAAGTAAAGAACGCTAAGAAACCATCGGTACCGACTAACAGCCAGGCGCCGTCCGTACCGGGGGCAAGTCAGGCTCCTGCAGCAAGCCAGGCGCCGGGAGCATCGTCCCAGCCGGGTCAGTCATCCCAGCCAGGACAGTCCTCTCAGCCGGGACAGTCCTCCCAGCCAGGTGAGTCATCCCAGCCGGGTGAATCCTCCCAGCCGGGTGAATCCTCCCAGCCAGGTGAGTCATCCCAGCCAGGTGAGTCATCCCAGCCGGGTGAATCCTCCCAGCCAGGTGAGTCCTCCCAGCCAGGACAGTCCTCCCAGCCGGGTCAGTCATCCCAGCCGGGTCAGTCATCCCAGCCGGGCCAATCTTCAAAACCAAGTCAATCTTCAAAACCTGTGATCGAAGAACCAGAAGTTAATTTAGTTCTTGACCACGCTATTCGCGAGGAAGATGAGGCAGTTGCCGAAGTGACAACCAGCGCAGGCGAGGTCACAGCTGTACAATGGTCAGTGGAGAATGCTGCTGTAGCTACTGTCCAGGCAGATAATGACGATGTTACAAAGGCTGTAGTTACTGGTGTGGCAGAAGGAGAAACAACTGTTACAGCTAATGTAAAGGTAACCGTGGAAGGAAAAGAATTTACGGTACAAGCAGAAGCGAATCTTCGTGTTGTGAAGAAAGACGCGCTGATCGTAAAAGCAACGATTGAGTCCGCTCCGACAGAGCTGGCATTGGCAGAGACCGCAGGCATATCCGTATCCGTAGATACTGGTACAATCGAGAGCGTTACATGGGCAATCGAAGGTACTGCTGCGACGATTGAGACGGATGGCGTAGAGGCAGTTATTACGGCTAAAGAGTTAGGCGAAGTAACGGTTTCCGTGACGGTAACGGTTAAATCCGGTGAAAAAACGGCGACGGATACAGCGACAGCTAAAATCGAAATTACACCGATTACGTATGTGATTGGAAAAGATGTTGAAATACCTGCTAGTGCCGGTGTTAATGACTGGTTTGCGGTTGTTCTCGATAAGTCAATCAGGGTAAAGAAAACGGACATTGTTGAAGCCGTATTTTCAATGAAGACTGGTAGTGATATGGTGAATAATCGTACGTCTAAGATTGTGATAGCTCTTTCTACGAATGCGGATATAAGCCAGCCTTATCAAATACAGGAAAAAGCTGTGCTTCGTTCAGAGGAAGGAGCAGCTGGCAAGTTAGGATTTAAACTTCAGCCGTCACATTTTATAACTAACTATGCTGAAATCAAATCCTTTGCATTGCGCAACATAACAGAAGACAGAACAGAAGAAGACATCGTAACGTTAGAGAAGATTTTGATTACACCGACGGACGAGGTAGCACTTTCTGTATCCGCTCCTGGTGCAGCAGAGGTAAACATCCCGGCAACAATTAATGTAGAGGTTGATGAGGGTTATGTTCTTGAATACAAAACGAGTGATGCTGAGGTCGCTACAGTAGAAGCAAATCCAGAGGATCAGACACAGGGAATTGTGACTGGACACAAAGCAGGCGAGGTTACGATCACGGTTGTGGTTAAGGATGCCGATGGCAAAGTAGTGAAGGAACAAGAGGTTACTTTGACCGTTAGCGAAGCTTACAAAGATCAAGATATTAAGATTGACCTGGGTACGGCAGTCAGAGCTGTAGCAAATGGCAGCGGTGAGTTGAACCAGGTGAAAGATTCCAATGGCAAAGTGACAGCCGTCACGGTAAATAATGAGACAGAAGGTATGAGCATTTCTCTTCCAAATAAACTCGTACAAGGAGAGAAGATTCAAGTGACCGTGAAAGGTAGTTTTGCTGCAGGGGCTACAGGATTCCGTATTTATACAAGTCCAATTGGAATAACGGGAGGATCTACGAATAACAACCTGGGTATGCTTGGTGATCAGGTTAAAGAGGGAGACTTTGTTCTTGATAGTTTAGAGCTCGAAGCAGCGCAGGAGTGTCCAACACTTTGCTTTAGAATTCCAGCTTACGGCGCACAGATTAAAGGACTTACGATTACAGAAATATCAATTAAGTATGTTTCGTGATGTAATGACAGAAAAGATTGTTAAATGACATAAAAAAGGTGCATTCCATATGGATATGCACCTTTTTGCTGTATTAAGTTATTATTGCATTAGCTATTAGCCATTACTTGGCAGCTTCAAATGTCCATGTCTGGTTTGACGTTGCATTGTATTGCCACTGGCATACATTAGTGCCGTCGGACTTGCCGAAATTGTATACGTCAAGTGCTTTTGCGTCTTTTGAAACCTTTGTTGTAATACCGTAAATGTTTGAGGTAGCTGTTTTCTTGATCATAAACAACTGGGCGTCTGCCCCGTTTGCGGTATACGTCTGGATATTGGTTCCGTCACTGTCTGCGCCATATTGGACGTCGAGCATATACCCGAGACCGTTTTTCAAAGTGACATAACCATTGCCGGCGTTCTTCACATACCATTTCTGGCTTGCTGCGCCTGTGCCAGACCCGATTTCAACATTTACGCTGTTGCCGCCTGTGTTGTTGGCTACTTGCAAATATTTTCCGGAGTTCGTATTTTTAATGTAATACCATCCATCCGTTACCGATCCGTCGCCGCTCGCAATTTGCCCGGCCGATTTCTTGATCGAAACATCGTCGATGAAAAAGGAAACCAGATCCTGGGCAGTCGGGTTTGCTTTGTAGGCAGTTTCGATAAATACTTTGACGCTACTTAGATCAGCATTTGCAGGAACAGTATATTTGCCGTTGATAACCGCCCATTGATCACCGGCAGTTGTCACCGTTGCCATATTTTCAATTTTGCCATCCCCATAAATAATGCTTATGTAGAATTGCGTCTTGTCCGTCGCTTTCGGATTTTCGGATAAATTATACCGCACAGCCGCGCTGACATCGTAGGTCGTTCCTTTCTCAAGCCGGCCTGTCATATCCTGCATAGCGCCCGCAGCTGTCATAGTCCTGTTTGCTGCTTTCAGCGAAAGGCTGCCGGAATGCACAGTGACATAGCCTAAGCCCACATTACATCCATATAAGCTGTTCCAGTTTGCGGTGCCGTCTTCGATATTACCATTCTTTACAAGCTCGTTTCCGTCTGCCGTTGGTACATTTGTGTTATTGGATCTCGACATTTTCCAATAATCCAAATAATATAGTTCACCTGAGGCAGAGCCTTTAAATATAAAGTAAATATCGTGAACACCTGTTGCTGTTGTCAAGGAAGCAGTATAGTCCTTCCATGTTGATGAATTTCCGGAGATATGAATTTCTCCTAATTTCGTTCCGTACCGGCTATCCAGTCTGACCTCAATAGAGCCGCCGCCATTTAACGGGGCTGCATGCATGGTGATCGAATTTAATCCCGTTTTTAAGTCAACATCGGATACAGCCAGCCAGTCTCCGTTATGGATATGGGAGACCTTCATGTTTGAAGAGCTGATAAAGGAACCTGGCTGCCAGCAGAAGTCGGTTTTTAGTCCGCTGCTCCAGCCGATTGTCTCAGCCTCATTGCGCACATAAGGATCCAGGTTTTTGGTCTGTGGGACACCTTGATAGGTTCCTCGAACTGGCTTTATATGGCCATTTGCATCATAAGAGACCTTGTCAATATGCGTGGACCGGTATCCCTGGCGGTTTTCCGGGATTCCTAATGCCTTTGTTACTGTCTGCGCATGGTACGTTAAATAAGTACTTCCATTAAATTCAAAAAAGGCATGATGATTATTTCCACCAATTCTAAAATATGTATATGGGTTTTCATGCACGATGCCGACATACGTAAATGGCCCCATTGGATTTCTGCTTTCCATAACGCAGATGTTCCCGGTTCCCGTTATCGAAAGATTATTTGAAAAGTTGGAGCAATACGTATAATAGTATTTTCCATTTTTCTTGTGTATGCCGGAGTCCTCAAAAATGCCGGGTGCATCGATGGCTACCGCATTTCCCGCGAGCTGTACCATGTTGTCTGCCAGCCGTACGACTCTTGCGGTCCCTGGATAATTTTTCTGGTGCTGTGATGCGTTTGCCGGAATGCCTCCGCCATAGTAGAGATATCCTTTTCCGTCGTCGTCAACTAGCACAGCTGGGTCAAACAGCCATTCAACGCCTTGGGCGGCCTGTGACCCTCTTTTGATTAACTGGCTTCCTGTCGGCGGCTCTGTAAATGGCCCCAGGGGAGAATCGGCCTGTAAAACGCCTATGCCGTTCGCATTATCGGCGAAGTATAAGAAAAACTTGTCCTTGCCGTTGATCCGCTTCCAGCATGCCGATGGCGCCCATGAATTTCTGGCCCATGAAGTAAGGTTAGCTACTTTGATATCTCCGTGGTCAACCCAGTTGACCATATCGCTCGAAGAAGCGACAGAAATAGTAGAAATGTTACTGTACTTAACGGCTGCCGTAGGGTGGCCGTTGGCATCTTTGCTTGTGAGGTTATACGATTCGCTGTCGTTTGTCATATACACATACACTCTTCCGTTGTATGTCATGGCAAACGGGTCTGCGCTAAATTTGTGATCCATAATAGGATTGTTGTTCGATGAGCTCCGGACAGAACCGCTTTTTAGCCTGTCTTCTGCCGCGGACGCCGCGTCGTAACGCAGCATGGAGACGATAATTCCGAAAATAACAAGCATACCCACTACATATAATTTTGATTTGATTTGTTTCGTCATGATACTATCCTTTCCTAAATTTGTAAACCCTGTTTACTGTATTTTGTTATTTTAAATGCCGCTGTGGGATGAACTTGTGTCCGTAGCCTCCTTCCCCGTCATTTTTATCCGGGCATTTGTGAAATGCCACAACCAGCACGCATTTACAATCAAGTAATATATAGGAAAGTGATTTAACACGTTACACTTATTATACACAAAAAAATGGGAAAAGGGGAATTTTTTTGTCGTTCATACAAAATTTACATTTTGTTCGATTGAACATTGTGTTTTGTTTGTGTAAATTGAAAGCTAGTAAATAAAGTGCAAGAAAGAGGGGTTGGCATGTATACAGAACGAGAGGCATCCGATGGGGGTGCGCCGAATCGGCAGGAGCCGGAATTTAGTGAAATGGACGCGGAGCGCTATGCCAGGCATCTGATGCTAGAACAGGTGGGAATATCCGGGCAGAAGAAATTACGATGCTCCAAAGTACTGATCGTGGGGGCCGGAGGGTTAGGAGCGCCAGCGGCCCTTTATTTGGCGGCGGCGGGAGTAGGTACGATTGGTATTGTGGACGATGATTGCGTGGAATTGTCCAATTTGCAAAGGCAGATTTTACATACGACAGAGCAGGTCGGGAAGAAAAAAGTGGATTCGGCCAGGGAAATGCTCGGGAAATTAAATCCGGGCGTTGCGGTGAAGACGTATCCCGTACGGCTGACAGCGGGCAACATCATGGAACTTATCCGGGAGTACGATTTTATTTTAGAGTGTGTGGATAATTTCCCGACAAAATTTTTGATCAATGACGCCTGTGTCATCGCCAAAAAGCCGTTTTGCCACGGAGGGGTTCTGGGCTTTCAGGGACAGCTGATGACATATGTGCCGGGACAGGGGCCGTGCTATCGCTGTATTTTTGAAGAGATTCCAGAGCCAGGCAGTATTCCGAGCTGCCAGGAGGTGGGAATACTGGGTGTGATGGCGGGGATTATTGGCAGCCTCCAGGGATTGGAGGCGCTGAAATATTTATTGGATATGGGTAATCTTCTCACAGGCCGTATGCTTGTGTTTGACGGGCTCCCGATGAAGTTCCGTGAGGCGGTATTTGGGCATGCATCCCCACAATGTAAAGTGTGCGGTAAACAGGCGGTAATTGTCGATGTACAAACGCGCGCGGCGGATTATGAGTGAATAAAAGAGAGCGCTGGAAAGAGCCGGATTTCCAGCGTTCTTGAATTATTTATTTGATATATATTCCTTTATGGCCCGGAAGCTTTCTTTGCTGATGTCATGTTCCATGCGGCACGCGTCTTCGGCGGCCGTCTTTTCGTCAATGCCAAGGCTGATCAGCCACGATTTCAAAAACTCGTGCCGTTCATAAATCATCTCAGCGATCTCTTTTCCCTTGTCGGTCAAATAGATGAAGCCGGCTTTCGTCACAGTAATATAACCGTTTTCGCGGAGCTGCTTCATTGCGACGCTCACACTGGGTTTTTTGAATCCCATGCTTTCAGCGATATCGACGGAGCGCACGACGGGGAGTTTATTGCTCAGCATCAAAATAGTTTCCAGGTAATTTTCTGAAGATTCATTTAATGTCATAGTTTTTCTCTTCTTCCTTGTAACACGGCTTTTTGTGCCGGGTCTGGTCTTTGCCCCAGTATACCATATAAAAAATATAAAATCAAATTATGAAAAGGTTCTTGACATCTAATTGTAGTTAGTATATACTAACAATAGTAAGAGATAAATAATAAAAGTTTGTGGTATAAGAAAATTAGAAAGGAAGGTGACGGATATGCCATTGTCTATGATTTCTCCCGGCCAGGAAGGGGTGATTAACCGGATTGCGGGAAAGGATGATACACGGCGTTTTTTGAACAATCTTGGGTTTGTCGAGGGAGGTTCTGTCACAGTGATCAGCAGAGTGGATGGAAATATCATTGTAGGGGTATTGGATTCCAGAATCGCAATCGGGAAGAAGATGGCAAACAAGATTATGATAGAAAGGAAATAGAGTATGAATACATTAAAAAATACTCCGTGTGGGGAGACTGTGAGGGTGGTGCGTTTGCTCGGTGCGGGCAGTGTGAAAAGGCACATTATGGATATGGGAATCACGAAAGGTGCGAGCATTTATGTGAGAAAAGTAGCTCCGCTGGGCGATCCGGTGGAGGTTACCGTGAGGGGGTATGAGCTATCCCTGCGAAAAGCGGACGCTGAAATGATCCAGGTAGAATAAAAGCAAAACGCATACCTATGTATGCAGAAATGAGGGGAAGTATGTCGATTAAAATAGCGTTAGCGGGAAATCCAAACAGTGGAAAAACAACATTGTTTAATGCGCTCACGGGGTCAAACCAGTTTGTCGGAAACTGGCCCGGGGTAACGGTGGAGAAAAAAGAAGGAAAATTGAAAAATCATAAGGATGTTATTATTACGGATCTTCCGGGGATTTATTCCCTATCTCCGTATACGCTTGAGGAGGTCGTGGCGAGAAATTACCTGATTCATGAGAAGCCGGATGTCATTATAAATATAGTAGACGGCACGAATCTGGAGAGAAACCTTTATTTGTCCACACAGCTCATGGAGCTTGGCATTCCGCTTATTATGGCAGTTAATATGATGGACGCTGTTGCGAAGCGGGGGGACATAATTGATACGGCGAGGCTCGGGGAGAGGCTTGGCTGTGAGGTGGTAGAAATATGCGCGCTAAAAGGAACCGGCGTGAGGAAGGCGGCGGAGAAGGCGCTGTCGATGGCGGGAAAAAAGACAGCGGTTCGCCCTTTCTTTTGTGATGAGGTTGAGGAGGCGGTTTGCCAGGCCGGAGAGCTGCTTCCGGAGGACATACCATCTCACCAACGGAGGTTTTTTGCGATTAAGCTTCTCGAGAGGGACGGGAAACTGGCGGAGCTGATGAGGTTTGTGCCGGACGCATCGCCGCTTGTGGAACCGCTTGAGGATAGCTTTGACGACGATATTGAGAGCATCATTACCAATGAGAGATATGAATACATATCCGGAATGATTGGAGATTGTATTACAAAATCGCACAGAGGGAAGTTGACGGTTTCTGACAAAATTGATAGAATTGTGACAAACCGTATTCTTGCGCTGCCGATATTTGCTGTCATTATGATTGTTGTATATTACTTTTCTGTGACCTCGGTCGGCACCCTGGCGACGGATTGGACAAATGACGGCTTATTTGGTGACGGATGGTTTTTGTGTGGAATTGGCAGAAGTGATTATGACGATGCCGTGACAGAGTATGCAAAGGAGCATATTTTCAGCGAAGAGCTTCTTTCCGCGGTGTCGGGGGCGGCGGATGCAGGGGTAGCCGGTGCCGGTGAGGTGCTTGGCGCGGTGCAGGAAGAGGATTATGGCGCATTTGAAGAGGCATATGGATGGTACGGTGATTCGCTGGCAGAGGAAGGATATGACGTGTCGGAAATGGTCCTCGGGCCGATGGAGGCATTAGGGGAGGAAGTGCAAACTGCCGATTTTGGCATATGGGTTCCCGGCATTCCCGTGCTTGTCGGGGATGCGCTTGAGGCGCTCGGCTGTGCGGACTGGCTGCACGGGCTCCTGGTCGGCGGCATTGTAGCTGGTGTGGGCGCAGTTCTCGGGTTTGTGCCCCAGATGCTTGTGCTGTTCATGTTCTTGGCATTTCTTGAATCCTGCGGCTATATGGCGCGCGTCGCGTTTATAATGGACCGCATGTTCCGCCGGTTTGGACTGTCCGGAAAGTCCTTTATTCCAATGCTGATCGGAAGCGGATGCGGCGTTCCGGGTATTATGGCCTCCCGCACGATTGAGAGCGACCGGGACCGGAAAATGACGATTATGACGACGACGTTTATCCCGTGCGGGGCAAAACTCCCGATTATCGCACTGATTACGAGCGCGTTATTCGGAGGAGCCGGATGGGTTGCGCCAAGTGCATATTTTCTTGGAATACTCGCTGTTATTGTTTCAGGCATTATTTTGAAAAAGACAAGAATGTTTGCGGGGGATCCCGCGCCGTTTGTCATGGAGCTGCCAGAGTATCATCTGCCGGCGGCGGGAACGATTCTCCGGAGTATGTGGGAGCGCGGATGGTCTTTTATTAAGCGGGCGGGTACGGTGATACTCGTTTCTTCCATCATTATCTGGCTTGGTTCTTCTTTTGGATGGGAGGCCGGTGCATTTGGATTCCATGCGGAAATGGAGTTGTCAGATAGCCTTCTCGGGCACTTTGGGGATTGGATAAAATGGATTTTTGCCCCGCTCGGGTTTGGGGATGCGTCTGCGGCCGTGGCTACGATTATGGGACTGGTGGCAAAGGAAGAGGTAGTCGGCGTATTTGGCGTTCTTGACTTCGAGGGGTTGTCGCAGGTGGCAGGCTATGCCTTTCTGGCTTTTAATCTTTTGTGTGCTCCGTGTTTTGCGGCCATTGGCGCGATTAAGCGGGAGATGAACCACATCAAATGGTTTTGGTTTGCCATTGGATACCAGTGTGCATTTGCTTATGCCACGGCGTTGATTATTTACCAGTTTGGAATGCTATTCGCGGGTTCGCCCAATGCGGTCGGACTGATTGCAGCGGTTATTGTTTTACTTGGTTTGTTATATATGCTTTTCCGCCCCTCGAGGTGCGGCAGGGTACGTGGTGAAAGGGGGAGATTTGCATGGGAACAGTTGTAGTATTGGCCGCTGTTGTGGTGGCAGTTGTCCTTGCTGTAAGAAGTATAGTAAGGGATAAAAAGCAGGGAAAGTCGATCCAGTGTGGCGGTGATTGCCGCAATTGTGGCAAGGGATGCCATTAATGTAAAAAATTAAGAGAGAGTGCTGCTATAGTGCACGTATAGTGCTGAATGTATCAAAATTTTTTCCGAAAAAGTCATTGGGATATGATAAAATGTGTTGTATACTTAATAAAATAACTCAATTTTTAAATTGAGAAGGAGGTAGCGACATGCTGGAAAAAACAAACAGACGAATCCTTTCGTTTGCCTTGGCGTTTGTTATGGCGGGTTCGTGTTTTGGGGGAGCACTGGTGAATCCGGCGGATTCACAGGCGGCTAAAAAAACGAAATTAAAAACAAAAAAGGTATCGTTGTACGTTGGTAAGAAAAAGACGATCCAGATTACAGGAAAGAATAGTAAGGCGAAGTACACGTTTAAGGCTTCCAACAAGAAAATTAAAGTAAGTAAAAAAGGTGTAATCACAGCAGTGAAAAAGGGAACTGCAAAGGTTACGGTAAAGGAGACATTAAAGAAAAAGACGAAGAAGCTCGGCACAGTTAAGGTTACGGTTAAGACAAAGGCTGCGGTAAAGCCAAGTATGCCGGCAATGACATCACCGGGTACGGTGACACCGCCTTCGGCAAATACGTTATCTTCCGCGCCGACGGAGAGCACGGCGCCGACAGTGGATCCGACGACGGAGCCGACAAATGCACCGGCGGAGCGTCCGACAGTAGAACCAGCGTATGAGCTTCAGACGATTGATTTCGACGGAAGCAGCAGTAAGGTGGTAGAATCGGAAATTACAATACCGTTGGAAAAAGCGATGCAGTACGGCGGCTTGTGCAAAGTGACGGCAGAATTTTTGCAGGATACCGGCAGCGCGGCGGACATTTCGGTCGGATATGAGGGAGAATACCTCAAATTTACGAAAAATGGCGCATATATTTCCAAGAAGTGGATGGAGCCGATGTCGGATTCACAGTCATTCAGCTGTCCAAGCGGGGAAAAGACTAAGCAGGAGTTTACGTTTGAGGTACCGAAGTACTCCAATGATTTCAATCTTAAGTTTAGTGCGGAGGGAGTAAACTTCACCGTCGATCACGTGACAGTAGAGGCAATGCCTTTTGAAAATGCGGATTATGCGGGGATGGTTGCAAATTCAACGCTCTCTTCCGGGAATAACGCAAGGATTAAGAAGGCGATTGAAAAAGCGCAGGCAGGCGAGGATGTTACACTTGCTTATCTCGGCGGCTCTATTACAGAGGGATTCGCGGCTTCTGAGACAGATAACGACGACTGCTACGCAAAAGAGTCTTACAACCAGTTTAAGCACACATTTGGGGCAGGCGATGGAAGTAATGTACATTTCATCAATGCGGGAATGAGCGGAACACCTTCGTCGCTCGGTATTATAAGATATCAGCGCGATGTGCTTGACCAGATGGAGCACGGCCAATATCCGGACATACTGTTCATAGATTTTGCGGTAAATGACGGCGGAAATGATGCGGACACATATGAGAGCATTATCCGTACCGCATTAGACCAGGGTTCGGCAGTAGTACTTATGTTTGTGCTTTACACCGGCAAGTGCGCGCATGAAAAGGATTATTCGGAATTCGGAAAATACTATGATCTTGCGATGGTTAGTCCGGGACAGGGTATGTCTTCCTGCAGTAAGCCTGATTTTGATAAGTGGTTCTACTGGATTGAGGGGAATACGGATACCTCCTATGGACACCCGGATGTAGGCGGCCACAGATATATGGCTGACTGTATCATGAATATGTTCATGACCGTTGATAAAGAAGAGAAGGAAGAGGACAATATTGCGTCTCTCGATGATATAAAACCGTTGAAAGGAGACAAGTTTGTCGGTATGAAGACACTGGAGTCTTCGACGGATCTTTCACAGCGTGAGTCGGTGAAGTCTGTGGATCCGGGAAGCTTCTCTGTATTTAAAGATAATGCGCAGTCGACGCTGCAGTATATTAAAAACGGCCAGGAGAAAATGCAGTGGTTCCCAGATGTATGGGCACATACGTCGTCAACGGGAAGCGACAGCTTTAAGGCGACGATCAATAGCAGCAGCATACTTATTGCTTACAAGCAGGCATCTGGTAGCAGCTTTGGGAAAGCGGATTGTTATATTGACGGCCAGAAGGTCGGAACACTTGGCAATAGTACCGGCGGATGGAATAATGCTTCGATTTTCCGTGCATTGCAGGAGGATGAAGTGAAGGAGCATGAGCTGGAAATTAAGATGCAGGACGGGGACGAAGGAAAGCCGTTCACGATTTTTGCAATCGGTTATTGTGATTAATTAATTCGTAAAACATGAACCAGTGGGGCGGATTTTCCGCCCCATTTTTGCAGGTGAAAAGGAGGCACTTTGGTGGTAAAAATCCTATATGCGGTCATAGATGAGCGGAAAAAAGAGGGGTTTGAGGTCAGCCGGATAGTTGCTTCCGGCGAATACGAAATTATGTTATTTGAGACGCGTGCAAGCTTTGAGGTTGGTGGGGAGATGCGGGAATATCCGCCATGTACATGTATTTTGTACCAGCCCGGGCAGCGGGTTCATTACCGGTCGTCCGGTGAAGGCCTGGTCTACAGCAGAATCCAGTTTCACTGCGACGAGGCGCTTTACAGAAGTGGTTTTTTGCCGTTTGGCGTCCCGGTGTTTTGCCTGGATTACCAATCATACAAAATATACTGGCAGGCCGCTGCCAATGAATATGGATGGAATTATGCGAGCTCTCCTTATATTATGACCCGTCTCATGCACATTATTTTTCACCGGCTTCATGATTATGCGTACGCGGACGAGGATTCGGGTTATGAAAAATCCTTTTTGGCGCTGCGGGAACAGATTTACCAATATCCGGAGCGGCAGTGGACGCTGGAGGAGATGGCGCAGCAGGTCAAATTGGGAACCCGTTCGCTGCAGAAGTTCTATAAAAAGTATTTTGGTATTTCCTGTATGAACGAGGTGATATTAAGTAGAATTAACCGGGCGAAACTGCTTTTGGCCCGGTCGACGAAAAGCATTTCGGAGATCAGCCAGCAATGCGGATATAATAACTGGGAGCATTTTTCCAGACAATTTAAGAGCCGCGAGGGGGTTACGCCTACCCAGTACCGAAAAGAACACAGGGGAAGCGGCCGTCTGGATTAACGGTTTTTCGCCGGGTGTGAGCCGGATTGAGTGGTTCCAGATATATCAATTTAATTGCCGTTTTTGTCATTGAAAATGAGGGGGTTTCCTAGTATCATTATATTAAAGTACGCAATAAATTCGGAGCAAACAGCTCCCCTTTATGGCGGCGCCGCCTGTGGCGGTAAAATTGAAAGTGTGGTGATTTTTTATGAAAAAGATTATAACGATAAACAGACAATATGGAAGCGGTGGAAGAGAGATCGGAAGAAAACTGGCGGAACAGTTAAACATCCCTTTTTATGACAATGAAATTATTTCGAGGGCAGCGAAAGAGACAGGTTTTTCAGAAGCGGCATTTCAGACGGTGGAAGATAAGGCGACGAATAGTCTGTTGTATTCCATTGCTATGGGCATGAACGTGTTTACGAACCAGGATGTCGGTTTTTCCGGGCTGTCGCTGGACGACAGGATTTTCCTGGCGCAGTCCAATGTGATCCGGAAAGTTGCTGACGAGGGGCCGTGCGTTATCGTGGGCAGATGTGCAGATTATATTTTGCGGGATTTGGACAATGTGGTAAATATATTTATCAGTGCAGATCTTGATTTCCGGATTCAGCGTTCGATCGAGATTGACAATCTGGAGCCGGGACATGCTGCGGAGCAAGTGGCCAAAAAGGACAAGAGCCGTGGGAATTATTATCGCTATCATTCCGGCGAGAGATGGGATAATTTGTTTAATTACGCCCTGTCGCTGCGAAGTGATCTTGTAGGAATTGATCACACAGTTACGTGTATCAAAACGTACATAGAAAATATGTAGGCAAGGCCTAAAAAGAGAAAGGATGAAGGTAATGAAAAGATGTGTAGCAGGAGTGCTGGCACTGGCAGTGTGCGCGACGGTTATTGGGGGAAGTGGGAATATCCAGGCCGCAGCGAAGCCTAAGCTTTCCAAGAAGAGTATTGTGTTGAAGGGGAAAGGGACGGCCAAGACGCTGAAAGTGACGAAGGCTTCCGGAGCAAAGATTACTTGGAAGAGCAGCAATAAGAAAGTGGCCACTGTGAAAAAGTCGGGAAAATACGGCGGAAAGGTTACGGCAAAGGCCACGAAAGGGAAAGCAGTTATCCGCTGCCAGGTGAAGAAAGGAAAGAAAACCGTTACCCTGAAATGTAATGTTACAGTTAAGAAGAAAGAAAGTACGGCAAAGCCGAAAGCATCTGCTCCGGCAGCGAATGTGCCGTCAGCTCCGGCGACAGTACCAGCTGCTTCTTTGGCTCCTTCTACGGCGCCAACCGCTCCCGGGCCGACGCCGGACCTGACATCGAACAGTATTTTGAAGAGATATACAGGCATTTTCAACTATATGGGAAGCAGTTTGAATTATAACGGTTGGAGAGGAAACCAGGATTTGCAGGATGCAAAGACGCTCGCTTTTGTGAAGGAGCACTTTAACAGCTTTACTTTGGAAGATGAGATGAAGCCGGATACGGTGCTCGGCGGTGCGTGGGGAGCTACGCTTATTTCGAGGGACGAAGCAGAGGCGCTCGGATACGTAATTCCGGAGAGCTATACAGATTCCAATGTGCCGCGGCTGAATTTCGAAACACTGGATAAGGTGCTTGAAGTAGCCCACAAAAATGGTTTGAAGATGCGCGCCCACACGCTTATGTGGCACCAGCAGACCCCAGCATGGTTTTTTGCCGGAAATTACAGAAACGGCAAAAATGCGACGCCAGAAGTTATGGACGGCAGGCTTGAGTTCTATGTGCGAACGGTTATGAAGCATATGATGGATAAGGAAAAGGCGCTCACAGGTGTGTCGGGAAGCATTATTTATGCCTGGGATGTGGTGAATGAGTACGTTCACCGCGACAACCAGCCGAGCAGTAAGTCATGGGCGGACGTATATGGCGATATGGGCCTGGCCCCGTCTTATGTCAAGAAAGCGTTTGAGCTGGCTTATGATATGTTGAAGCAGTACGGGGTTCAGGATAAGGTTGTTCTGTTTAATAACGATTATGATACTTATTTCTGTGCGGATGAGATTGTAGCGCTTGTTAATTTCATCAATGAGGGTGAGGAAGCTAAGATCTGTGGCGGAATTGGCATGCAGACGCATGTGGATATCGGACGTCCGACGCTGGATGAGTACGGTGTGGCATTAGATAAATTCCTGGCTACGGGATTGGAAGTGCAGATTACGGAGATGGACGTCACCATCAATTATGATTTTGAAGGCGAGACATTCCAGTATAAGAATAAGGGCCAGACAAATGAAGACCAGGCGGCGTTTGTGGGAGATCTCATGAGACTGATTGTGAAGAAGCACAAAGACCGTAATACTGTTGTTAATCCGAAAGGTGTCACAGGCGTGACAATTTGGGGACTGGTTGATGCGATGTCATGGCGCAAAGAAATGACACCGCTTCTGTTCGGAAATAGTATCAATGAGCCGAAGCCATCGTTCTATGCGTTTCTGGATGCGGCAAAGATCTGGATGCAGCCATAGTGAAAACAATTCCGAATGGAGGTAAGGAGATATTATGAAAAGACAAATAGCGGGAATGCTTGCAGCAGCCATGTGCCTCGCGTTGTTTGGGCAGCCTGGGGAGGCAGCGGCGGCAGCGAAGCCGAAGCTTTCTAAGAGTAGTTTAAAGCTTGAGGCGGGTTCGTCAAAGAAGCTTCAGGTTAAAAAGGCCAAAGGCACGAAGATAACATGGAAGAGCAGCAATAAAAAAGTGGCAGGTGTAAAAAAGGCGGGGAAATTTGCCGCCAAGGTTACCGGCAAGGGAAAAGGAAAAGCGAACATTATTTGTAGCGTAAAAGGAAAGAAAACCTATACCTTGAAATGCCGCATCACGGTTACGAAGAAGACAAAGAAAAAAGCGGATCCTGCGACAACACAGCCATCCGCTGGCGGAACGGGGAATCCAGTTGTGACGCCGCCCGTTAATGCAGTGGCAAGTCCGACCGTAATGCCGACAGAGGTACCGACAGCTAGTTCCGGCGCAGAGGCTTCGAAAGCGCCAGGCCAGTCATCCAAAAAGCCGGATGCTACTTTGAAACCTGAGGTTAAAGGGAGCATTTTAGAGAGCTATGGAACCCAATTTAATTATTTGGGTACGTGTCTGAATTACGAAGCGTACCAGCAGCTGCAGGATGCAAACACACTTAATTTTGTGAAGAAGCAGTTTAACAGTTTTACGCTGGAAAACGAGATGAAGCCAGATGCCCTCCTCGGAGGAGAGGTTACTGGTATTACAAAAGACGAGGCGCTGGCACAGGGGTATGTGGTGCCGGACAATTACGCGGATCCGATTGTTCCACAGCTCAGATTTGAGAAGCTGGATAAGGCCTTGCAGGTGGCGAAGGACAACGGTTTGAAGATGCGCGCCCACACGCTTGTATGGCACAGCCAGACCCCATCCTGGTTCTTTAATGTAGATTACACAGGCAGAAAGACGACGACGCCGGAAAACATGGACGCCAGAATGGAGTTCTATATCTGCTCTGTCATGAAGCATGTGATGGAGAAGGAGAAAGAGCTGACTGGCGAGGTGGGAAGCATTGTGTACGCCTGGGATGTGGTAAACGAGTACTTGAACCGCAGCACATGGGGTAAGACATGGGATACGGTCTATGGCAATAAGGGAATGGAGCCGGCCTATGTGAAAAAGGCATTTCAGCTGGCATATGGCATGCTTGAGCAATATGGGGCTCAGGATAAGGTGGCACTAGTTAATAATGATTTTGACACCTACTTCAATGCAGATGAGATCGTAGCTCTCGTCAACTTTATTAACGAGGGAGAGAAGACGAATATTTGTAATGCTATCGGTATGCAGAGCCACGTGGATATTACCCGTCCGACACTGGATGAGTACGGCGCGGCATTGGATAAATTTCTCGCAACTGGTCTGGAAATACAAATTACCGAGCTGGACGTCACGATCAATTTCGACCACGAGGGAAAGACGTGGCAGTATATTGATAAAAAAGAGACGGATGAACAGCAGGCGGCATTTGTTTCAGACTTTATGAAGCTGATTATAAAGAAGCAGACGGAGCGGGATAAAACCGTTAATCCGAAAGGTATTACGGGTATTACGATTTGGGGACTTTATGACACGATTTCGTGGCGGGCCGCATGTTCTCCCCTTTTGTTTAAAAATGGAATTGACGATCCGAAGCCATCCTTCTATGCATTTTTAGACGCGGCAAAATAAAGGTTGCGGTTATAATTATCTTTACAAAACAGGTATTCCAATTTATAATAAATTGGGGTGCCTGTTTTTGTTTGTAACGACAGGTTCGTGTAATAATGAAATTGAAAATAGATTGGATCAGGACAGAAAAGAGGTAGAGTATGAAAAAGATACGGACTAGATATGCACCAAGTCCGACCGGACGTATGCATGTAGGGAATTTGAGAACGGCGCTGTATGCGTATCTCATTGCGAAACATGAGGGAGGGGATTTCCTTCTCCGTATTGAGGATACGGATCAGGAGCGGTTTGTAGAGGGCGCGCTGGAGCTTATTCATAAGACGATGCGGCAGGCGGGGCTTGAGCATGATGAGGGGCCGGATAAAGATGGCGGCTATGGGCCCTATGTGCAGAGTGAGCGGACCAGGACCGGTATATACCTGGAGTATGCAAAACAGCTTGTGGAAAAGGGCGAGGCGTACTACTGTTTTTGTACAAAGGAGCGTATGGAGCAATTGCGGAAGGATGCCGAGGAAAAGGGGGAGGCGGCTACGAAATATGACAAGCACTGTCTGTCGCTTTCGAAAGAAGAGGTGGAAGAGAAGCTGGCTTCCGGTGTTCCTTATGTCATTCGCCAAAACAATCCGACGGAGGGGGAGACGTCATTTGAGGACGTGCTGTATGGGACCATTACAGTGCCAAATGAAGAGCTGGATGATATGGTTCTCATAAAGGCGGACGGTTTTCCGACTTATAATTTTGCAAATGTGGTAGACGACCATCTGATGGAGATTACCCATGTCGTACGGGGAAGTGAATACTTGTCGAGTGCAGCCAAATACAACCGTTTATATAAAGCTTTTGGCTGGGAGGTTCCCGTCTATGTCCACTGTCCCATTATCACCGATGAAAATCACAAGAAGCTTTCTAAGCGTCATGGGTCCTCATCGTTTGAAGATTTGATGGAGCAGGGATTTATTCCGGAGGCAGTCGTAAACTTTGTGGCCCTTCTTGGGTGGAGTCCTTCGGATGACCGGGAAATATTCAGCCTGGCTGAGCTGATTGAGGCATTTGATTACCGAAGGATCAGCAAATCGCCCGCCGTGTTTGACCTGGTTAAGCTCAGATGGATGAACGGAGAGTACATTAAGAAAATGGACGATGAGGCGTATTACGCATACGCGCTGCCTGTGATCCGCCAGACGGTCAAAAAGGATTTAGATGTAAAGAAGATTGCGGACCTTGTCAAGACGAGAATTGAGGTGTTCCCGGATATTACGGAGAAGATTGATTTTTTCGAGGAATTACCGGAATATGATATATCTATGTACACTCACAAGAAGATGAAGACGAATGCAGAAAATTCTTTGGAGGTTCTGCAGGAACTGCTGCCTTTATATGAGGAGCTGGATGATTACTCCATTCCTGCGCTTGAAAAAGTGGCGATGGATTATGTGGCGCAAAAGGGTTGCAAAAACGGACAGGCGCTGTGGCCGCTCCGCACAGCGGTGTCGGGAAAGCAGATGACGCCGGGTGGAGCTTACGAGATTATGGAGATTCTCGGAAAAGAGGAGTCTGTTCGGAGAATACGGAAGGGAATGGAACTGCTGGAAGCACAAAAGGAGTAATGTGCAGAAATGGGAGGAAGAATGAATTTACAGTTTGATCAAGCACAAAACCAGGCGATAAAGCATGTCAGGGGGCCGTTTATGTGTCTCGCGGGTCCGGGGTCCGGGTAAAACGACAGTCATTACCCACCGTGTCAAGCACTTGATTGAGGAGGGCGTGGATCCCGCCCATATATTAGTCGTCACGTTTTCGAAAGCGGCTTCTGTAGAGATGCGGGAGCGGTTTGAGAAGATTATGGGGCAAAAACGGCTTCCGGTTTGGTTCGGTACGTTTCACTCCCTGTTCTTTCAAGTGCTAAGAGCCGCGTATCACTACCAGGCGAAAGATATTGTGACGCAGCCCCTCAAGCACCGGTTTCTGGAAGAGAGCCTTATGGAGACAGAATACGACGATATTGAGGATAAAAAGGAATTCCTGGAGGAAGTGGAAAAGGAGATCAGCCGGATTAAGGGAGAGGGGATGGATATCGACCACTACGATTCGGCGTGCTGCCCGGAGGATATTTTTCGCCAGATTTATAAAGGATACCAGGTCAGGGTGCAGAAGAACCGCTATTTGGATTTTGACGATATGGTTTTGTATACGTATGAATTGTTCCGGCAGCGCTCGGATATTCTGGCGGCGTGGCAGAAGAGGTTCCGCTATATATTGATTGACGAATTCCAGGATATTAACCGGCTCCAGTATGAGAACATCAAAATGCTTGCCCTGCCTGAAAATAATTTATTTATTGTAGGGGACGACGACCAGTCTATATATGGGTTCCGGGGAGCCCGGCCGGATATCATGCTATCTTTCCCCAAACAATTTAAACAGCTTGGGCGCGCCACAATCGGAGGCAATTACCGGTGCCGTTCACAAATACTTTCGGCGGCGTCCTCGCTGATCTCGAACAATCAGAAACGTTATAATAAGGAACTCCAGGCAATGCGCGGCAGAGGCGATAGTGTGCATCTCGCACAGTTTGGCAACATGGTTTCCCAGGCGGATGCGATTGTTGCAAAGATCCGGGAATATCGGCAGAAAGGGGTAGATGTGGACGATATCGCTATTCTGTTTCGGACGGCAAGGCAGATGAATGTCTTTTCGCGGAAATTTATGGAGTATAATATTCCATTTGTGATGAAGGACAATGTGCAGAATGTGTTTGAACACTGGGTGGCGCGTGACTTGACTACGTATATGAAAATGGCTGGCGGGGACCGGAGCCGGAATTGCTTTATGAAGATTGCGAACCGTCCTAAACGGTACTTGAGCAGGGCGGCGTTCCAGTCGGAGGATATTTCTTTTGGCATGTTGTATGAGTATTACCGGGATAAACCGTATATGTGCGAGCGGATTAATACGTTGCAAAACGATTTATTTGCGATGAAAAACATGACGCCATACAGCGCGATTGATTATATTTACCAGGTGGTTGGATACCGTGATTTTTTGCATGAGTATGCGGCTGAGAGAAGTGTAAATGCGAAGGACTGGGAGGAGATTGTGGACGAGCTGAAGGAGGATGCTTCGGCATTTGATTCGGTTTCCACATGGTTTAACCATATTGAGCATTATGGACGGCAGCTGGAGGAGAGAAATCGTCAAAGGCAGGCGCGGCGTTCGGGGGTGGGAGAAACAGGAGGGCAAGAAGAGCATGGCATAGCGCTGATGACGATGCATGGTTCCAAGGGACTTGAATATGAAGTTGTATTTATTCCGGACGTCAATGAGGGAGTCGTGCCGTATCAGAGGGCCGTGGAGAGCGGAAATATAGAGGAGGAACGCCGGCTTTTATATGTGGCAATGACGAGAGCAAGGGAGCATTTACATTTATCCTTTACGAAGCAGAGGTTTCACAAGGATATTGAGCCTTCACGTTTTTTACAGGAGATTAGGAGGAGAGAGATCGAATGACGCTGAATGAACTTGAAATAGGAAAGCCGGGAAAAATTACCGCTGTGAATGGACAGGGTGCGCTGCGGGACCGGCTGCTGGATATGGGACTGACCCCGAGGACGGTTGTTATGGTGCGGAAGGTCGCACCGATGGGAGATCCGATTGAAATAACCTTGCGGGGATATGAACTGACGCTCCGCATCGAGGACGCAGCGATGATTGAAGTTCAGTGTGATTGATTGGAGGTAGCGATGAAGTTTGCATTGGCAGGAAATCAGAATTGTGGAAAAACAACACTTTTTAACCAGCTCACGGGCGCGAACCAGCATGTAGGAAATTTTCCCGGTGTCACAGTAGACAGCAAGGTAGGGAAGATCCGGGGAACGGGCGATGAGGTGGTGGATTTGCCTGGGATCTATTCATTGTCGCCGTATACGAACGAAGAAGTGGTGACCAGGGATTTTTTGACGAAACAACATCCGGATGGAATTATAAATATTATTGATGCTACGAATATTGAGCGGAATTTTTATCTTACGTTACAGCTGTTGCAGCTGAATATACCGATGGTAGTCGCCTTGAATATGATGGATGAGGTGCGCGCCAACGGAGGTACGATTAAAGTAAATATATTGAAGGAAGAGCTTGGCGTCCCGGTCATTCCGATATCGGCGAACAAAAACGAGGGTGTGGACGAGCTGATTGAGACGGCGCTGAAGGTTGCGAAGACCCGGCGCAGGCCGAGAAGGCAGGACTTTTGCGCAGGCCCGGTTCATCGGACGCTTCACGCTGTGGCACATCTGGTAGAGGATCATGCCGAACAAATCGGCATTCCAGCGCCTTTTGTGGCTTCCAAACTTGTAGAACGGGATGAGCCTCTGCTCAAATCCCTGAATCTCTCTGACAATGAGATTGATATGATTGAACACAGCGTAACGGAGATGGAACGGGAGATGGACACGGACCGCAAGGCGGCAATAGCGGATATGCGTTATACTTTTATCGACAAAGTTGTGAGGGATGCGGTCGTTAAGCCGAGGGAGAGTTTGCAGCACACGAGAAGTGTGCGGATTGACCGCGTCCTGACAAATAAATATTTGGCGATTCCGATTTTTCTCTGTATTATGTTTTCCATATTTGCGCTTACGTTTGGGACGATAGGCAGCTGGCTTTCCGATTTGCTTGCAGATGGTATCGCGGTTGCGAGCGATTGGGTAGAGGAGGGGCTTACCAACTACGGCATAAATCCGGTTGTCCGTTCTCTTGTCGTAAACGGGATTCTTACAGGAGTTGGAAGTGTGCTGTCCTTTGTTCCGGTTATTGTGATCCTGTTTTTCTTTTTGTCGATTTTGGAAGACAGTGGTTATATGGCGCGGGTGGCGTTTGTCATGGATAAGCTTCTGAGGAAAATTGGACTCTCAGGGCGGAGTTTCGTACCGATGCTGATCGGGTTTGGCTGTACTGTTCCGGCGGTTATGTCGGCGCGGACGCTATCAAGCGAACGGGACCGAAAAATGACGATATTGCTCACGCCGTTTATGAGTTGTAGTGCAAAGCTCCCGATTTACGGTATGTTTACGCTGACTTTTTTTCCAAACCACCGGGGACTGGTGATGATAAGCATGTATCTTATCGGCATTTTTATGGGAATTGTGTGCGGACTTATTTTCAATAAGACGCTTTTTCGGGGGAAGCCGGTTCCATTCGTGATGGAACTCCCCAATTACCGTCTGCCAAGTGCCAGAAGTGTGGGTATGCTTATGTGGAATAAGGCGAAGGATTTTATTACGAAGGCGTTTACCGTCATTTTTCTGGCATCTATCGTAATCTGGTTTTTGCAGACCTTTGATTCGAGGATTAATGTTGTAGTGGACAGTTCTGACAGTATGCTGGCGTCCATTGGGCGCATTGTCACGCCGGTTTTTGCGCCGCTTGGCATTACGGACTGGCGCATGTGTACATCCCTGATCGTAGGATTTACCGCAAAGGAGGCGGTAGTGAGCTCGGCAGCGGTGCTCATGGGCACGACGACGGCGATGCTGCCCAAAATGCTGGCGGGTGTATTTTCTCCGGCGACCGCGTTTGTATTTCTTGTATTTACTTTGCTGTACACACCGTGTGTGGCGGCGGTATCCACTGTGAAGAAGGAGCTTGGACGCCGGTGGGCGCTGTTTGTCGTGGTGTTCCAGGTAGGTGTGGCGTGGACGGCTGCATTGCTCACAAGGCTTATTTTGAATTTGTTTATATAGTTTAAAAAACGAAAGCTTTTTTGTCTAAAATGATAATTGAAATGAAAAAGTGAATCGTTTATAATAAAAGGAATGAAATAAAAAGTTAGGAGGATATTGTTATGGGGATTGATAAGAATGGTGTAAAAGCGGCGATTGAGAGCGGAAAAACGGCGTTGGGGATTGAGTTTGGATCGACGAGGATCAAGGCGGTGCTTGTCGGAGAGGATAATGCGCCGATCGCTTCCGGAAGCCATGACTGGGAAAACCGTTTGGAAAATGGTATCTGGACTTACAGCCTGGATGATATATGGACAGGCTTGCAGGACAGTTATACGAAACTGGCAGAGGATGTCAGGAAAACGTATGATGTTACGCTTACGACAGTTGGCGCGATTGGTTTTAGCGCCATGATGCACGGTTATATGGTATTTGATAAAGAGGACAACCTGCTCGTGCCATTCCGTACATGGAGAAATACGATTACAGGTGAAGCGTCCGGGCAGCTCACGGAGCTTTTCCAGTATAATATTCCGCAGAGGTGGAGCATCGCCCATCTGTACCAGGCGGTTTTGAATGGGGAAGAGCATGTGAAGGATATCGTGTTCCAGACGACGCTGGCAGGTTATATTCACTGGAAACTGACAGGGGAGAAGGTTCTCGGTGTCGGAGAGGCGTCCGGCATGTTTCCTATTGACATACAGACAAAGCAGTTTGATGAGACGATGATCGGCAAGTTTGATGAAGCGGTTTCTGCAAAGGGATTTTCGTGGAAATTGAAAGACATACTTCCAAAAGTTCTCGTGGCAGGCGAAGAGGCGGGAACCCTGACGGCGGAAGGGGCAAAGCTTTTGGATGTTTCCGGGAACCTGCAGGCGGGAATTCCGCTCTGTCCGCCAGAGGGAGACGCGGGAACCGGCATGGCGGCGACGAACAGCGTGGCAGTGCGCACAGGAAATGTTTCCGCGGGCACTTCCGTATTTGCCATGATTGTATTGGAGAAGGAATTGTCAAAGGTATATAAGGAAATTGATCTTGTGACGACGCCGTCGGGAAATCTAGTCGGCATGGTTCACTGTAATAACTGTACATCCGACCTGAATGCCTGGGTCAATCTGTTTAAGGAATTTTGTGAGAGTTTCGGAATACAGGCCGATATGGATAAATTGTTTGGAACATTGTATAATAAAGCATTAGAAGGTGATGCTGACTGCGGCGGGCTTCTTGCATACAACTATTTTTCCGGTGAGCACATCACAGGGTTTGAGCAGGGGCGTCCGATGATTGTCCGCACACCGGACTGCAAATTTAATTTGGCAAACTTTATGAGAGTGAATTTGTTTACATCACTCGGTGCCCTGAAAGTAGGACTGGATATTCTGCTGAAGCAGGAGGGCGTCAAGGTCGACAATATTTTCGGCCACGGCGGTTTGTTTAAGACGAAAGGTGTTGGCCAGAAGATTATGGCGGCGGCTATGAATGCTTCCGTGTCGGTGATGGAGACGGCCGGGGAAGGCGGAGCCTGGGGAATTGCCCTGCTCGCAGCTTTTATGCGGGACCGCGAATCCGGCCAGACGCTGGAGGATTATTTGGCGAAGCAGGTGTTTGCTGGCTCGACAGGCGTTTCTATGGAGCCGGATGCAGATGATGTGAAGGGATTTGATACGTTCATCGAACGGTACAAGGCAGGACTTCCAATTGAACGTGCGGCAGTAGAGTCATTGAGTTAATTTGGAGGCGGAAATGGAGGACAGAATGAATATTTTAGTGACAGGCGGAGCTGGATTTATCGGTGGAAATTTTGTGCACCATATGGTGAAGAAGTATCCGGAGGATACGATTATTAATTTGGATTTGCTCACATATGCAGGGAATCTCGAGACATTGAAGCCCGTTGAGGGAAAACCAAATTATAAGTTTGTACATGGCGATATCGCCGACCGGGATTTTATTATGAAGTTATTTGAGCAGGAACGGCCGGATATCGTAGTTAATTTTGCTGCGGAGAGCCATGTAGACCGTTCGATTACCGATCCTGGTGTTTTTGTGAGGACAAACGTCATGGGGACACAGGTGCTTTTGGACGCCGCAAAGGAGTATGGTGTAAAGCGTTTTCACCAGGTGTCTACGGATGAGGTGTACGGCGATCTTCCCCTTGACCGGCCGGATTTATTTTTCCGCGAGGATACCCCGATTCACACATCGAGTCCGTATTCGTCCAGTAAAGCGAGCGCAGATTTATTTGTTCTTGCCTACTACCGGACCTTTGGCGTTCCCGTGACGATTTCCCGTTGTTCCAATAATTATGGGCCGTATCATTTTCCTGAAAAGCTCATACCACTCATGATATCGAGGGCATTGGCAGATGAAAAGCTCCCCGTGTATGGAAAAGGGGAAAATGTCCGCGACTGGCTTTATGTATCCGACCACTGTGAGGCGATTGACCTCATTATACACAAAGGGAAGATAGGAGAAGTATACAATGTGGGGGGACATAATGAGAAAACGAACCTCGAAGTAGTCAAAACAATTCTTGCGGCGTTGGATAAGCCGGAAAGCCTGATTGAGTTCGTGACGGACCGGCCGGGACATGATCTCCGCTATGCGATTGATCCGATGAAGCTGGAGTCGGAGCTCGGCTGGAAGCCACAGTATACGTTTGAGACGGGAATCCGGCAGACGATCGACTGGTACTTGAACAACAAGGAGTGGTGGGAAAATATAATTAGCGGTGAGTATGCCAATTATTTTGAAAGAATGTATGGAAAGGATCTGGCATAGATGAGAGTATTGGTGACAGGTGTCAATGGACAGCTGGGTTATGATGTTGTTCATGAGCTGGAAAAACGAGGCCATGAAGCAATTGGCGTTGATATTGGCGAGATGGATATTACGAAACCGGATGAGGTTCACCGGGGAATGGAGACAGCGCATCCGGACGCGGTTATCCATTGCAGCGCTTACACAGCGGTGGACCGGGCGGAGGAGGAAGTGGACCTCTGCCGCAAAGTGAATGCGGAGGGAACGAAATATATCGCCGAGGAGTGTGCGGCCCAGGGGTGTAAGCTTTTATACCTGAGTACCGACTATATTTTTTCCGGCGATGGGGAGCGCCCGTGGGAACCGGATGACGAAGCGGCGCCCTTAAATGTGTACGGATTGACAAAATACGAGGGCGAGCAGGAAATCAAATCGCGGATGGACCATTATTTCATCGTCCGTATTTCATGGGTGTTTGGAATAAATGGAAATAATTTTATTAAGACGATGCTCCGCCTTGGCCGAGAAAATGGGGCGGTAAAAGTAGTGGATGATCAGATTGGTTCGCCGACGTATACGGCGGATCTGGCGGTTCTTCTCGTAGATATGATAGAATCCGAGGCATATGGGCAGTATCACGCATCCAATGAGGGTGTGTGCAGCTGGTATGAGTTTGCGAAAGAAATTTTCCGGGCGGCAGGGATGGATGATGTTCAGGTGACCCCGGTGACAAGCGATGAATTTCCCGCCAAAGCAAAACGCCCCGCGAATAGCAGGATGAGTAAAGAAAAGCTTGTTGAAAAAGGGTTCAACAAGCTTCCGGCATGGCAGGATGCGGTGCGGAGATATATACAGCAGTTTTGATGTAAGCTGCTGTATATGTGCGTTATCGTTCTTCAGTGATATTTACATTTCTCTGTTGGAACACTTCCCTTTGCAAAGTACTCCTTTTTGGAATTGGGGCTATAATGGCCTTCTGGCGCCAATTTCCCGCATATAGTACAAATATAAGCAGTCGTAATGGAATCGGGTTTTGTAAATTCAGCCACTTCGTGAGGGCTGTTGACATCCGCCGTTTCATAGCGGCTGTTTATATTTTCCATAATTACGCGCCAGATTTCTTTGTGGTACGTTGTGTTTGACTGGATTTCGCTTGCGTCGAAACCGCCCCAAATGCCGGCGGTGAGATATGGGGTGTAGCCGACAAACCACAAATCTTTATTATCCGTAGTGGTTCCGGTTTTTCCCGCGAGCGGCATTTGAAGACTGGCGAATTGAACAGCGGTGCCGGTACCGGATTTTACAACATCGCGCATGGCATCGGTCAAGAGCCAGGCAGTTGAATCCTTCATCACCTGCTTACTGTCCGGACGTGATTTATCTAGCAACACATTTCCATCGTGGTCGATAATTTTCGTATAAAAAGTTGCTTCGTTGTAGAGGCCGTTATTCGCGATACTGGCAAAAGCGGTAGTCAGTTCCAGATTTGACACTCCTTTTGTAAGGCCGCCTAAAGCCATCGGCAGCGCGATATCTGAAAATATTTTACCGGATGAGTCGGTATAGCTGTCCACAAGGGAGGTAAAACCGAGGTTCAATAAATAGTCAAAACCGATTTTGGGCGTGACCTGTTCTAATGTTTTAACAGCGATTACGTTCATAGAATCCACGATTGCTTTCCGGATGGAGGCATTTCCCCGGTAGCCCTGGTACCAATTGTTGACGAGGCGCTTGGTCCCCGGATAATAATAAGGTTCGTCCACTTGTACCGTAGCCAGGTTCATCCCCGCGGTATCTAATGCCGGTAAATAGGTAGACAGGATTTTGAAGGTGGATCCAGGCTGTCTCAGGGAAGTCGTTGCCCGGTTCAGTGTCCGGCTCGCCGTTTTTTCGCCGCGTCCGCCGGTAACGGCCTTGACTTGTCCTGTATACTGGTCCATGACGAGGAACGATACCTGTGGCTGGATAATATATTCGATTTTTTCCCCTTCTACGGTTTTTCCCTTGCTCATTGCTTTTTTGTAGATTTTGATATACTTGTCCGCGCCTTTTTTATTCGTATAATATAAGCTGACAGACTGCTTTTTCTTTTTGGCAAACCAGTTTATCATTGTGCCGGCATTGTAATTATGCGCATTGCCCTCACTATCTACTACAGTCAGCTGGTAGCTGAGCTGGTAGGTGGTGCCAGGCGGATAATATGAGTCGTCGTTGATTACGCTGTCGCAAATTTTTTGCATAGAGGTATCCTGTGTGGAGTGGATCGTCAATCCTCCCCGGTAAAGGGCATTGTACGCCTGGGTTTCGG
The DNA here is from genome assembly GCA_910584245.1 of uncultured Eubacterium sp. Classification (GTDB taxonomy): domain Bacteria; phylum Bacillota; class Clostridia; order Lachnospirales; family Lachnospiraceae; genus Eubacterium_F. The sequence continues at coordinate 42,720 of CAJTZF010000011.1, forward strand.
TGTAGCCAAGCTCCTCTTTCATATCAACAATGACTTGATCAATGAGCGAATCGGTAAAATAGGAAGTCGTCGTTTGGTTCTGTGTCGTTTCTTTATTTACGGACTTAATTCGCGCGTACACCTTGTCGGCTACTGCATCGTCATATTCCTGGGATGTGATATATCCCTGTTCTTTCATATAGGAGAGGATCGTCGCCCTTTTTTTGGCATTCATCTTCGGATGGGTAATCGGATTGTAGCCGGACGGGTTCTGCGTGATACCTGCGAGCACGGCAGATTCCGAAATCGTCAGTTTTGATACGTCTTTATTGAAATACCGTTTGGAGGCCGCCTGCACCCCTAGTGTATTCTGTCCGAGGTTGATCGTATTCAGGTAATACTCAATAATTTGTTTTTTTGAAAGCTTATTCTCAAGCTGGATGGCGAGATATTGCTCCTGGATTTTCCGTTCTACTTTCTGGATCAGCGTTGCCTCCTCGCCGCCGCCAAATACTTGGTTTTTCAAAAGCTGCTGCGTAATCGTGCTGGCGCCCTGCCGGAATTTTCCGCCGTTTGACAGACCGCTGAAGGTGGCGCGGAATATGCCCTGTAAGTCGATGCCGTCGTGCGTCCAAAAGCGCTCGTCCTCGATTGCTACAAATGCGTTTTGAAGATGCATGGGAATTTTGTCAAGAGTAGCGTATTCACGGTTCGCCTCTTTGCCGACGAGCGTCTGGATCACTTTTCCCTTGGAATTTAAAATGGTAGTCGCATATCCTTCTGGCACCACATTGATGGATTCGATGCTGGGAGCCGTTTCCATCAGGCCGTTAATCGCCCCTGCAAGGGCGCTGATCCCGGTTACGGTACATACTACGAAAAATATGAGAAGCAATCTTGCAACTGCGACTTTTGCTTTGTGTATTCGGTGAGTGGCTGGCGATTTGAGAGTTTTCGCCTTCGCCATTGTTTTCTTTTTACTGAAATTCATAGGATCCTTCCTTTCTTTCCTTAACTATTATATCAAAAATGCTTGCAAAGGAAAAGAAAAATTAGTAAACTAGTGTAAAGAATTATAAAAAACAATGTGAAAGGAATCGAAATAGATGTCTTTTTCCCTAAAAATCGTTTATAAGGGCGGTATCGGTGAGATCATAGAAAAAAAATCCAGGTTTATTGCCCAGGTTTTTCCCATACAGACGGAGGAGGAAGCTCTCACACTTCTGGCCGGAGTGCGCAAAAAACACTATGATGCCAGGCACAATTGTTTTGCCTATGTGTTGGGGGAGAAAAATGAGACAGAGCGGTGCAGCGACGACGGGGAACCTTCCGGCACGGCGGGCAGGCCGATGCTGGATATCATAACCGGTCAGGGCATTCATGATGTGCTCGTAGTCGTGACCCGGTATTTTGGCGGCACGCTGCTCGGGACAGGAGGACTTGTGCGGGCCTATTCTGCCGCGGTTAAGGAGGGGCTGGCAAACTGTACGATTTTGGAGAAATGCAGGGGGTATCTGGTTACGGTCAGGACCGATTACAATAATCTTGGGAAAATTCAGTACGCCGCCGCGGAAATGGAGCTTGCGGAGGAGCATTCGGAATACGGTGAGCAGGTGGAGATTGCCTACATGGTTCCCGAAGAAAAGGTGGCAGCCTTTGAACGGCAAGTAACGGAAAAGACGGGTGGGAAAAGTTACATAGACAGAGGTGACGAAACATGGATTTACTTGAATACATGAGTGAAAAAAACATGGAAAAGGAAGCGCCCCTCGCTTCGAGGCTCCGGCCGTCTACGTTGGACGAGGTGGTGGGGCAGGAGCATATAATAGGGAAGGACAAGCTTCTCTACCGGGCAATCCAGGCTGATAAGCTGAGTTCGATTTTATTATACGGGCCGCCTGGTACGGGTAAGACAACTCTTGCCAAAGTCATTGCGGGAACGACAAAGGCGCAATTTCTACAGATCAATGCGACGTCTGCCGGTAAAAAGGATATGGAAGAGGTGGTGAGGCAGGCAAAAGAAAATAAGGGGATGTATGATAGAAAGACGATTTTGTTTATTGACGAGATTCACCGCTTTAACAAAGGGCAGCAGGATTATCTTTTGCCGTTTGTGGAGGATGGCACGGTAGTTTTGGTTGGTGCAACCACGGAAAATCCGTATTTTGAGGTGAACGGGGCGTTGCTTTCCCGATCTGTCATTTTTGAGCTGCATCCGCTGTCGAAGGAAAATATCCGGCAGCTTCTTTTGCGGGCGGTGACGGATTGTGAAAAGGGACTGGGAAGTTATCAGGCCGTCATCGAAGAGGATGCGCTTGAATTTTTGGCGGATATCAGCGGGGGGGATGCAAGGACGGCGTTAAATGCCATCGAGCTTGGCGTGCTGACGACGGAGCGCGCGCAGGACGGGAAAATCCATATCACACTGGAGGTGGCTGGGGAGTGTATCCAGAAGAGGACGCTTAAGTATGATAAAAATGGGGATAACCACTATGACACGATTTCGGCATTTATTAAGAGTATGCGGGGATCCGACCCGGATGCGGCAGTCTATTACCTTGCCCGAATGCTTTATGCGGGGGAGGATATTAAGTTTATTGCCCGCAGAATTATGATTTGCGCGTCTGAGGACGTGTCGAATGCGGACCCGCAGGCGCTTGTAGTTGCCACCCAGGCGGCGCAGGCCGTTGAGCGGCTCGGTATGCCGGAGGCGCGCATTGTACTGGCACAGGCGGCCGCATATGTGGCGTGCGCCCCGAAGAGCAATTCTGCGATTATGGCGATTGATGCGGCGATGCAGTACGTAGCAACCCATCCGAATCACAAGATTCCCGTTTATCTCCAGGATTCCCATTATAAAGGGGCGGCGAAGCTGGGACATGGCATCGGTTACCAATATGCGCATGATTACGAAAATCACTATGTAAACCAGCAGTATTTACCGAATGAAATAAAGGACATGGAATTTTATAAGCTGTCCGACCAGGGGAGGGAGAAAGAGTTAAGAGAGTATCTTCATTTTATAAAAGGAAAGGAGGATTGAAATGGAAGAACAATCGGCAAAAAAGGATAAACCGGTGAGCTCGTATCCGAAAGGGGCCCGTATCATAGCGGCTGTAGGAGCAGTGCTGCTCGTTTTGATGTATATTATTACCCTTATTGCAGCTCTGACGACGTCTCCTGCGTCCCCGGGGCTGTTTAAGGTGTGTCTGGGCGGTTCAATCCTGCTGCCTATTATGCTTTGGCTTTATATCCGTTTTGCGAAGTTGTGGAGCGGAGAGAAGTAGTTCGAATATTGACGATACGTTATGGAGGAAGTTATGTTTGAGATTATTGCGAGAGAGGGAAGAGCGAGAAGCGGTGTGTTCCGAACGCCACACGGGGATATTCAGACACCGGTTTTTATGAATGTAGGAACCGTTGCGGCGATCAAGGGAGCAGTTTCGACGATGGATTTGAAGGATATTGGTACGCAGGTGGAGCTATCCAACACGTATCATTTGCATGTACGTCCGGGGGACGAGGTTGTCAGACAGCTCGGGGGACTGCACCGGTTCATGAACTGGGACCGGCCAATTTTAACGGATTCCGGCGGGTTTCAGGTGTTTTCACTGGCGGGGCTCCGAAAAATTAAAGAAGAGGGAGTTTATTTCCAATCGCATATTGACGGAAGAAAGATTTTTATGGGGCCGGAGGAGAGTATGCAGATCCAGTCAAATCTGGCGTCGACAATCGCTATGGCATTTGACGAGTGCGCCCCCCATCCATGTACAAGGGACTATATGGAAGCGTCGGTCGCCAGGACGACGAGATGGCTGGAGCGATGCAAGGATAAGATGCAGCAGCTCAATGCAAGGGAGGATACTATAAATAGGAAGCAGATGCTCTTTGGCATTAACCAGGGAGGCACATTCGAGGACATTCGTATCCGCCACGCACAGCAGATCGGGGAAATGGATCTGGACGGGTATGCGGTTGGGGGCCTGGCGGTCGGGGAGAGCCATGAGGAAATGTACCGCATACTGGACGCCGTTGTGCCTGAATTTCCAAACGGTAAGCCCGTGTATCTTATGGGGGTCGGAACACCGGCCAATATTTTGGAAAGCGTGGAGCGGGGCGTCGACTTTTTTGACTGTGTGTATCCGGCGAGGAATGGCAGGCATGGACATGCCTACACGAACTTCGGAAAGATGAATCTGATGAACAAGCGGTTTGAACTGGATGACCGGCCGATTGAAGAGGGATGCCGGTGCCCGGCGTGCCGGCATTACTCGCGTGCATATATTAGACACCTGCTTAAAGCAAAAGAAATGCTGGCGCTTCGATTATTAGTCTTGCATAATCTTTATTTTTATAATACAATGATGAGTGAGATTCGTGAAGCAATTAGAACAAATAGCTTTGCTGAATACAAAAAGAAGAAGTTGGATTTGATGGAATCAGGTGATTGCGGAATCTGACATCGAGAATTTAGGAGGTACATGGCAATGGGCAGTACAGTAGGTATGCTTATTTATGTAGTTATCATTATCGCTGTCTTTTATTTCATTGCGATCCGGCCGCAGAAGAAACAGGAGAAGGAGCACCAGGCGTTGATTGCCGGTGTGGCAGTCGGTGACAGCATCCTTACGACAAGCGGTTTTTATGGCGTGGTGATTGACATTCCAGATGATAATGTCGTGATCGTAGAATTCGGCGGCAATAAAAACTGCCGGATCCCGATGAAACGGGAAGCGATCGTCGAAGTGGATAAGGCGGCATGAATAAGTTTCTGATATGGGCAGAAGGATAAACTATCTTCTGTCCCATATCAGAAACTTTATGTGCTGTTAGGGGGCGAAAACGAGAGGCCCCATGAATTTATCACCATATAGGTGAATCATATGTTCTGGCATTTTCTTTGATCCATTTTTCTATTATTATGTTTCCAGGTAGAAAACCTTAGTTTTTTACTGTTCATTTTAACTGGCGTCATAGCCGTTTCCTTATTTTACCCTTCCCATTCAGTTGATAATTTTCCATGTTTTTTGCTGTTACATTTTCATTGTATTTTCCTTATATCCCTATATAATTAATATTATACATATGGAAGGAAAAAATGAATTTGTGTCTTGGCGCTGTTTGGCACAAATATTGGGAGTACACATAAAACAGCGCAGAAACGAGGTGAAACAATGAAAAAAACAAGACAGACAAGCATTGTGGCAGCCCTTTGTTTATCGTTACTGCTTTCTCTGTTCCCGGGAGGTTCCCTGGCGGCAAAGAAAGAAGCGAAGATAAAGAAAGTGGAGGTGCGGACAACCGATTCAGGGGTACTTGTAATGAAGAAAAAAGAGCGGCGGACGCTGAAACTTGCCATCAATGGAACATATTCCAAAAAAGCATGGAAAAACCTAACGTTTCGCTCAAAGAATAAAAAGGTTGTCATAACAGACAAGAAAGGAAAACTCACAGCAAAGAAAAAGGGAACAACCAAAATTACGATAAAAGCGAAAAAGGGAAAAGCAAAGACGACACTGAAAGTGATTGTGGGAACAAAGATTCGGTCCGTACGAATGAGTGTGGCTGCACAAAATCTTTTGGTGGGAGAAACTCTGCAGCTCACAGCATCCGTTACGCCAAAGAAAGCATCCTATAAGAAACTTCGCTGGACGAGCAGTAATCCATCTGTCGCGGTGGTGGCAAATGGAAAAGTAAATGCCGTGGCAGAGGGAACAGCAACGATCACCGCAGCTGCTCTGGACGGGACAAAGAAAAAGGCAGTGTGTCAGATTGCTGTGAGAAAACAGGATGGCAGTACATCGGCTACGGAAGAGCCAGGCGCCCCGGGAACCAATCCATCAGGCCCTCCTGCCAGTACACCGTCTGGTTCTGGCGATCCATCGGCGACAGGGACGCCGGCACCGTCGGACAAACCAGGAACGGATCCAACTAATAAGCCTGGAACGGAGCCGACGGACAAACCAGGAACGGATCCAACTAATAAGCCTGGAACGGAGCCGACGGACAGGCCGGG
>CAJTZF010000011.1:48814-78587 GCA_910584245.1 uncultured Eubacterium sp.
ACGGAGCCGACGGACAGGCCGGGGACGGATCCAACTAATAAGCCGGGGACGGAGCCGACAGATAAGCCGTCTGCGATTCCAACCAATAAACCGACGGCTGTTCCTACCGAAAAACCGATCCCGACACCGACTCCGAAACCGGTGAGTCTGCTTGAGCAAAACTGCAATACCATGACAACAACTGGAACGTATACAGGTTCTATGTCGGATCCATTTGAGGGAGTAAAGCTGTATGCAAATGGAGATGGGGTAAAGACTTCTTATAACTTTGAAGGTACAAATAAAAAGTACCGGATCATTGTGAAAGGGGCTTCAACTAACGATTCGGCGGCAGGTGTGTCCTTGTATATTGGTGACAAGAAAAAAGGAGCCGTATCCTTTACCGGCACACAACTTCAGGAACAGGTGATTGACTTTAAGATGCAGGATGACGAGACGGGAATGCTGGAAATCTTCTTTAAGCTGGAAACAGATAATGGAAGTAATGATACGTGCCTGCATAGTTTTGAGCTGATTTTCCTTGGTGATATTCCCGAACCGCCGGCAGCTCCTGTACCGATAGGTGGAGTGGCATATAATAACAGTTATCGAAATATGTTTATGGAACTTGGGCACACGGAGGAAGAGATCGATGCCAAAGTGGAGGAAGCATGGCAGAAATTCTTTTATGGGACCGAGGATGAGCGGATTTATTATCCAGTAGAACCGGATATGGCATATATTTACACAGCAGATACAGATGATGTGCGTTCGGAGGGTATGTCCTATGGTATGATGATCTGTGTGCAGATGGATAAGCAGGAAGAATTTGACCGTCTGTGGAAGTGGGCCACGACTTATATGCGGCATGCCAGTGGTGAGTTTAAGGACTATTTTGCATGGAAGTGTTCTGCAAGTGGAAATAAAATGGAGAATACGCCAGCACCGGACGGGGAAGAATATTTTGCAACAGCGCTTCTATTTGCTTCGGCAAGATGGGGAGATGGGGATGGTATCTACGACTATGGCGGAGAGGCCCAGAAACTTCTAGATGCCATGTACTATCATGACAATGGCAATGTAACAGTAAACAGTATTTTTAACGCCCAGTACAAGATGCCAGTATTTTGCCCCATCGGAAGTGCGATGAATCATACCGATCCATCGTATCATCTGCCAGCATTTTATGAAGTATGGGCACTGTGTGATGAGGAACATAGTGATTTCTGGATCGAGGCAGCAGAGGCGAGTCGTCAGCATTTCAAGGATACGACCAATGAGACGACGGGACTTGGTCCGGACTATGCGAATTATGATGGATCTGCTACTGGCGGTAATCATGCGGATTTCCGGTTTGACGCATGGCGTATCGCCGCCAATATTGCCTGTGACTATGCATGGTGGGGAAAGGATACCTGGGCGACGACCCATGCCGACCGCATACAGGGATTCTTTGCAGGACAAGGCGTGGAAGATTATGGAAATCAATGGTCCTTGGATGGAAAGATGCTGGATAAAGACCATTCACCTGGACTTGTAGCGATGAATGCAACAGCAGGACTTGCGGCAAGCAATAAAGAGGCCTGGGCATTTTTGGAGGATTTCTGGAATATAGCACCGACAACCGGGAAATACCGTTACTATGACGGGTGTCTGTATATGATGGGTCTGCTTCACTGCAGCGGGAAGTTCCGCGCCTATTTGCCGAATGGCACGAAACCGGCAGTTAGCTCCACAATTGCAGCAGACAGCTATGAATTTGACAAAGAGGAGACGAAACAGAGTCCGGTGAGAGTGACTATGACATTGAACGGCAATACGCTGACCCAGATATGCTGTGCGGGGACAGTTCTGGTTCAGGGCAGGGATTATACGATCCAGGGAGATGTGGTGACGATTTCCAAAGACTATCTTGCATCCCTGGAAACAGGTACGGCTGCATTTTCCTTTGTGTTCAGTGCGGGCAGAAAGGCAACATTGAGTCTGAAGATCAAGGATACGACCCAGGGTGTGGTTCCTGAACCGTCCAGTCCCTTTGAACAGATTGCGGCAGGAGCGTTTATGGACTCCAATGATGTGACGGTGGAAGACGGGATTGTAACATTCAATAGTACAGATTCATGGATTGCGTTTGATCTTGATTTTGGTACGGATTCCGTACAGAATGCAATCGTATATGTTAAGGAGCCAAATAACAGTGGACAGGTATTTATCTGTATGGATAGTGTATCAAATCAGGTGGGTACAATATATAATCTTGGTAATGGAAGCTGGAAAGAGGCTCAGAACAATTGCTCTATAACATCCGGCCAGCACATGGTTTATGTGAAAGTCAACAAGGCCGGTGCGCAAATGCAATGGATCAAGTTTACAAAGAGATAGAAAGCGGAGGTGGCCTGCCGCATGTTTGAGAATGGGAGAAAGACCATCGGGATGTTCGTCTGCAAGGCATCGGAGTATTTTCAGCGGACCGTCTGCAAGGCAATGGCAGAGCAGGCAGAACAATGGGATTATAACTTGATTATATTCTCTACTTTTGGGGAATACGACAACAACCAGGAATATATTACAGGGGAATGCAATATGTTAGAAATCCCCTGCTATGAGAAACTGGATGCCGTGGTATTGCTGCTGGATACGTTTGATATAGCTGGGATGGAAGAACGGCTTTTGCATCAGTTGAAGGAGCGCACGTCCTGTCCGGTGATCAGTATTCGGAAAAAGCAAGAGGGATGTATCAATATTCTCAGTGATGATAAGGAGGAAATCAGTCGTATGGTGGATCATATGGTTGATTGCCATCAGGCAAAAAAGATATATTATTTATCCGGACCCGCTCATATGTATGATATTGTTTCCCGGGAGGAAGGCTTCCGGGAAACAGTTGTCCGGCGCGGGCTGGATTTTGATGAGACCTATATTTATCCGGGGAATCTCTGGTACGATGTGGGGGAACGGGCGGTGGATTATTTTTTATCCCTGCCAGGAAAATTGCCGGATGCGATTCTATGTGCCAATGATTATATGGCGGTTTCCGTTTGCGAAGAATTGAATAGACGGAATATTGATGTGCCCGGAGATATACGGATCACAGGATTTGATGATGTGGTGGAGGCAAGGGAGATCTATCCGCAGATAACTACAGTGCGGGTGAGGCCGGAGGATTTTGCCACCCGTGCGATGGAAGTGATCCGACAGCATGACCGCGGTGAACAACTGGCAGAAGTGTACTGGATCGGTTCACAAAACCAGTACCGGGATTCTTGCGGTTGTGGCCAGCCAGGTAAAAATCTTGTTACGATGTTTCAGAAATTATTGGAAAACAACCGCCGTTTGATCCATTTGGGCAAACAAAATACTTTTATGGTATTTCGTATGGAAAGTATTACCCAATATGAAGAATTACCAGATCTGATTGGCAAGTTTGTAGAGGGCAACGAAGGAGTTCAGAATTTTTTTATCTGTCTGAATGAAGGAAACCGGTATGAAAATGAAAAGGAGGAAGGGAGCTCTTTTACCAGTCATATGATGCTGGCAATCCATGCTCATTACAACGATGCACATGAGATCGAGGTGGATATGCCAAGGGATTTGTTTGACCGGCGCCAGCTTTTACCTGTGGCCTATCAAAAAGATGCCCCGCAGATTTATTATGTCAATCCCATGCATTACAGAGAACACTGCTTCGGGTATGCCCTGATTGCTTTTGAACATCACCAATTCCAGGAATGCGGCGATTTTTACCAGTCCTTTATCATAAATCTGAGCAGTGTGCTGCAGACGATCTGGCTGCAAAAGCATATCCAGCAGTTAAATGAGGAGAAGCTTCACTTGCTGCGCTATGAGAGGGAAACGGATATCTATAGCCAGTATGGGTTTTTGGAAGCGATGTCAGACTGGGTGAGAAGTGCTTATGAAAAAAAGTATTCTCTCGCCTTTCTTTGTGTAAAAGTAATCAATTTGCAGGAGATCATGGAATGCTATGGCTGGTCAGAAAAGGATGCTGCCGTTGCCGGTGTCGTGGTGGCAATCCGAAAAGCGATCGCTGGATACAGTGAAAGTATGATCGGACGGATCGGAGAAAATGAGTTTTATGTAGTTGGGAAAGATCAGACGAAAGAAGCATTAAAGGAGATTGAGAGACAGATCATAACGACGGTGAACCAGATGAATCTCGAGTGGGATAAGGATTACCTAGTAGAAATTAGCAGTAGCGCGCAGGTGCAGAAAATGAAACAGCTCCTTGGGGTGGAGGAATGCCTCCGCCGGGTTCAGGTGAAGGTAAATCAGCACTTCACTGCTAAAGGCAATGCAAGGAAATACAGCAATGAGGCCGTGCAGTTTATTCGGTACAATTATTATCGGAATTTGAGTGCGCAGGAGATTGCTGACAATATAGGTATCACAAGAGGATATCTCTCTTCGTGTTTTAAAGAGGTCTTTCAATTGTCTGTCCAGGAATACATTACAGAATACCGTTTGAAAAAGGCAAAGGAGATGCTGCTGGACTCGGATCTGAAAATAAAAGAAATTGCCTTCTACACGGGGTATCAGGATGAATTGTATTTTTCAAAAGTGTTCAAGAAAAAATATGGGATATCTCCACGAGTATTTCGTCAAAAATACAGTTCGTCTAATTATAAATCAACGTAGTTAAAATTTTTGAAAAAATTGCTTGCATTTTCTGGAAAGGTAGTGTATAATGGCTATTGCTGTGACATTGATAGCGAAGAAGCGTGAGGTTGCCATCCGGGGGGATGGGTTTTCCGTGGAGCGAATGTCAAGAGGTCCGGGCAGAGAGATGCCAGGATCGGTAAACCTGACGGCAAGTCACTGTACGAACCATATTTTCTGCCAGAGAGCAGATAAACGTGTGTATCAGAAGAGCAATTCCTGAAAAGGGGCGTATGTCATTGTAGAATGACATTTTTGCATGAACCGGCATGACACACACGGATGAGTGTACAGTCACCACTTGTCGTACTATCATTCTAATAAGTACGAAAAGGAGGCGGCTTTTTTTATGGCAAGTCAACAGACAATGAGAATCATTTTAAAAGCATACGATCATCAGCTGATCGATTTTGCGGCAGCAAAATTAATTGAAACTGTAAAGAAGACAGGGGCAAAGGTGAGCGGCCCGGTACCTCTTCCGACAAAGAAAGAAGTGGTTACGATTCTTAGGGCGGTACACAAATACAAAGATTCGAGAGAGCAGTTTGAGCAGAGAACGCATAAACGGCTGATTGATGTGCTTAAGCCATCACAGAAGACAGTAGATGCATTATCCCGTTTGGAAATGCCTGCTGGTGTGGCGATTGATATTAAGATGAAATAGCCTTGAGCAAGCTCGAGCGGATCAGAGTTGGGAAGCCCGGGCCCTTGAGCGAATGAGCAGTCCTAAAAGCTTACGATGTTCTCCGGTTCGGAACAGAGCGTAACCATCTAGGATGATTGCTTTCTCTAATATAAGAAAGTAATCCGCTGTAGAAATTTAGGAGGTAAAGAAAATGAAGAAAGCTATTTTAGCTACGAAGGTTGGAATGACACAGATTTTCAACGAAGACGGTGTTTTGACACCGGTTACTGTGCTACAGGCTGGTCCCGTTTATGTCACCCAGATCAAAACTGAGGAAACGGACGGATACAGTGCAGTACAGGTTGGATTTGGCGATATTCGTGAGAAACTGGTGAATAAGCCAAAAAAAGGACACTTTGCAAAAGCAGGCGTGGAGAATAAGAGATTTCTCAAAGAGTTTCAGTTTGACAATGCAGAGGAGTTTGAATTAGGTCAGGAAATTAAAGCAGACATCTTTGAAGCTGGTGACAAAATTGATGTGACGGCTACGAGCAAGGGTAAAGGATTCCAGGGTGCCATCAAGCGTCACGGACAGTCCAGGGGACCGATGGGTCACGGCTCAAAATATCATAGACATGCTGGCTCCAATGGTTCAGCATCGGATCCGAGCAAAGTATTTAAGGGCAAGAAAATGCCTGGCCAGATGGGTGCTGTAAAAGTTACAGTCCAGAATCTCGAGGTAGTGAGAGTGGATGTGGAGAATGACCTTCTCTTAGTGAAGGGTGCAGTGCCGGGGCCAAAAAAATCAACCGTTATAATCAAAGAATCCGTAAAGGCATAACTTTCGGAAAGGAGGATGACACAGATGGCAAGCGTATCTGTTTACAATATGGAAGGCAAAGAAACGGGTAAAATGGAATTGAATGATTCGATCTTTGCTGCACCAGTAAATGAACATTTAGTTCATATGGCAGTTGTGTTGCAACTCGCCAATAAACGCCAGGGAACACAGAAGGCGAAAACTCGTTCCGAAGTCCGCGGCGGAGGGAGAAAACCTTGGAGACAGAAAGGAACCGGACATGCAAGACAGGGTTCGATCCGTGCTCCACAGTGGAAGGGCGGCGGAGTTGTGTTTGCTCCGACACCTAGAGATTATTCATTTAAGATGAATAAGAAAGAGAAAGTGGCAGCGATTAAATCTGCCTTATCATCAAAGGTTAGTGAAAACAAGCTGATTGTCGTAGAGGGAATGGATCTTGACGCCCCTAAGACGAAGACAATGCAGTCACTGCTTGACAACCTGGATATGAAGAAGGCACTGGTTGTTGTAGATGCAGAGGGAAGAAATGTGACACTTTCTGTCCGTAATATTCCGACAGCCAGAGGAGTCTTTGCTAACTCTATTAATGTATATGACATTCTTAAGTATGACAATGTGATTATGACGAAGAGTGCCATTGCAGCAATTGAGGAGGTGTACGCATAATGGCAGATCTTAAATATTATGACATTATTTCCAAGCCGGTGATTACAGAGAAATCTATGGCGGGGATGGAAAGCAAGAAATATACATTCTATGTACACACGGATGCGACAAAGGGCCAGATTAAAGACGCAGTGGAAAAGATGTTTGCCGGGACGAAGGTTGCCAAGGTAAATACGATGAACTGCGAAGGCAAAAACCGCAGACGCGGTATGACGACGGGCAAGACCGCGAAGAGAAAGAAAGCGATTGTCCAGTTGACAGAGGATAGTGCGGATATAGAAATATTTGAAGGACTGTAAAATAAATAATGAGTGAATTTGAAAGGAGTGTAACTCATGGGAATTAAAACATTTAACCCATATACACCCTCCAGAAGGCAGATGACGGGATCTGATTTTGCAGAAATTACAAAGTCTGTTCCGGAAAAATCCCTTACGGTATCCCTGAAAAAGAATGCAGGGCGTAATGCGCAGGGAAAGATCACTGTCAGACACCGTGGAGGCGGATGCAGAAGAAAATACAGAGTCATTGACTTTAAGAGAAATAAAGACGGGATTCCGGCAATCGTAAAGAGCATTGAGTATGATCCGAACAGAACGGCAAATATAGCGCTTATCTGCTATGCGGATGGCGAAAAGGCATACATCCTCGCACCGGCTGGATTGAAAGTGGGCCAGGAGGTTATGAATGGTGAAACGGCAGAGGCCAGAGTGGGAAATTGCCTTGAGCTGAAGGATATTCCAGTTGGTACTCTGGTGCACAACATTGAGCTTTATCCGGGACACGGCGGACAGTTCGTGCGCTCCGCTGGAAACAGCGCGCAGCTTATGGCGAAGGAAGGAAAGTACGCGACACTCCGTATGCCATCCGGTGAGATGAGAATGGTGCCGATTGTTTGTAGAGCAACGGTGGGACAGGTCGGAAATGCAGAGCATAACCTGATTAACATCGGTAAGGCGGGACGTAAGCGCCATATGGGTATTCGCCCGACCGTCCGCGGTTCTGTTATGAACCCGAATGACCATCCGCACGGCGGTGGTGAAGGTAAGACGGGAATCGGACGTCCGGGACCATGTACACCTTGGGGCAAGCCGGCGCTCGGCCTGAAGACTAGAAAGAAAAATAAGCAGTCGAATAAGATGATTGTTCGTAGAAGAGACGGAAAAGCCCTTGCGAGATAATAGGTAGCAGGGAAACGCTGTCGCCGGGGGTTCTTACCCCGGCAAAATAAAGGAGGTAAACGAATTGGCTCGTTCATTAAAAAAAGGACCGTTCGCTGATGCGCATTTATTGAAGAAAATAGATGCCATGAACGAAAGTGGAGATAAACAAGTAATTAAAACCTGGTCACGTCGTTCTACTATTTTCCCGAGCATGGTAAGTCATACGATCGCTGTGCATGATGGAAGAAAGCATGTGCCTGTATATATTACAGAAGACATGGTAGGGCACAAACTCGGTGAGTTTGTTGCAACGAGAACCTACCGCGGACATGGGAAAGACGAGAAGAAAGGGCGCTAACGTGTTTTGCGGGATAAAATCCCGGCAAGTCCCTCCCGGGCTTGCACATGAATAAGCTTGAAATTTGAAAGGAGGTTTCATCCGTGGCTAAAGGACATAGATCACAGATTAAGAAAGAAAGAAACCAGAATAAAGATACCAGACCATCTGCAAAATTGTCATATGCTAGAATTTCTGCACAGAAAGCCGGTTTCGTACTGGATGCGATCCGTGGCAAGGATGTACAGACGGCGCTTGGTATTTTAGCATACAACCCAAGATATGCGTCATCTGTAATTGAGAAGCTTTTAAAGTCTGCAATTGCAAATGCTGAAAATAATAATGGAATGAATCCGGAAAATCTCTATATAGAAGAGTGCTTCGCAAACAAGGCAACGACTATGAAGAGAATTCGTCCAAGAGCCCGTGGTATGGCTTACCGCATCGAGAAGAGAATGAGCCATATTACAGTAATCTTGAATGAGAGATCGTGAAAGGAGAGTAACAATGGGACAAAAAGTTAATCCTCATGGCTTAAGAGTCGGCATTATTAAGGACTGGGATTCCAGATGGTTTGCGGAACCGGAAGATTTTGCCGATAGTCTTGTAGAAGATTATAAAATTCGTGAGTTCTTGAAGAAAAAACTGTATCATGCAGGAGTTTCTAAAATTGAGATTGAGAGAACCAGCGACCGTGTAAAAGTTATCGTTTACACTGCAAAGCCTGGTGTAGTGATCGGAAAAGGCGGAGCAGAGATTGAGAAATTAAAGGTTGAGCTGGCTAAATATTCCGAGAAGAAAATTCTTGTGGATATTAAAGAAGTAAAGAGGCCGGACAGTGATGCCCAGTTAGTGGCGGAGAATATTGCGCAGCAGCTTGAGAACCGTATTTCGTTCCGCCGTGCGATGAAATCATGTATGGGCCGTGCGATGAAAGCAGGGGCTAAAGGTATTAAGACTGCATGTTCTGGCCGTTTGGGCGGTGCAGATATGGCGCGTACGGAGTTTTACAGTGAGGGGAATATTCCACTTCAGACACTTCGTGCAGATATTGATTACGGATTTGCAGAAGCAAACACAACCTATGGTAAAATCGGTGTTAAGACTTGGATTTATCATGGGGAAGTACTTCCAACCAAAGGTGGAAAACCAGCCAAGGCTAGTTCGAAGGAAGGGAGCGATAAATAATGTTAATGCCTAAGAGAGTAAAACGTCGTAAACAGTTTCGCGGATCTATGAGAGGCAAAGCTTTACGTGGAAATAAAATCACTTATGGTGAATATGGTATTGTGGCTACTGAGCCAGCATGGATTAAATCCAATCAGATCGAGGCAGCCCGTGTTGCCATGACCCGTTACATTAAGCGTGGTGGTAAGGTCTGGATCAAGATTTTCCCAGACAAACCGGTTACGAAGACACCAGCCGAGACTCGAATGGGTAAAGGTAAAGGTGCTCTGGAATATTGGGTTGCTGTAGTTAAGCCGGGACGTGTTATGTTTGAGATTGCCGGAGTGCCAGAAGAGGTGGCAAGAGAGGCGCTTCGCCTTGCTACACATAAGCTGCCGGTAAAATGCAAGATCGTTTCACGCGCAGACTTAGAAGGAGGTGCGGGCAGTGAAGAGTAGAGAATTCATAGATAGTTTGAAGGGAAAATCAATTGTTGAATTGAATGACGAGTTAGTAGCTGCTAAGAAGGAACTTTTCAATTTAAGATTCCAGAACGCAACAAACCAACTTGACAATACAAGCAGAATCAAAGAAGTTAGACGGAATATTGCCCGTATTCAGACGGCAATGTCTATGGAACGCAAAAGTGCTAACTAGAAGGACTAGGAAAGGAGGACTTTGTTGTGGAGAGAAATCTTAGAAAAACTCGTACAGGTAAAGTGGTAAGCAATAAAATGAACAAGACGATCGTTGTCGCAGTTGTGGACAATGTGAAGCATCCACTTTATGGAAAGATCGTAAAAAGAACGTATAAATTGAAGGCTCATGACGAGCAGAATGAATGTAACATTGGTGACAGAGTAAAGGTAATGGAAACAAGACCATTGTCGAAAGATAAGAGATGGCGCCTTGTGGAGATTATTGAAAAAGCGAAATAAAGCAATCGCATACAAGCGTATGCAGAAATGAGGTTAATTATGGTACAGCAGGAAACTAGACTGAGAGTTGCCGACAACACAGGTGCCAAGGAATTGCTTTGTATCCGTGTTCTCGGTGGTTCTGTTAGAAGATACGCAGCAGTTGGTGATATTATCGTTGCTACGGTTAAAGATGCAACACCAGGTGGAGTTGTTAAAAAAGGTGACGTAGTCAAGGCTGTTGTAGTCCGTACAGCAAAAGAAATCCGTCGGCCAGACGGTTCGTATATTCGTTTTGATGAAAATGCGGCAGTTGTCATAAAAGATGACAAAACCCCAAGAGGAACCCGTATTTTTGGACCTGTAGCTAGAGAATTAAGAGACAAACATTTTATGAAGATTGTTTCTTTAGCGCCAGAAGTATTATAAGGAGGTGTCCCTAAAGTGGCAACGTCAAAAATCAAAAAAGGTGATACTGTTCGGGTTATTGCCGGTGTGGAAAAGGGTAAAGAAGGAAAAGTTATAGAAGTAAAAAATGGGAAAGTAAAGGTAGAGGGCGTCAACAAGGTGAAGAAGCATGTGAAGCCCAGCCAGGGAAATGCGAAAGGCGGAATCGTGGAAGAGGAAGCGGCATTTGATATTTCCAATGTCATGTATGTAGTGGACGGAGCTGTTACCAGAATCGGCTTCAAAACAGAGGACGGCAAGAAGAAGGTCCGTTACGCAAAAGCTACAGGCGCAGTGATAGACTAATTGAGAGAGGAGGTACTTTTAGGTGAGTAGATTAAAGGAAACATACCTGAATGAAATCGTTCCAGGTATGCAGAAAAAGTTTGAATATGCAAATGTTATGCAAGTACCAAAGCTCGAAAAGGTTGTAATCAATATGGGCGTTGGTGAAGCAAAAGATAATTCAAAGGTTCTGGATACAGCGATCAGTGATCTTGAAATTATAACAGGACAGAAGGCTGTTGTTACAAGGGCTAAAAAATCCGTAGCGAACTTTAAACTTCGTGAGGGCCAGCCGATCGGATGTAAAGTAACCCTCCGTGGCGAGAAGATGTATGAGTTTGTGGATCGTTTGATCAATCTTGCACTGCCACGGGTACGTGACTTTAGAGGTGTAAATCCAAATGCATTTGATGGACGTGGAAATTATGCGTTGGGAATTAAGGAGCAGTTAATTTTCCCAGAGATTGAGTATGATAAGGTAGATAAGGTGAGAGGTATGGATATCATATTTGTCACTACCGCTCATACAGACGAAGAAGCACGTGAATTATTGGCACAGTTTGGTATGCCGTTCAAGAAATAGTTAGGAGGGTTTTTTCATGGCGAAAAAGTCTATGAAGATTAAACAGCAGCGTCCGGCGAAATTCTCAACGAGGGAGTACAGCCGTTGTAAAATCTGTGGTCGTCCACATGCTTACTTGAGAAAATACGGAATTTGCAGAATCTGTTTCCGTGAGTTAGCATATAAAGGTCAGATTCCAGGTGTCAAAAAAGCCAGTTGGTAAGGAGGAAAATCAAATGACAATGAGCGATCCTATTGCAGATATGCTTACAAGAATCCGTAACGCAAATACTGCAAAACATGATACAGTTGATGTTCCTGCTTCAAAAATGAAAACTGCTATCGCGGAAATTCTTTTGAAGGAAGGATATATTAAAAACTTTGAGTTGATTGATGTCGATGGTTTTAAAGCCATACACATTACATTGAAATATGGCAAGGACAAGAATGAAAAGATCATCTCCGGTTTGAAGAGGATTTCAAAACCGGGTCTCCGTGTGTATGCCAATGCAACCGAGATTCCAAAAGTTCTTGGAGGACTTGGCATAGCAATTGTTTCCACGAACAAAGGTGTGCTGACGGATAAGGAAGCGCGCAAGCTGAACGTAGGCGGCGAAGTGCTCGCATTTGTTTGGTAAGACCGCGGTGATAATAAGCCAGGCGTGCGGAGCGCGCAGCATTATTTTAAATATAGGAGGTACGGCAAAATGTCACGAATTGGAAGAATGCCTATCGCAGTACCTGCAGGTGTGACTGTAGATATTGCAGAAAATAATAAGGTGACAGTAAAAGGTCCAAAGGGAACTCTCGAAAGAGTTTTGCCTTCGGAAATGAAAATTGAAAAGGATGGCGAAGAAATCAAGGTTTCCCGTCCGAATGATTTGAAGAAAATGAAATCACTGCATGGTTTGACAAGAACCCTGATTCAAAACATGGTCATTGGTGTGACAGAAGGTTATACCAAAGAGCTTGAGGTAAATGGTGTCGGTTACAGGGTGGCAAAACAGGGAAAGAAACTGGTATTATCTCTTGGATTTTCACATCCGGTGGAAATGGAAGATCCGGAAGGATTGGAAGTTACAGTGGATGGTCAGAACAAGATTATCGTTAAGGGAATAGATAAAGAAAAGGTTGGCCAATACGCTGCTGAAATCAGAGAAAAGAGAAAACCGGAGCCGTACAAGGGCAAAGGTATTAAGTATGCTGATGAAGTGATCCGGCGTAAAGTTGGTAAGACTGGTAAAAAATAAGAAAGGAGTAAATAACAATGGTTAGTAAAGAGAATAGAAGCGAAGTTCGCAAAAACAAACATAGAAGATTACGTAGCCGTTTGTCCGGAACTCCTGATAGACCACGTTTGGCAGTTTTCCGCAGCAATAACCACATGTATGCCCAGGTTATTGATGATGTTGCTGGAAATACGATTGTTTCTGCATCTACTCTTCAGGGTGATGTAAAGGAAGGCCTCGATAAGACAAATAATGTTGAAGCTGCTGCGAAGCTGGGAACAGTCATTGCGAAAAAGGCGTTGGATAATGGCATCCAGGAAGTTGTATTTGACCGTGGCGGTTATATTTATCAGGGTAAAGTAAAAGCATTAGCAGATGCAGCCAGAGAGGCTGGTCTTCAATTCTAAGCAAGGAGGAAAACTCATGAAACGTGAAATTATTGATGCTAGTCAGTTTGAATTAGAAGATAAAGTAGTGTCAATTAAACGTGTTACCAAGGTTGTGAAAGGTGGTCGTAATTTCCGGTTTACTGCATTAGTAGTAGTAGGTGACGGCAACGGACATGTTGGTGCAGGTTTAGGGAAAGCAATGGAAATTCCAGAAGCAATCCGCAAGGGCAAGGAAGACGCGATGAAAAAGCTGATTGAGGTGCCGCTTGATGAAAATGGAAGTATTCCACATGACTATATTGGAAAATTCAGCAGTGCGCAGGTGCTGATGAAAAAGTCTCCAGAAGGTACTGGTATCATTGCTGGTGGTCCTGCCCGTTCCGTGCTTGAGCTTGCAGGATACAAAAATATCCGTACGAAATCTCTTGGATCCCGAAATAAGCAGAATGTCGTACTTGCTACGATTGCTGGTTTGAGTGAGCTCAAGACGCCAGAGGAAGTAGCTAGGCTTCGTGGACTATCCATAGAAGAAGTATTAGGTTAGGAGGTACCGGATCATGGCAGATAAGTTAAAAGTTACTTTAGTAAAGTCTACAATTGGTGCCATTCCAAAGCACAGGAAGACAGTTGAGGCGCTCGGTCTCAGAAAGCTGAACAAGACCGTTGAGATGCCGGATAATGCGGCTGTCAGAGGAATGATAGAGCAAGTTAGACACTTAGTGAAAGTGGAAGAAATCTAATAAAATAAGGAGGTGCCAAACCATGAATTTAGCAGAATTAAAGCCTGCAGCCGGTTCGAAGCACAGCAATGCATTTCGTCGCGGCCGCGGACATGGTTCAGGAAATGGTAAAACCGCAGGCAAAGGCCACAAGGGACAGAAAGCTCGTTCCGGTGCACCTAGGCCGGGATTTGAAGGTGGTCAGCTGCCATTATACAGAAGGCTGCCAAAGAGAGGTTTTACAAATATAAACAGTAAAGAGATCGTTGCGATCGGCGTAGACCGTCTCAACGCATTTGAGGATGGCGCAACAGTGACGGTGGAAGCTCTCATGGATATGGGTATTGTAAAAAATCCGAAGGATGGAGTAAAAATTCTTGGAAATGGAGAATTAACCAAAAAGCTTGATGTAAAGGTGAATGCATTTAGTAAAAGTGCAGTGGAAAAAATTCAGGCCGCTGGTGGAAAAGCTGAGGTGATCTAATGCTTGAAACGATAAGAAATGCGTTTAAGACAAAAGAAATCCGAAATAAACTGTTATTTGTTTTTTTAGGACTTATTGTTGTCCGTATCGGATGTAACATTCCGATCCCTGGTGTGAATACCGCTGTTATCCAGGACTTTTTCAAAAATAACCAGGCGCTTGGATTTCTGGATGTTATGACGGGTGGTTCCTTTACAAGGATGTCAATCTTTGCGTTGAACATCACCCCTTATATTACGTCTTCTATCATTATCCAGCTTTTGACGATTGCAATTCCAAAACTTGAGGAAATGCAAAAGGATGGCGAGGACGGAAGAAAGAAACTCAACGAGTATACAAGATATCTTTCTATTGTTTTGGCAATTATCGAAGGTGTGGCAATCATTATTGGATTCCGCAGCCAGCAGTTTTTCACATCGGCTGGGTACACGCCGATTATTATCGCAGTTGTAGCGCTTACGGCAGGATCCGCATTTTTGATGTGGCTCGGTGAGCAGATTACAGAAAAGGGAATCGGAAACGGTATTTCCATTATACTTTTGATTAATATCGTTGCCCGCATTCCAAGCGATTTGATTACCCTTTACAACCAGTTTGTAAAGGACGCTGGAAATGTAACGAATGCCGTGCTGGCAGCAGCCATTATTTTGGCGATCATTATAGCGATGTATGTATTCATCGTATGGCTTCAGGATGGAGAGAGAAAAATACCGGTGCAGTATGCAAAGAAAATGCAGGGAAGGAAGATGTTTGGCGGACAGTCAAGCCATATCCCGCTTAAGGTCAATACGGCCGGCGTCATCCCTGTCATTTTTGCCAGCTCGATGCTCCAGCTTCCTGTAGTAATTGCAAGTTTCGCGGGAGTGCAGCCGGCATCCGGGGAGGGCACTTCCATCATTCAGAAGCTGCTAAAGGTTTGCAACCAGAGCAGCTGGTGTCACGTCACATCGTGGGGAGAATTCAAATATACATTAGGATTGCTTGTTTATATCGCACTTGTAATCTTCTTTGCATATTTTTACACCTCTGTTACGTTTAATCCGCTTGAAATTGCAAACAACATGAAAAAGCAGGGCGGATTTATACCGGGTATCCGTCCCGGTAAGCCGACGACCGAGTATTTGACAAAAGTACTCAACAGCATCATTTTTATCGGTGCAGTGGCAATGGTTATCATTTGTGTGCTTCCGATTATTTTCTCAGGAGCATTTGGCGCGGACGTATCATTTACGGGTACTTCGCTGATCATCATTGTCGGTGTTGTAATTGAGACATTGAAGCAAATCGAATCCCAGTTGTTAATCCGTAACTATAAAGGATTTCTGGGTGACTAAATAAAAGGCAGTGGCGGCTGCCGCGAGGGCCGAATACCCCCCAGCTTGCTGTGGGGTATTCGATTATAGAGAGGCAGGGTTATCGTATGAAAATAGTTATGTTAGGTGCCCCGGGTGCCGGAAAAGGTACGCAGGCAAAGAAAATTTCAGAAAAATATGGGATCCCCCATATTTCCACAGGAGATATTTTTCGCGCAAATATAAAGGAAAATACGGAGCTTGGCAAGAAGGCAAAGACGTATATGGACCAGGGATTGTTAGTTCCGGACGAACTGGTAGTTGATCTTGTAGTAGACCGGCTCGCTCAGGATGATGCGAAGAAGGGTTATGTACTGGACGGTTTTCCACGTACGATTCCGCAGGCAGAAGCGCTTACGGAGGCACTGGGGAAAATCGGTGAGAAGATGGATTATGCCATCAACGTAGAAGTGCCGGATGAAAATATTATCAACCGAATGTCAGGAAGACGTGCATGTGTATCGTGTGGTGGAACATATCATATTAAATATAATCCGACGAAGGCAGAAGGCATTTGCGATGCCTGCGGCGGAGAGTTAATCCTTCGTGATGATGACAAGGCGGAGACGGTGAAACAGCGTCTGGACGTATATCACACACAGACACAGCCGTTGATTGATTATTATACGAAAGAGGGAATTTTGGAAGAGGTGGACGGAACACTGGACTTAGAGGTAGTGTTCGATGAGATTGTAAAGCTTCTGGAAAAGTAGCGCCATAGTGGAAGCGTGAAGGAAAGTGGAGATGCGATAAGAAATGGCTATAACAATAAAATCGAACCGTGAAATTTCGCTTATGCGGGAGGCGGGGAAAATACTCGCTGAGGTGCATGATAAATTAAGTGAAATTATTACACCGGGGATCACGACAATGGATATCGACCGGAAAGGCTACGAGCTCATCCGAAAGGCGGGATGCCAGCCTTCCTTTCTAAATTATGAAGGTTATCCGGCTTCGATCTGTGTTTCTGTAAATGATGAAGTGGTCCACGGTATTCCGACGGATGGCCGGAGATTGGAAGAGGGCGACATTGTGAGCCTCGACGCGGGAGTGATCTGGGAAGGATACCATTCGGATGCTGCAAGAACTCATGCAGTAGGGGAAATAAGTGAGGAGTCCAGAACACTCATAGAGGTCACAAAGCAGAGTTTTTATGAGGGAATAAAAAAGGCATTACCAGGAAATCATTTGCATGATATTTCTGCCGCGATTCAGAATTATGTGGAAAGCCACGGTTTTTCCGTAGTTCGGGATTTGGTGGGACATGGAATCGGTTCTCATCTGCACGAGGAACCACAGGTTCCAAACTACAAACCAGTTGGCCGCGGGCCGAAACTTCGGCCGGGCATGACGCTTGCCATTGAACCGATGGTAAATGCGGGGGACTGGAAGATCTGGATTTTGGAGGACGATTGGACGGTAGTCACAAGAGATGGCTCGAAATCCGCGCATTATGAAAACACGATTTTGATTACCGAAGGAGAACCGGAAATATTATCATTGGATTGCATGAATGTTTAAGGAGAGTTGTATATGTCAAAAGCAGATGTAATTGAAATTGAAGGAACCGTTGTTGAAAAGCTGCCAAACGCGATGTTTCAGGTGGAGCTTGAGAACGGTCACAAGGTTTTGGCTCATATCAGCGGCAAGCTGAGAATGAATTTTATCCGTATCTTACCGGGCGACAAGGTAACCCTTGAGTTATCGCCATATGATCTTACGAAGGGCCGTATCGTCTGGAGAGATAAATAAATGAAAAAAGTGCTTGCAAAGCACGGTAACATGTGTTACACTTGTAAATGGACTTTCGAAAAAATCCCAAAGAAAGGGGGTTATTACTGTGAAGGTTAGATCTTCAGTAAAACCAATTTGCGAAAAGTGCAAAATTATTAAAAGAAAGGGTCGAATCAGAGTGATCTGTGAGAATCCAAAACACAAGCAAAGACAGGGCTAAGAATATATCGGAGAGACCTAAAGCGCCGCTTTAGGTTCTTATCGTACTTATATATAAGTCTTGCTTTCTGTGTTACAGTAGTCCACACCGTCAGGAACTACTGTGATATCATAACGGAACGTGCTACAGAGTTCTCCACGTATTCCTAATATTATAGAAGGAATACGGTGGTTCTTTGTCTGTATGCATGGTTATGGTTTAAAGCGGCTGCATGGAACTCCGTAGGGAGCTTCCGACATTTTATTTAAAAATATCAATGGAGGTGTAAAGTACACATGGCTCGTATCAGTGGTGTAGATTTACCAAGAGAAAAACGTGTAGAGATAGGTCTTACCTATATATATGGTATCGGCGTATCCAGTTCAAAACGTATTTTGAACGAAGCAAACGTTGACCCTAACATTCGTTGCAAGGATTTGACCGACGATGATGTTGCAAAGATCCGTGATGTTATTGACAGAACACAGGTTGTGGAAGGTGATCTCCGCAGGGAAATTGCCTTGAATATCAAAAGATTACAGGAAATCGGATGCTATCGAGGAATTCGTCATAGAAAGGGACTTCCGGTTCGCGGACAGAAAACGAAGACGAATGCCAGGACAAGAAAAGGTCCAAAACGTACAGTGGCAAATAAAAAGAAATAAATTAGGAGGTTTTGTCAATGGCTAAGAAAGTTGCAAAAAAAGTGACAAAAAAGCGTGTCAAAAAGAATATTGACCGCGGACAAGCGCACATTCAGTCATCTTTTAATAATACAATCGTAACACTGACCGATATGCAGGGAAATGCTATTTCATGGGCAAGTGCCGGTGGACTTGGATTCAGGGGATCCAGAAAATCTACTCCGTACGCAGCCCAGATGGCTGCTGAGACGGCGGCAAAGGCAGCATTACCACACGGTTTGAGGTCGGTAGAGGTAATGGTAAAGGGACCGGGTTCCGGAAGAGAAGCAGCGATCCGTGCAATCCAGGCTTGCGGCATTGAGGTAACTAGTATTCAGGATGTGACACCAGTTCCGCACAACGGATGCAGACCGCCAAAACGTAGAAGAGTGTAAGCGAGTGTATAGAATTTAGAGCCGCTCCGCGGCAGAATGGAGGAAATAATGGCTAGAGATATGTCGCCTGTTTTGAAAAGATGTAGATCTCTTGATTTAGACCCGGTATATCTTGGTATCGACAAAAAATCGAAGAGAAATGCTAGGACCGGAAGAAAACTGAGTGAGTACGGTATGCAGTTAAAAGAGAAACAGAAAGCAAAGTTTATATATGGTGTACTTGAGAAGCCTTTTCGCAATTATTTTAAAAGGGCGCAGAAATTGAAATATGGAACAGCAGGTGAAAACCTGATGATTCTTCTTGAGTTGAGACTTGATAATGTTATGTTCCGTCTCGGCTACGGCAGAACGAGAAAAGAAGCGAGACAGATCGTGGATCATAAGCATGTGCTTGTAAATGGGAAATTAGTCAATGTTCCATCTTATCAGGTTAAGGCCGGTGATGTGATCGAAATCAAGGAGAAATTCAAGGGAACACAGAGATATAAGGACATTTTAGAGGTTACGGGTGCACGTATGGTGCCAGCGTGGTTGGAGGCAGACCATGAGAATCTCCAGGGAACGGTGAAGCAGGTTCCTACCAGGGCAGAGATTGACGTTCCAGTCAATGAAGTGCTGATCGTCGAGTTGTACTCCAAGTAATCATGTAAACCCAAAAGGAGGGTCCTAGAGTGTTTGAATTTGAAAAGCCAAGAATTGAAATTGATGAGATTTCGGAAGATAAAAAATATGGTCGCTTTGTAGTAGAACCACTTGAAAGAGGATACGGAACAACTTTGGGTAATTCTTTGAGACGAATTATGCTTTCATCTTTGCCGGGAACTGCGGTAAGCCACATTAAGATTGATGGAATTGTTCACGAATTCAGCGCCATTCCAGGCGTGAAGGAGGACGTTACGGAGATCGTTATGAACATCAAGAGCCTGGCGATCAAAAATTCCAGTTCTAACCTGAACGAAACTAAGACGATGTATATTGACGCAAATGGTGAAGGTATCGTTACGGCAGCGGATATCAAATGTGACCCGGATCTTGAAATCATTAATACGGACCAGGTCATCGCAACATTAAACGGTGGAGCTGACTGTAAGCTCTACATAGAAATGACGGTGGTAAACGGTCGTGGATATGTAAGTTCTGAGAAGAATAAAAGAGAAGAAATGGCGATTGACGTTATTCCAATTGATTCTATATTTACTCCGATTGAGCGGGTAAATATCTCGGTTGAAAACACTCGCGTCGGCCAAATCACGGATTTTGACAAGCTGACACTGGATGTATATACGAATGGCACGCTCGAGCCCGACGAGGCGGTCAGTCTTGCGGCTAAAGTTATGAGCGAGCATCTCAATACATTCATAGACCTGTCGGAGCGGGCGAAGATGGCTGAAGTGATTGTGGAGAAGGAAGAAGACGAATCCGTGAAGGTGCTTGAGCTCAATATTGATGAGCTGGAATTATCGGTTCGTTCTTACAACTGTTTGAAGAGAGCTGGGATCAATACGGTGGAAGAGCTCACCAATAAGACGGCTGACGATATGATGAAAGTTCGCAATTTAGGACGTAAATCCTTGGAGGAGGTACTTGCTAAATTGAAAGAGCTTGGACTTTCACTCAAGTCAGGTGAAGATTAAGGAACTAGAAAATCAAGGAGGACATAGAAATGGCAGGTTATAGAAAGCTTGGAAGAACTTCCAGCCAGAGAAAAGCTTTGCTTCGTAACCAGGTAACCAATCTGCTTTATCACGGCAAGATTGTTACAACCGAAGCGAAAGCGAAGGAAATTCGCAGAATTGCAGAGCATATGATCGCTATGGCAGTTCGTGAGAAGGATAACTATGAGACTGTTACAGTAAAGGCAAAAGTGGCTCAAAAAGATAAAGACGGCAAGAGAGTAAAAGAAGTAGTAGATGGGAAAAAGGTAACCGTTTTTGATACCGTCGATAAGGAAATTAAACGTGAAAAACCATCCAGACTTCATGCGAGACGCCAGATGAATAAAATGCTTTACGGTATTACCGAGATTCCAGATACGACAGCTGGCAGAAGAAAAGGAACAAAGAAGGTTGATGTGGCAAGCAAATTGTTTGATGAGATTGCTCCTAAGTATGCAGACCGCAAAGGCGGATATACTAGAATTGTAAAGATCGGCCCTCGTAAAGGGGATGCAGCGATGGAAGTTGTCATTGAGCTTGTGTAATCTCAGGCTTCATATACCATATAATAAGATGAATTGTAAGCGGTACTGCGGGAGCGGTATCGCTTTTTAGCTTATTAGGGACAGAGGGCATTCCATGTTTAGGAAACTGTACATCGGACACACCATTTTCCTCGTTAAAATCCTATGCGCAAGTTCGAGGCATGGATTTCCTCTACGACAATATAGATCCGGCAAAATCTGCAGCCAGGATAGAAGGACAGCGGCAATGAAAGCAAGGCCCCAAAAGAAGGCCGCACAGAAGAAAGCGGCGAGAAAGGCGGAAAAATAGCGTTTGGAGAAAAAACGGAAGGAAAAGCTGGAAGAAGATGTGGTGAGGAAAGCTTTTGATATGACAGTTTGAGCGACAAGGGGTTGTTTGATTACGGTCTCTTTTTTGAAAATGCCATGTAGCTATCTTGACTTTTTTACGTAAATATTGTAAAATTTTATATGTATTTGTATGGTATATTTGCATATTATAAGAGTAAGTTAGGGGAAAGGTGGTTGGAAGGAGTTATGACCAAAGAGACAATAAGGCCCCAAATAACAGCATATGAGTGTATTCTATTAGTTTTTTCAGAATTAGTAAAAAAAGGTAAGACATTATTGCGCCAAGATAAGTTGGTATCTATTTTATATAATTTTAAAGATAATGATAATACGAAGATGTTATTTGAGGACGTTGCTTTTAAAAGGAATATCGACACAATTACTTCAGTAGATATTGAGGATAGTTTGTGCAGATTGCAGACGTTTGGGGCAATAGGCAAGTTAAATCCTGCTTATGAGAAGATTGTGATTTATATAAGCCGCGAAGAAGCGGATCGTTTTTTAAATTCTTTTAAGACAGAATACAAAAATGCAGCAGATATAGTAAGTGAGGCATTTTAATATGAAACAATTGAAAAATCAAAGTAGTTATCAAGAAATATGTAAGGACGTAAATCGTTTTGTAGCAGAAAAGTTAAAAGGTTATAACACAAATGGGGTAGAAGCAAAGACAATTCATGATCCCATTTGGGGCTCTACTGACTATAGTGAATGGGAGATGCAATTAATTGATTCCCCATTAATACAGCGCTTGCGTAATATTAGCCAAGTCGGTTTGGCTGTATTAACTTATCCGGCCGCTAGGCATTCCAGATTTGAGCATACACTCGGTGTAGCAGCAGCAACCAAGCGTTTAGTAGACCGAATAAATGTAAATTGTAGCAAATTTAAGATAAGTTCAGATGTGAAAAATAAACTTGTTTTATCCGCAATTATGCATGATGCAGGGCATTGTTTTTATTCTCATTTGTCTGAGACTATATACGGGAATCTAAGAGATTTTTGCGAGCTTCGGCAAGATATTAAAAAAATATATGATATTAAACCAAAAGCACATGAGATACTATCACTTATCATTGTGAATTCTGATGCTTTCAAGCAGTTTTTCTTAGAATCTGTAAATTACCCCAATAAAGCGAATTTAGATTATTTGTGTGAGGATGTCGGAAAGATTATTATTGGCGTAAATATCGAGGATAGCGGTAATATTGAAAGCTATCAAACAGCGATAATTAATGGTTCGTTTGATGTGGATAAGCTCGATTACATAAAAAGAGATAGTTATACAGCTGGTTTGGCGCTGGATTTTGACATAGAGCGTTTGTTTACAAAAATAAAAGTAAAGACATTATCAGTAGATGGGCAAATTGAAAATAGATTAGTTATCCAGGCTAATGGTGTAACGGCAATAGAGGAATTAACATTTTGTAAGATTATGTTGTTCAGTTATATATACTATCATCAGAAGGTTTTAATAACGGAAGAATTGATCAAAGATTATGTACAAGCTCTATTGAAGCTTGATATGATTAATTCATATTCAGATTTTCTTAGTCTGGATGAGGCATCATTATTAAGTCTGGCAAAGGAACAAGGGAATCGGAAACCTTTTCCTAAATATGGGAATATTAGTTTGACGCAATTGGCAAACAGTATTAAAAACCGTACGTTGCCGAAACGTTGTTTGGAAATTAGTCAGAGTATCGTACAAAACATCGTTGTTGATGAGCCAGGCAAAAAAGAAGAGTTAGAAAGAATGTTGAATGCTGTACGGAGTAATAAGGATTATGATGTTAATATGTTAGATATGGATATTAACAAAATGATTTCGTATTATACGCGTTCGAATGCAAGATATATTGCTGGTTTTATGTCGAAATTTGAAAGTGATACTTTTGATGAGGTTTTGGAAATACGAAAAAAGATATATGATGTTTTAGTAAATATATATGAAAAACATAATTTAGATGTAGATTTTGATGTTTTTGATATTTATTTTGTTTTTCCATCTGTCGTATCATACGGAACACCAGGTGAAAAAAACGTGTTGGGCAGGGATGGAAAACTTATGTCAATAAATGATTTTGTAAAATTGGAACAATGGGCGTCCAGTTTTAATGCCTATAAATGGAGAGGATATGTTTACGTTACCAAAAAAGTAAACAGGGAATATGCTTTGGAGGCTTGCAGGACTGTGATTTTTGAGGACAAGCTGGAGCTGGGACAGTTGAAATCTTTTCTGAAACTTTAATCATTTCTTTCATAACCGGGCGTTTTATAACTAAAAACGCCCGGCATTTTTTGTCGTAGTCTTCCTATAAAAAACAATGGAAAAAGAAAGTATAGTATGATAGAATTTCTATGTAGCAGAAGTCAGCACTTACGCGGAATAGGAAGGTGTTGTTTTGATAAAGGTAGACAATGTTGTATTTGAATATATACGGCGGGATGAAAATGCCGAGGTAATCGGTGTGGAAATGGCGATTGACCATTTATCTTTCCAAGTAAATAAAGGTGAGTTTGTAGCGGTTTTAGGGCACAATGGTTCTGGAAAATCAACACTTGCCAAGCACATCAATGCGATTCTGCTTCCCGGGGAGGGCACGGTTTATGTGGATGGTATTGACACGAGTGAGGAGAGTATGCTATGGGAAATACGTCAGCGGGCGGGAATGGTATTTCAAAACCCGGATAATCAGATTGTGCACAGTATCGTCGAGGAGGATGTAGGGTTTGGACCGGAGAATTTGGGCGTTCCGACGAAAGAAATCTGGCAGCGGGTGGAGGATTCGCTCAAAAAGGTGGGGATGT
Source organism: uncultured Eubacterium sp. (assembly GCA_910584245.1). Classification (GTDB taxonomy): domain Bacteria; phylum Bacillota; class Clostridia; order Lachnospirales; family Lachnospiraceae; genus Eubacterium_F. Next base: position 72,982 of record CAJTZF010000011.1, read on the forward strand.
ACCGAAACCGGAAAGAGTCTCCCAATAAATTGTCAGGGGGACAGAAACAGCGAGTAGCGATTGCCGGCGTGCTAGCGATGAGACCGAAATGTATTGTATTTGATGAATCAACAGCGATGCTTGACCCGGTTGGACGCAGGGAAGTGCTCCGGGCAGTGAAGGAAATTAATCGGAAGGAAAAAATAACAATTTTGTGGATTACCCACTATATGGATGAAGTGACAGAGGCAGACCGGGTGCTGGTTATGAATAAGGGAACGCTTGTGATGAGTGGAAAGCCGAAAGAGATTTTTTCCCAGACGGAGCAGCTCAAGTCCTACCGTCTTGATGTGCCGCAGGTGGCGGAGCTGGCCGCAGAGCTGCGGAAGCGGGGGATTCCAATACCTGCGGATGTGATTACGGTGGACGAATTTGTGGATAAGCTGGCTGGGTTGCTTGCCGCAAACATCAATGATATGCAATAAGGCGAAAGTGAATAAAGTTTAAGTTGATTTCGCAGGAATGAGGTAATGTATGTCCATTTTAATGAATGAGGTGGAGTATATATATGGGAAAGGGACGGCATTTGAAAAGGTGGCGCTGTATAACATTAACTTGAATATCGAAGACGGTGAAATGATTGGACTGATCGGGCATACTGGTTCTGGTAAATCGACCTTGATCCAGCATTTAAACGGATTGCTTGTTCCGACTAGCGGCGGGGTTTACTACAATGGTGAGGATATCAATGACAAGGATTATTCCAAAAAGCAATTGAGGGGAAAGGTTTCTATTGTATTCCAGTACCCGGAACAGCAGTTATTTGAGAAGACAGTGCTGGATGACGTCAAGTTTGGTCCCGGCAATCTGGGACTTGAGCCGTTGGAGGTAGACATGCGTTCTTTTGAGGCGCTCAGGCAGGTTGGTATTTCGGATGATTTGCTCGATGTGTCACCGCTGGAACTGTCCGGAGGGCAGAAACGCCGGGTGGCGATTGCGGGTGTGCTGGCTATGGAGCCGGAAGTACTCATATTGGATGAACCGACAGCGGGACTTGACCCGGCGGGCAGGGACGATATACTGAATTTGATAAAAAGGCTGCATGAGGAGAGAAACATAACAGTGATTATTGTATCCCACAGCATGGAGGATATGGGCAGGTATGCCGGGCGGCTTGTGGTGATGAACGGAGGAACGATCGCCTTTGACGGGACGCCTGGGGAGATCTTTTCCCACTACAGGGAACTGGAGAGAATCGGTCTTCGGGCCCCCCAGGTCACATATGTGATGGAGGGACTGGCGGAGAGGGGAATCCGGCTGCCCCACAGTGCAGTCTGTGTAGAGCAGGCAGTAGACGCGATTTTGAAATGCTTTCGTAAATAGCAATGCGATGAGGAGAGAGTGTAATGTTGAGAGATATCACGATTGGACAATATTATCCGGTGGAATCCAAAATTCACGACTTGGATCCCCGGGTAAAATTAATAGCTGTGCTTGTATATCTGATTTCCCTTTTTTTATTTAATGGCTTTGCTGGATATGCCGTGGTGGCTCTATTTCTCGTTTCGGTTACCGCAGCCAGCCGCGTGCCGTTTTCATTTATTTGTAAGGGATTGAAGCCAGTCTTTTTTTTGATATGTTTTACCGCCTTCTATCATTTGTTTTTTACGAGGGGCGATGTTTTATTTCAGTGGGGAGTGGCAGAGGTATTTACTATCACTGTGACACGGCAGGGGCTAAAAAGGGGGGCGTTTATGGTACTTCGCCTGTTTTTCCTCGTCGTTGGGTCCTCGCTTCTGACGTACACGACTTCGCCCAATAAGTTGACGGACGGGATCGAAAGCTTGTTGAAGCCGTTAAATAAATGTAAGGTGCCAGTTCATGACCTGGCAATGATGATGTCGCTTGCGCTTCGTTTTATTCCTATCCTTCTGGAGGAAGCCAATCGCATCATCCGGGCGCAGAGTGCCAGGGGAGCAGATTTTGAGGAGGGAAATATCGTAGTTCGGGTCCGCGCTATGGCGTCGATTCTTGTGCCGCTTCTTGTATCTGCGACAAGACGTTCGTACGATTTGGCTCTTGCAATGGAGGCCAGATGTTACCGGGGTGGCGCCGGAAGAACAAAAATGAAGCCGTTGAAATATCACGGGAGGGACGTGCGGGCTTATATTGTACTGGTTGTGTACGTGATGGTGCTTATTGTTGTAAATCATTATGCGATGTATTAGTTATTCGTTTATCGAACATTTGCGGGGGTGATGACATGCGTATCCGTTTGACTGTGGCATACGATGGGACGAATTATCACGGGTGGCAGAAGCAAACCAATGCCATCACGGTAGAGGAAGTGCTGACGATGGCGCTTCGGGAGCTGCTCGGGGAGGAGGTAGAGCTTGCCGGGGCGAGCCGGACAGACGCGGGAGTCCACGCATTGGGGAATGTGGCGGTATTTGATACGGCCACGAGTATTCCGCCTGGCAAAATAGCGGTGGCGGTCAATCGTCGCCTTCCGGAAGATATACGGGTTATGCGTTCAGAACAGGTGAGCAGTTCCTTTCATCCGAGATATGCGGAGAGCCGTAAGACATATGAATATACCATAACGAATGCGGAAATACAGCCGCCAACGAAACGGCTGTATTCATATTTCGTCTATATTCCGCTCGATATGGGGCGCATGAGGCGGGCGGCGCAGTATTTGGTGGGGGAGCATGATTTCGGTGGATTTTGCTCTGCGGGTAGCCAGGTAATGTCGACGATTCGTACCATCTATGACATAAAAGTGTGGGAGGATGGGGAAGATATAAGGATACGGATTACAGGAAATGGTTTTCTTTACAATATGGTCCGCATTATAGCAGGAACCTTAATCGAGGCGGGAATGGGGCGGCGGGAGCCGGAAACGGTATGGCAGGCAGTTGAGCAGGCAGATCGGAGCCTGGCAGGGCCTACAGCGCCTGCAAATGGTCTTACGCTCATAGGTATCCAATATGTAAACGAGGAGAAGTGAAATGATTATAGATGTCCATGCCCACGCGTATCCGGAGAGGATCGTGAAAAAAATAGCGGATAGGATGGAGCGTGTTTCCGGCTGTAAAGTAGATGCCGACGGCACGCCGGTGGGACTGGTGGAGAGTATGGAGAGGGCCGGGGTGGATTATTCTGTATTTCTTCCCCTGGCTACGAATCCGAAACAGGTGGGAAAATTAAACGCCCAGGCGATACAATTTATGGAACAGTTTGGTGAACGGGGACTTATTTCATTTGCTACCGTGCATCCCGATACGGACAATTTGGGAGAAGTTCTTCAAGGTATCCGGAATGCGGGGCTGCGAGGGATAAAAATCCATCCGGATTACCAGGATACGTATTTTGATGATATCCGTTATATGAGGATCGTGGATGCGGCATCCGAACAAGGGCTGTATGTGCTCGTTCACGCGGGAGTAGATGAGGTATACCCGAAGGAAGTGCACTGTGATGTAAGACGTATTCTCAATGTGATTGAAACGGTGGGAAGCAACCGGCTTATTCTTGCGCATATGGGGGGATGGCAGATGTGGGAGGAAGTAGAAAAGTATGTCTGCGGTGCACCAGTATATTTTGATACGGCATTTTCCCTGACCGGGACAGTGAGTGTGGAAAACAATGGCATGTTTGGCGCGATGCTCGATAATGGGGCATTTGTAAGGCTGGTGCGCAAACACGGCGCAGAGAAAATTCTTTTTGGAAGCGATACTCCGTGGAGCAGCCAGCAGGATAATGTGGAGTGGATAAAGAACTGCAGCCTGACAGAAGCAGAAAAGCGTATGATTCTCGGTGAAAATGCAGCAGGCATACTTCACATTTAGTGGGCAATAAAGGAATGGAAGTATAGCCTGCTTGCTCTTGTAATAATATATTTCGAAAACTTGTATTTGTAATAGTTCAGGGTTAATAATAACCCATGCCCTCAAAATAAAAAATCAGGCGGTTTCAGAATTGGAGCTGCTTGATTTGAAATGGGATGACGTTCCGTTTTCTTTTTTTCTTTTGTTCGCCTTTATTTGTGCAATCATCAGGAGTTCTTCCTGGTCTTCTTCCGACATGCAGTGAAAATGTTTTAATAATGTTTTGTCATCATCGGAGTATTTATGATCCGATAAGTTCTTAGATTTCTTAGAATCCCCGGTCAATATCCAATCAATTGAGCAGTCCAACACCCGTGACAATTCCATTAAAGCAATAGCAGAAGGTAAATATTTGCTGTTTTCAATACAGCTAAGATTGCCGGAAGTAACACTTGTTTGTTCTTGTATCTGCGTTTGTGTGATCTTAAGTTCTTTTCTTCTATTTTTTATTCGCTGTCCAATGGTGTTATCCATGATGCCTCCTTTCTATAATATTTATTTTGGCATATCCGAGAAAAAATATCAGAAAATCTTAGAAATATAAAATTAAGTCTTGAAATTATTAGAAATCTAAGATATAATTAGAACTGGGTTCGGATAAACCAAAGAATTGTTATTTTGTACTCATTATCTCAAAGTACAGTTGCCAGGTCCTTTTTATCCGTGTGCTGGAATAACGGTCCTGGCTGCTAATATTGTACCACAAAACCAAGTAGTGATAAAGCTTAGAAAAAAATAGTGACAGCAAAGTACCGGGTCAGACCATTGTTAGGCGGTGATGAGAATTAGTCTTTATACGAGTGAATATTCGACTATCGGAAAACAGATTAAAAAGCAGTTGATTGACAAAAATATGACGGCAAAGCAGCTCGCCGATCAGATTGGCACCTCACCACAATATCTGAATAAAATCATTCACGGTGAGAGGAGCGGAGAGAAGTATATTGATGCAATTAAGCAAATACTAGGTATCGCAGTATGATACAGCGCGAACACGGTGTGATATTTCTCTGGCGCGGCAGGCACGGTGCCGTTCTGGAGTTTGTCAAATAAAAAGAAAAGTGGAGGTAAATGTTTTGAAACAGAATTTCAAAAGAACACTGGCCGCCGTCATGGCTGCTGCCTTGACAGTATCGCTCATGGGAACCGGTACGGAATCAGACGCGGCAAAAAAGAAGATTAAATTGTCAAAAAGGTTCATAACAGTGACCAAGGGAAAGAGAAAAAAGGTAACGATTAAAAATGTAAAGGCGAAACAGGTAAAAAAACTTGTCGTCAAAAGCAGTAAAAAGAAAATCGCCACCGTAAAGAAATCTGGAAAGACAGCTATCAATGTAACCGGGAAGAGGGCTGGAAATGCAAAAATTACAGTAAAGGTTACAGTAAAGGGCAAGAAGAAGGCGACCAAGCTTACGCTGAAGGTAAAGGTAAAGAATACGGCAAAGAAGCTTGTGACGCCCGGTGGGAAGTCTCCATCTGTGCCGGGGACAAGCGAAGCCCCAGCAAGCCAGGCCCCGGCAAGTGAAGCCCCAGCAAGCCAGGCCCCGGCAAGTGAAGCTCCAGCAAGCCAGGCCCCGGCAAGCGAAGCCCCAGCAAGCCAGGCCCCGGCAAGCCAGGCCCCAGCAAGTGAAGCTCCGGCAAGCCAGGCCCCGGCAAGTGAAGCTCCAGCAAGCCAGGCCCCAGCAAGTGAAGCTCCAGCAAGCCAGGCCCCGGCAAGCGAAGCCCCAGCAAGCCAGG
>CAJTZF010000011.1:78687-83098 GCA_910584245.1 uncultured Eubacterium sp.
GCAAGTGAAGCTCCAGCAAGCCAGGCCCCGGCAAGCGAAGCCCCAGCAAGCCAGGCCCCGGCAAGTGAAGCACCGGCAAGTGAAGTCCCAGCAAGCCAGGCCCCGGCAAGTGAAGCTCCAGCAAGCCAGGCCCCGGCAAGCCAGGCGCCAGCCACGCAAGAGCCTGCTAAGGTAGAGACACCAACGATTGAAATTACGATAGATAAGGATGCGATTCGTGTTACAGAAACAGCAAATGTAGAAATAGAGGTGTCCGCTGGAGAAATTCAGCAGGTAACATGGGCAGTAGAGAACAGCCAGGCCGCGAAAATTCAAAAAGATAGCCTGGATGCAAAGAGGGCGGCAGTCATTGGAGTGGCGGCAGGTGAAACAAAATTGATTGCAGAAGTAATTATTTCTGTGGAAGAAAAACAATTTGCACTGAAGAAAGAAATAAGGCTTACGATATTAGAAAAGGATGCACTCATTGTTAAAGCAACGTTTGAGACTGCCCCGGCTGAGATTGCTATAAACGAAACGGGGACTATTATAGTAGCAGTTGACACAGGTGTCATTGAGAATGTTATATGGGCAATTGAGGGCGATGCAGCAGTGCTGGAAGCAGAGACAGGAAGTGTAGAAGGCGTACTTGCAGCGAAAAAAGTTGGAGAAGTTACGGTTTCTGCCACGGTTACAGTTATATCTGGCGGTAAAAAAGCGACAGATACGGTAGAAAAGACGGTCAAGGTGACACCAATTGCTTATGGGATCGGCAAGACGATCACGGTTAAGGCGGATGCAGGGGAAAGTGACTGGTTTGCCGTTGCTCTGGACGAGGCAATACGGGTGAAAAAGACCGATATTGTAGAGGCAGTAATTTCTATGAAGATAGGAGCTGCTGACACGCAAACTACAAGTATGCAAGTAGTTCTATCACCAGTAGCTGATACAGGTAATCCGTGGGCAGTACAACAGAATGCCATATTGAGAAATACGGGTACAGTTGCCGGAAAGGCTGTATTTACAAGAGATGACGCCAAATTTACGAGTAATTATATTGAGGTAAAAACGGTAGCAGTACATAAAAATGCAGCGATTAGCGGAGACGCAGCAGTTACAATAGAAAAGCTTCTTCTTACGCCTACAGATGAAGTGGCCGTTTCGTTGAAAGCGCCTGCCGGGGTGGAAATTGGTACGCCAGGAACGATCATAGCAGAGGTGGATGACGGCTATGTACTGGAATGGAAAAGTGCGACGGATCAAATCGCTACGGTCAGGGCGGATGAAAGCGATCAGACAAAAGCGATTGTTACAGGTGTAAAAGCAGGGGTAGCGGAAATCCAGCTTATCATAAAAACAAAAGAAGGTAAGGTAGCAAAAGAAGAATCCGTGACCTTCAATGTAAGTGAGGCCTATAAAAACAAAGAGATGAAACTGGACTTGGGAACCGCACAATTTGAGGCCGGGATTCCGCAGACAGTAAAGGAGGGGGGAACGGTAACAGGCTATGACGTGACGGAGCAAGTTGGTGCGATTGCGTTTCCGCTTCCACATGAGCTGGCAGCAGGTGATAAGATTCAAGTGATTGTAAAAGGAGAGTTTAAGAACGGCTCAACCGGATTCCGTGTTTATGTTGGGACAGGAGGATCAAACGGACAGGTCACGGACAATAAAAAGTGGGTTAGGGGTAGCGAAGGAGCCTTTACATCTGATCCAATTGAACTTATAACAACAGGAAAATGTACTCACGTATGTGTCAGACAGCCAAATCAAGTCATTATTAAAGAAGTCATCGTAAAATATATTTAAATAGGTAATGGACGTTACAAGCGAGGCATACAATACGATTCTCTGATCTCTGTCCACTTTTTGGGGCAAGGCAGAGCAAGCGGCTGCAGTTTGTGATAGAGATACTGCATGATGTAAAAAAGAAGGAATCATAAACCGTTGTTGGCGCGGAACATTTCCGCAGTGAAAGAGCCGCCAATAGATTTATAATTCCTTCTTTTTTGTTATTCATATTCCAAAACCAAGAAAAATTTTTAGTGATTGTATTGACAATGGCAAAAACATGTAATATAATATGATACTGTGACGTGAAAAATACATAATTCCCATGCCTGCCTGCCCCGGCAGCTTGGTTGGAGGGTGTTTTTCTCGTGAAATCGTCTGTTCCGGACATTGCAGACAGATTTCTTGTTTCGCAAGAAGAAAGTACATGATATATAGGAGGTTTCCAGGATGAAAAGTTATATGGCAAGTCCATCCGATGTGGAAAGAAAATGGTATGTCGTAGATGCCGAGGGAAAGACACTTGGTCGTCTGGCATCTGAAATAGCAAGTGTTTTAAGAGGTAAGAAAAAGCCAATTTATACACCACACATTGACACAGGCGATTATGTGATTGTCGTAAATGCAGAAAAGATTGTTACGACAGGAAAGAAATTGAACCAGAAAGTTTACTATCATCATTCAGATTATGTTGGTGGTATGAAAGAAACTATGTTGAAGGATATGTTAATCAAAAAGCCGGAATTTGTTATTACCCACGCAGTAAAGGGCATGCTTCCCAAAGGACCTCTGGGAAGAAAGATGCTCAAGAAGTTGTTTGTATATGCTGGACCAGAGCATAAGCATGCTGCACAGAAGCCGGAAGCATTGGAAATTTAGAGCTTTAGAAGGAGGAAATGACATTGGCTAGTGAAAGATATTATGGAACAGGAAGAAGGAAATCAAGCGTTGCGCGCGTATACCTTATGCCAGGCAGCGGGAAAATTACGATAAATAAAAAGGATATGGATGATTACTTTGGTCTTGAAACATTAAAGATTATCGTACGTCAGCCATTGGAAGCAACAAATATGACAGACAAGTTTGACATACTTGTAAATGTCAAGGGCGGCGGTTTCACAGGTCAGGCAGGAGCAATCCGTCATGGAATTGCGAGAGCGTTAAATAAATATGATCTTGATCTTCGTCCTACATTGAAAAAGGCGGGATATCTTACCCGTGATCCTCGTATGAAGGAGCGTAAAAAATACGGTCTTAAAAAAGCTCGTAGAGCGCCTCAGTTCTCTAAGAGATAATTACAAGACAATTAAAGAAATTAGTAAAACCCTTGAAAGTCCAGTATTTTCAAGGGTTTTCTTTATGCCTGCATTTTCTGAAATTGTGATAAAAAGTGCTGAATTTTGAAGCGTAGCACACACATAGCACACAAGTAGCACACAAATGAGAGCATAAAACCCTTGTGTCTTGCGTAAGGCTTTTGTATAATGCGGTTATCAAACAAAAGGCGGTGTTTTCATGGATAGAACAGCGTATAAGAACCTTACAATGTTCAGCCGTCAGCTACTGGGAATAGTTGGCGGCTACTTTCTTTTGTCCTTAAGAATCTGGTAAAGCAGACTGATAAGGGCAACAATGAACGTACACAATAAAAAGAAATACTGATATGTAATCATTGTATCGCTCTCCTTTCTTTCGCCTGGAGGGCTTTCATACCCTCCGAATGAATAAGAGGGGTTGCCGCCTTAGGCTCTCTGGTTTCCCATGTCACAAAGTATATTATAAGTCCGTTTATTCAGCAATCACATTTTATAGCAAAAGGGTAGGTGCATTGCAATGGCGAATGAGCAAATTGTCTGTGAAATTAGGAACGGTTATTCTGTAACGGATTATATGCGATTACTGTATGAAAACAATCTTCCGTTGATTAAGAAATTCATAAAGCCATTTGCTGCCTATGAACCTATGGAGATTTATTGCAGGAAGCCTGTTCAGATAGCCGTTTGTTTCATGAATTCGCTGGCGGTTATAAAATATCCATATATACTTGAACACTGCTGGTTTAGCCTCTTCTCTGGTCCGGAAATGAATAGAAGGCAACAAAGCTGGAGAGAAAAGCTTATAGGTGTTATGAATGAGAATGAGCAACTGAAAGCTGAAAACTCTAAACTTCGGGAAACACTGAATAAGGTATACGATTTTATGAAACCGTTTGTGGCGGATGGAAGGAATCTGCTGGAAAGGTTTCTGGAAAGTATGGGTCAGGTTGTGATTGCCCACATAAAAATATATAAATGATAAAATTATCTCTTGATTATTGAGGTAAATATGTTACAATAAAACAGAACAGGCGTTCTGTATAAAAAGTACAGAATAGTACAAAAAATACCTGTATTGTTTTGGAATGTGTAGATACTTTTTGCGAGTTGTGTTATAATCAGCGTATGTTTGTCCAATAGGAGGATGAAAATGCAAATGGATATTATGGCGGTTTCACAGACCGCTTCATATTTGCAAGTATGTTTAAAAATAATAAAAATAGTAATTAGCAATACAATTGTAAAATTTCGGAAAGTGAGCTCTACGTTTATAAAGTCCAGCTAATAAATGTCAATAGAAAAATGGGAAAAATTTTCTCCTAAAA
>CAJTZF010000012.1 GCA_910584245.1 uncultured Eubacterium sp.
TGAGAAATTTATTAACCAAGTAGTCTTGATTGACTACACCATTATTATACTAGGGAGGTGGGAAGGAATGGGCAAATACAACTCTTTGTGGGAATATGTACAGAAAAATGGAACAAATTCTTTTAAGTTGACTTTTGAGGAGATACAAAATATCGCGGGAATACCAATAGACCACTCTTTTTTAAAGTACAAAAAGGAATTGACGGAATATGGTTATGAAGTTGGGAAAATATCTATGAAGGAACAGACCGTTCTTTTTAATAAGTTGGACTGACTATTTTTGGGGGGCAGCGTTGAAAATCAAAATGAAGGAGGACAAACAGGTGGAAATTGGGATAAAAGGAAGACAGACGGTGACGGTGGATGGGACGAATACGGCCAGGGTAATGGGCAGCGGCACGCTGGATGTGTTTGCGACACCGTCGATGGTCGCGCTTATGGAGGAGACGGCATGGAAAAGTGTGGAAGGAGAGCTGGAAGAGGGGAGTGGAACAGTGGGGATTTCCCTGGAGGTAACCCATGATGCGCCGACACCAGTTGGAATGAGCGTGACGTGTGAGAGCGAGCTTGTGGAAATAGACGGGAGAAAACTTTCTTTTAAGATAAAGGCATATGATGAAAAGGGAGAGATTGGAACGGCATATCATAAGCGTTTTATCATAAATGAGGAGAAATTTCTGGAAAAGGCGGAGGGTAAAAAACGGTATCATAGTTTTGATAGGAGATAGAAATGCGGTATTATATAGCAGATTTGCATTTGTACCATGAAAATTTAAACGAGAAAATGGATTGCCGTGGTTTTTCTTCCGCAGAGTATATGAATGATTATATCGTACAAAAATGGAATGATAAAGTGAGACCCGGGGATGAAGTCATTCTATTGGGCGATGTTTCGATGGGAACGGCGGAAAAGACAGCCGAAGTGCTGCAAAAACTAAATGGCAGACTGTTTTTGATTAAAGGAAACCACGACCATTTTTTAGAGCACCGTAAGTTTGATTCCTCGATATTTGGCTGGGTTGAGCCGTACAAGGAGATGAGGGATAATAAGAGAAAAGTAGTGCTGTGCCATTATCCGATGTTTTGTTATAATGGGCAGTACCGCAGGAGCGGGGATGGCGAGCCGTTGACGTATATGTTATACGGCCATGTCCACAATACCCGGGATGAACAATTGGTAAATGAGTTTATTAACCGTACGCGCCAGACTGTATATAAGTCGGTTTATACAGAACAGGAGGAGACCATTCCCTGCCAGATGATTAATTGTTTTTGCATGTTTTCGGATTATACGCCGCTGACATTGGATGAATGGATCGTGGTAGATGAGCGGCGCCGCGGCATGTTAAACGGAAAACGGTAGGTTTTTGAAAGTTCAATTTGCACCATTTCTTTTCATGTGGTATAATAGTTCGGATGGCATGGAGATATTATGCATGTCTCAAAATATGAGAGAAAGGAGGAAGGAAATGTTCGGTAAAAGAAGCAAATCCAGTGCGGTTGCGTTTGTAGATTATGAGCACTGGTTTTACGGATACTCGAATTCATTTCAGATGAAACCCAATGTGAGCGAATGGCTGCAGGAGTTGAAAAGAGATTTTAAGATAAAGAGTTTGTACGTTTTTGGAGATTTCTCAGAGCCTAACATTGAGCAGGATTTAAGCCGTTTAAAGAAAATCACATCTGGCGTAGTACACACGGCCAGTGATAAGAATGGTGTGGACAAGGATTTTACGGATGTTATCATGCTGGATTATATTTATCGCTATGCAGCGAGAAAGAAGAGCCCTGAGATCTTTATTTTATTTACTGGAGATGCCCATTTTTTAAAAGTTGCGGAATATTTAAAAGAACTCGGGAAGAAAGTGATTATTTATGGTGTGAAGTTTGGTTTTAGCAATCATCTTAAATCAGTGGCTACTAGTTATGTGGAGATGCCGAGACAGTCGCAGGAGAAGGATCATTACAACGAATTGATATTTGCAAGCTTGAGTCGATTGCGACATAAACCGAGGATGCTCATTACGTATTGGAAGACGATAAACAGCGTGGCAGAATACAATAAAGTTTCGAAAGACAGAGTGAAGCAGGCACTCGACGGCCTGCTTAAGCAGAAATATATTTCAAAACAAGAACAGGTTGGCTACAATGGCAGGGTTGTAGATGCCCTGAAAGTAGATTGGGATAAAGTGGAACGAGATGACATATGGAACGGGTAATTCCCTTAGGAGACCGTCAGCGGAGGCTGGCGGTCTTTGCGTCAGTAGACTATGGCGCATATGTACAGCTTTCGCGTTCAATGAGATGACAGGGAAGCTCAAGGCGGACATTTTCCTGGTGGTAGCCATTTTTGCGGTCAAGAAGCAATGTGAGAGCGAGCCGGCCCATCTCTTTTTTTGGAATATCAATCGTAGTAAGCATAGGGGTTGTTTTTTGTGAATCTTTTATATTGTCGATGGAAATAATAGAGGGAGAGTAACCTCTTTTTTTCGTTCGCTTTAAGGCGTCCACAACGCCAAGGGCGGTGCAGTCGTTGGCGCAAAAGATAGCAGTAGGGCGCTGGGAGGAGGCAAGCAAGGCGGTCATTGTCCGGAATCCCTCTTCTCTGCTTTGATCGGTGGGATAGATACGGGTGTAGTTCAGGGGAAGTTTGTGGCGGATCAATGCCTGATAGTAGCCGATATAGCGTGTCTCGTAAGTACAGTCCCCGATATATGCGATATCCCGGTGGCCGAGAGAGATCAGGTGCTCTACTGCCATTTCTGCCGCAATCATCCCATTGCAAATGACTTCATCGTACTCATATTCGGTGGGATTGCGGTCAATGCCAACGATATGGGCATACCGTTTTTTCAGCAAGGGAAGAAATTCCTTTGGGCATTTCCCCAGCACGATCAGTCCTGTGTTTGGTTTTTGAGAAATGAAAGCCAGGGGATATTTGGCCTTTTCGGTTATAATCTGCTGAGTGGGTTTGTACGGTATGGGCCCGGCAGAGAAGGAGCTGTCGTTTGATTCTATTATCTCCAGGGAATTCAGCACCTTACCAAGCAAGCAATCCCGTTGTAGAAGATCTTCTTTTAGATGTTGAAAGAGCTCGAGAAAAAAAGGATCTTTGTCCATAGAATCAAACCGCGTTAGAAAAATATCTACCGTAAAGTGTTCTGTATTTGCGGGCGCACCTAGGCGCAGGCTGCGTGCGGCGGCATTGGGAAGATAGTGCTGGGATTGTGCAATTTTCCATATCCGCTCTGCCAGGCCGGGCTTGTTGCAGACATGTTCCGGTGAGTTTAGGACACGGGATACGGTAGAAACCGAAGTGCCGGCAAGTTCAGCAATTTTTTTTAACGACATGAATATCCCTCATTTCCTTGTGGTTTTTTGGAATGAAAACGTTATCATATATATGCAAATAGTATTCATATAATATGCAATATATACTTACAGTTTAACAAAAAACCGTATTATTGACAAGTGAAAACGTTTTCGAATTTTGCGGTTTTATTTTTATATTAGTTTTGGTAAACTTTATTATAAACATGTGAGTTAGTGAAGCTTGTAGTTTAACTTTAGAAAGGAATGGAAGGTTATGAAAAAATGGAATCGGGCAGGTATTGCCATATTGTTTCTGGTAATGCTCGCAGTTGTGACTGGATGTGGCAAAGGGGAAGAGAACGCCACAGTAGTAAACATGGGTTATTTTAATAATATTACACATGCCCAGGCATTGCTTATGAAATCGGAGGGAACGCTGGAATCGAGTTTTGGTGATGGCATATCGGTCAATTGGAATGCTTTTAACGCGGGACCCGCAGAAGTGGAGGCTCTGTTTTCCGGTGCGATAGACATCGGCTATATCGGTCCGGTGCCAGCAATCAATGCGAACGTCAAATCCGGCGGCGACGTTGTGATTTTGTCGAGTGCAACGAAGGGCGGAGCAGTTCTCATTAAGAGAAAGGATTCCGGTATTAATAGTGTGGCAGATCTGTCTGGAAAAGTGGTTGCCATTCCACAGATCGGAAATACGCAGCATCTGAGCCTTCTCCAGCTTTTGAGTGATAATGGTATGAAGCCGGCATCCGAGGGTGGAGATGTGACGGTGAGCGCCGTTGAAAATGCAGATGTGGCAAATATGATGGAGCGGGGGGATATTGATGCCGCTCTCGTTCCGGAACCTTGGGGGGCTACTCTTCTCGAGAAGGGCGCGGAGCTTTTAATGGATTACGATGACATCTATATGCAGGGACAATATGATGTGGCCGTAGTTGTTGTCCGGAAAGAATTTATGGAGGCAAATCCGGAATTGGTTGAGAAATTTCTGAAAGCGCATGAGGCGGCGACAGAAAATATTAATAACGATACGGAAAATAAGTTGAAAGTAATAAATAAGGAGCTGGCGGAGGCCACAGGAAAATCGTTGGGTGACAACATTATTTCAGAAGCGTTCAGCCGCATTGGCGTCAGCACGGATCTGAACCGCGAATCGGTGAAGGGGTTTGCACAGATCAGTAAACAGCAGGGATTGATTTCGGATTTGCCGGATGATGGGGCGTTGTTTGTATCGAACTGATAGAGAGGAGCACAAAAATGGCCTTGGAATTTAAAGGGGTAAGGAAGCAATTTGACAATAGTGAAAAGCCAACCTTGAGTGGCATTGACCTTGAGGTGAAGGATGGCGAGTTCGTCTGTATTGTTGGGACATCCGGATGTGGAAAAAGTACGCTTTTAAATTTGGCGGCGGGACTTGAGAGACCGTCAGAGGGGAAGATTGTGCTGGATGGTGAGGAGGTAACCGGCCCGGGGGCGGACCGAACAGTCATGTTTCAGGAACACGGCTTATTTCCGTGGCTCAATGTAATAGAAAACGTTAAGTTTGGAATGAAATTGTCCGGGGTGCCGGCACAGGAGCAGGAAAAGAAGGCGATGTACTATTTGGATATGGTGCATCTGACAGAGTACCGCGATTACCCCATCCATCAAATTTCGGGAGGTATGCGTCAGCGCACGGCGCTTGCCCGGGCATTGACGATGGACGCGAGGGTTCTCTTGATGGATGAACCATTTTCTGCGCTAGACAAACAAACATCGAACCGACTGCGCGAAGAGCTGCAAAAAATATGGATGGAGACGAAAAAGACGATTCTTTTCATTACTCACAGCGTGGAGGAGGCAGTCTTTTTGGCTGACCGGGTGGTTGTATTGTCGCCGGTGACCGGTAGTATTTCCAATGTCGTAGAAATTGGCCTCGAGCATCCGAGACACGTATATTCGCCAGAATTTGTCGCTCTTCGGCATAAGATTCTGGAGGAAGTAAGAGGTGAGGCAGTATGATCGGATTAATTTTATTTTTGGTTCTCCTCGTGGCTGTATGGCAAGGATTTTACTGGGTCTTTGTTGATTTGCTGGCAGTTTGCAAGCCTTATTCGGTTCCATCGCCTCAAGGGGTGGCAGAACGGTTTGTTGATTTGTGTGGTGACGGTACGCTTTTGAGTGCCACGGGCAATTCCCTGCTTCGCGGGATTGGAGGATATGCAATTGCTGTTGTGCTGGGAGTGATATTGGGACTTCTCATCAACCGGTTCCAGTACCTGCAAAAGAATCTGAAGCCGCTTGTACTCGGGATACAGACGCTTCCCAGTGTGTGTTGGGTTCCCTTTTCTATATTGTGGTTTGGATTGTCCACACAGGCGATTCTGTTTGTTGTTATTATGGGGTCGGCGTTCAGTATCGCGATTTCAGTCGATAATGCCATTAAAAATGTGCAGCCAATTTATACGAAGGCGGCATTGACGATGGGAGCCAGCAAGCGCCAGCTCTATCTGCACGTGATTTTGCCTGCGAGCTTGCCGGAGTTGATCTCAGGCATGAAACAGGGGTGGTCGTTTGCCTGGCGCGCACTTATGTCCGGGGAGGTTATGACGACTTCGATCGGACTGGGGCAGACACTTATTATGGGGCGCGATCTCGCGGATATTGACCAGGTCATGCTTGTGATGCTCGTTATCGTTCTGGTTGGAATCCTAATTGATAAGTGTATCTTTTCTGTGATAGAAACCCGTGTGCTGAAAAAACGGGGGTTATTGTGAGCAATAACGGGTGATTTATGAATAGAAAAAAGTCTTCTGTTTTATACTAAGTAAAAAGAAATGAACAGGAGGCTTTTTTAATGGAGCAAAGATTCAGAATTAAATCGGTCCATGCAAGGGAAATTCTTGATTCCCGCGGGAACCCTACTGTGGAAGTAGAAGTTAATCTGTGCGGAGGCGCCAAGGGAAGGGGAGCCGTCCCATCCGGTGCCTCTACGGGCGCGTTTGAGGCCGTTGAGCTGCGTGACAAGGATATGCCGCGCTATGGCGGTAATGGAGTAAAAAAGGCAGTAGATTATGTGAATCATACGATTTCTTACTTGCTGGACGGCAAAAATGCGTTGAACCAGGTGGAAATTGATCAGACTATGATCCGGGAGGATGGTACAAAAAATAAGGGAAAGTTTGGCGCCAATGCGATTCTTGGTACATCTATAGCCGTGGCGCGCGCGGCGGCCCAGGCAGTATGTCTTCCGTTGTACCAATATTTGGGCGGGGCGGACGGCAGGACGCTTCCGATACCGATGATGAATATTATAAATGGAGGAAAGCATGCGGATTCCAGCTTGAATATACAGGAATTTATGATTATGCCCGTCGGGGCAAAATCGTTTCACGGGTGCTTGGAGTGGTGCTGTAATGTGTACCGGGAATTGAAGTCCCTGCTTAAAAAAGAAGGACATATAACAAGTGTGGGAGACGAGGGCGGTTTTGCGCCAAATCTCAAGAGTGATGAAGAAGCTCTTCAGTTTATCGTTCAGGCGGTGGAGAAGGCGGGATACCGGCCGGGAGAAGATTTTCAAATCGCCATCGACGGCGCATGTACCGAGATGTATGATGAGGCTGTCAGACAGGGACGTACCGGCCAGTACCTCTTCTGGAAAAACGGGGATTGCAAAATGCCGGAAGAAATGGTTGACTTTTGGGAAGATTTGTGCAATAAGTATCCGATTTATTCGATTGAGGACGGTCTCGCTGAGGAGGACTGGGATGGGTGGAAGCTCCTTACAGAGCGTTTAGGTAACCGTGTGCAGCTTGTCGGCGATGATTTATTTGTCACAAATACGGAGCGGATTCAAAAGGGATTTGAGATGAATGTGGCAAATGCTGTTCTTATTAAGCCGAACCAGATTGGAAGTGTGACAGAGACGTTAGAGGCGATCCGTATGACGAAGGACAACCATTGGCATGCTATCGTGAGCCATCGTTCCGGAGAGACGGAGGACACGACAATCGCAGATATTGCAGTCGGATTAAATGCGGGACAGATCAAGACGGGGGCGCCGACGAGAACAGACCGCGTGTGTAAATATAACCAGCTGCTTCGGATTGAGGAAGAGCTGGCGGAGTCGGCATTGTTTGCAAAACTTGTTTAAAATTTGGAGATACAGAAAGCTGGTTGACAGTGTTTTTATAGTAAAGTAAAAATGAGGGTTCCAAGTCCGTGCCAAGACTTGGAGTGCCCTCAAATTTATATAGGTAAAATGAAGATAACAACTAACAAAAAATATTTCCAGTACGGCAGTGAAACGAAACCTCACTTTAAAATGAATCTGGATCGGTCTGTAGAATAATCGGTTTATCCATTTTATACTGGTAATATTTGATAACATTGCCGCTGAACATCCGCAAAGGCGTCCAGTTGCACAAATCGTAATCTCGGACATAAGGGAGATTGTCATAGAACAGAGTGGCCGATTCATACTTATGGTCAAAGGTCTTAAGCATTTTTTTAAATAATTCTTCGTTATACAAAGAGCCACATCCTTTCCATTCTTTTCGTATAAGCAAATTATAACCTATCTTTTTGAGAATAGCAATACTTAAATTATTTTTTTCAGTAAAAATTGGAGAAGATACTGGCCCCGAGTACGGTCAGGATGCCGGCGGTGACGATTGCAAGGCTGCTCATAGCGCCCTCTATTTCACCGAGTTCAATGGCCTTGCTTGTTCCAATTGCATGGGCCGAGGTGCCGAGCGCCAGCCCGCGCGCGATACGGTCTTCAATGTGGAACCGTTTTAATATCCACTCACCCGTTACGTTGCCAAACACGCCAGTGACGATAATGACAGCCACTGTTATATTTACGATTCCCCCGTTCTCTTCGCTGATTCCCATGCCAATAGCCGTAGTTATTGATTTTGGCAGGAGAGTGATGTACATGCTGTGGTCTAACCGGAACAGAATGGATAAGACAAGGATTCCGAGCAGACTCGTAACCGTACCTGCCAGGACCGCTATGCCGATAGCGGCGCCATACTGCTTCAATAGGTGGATTTGTTTATATAGCGGTACGGCGAGACATACGGTAGCCGGAGTCAGCAGATAGCTGAGATAGGTTGCGCCATTTTTGTATACGTCATAATCAATGTGAAAGGCCAACAGTATTCCGATCACAAAGAGGATAGATATAAGAAGCGGGTTGAGAACAGCAAGCCTCGTTTTCTTTTTTAGATAAAGTCCGATCTCGTATCCGGTCAGGCTGACTAGCACGCCAAAAAAAACAGAGTTCGTGAAAAATTCCGTAATCATTTGCCCGATGCCTCTTTTCTATTTGTATATTTCATGACGGCCTGCGCCGCAATGCCTGTGATCCCCATGACGGCTACTGTCGTTACCAGTGTGATGATGACAATGGCAGCCAGATTTGGTTTTAGCGCATCAAAGCTGACGAGCAGTCCGACGCCCGCGGGGATAAACATAATCGGCATAATGTCTACGAGAAATGTCGCTGTCTCGTCTACCTGTTCCAGCTTGATTAAGCCTGTGAGAAGTCCTGTAAGCAGAAGTATAAGCCCGTAAATGCTGGAAGGGATGGGGAATGGCAGTATATAGCGGCACAATTCTCCAATCAAACATATAGCGCTGATAATTAAAAATTGTTTTACATATTTCATGAAGATTCCTCCATCAGTATTTTTCCCAAATAGCTTAAAAATATGATGTTTGGGTCAAAAGCAGATCAATGCCACCGGCCCACAATCAGGCTGGAGTTTTGTCCCCCAAACCCAAAAGCATTAGTCATGGCATAGTTGATAGAACGTTGCTGCGCCGTGTTCGGTATATAATTCAAATCGCATGCTTCGTCGGGTGTGTTGAGATTTAAGGTAGGGGGAATGCACCCTTCCTGGATGGCCTTGATGCAGGCAATAGTTTCTGTAACGCCGCCTGCGCCCATCATATGGCCGGTTGCGCCTTTTGTGGAGCTGACAGCCATTTCATATGCGTGTTTTCCGAATAGTTGTTTGATGGCATTTGTCTCGATAACGTCCCCCATCGGTGTGGAGGTGCCATGCGTATTGATGTAGCCAATGTCTTCTTTTTTCAGTCCGGCTTTTTGAAGCGCGTGGTCCATACAGGCGATTGCCCCGATTCCGTCCGGGTGGGGGGCGGTGACGTGATGGCCGTCTGTGCAGTTGGCGTATCCAAGGAGGGCGGCTTTTATATCCGCGCCGCGCTTTAATGCGTGTTGCTCCGTCTCAAGGACAATGGCCCCGCCGCCTTCACCGAAGACGAAACCGTCCCGGTTTTTATCAAATGGGCGGCTCGCTGTTTGAGGATGACTGTTATTTGTGCTGAGTGCATGTGCGGATGCAAGACCAGCGACTACGACGGGACAGAGGCTTGCTTCTGCCCCCACGACAAGGATAGCGTCTGCTTCCCCGGCGGAAAGAAGCATGGCCGCGGTTGAAATGGCGTCAGCGCCCGAGGAACAGGCGGTGCTGACGGTGAAGCTTGGGCCCTGGTAACCTTTGGCGATGGCAAGCTGTGCGGCCGCGATATTTCCGATGAATTTCGGAACGAACCGGGGACTGACCTTCTTATGTGCGCCCGTGCTGAGGCCGTCCTGGGTTTCCGCTATAATGGATACGCCCGCCATCGCAGTGCCTACCACAACCCCCATGCGCTGGGCAGGGATGGTAGCGTCATGGATATCGGCGTCTGCGAGAGCTTCTTCTGCCGCCGCATAGCCGTACTGCATGAAAAGATCCATCTCCCGGCTCTGTTTTTTTGACATGAAATCGTCTGGATGGAAGTCTTTTACTTCTGCAGCGATTTTGACCGGGGATTGCTCTGGGTCGAAACGTGTGATTTGTGAGATTCCGCATGCGCCTGAAATCAGATTGTTCCAGTAAGTGTCTACTCCGATTCCGATCGGGGTCACGGCCCCCATACCTGTGATTACCAAGTTTTGTTTCATATTTATCCTCATTTCTGCATACACATGTATGCGTTTGCTTTTTTATTCCAGATTTCTTTCTGACTTTTTTATTGTATCAAAATGAGAAAAATGGGTCAAGTGACATGTTTTCATTCGGATATTGAAAAAGGGAAAGAAATATGGTAGTATTGGTAGCAATACATATTTATAACAAAGAAAATGCATCAAAGCGGAAATGAGGTATGGTTATGAAAAGATGGATGGCAATGCTGCTCTCAGGTTGTCTTCTGCTCCAGTCATGGATGGGGTCCCCCACGCCGGCTTATGGAGCGAGCCAGACAGCTGCTGGGAAAGCCATAGCGGAGAAAACAGAGGGAGCTTTAGTGGTTGAGGTAAAGTCTTCTCTTCTAGTTCCGTTTAAGGGAGAAGTAACAGTAGAAATTAGTGACGGGAGCAAACAGATTCACGAGACAAGAAAGCTGGATTTTAGTGAATCAAAGGCAGTTTCGTCTTCTGCCAGGTTTGACGTTCCACAGGGAGCTTATCAGGTTTGTGTTTCTGCTGACCGGTTTGCGGACTGTAAACAAGACGTGCAGGTTGAAAAAGGATGGATTTCTAAAATCCAGGTATGTTCAACCAGGATAGATTCCCAAAGTGGTATGGCGCCTGGCTGGATCCGCCCAGGCGATATAAATGGGGATAAGGCAATTGACCAAAAGGATGCGGATGTTATGCTTTCGTATATCCGCGAAAATCCAGAGAACACGGATATGGATTTGAATGGCGATGGCAAGACGGATCTTGTAGATTTACAAAATCTTGTACAGAGTATGGACGAAAAAGGAGAATCCTATGTAGAAAAACAGGGAATGCCTACCAAGGTACAAGTAAAGGATGGGACTTCTATTGAAGGCAGCATGGAGGATTTCCTGAATCAGAAGAATAGTATAGGTCTTAGGCCTTCCAATACGAATGCTGCAATTTCAAGTGAAAATCCTGTAGGGATAGAATTTACGCTCTCGGAGGGCAGTACATACGATCAGGCCCCTGGTATACAGGGAATGACTATTCATGCGCCGGCTGAGATGGAAGGGGACGGAACCGTATCCAGCGCCATCACAGACGGGGAAGCTGCGGTCGTATACATAGATGAAAACGGCAATGAAAAAGAACAGGCATTCTCGCTTGCTGCCAGCACAGAGGTACAGCGTACCCAGCAGAAGTTGAGGAGTGCTGAGAGCCGCCGTATCACGACGAGCATGGACGCCAGTGGCACGATTGTTCTAGATTTCGGCGGGCAGCTTGCCGTAAAACGGGTAACGATTAAAATTACCGGGACAAAAAAGACAGAACCGCTTGTAAATATAGCGAAGGTTGAGTTCGTCAATAATATGGAGGAGAGAATCGGGGCTCCCCAGCTTGACATTCCTTCATTAAATGAACCAGTATCAGAAAATGAGGCGCTCACATTGTCCTGGAGTGCTCAGAGAAACGTAACAGGTTATGAAATTTATGTATCCGGTCCGGTTAAGAAGCAGTCGGATCCGGAAACACAAATCGTGAGTGTGTCGAATACGCAGCACACAATTTCTTCCATTCATGATAAGCCGATAGTAAATTTCGAGAAATATACGATTAAGGTGCGGTCCGTAAACGGGGATTGGAGAAGTCCGTGGTCTGAGGAGAAAATAGGAGTACCTAAGCCGCAGAAACTTCCGGCGCCTCCGGATAATGTAAAGGCAGAGGGCGGTTACCGCTCAGTCTCCGTGTCGTGGAAGGATATGGATGACTCGAACGGATATATGGTTTATTACAAAAAATCGTCAGAGGAATTGTATCGTCCGGTCGTTGATGGGTTTGAGCCAGTTCAATCAGGAGAGGGCAAGCTGAATGAGAACCGTTGTACGATAACTGGCCTGGAAGATGAGACGGAATATTCCGTTTATGTAATCGGCTGGAACGAGCTTGGCTGGGGAAAACCTTCCCTTGTTTCGCTTGCAATGACGAAAAGTACGAACCCGCCACAACTGCCGAAGTATAAGCTTTTGAACACCTCAAATGGCGAGGGCGTATTGACCGCCCATATTGTAGACGCCACGATGGGGGGAAGCGGGGGAGCGAAAATGGTAGCAAGCCCGCTGGATACCGTACCGGGAAGTGCGCTGGGACTTGTGGATGACAATTATGCTTCCTATTGGATGAAGTCCGACTGGGATGACGGCGTAGCTTATCCGAGCTTGTCGAAAGGAATGGTAATAACGCTCGACCAGGATTATCAGATGAACTATATGACGTTTGCGGCAGCGGACCAGAAAATAGCATCCAATACGGTGCGAGTCGGATATTGGAATACGGAAAACCCGGACAGCGAACAAATAGTAAACGCCCATTTGATTGAGAAGAGAGATGAACATAATAATCCGTTCTATATTGTTAAATTTGATGAGACAGTAAAGGCAGGTAAAATCCACTTATGCCTCGGAAGAAGCTGGGGCGGCGCAGGCGATATCGTAGTGGGAGAAATTCATTTCCATACGTATGATTCCCTGGAAGATGACATTATGGGAATGTATGAGGATGAGATGCATACGACATTGCGGGCGGATGTGACAGGCGACACCATTACTGCACTGGAAGAGCGTCTCGAAACAGTAGATGAGGCGAGTGGAGAGAAGCACCCGCTTTACCAGGAATTGAAGCTGGAATTGAAAACAGCGAGGGAAATACTGGAATCCAAGCTGGATCCTTCTTATGTGGTGGATAACCGCATTACTGCGCAGAAAGATAAACATCTTGGGTTTGGCGGCTTAAATGCATGGCAGCCGCTTGGCAGGGTTGCTTATGCCGGGGAAAGCCTGCTCGTCTATGTCGGACATAATACGAAAAGAACCGGGGAGGCAGCGGGAATAAAGCTTATTGCAACCCAGCATCATGCGGAATCCAACAGCCTTGCTAAAACCATTGACTTAAAGATCGGTAGAAATGAAATTACGATTCCGCAAATTACGTCCAGCGACTTTGAGCGGGGAGGACAGCTTTATGTGGCCTATACGGGAAATCAGGCTTCCGATCAATATGCAATCCGGATCAGCGGAGGAAGCAAGATACCGGTCCTGAGCGTGTATGGAAAGTCTGAGAGCGAGAGGAAAGAGGCGGTACAGGCATATGTAAAAGCTCTGGAGAGCTATGTATCAACCATTCCAGACGTACATGAAGAGGCACATACAGGGACAAAGAATGTGGATTATGATTATAATCAGACGAATTGTATTTTAAATGCGACAGACATTATGATGAAGGAAATGATGTATTCCCTGCCTGCTACACAGGTGTGGGCCGGCCTGCAAAATGCCGAGGATAAGGCAGCTAAGCTGGACCAGGCGTTGAAGGCAATGGAAAACACCATGACGTTATTTTACCAGCATAAGGGCCTGAGCGACCAGGCGGGGTCGACCAGGGGAAATAATGCAATGCCGTCACAGCACTTGAATATCCGGTATATGAGGATGTTTGCCGGCGCCTTTATGTATGCGGCGGGCAATCATATCGGGATCGAGTGGGGATCTGCTACAGTGGCAAGTGCGCCGAATAGCTGGGCTGATTTCGGATGGGGAATTGCCCATGAAATTGGTCATGACATCAATCAGGGAACGTATGCGGTCGCAGAAATCACGAATAACTATTTTGCGCAGCTATTGACGAAGCGGCCCGGGTATACGAGGTTTGCGTATCCAAATGTGTATAAAAAGGTTACGTCGGGCGCGGTTGGGCGTTCTTCAAATGTGGCGACACAGCTGGCGCTCTATTGGCAGCTTCATCTGGCGTTTGATAATAATCCAGATGATAAACATATTTTTGAAGACTATGAGGAGCAGTTTAATAATCTGTTTTTTGCAAGGGTTGATACCTATTCCCGAAATCCGGGCAAGGCGCCGCAGGCAGGACTTGAGCTGAATGGCGGTGTTGACCAGAACCTGATGCGTCTCGCATGTGCGGCGGCAAATGAGAACATTCTTCCATTTTTTGAGAGGTGGGGAATGGAACCAGATGAAGCGACCGAGGAGTATGCTGCAAAATATGGGGCCGCGGATACAAAAGCCCGTTATTATGTAAATGATGACGCCAGGGATTACCGTGTACAGCATTCCGGTGAAGAAGGTACGATCAAGGATAAGGATGCCGTAACAGCGAAAGTTTCATCGTCCTCGAACCGGGTGGAAATTGATATAGCGACCAGCCAGGATGCGGATTTGATACTGGGATACGAAATATCCAGAAGCATGATTTCGAATGGACAGAAGGAAACGAAGGTAATCGGGTTCCAGTTGATTGACACCGCCCAGTCTACAGTTTATGTAGATACGATTTCCACAATTAATAACAGGGTAATGGAGTATGAAGTGCGGGCCGTTGACAAGTATTTGAACTATTCGAAGGCGGCGGCAGCCGGCACCGCTAAAATCCAGACCGACGGCGTTTTGAACAAAGAGGACTGGACGGTAGAAACTACGATGACGTCGAAAGATGATGTGGCAGTTTCATTGGATACAGAAGATCCTGACAGTGGATTTGATGCGGAAAACCCGGGCGGCGTAGCCGAAAAGAAGGTGCACAGTATCGACCGTGTTCTGGATAACGACAGGACGGAGGCCGGCACATATAATGGTGAGAGCGACGGAACAGCCGTTATTACCGTAGATATGCATAAGACAGAACAGGTCACAGCGCTGAAATATGCGGGTCAGGCCTTGGCAAATGTGACAATTGAAGTCAGTCCGGACGGTACAGACTGGACCGTGGTAAAAGAGAATTACACTGGTCTGGCTGGCGCAGAGGAGCAGACGATATGGTTTGATTCCGTAAAAGAAGATACGAGGGACAACTGGATTGGTACATATGATGCCAGATACGTGCGGTTGACGATTTCCCAGGCTGGAAGTATTTCCATCAAGGAAATTGATATTTGTGGCCCATCGGGAGATAATCTGGAGTTTGTAACGACAGATAACAGCCAGCCGGCAATAGGTGTTTTGTCTGCGGATTATCAATATGGAGACAACCCAGAAGATGTCATTAAAAAGGGATCGCTCATTTTTACGGGCATCTATAAAGGAAACCCCGCTTATAATGTCGTCGTGCTATATGATACACAAGGCAATGTAATCGGCGCAAAGGACGGCAATGTCCAGGCGGGCCAGGTGATTTTTGCAGATGTTCCGGAACAGGGCAATTTAGGCGAAACGTCCGATGGAACCTGGGTATATTATGTAGAACCGGGACAGTGGAATGAAGATACGTTAGGGAAAATCGAGGGCGTGCGCGGTGAGTTGTATCGTGTGGATGACGCCCTGACGCTAGAGGGTGAACGGATTGTCAGTGATACGCAGGTGATCCGCATTCCAAGCGTTCTGCCCGATATTACTTTCACAGGCGGCGCAAAACGTGACGCCTACGCAATAAATGGAGGCAATAATGAAAAATAGAATTACGTTTGTATTGACATTTTTATTTCTCTTTTTGGCAGTTCCGGTGGCTGCTGCGGCCGCGGAAGCAAATAGCGGCACGCTGGCGGCTGACAAAAATAACGTAGCGGTGTCGCTGCATCTTCCGGCGGGAAAGACAGAGGGGATTACTTCCCTCCGTCTGCAGCTGCGCGTCTCGGTTGTTAGCGGAAGTATGGGGAAACCAGTCTTTTTATTTGACAACGCGGTCAAAAGCGCCGTTAAGGATGCCCATATCAGTAAGGAAAAAGACGGCGGTTATTTGGTTGATATTATCATTTCCGGGAAAAAGGAACAGAAGCTATTTACAGATAGTGGGAACGTAAAACTCGGAACTTTGAGTGTGGCGCCAACAAGCCAGGATTACCAGATCCGGGTGGAGTTTGCCGGTAAGGCGGATGGCACCGGAAAACCGACGGTAACTTATGTGGACAGTGCGGGGCTGAATTCTGTTACGGCTCCCCTTTCCAAGGCAGACCCTGTCATTGTGAAACCGGCGGGCGGACTGCCTTCGCAATCTCCGTCAGACCAGGGAACACAGTCTTTTGGAAAGAAGCTAAAATTAACGGTTTCGGTGAAAAATGGATCAAACCGAGTAACGTTTAAGTGGACGAGGGAGGAAGGCGCAGATGGTTATGTCCTCTTCAAGTACAATACGTCAAAGAAGAAATATGTGCGCGTGAAGACGTTTGCGAACCCGAAAACGGTTTCTTATTCTAAAAAGTATAAGTATGCTGGTAAGTATTCATTTAAGCTGCGCGCGTATAAGGTTACAGCGGCTGGAACGAAGGCATATGGCAGTTTCAGTTCGGCAGCTAAGGTTAAACTTCCCCCTGCTAAGGTGAAGGGAGTTGCTAAGAGCCAGAGCTATTTGAAGACCACGCTTTCCTGGAAGAAGGTTTCGAAGGCAAAAGGATATGAGATTTACCGAAGCCAGAAAAAGAATGGAAAGTTCTCACGGGTTAAAATAGTCCGAACGGGTAAAACAAACCGTGTTACGATAAAGCAAAAAAAGAGCCGGGTTTATTATTATAAGATCAGGGCTTTTGTAAAGGGCATAAATAAAAAGCGCGTATACGGTAACTTTAGTGTTGTAAAATAAAGCGCTGTAAATTCATGTGAAAGATTGTCAATAAGAACATATTCCCCCTACCCCCTGCATACAATGAAACAACGAGTACTCAGGGGGTAGTTTTTTGAAATCATATATCGAGCAGCGTGCCATCGAGATTGGGAATTACATTGTGGAAAACGGCGCAACGGTACGGCAGACGGCAAAAAAGTTTGGCGTGTCAAAAAGCACGGTACATAAGGATGTAACAGAACGGATGATGCAGATTAATCCGACATTAGCGGCACAGGCAAGAAAGATACTTGATATAAACAAATCAGAGCGGCATATCCGGGGCGGGATGGCCACGAAGGAAAAGTATCACCAGCTGCATGAGCATATACAGGGAGACAAAGTTAATAGTTTGTGTTAGAAGGCTTTGAGAGCAATGGTGTCATTTGGGAGAGAATTGTTGATGCCGTTGCTCTGTTTTTTTAGAAAAGTTCCTGGCGGCGTTGATTGGTGATACTTGTTTTTTGTCGAAAAAAGTGTTATTATAAGAGCTATCAGTACTAGCTTTAAATTAAAAAAATAAAGGAGGAGGATTTACTTGGGAAAATCAACCTTTAGAGGGGGAACGCATCCATACGAGGGAAAAGAGCTGAGTATGGATAATCCGATTCAGACAGTGATGCCGAAGGAAGAATTGGTATTTCCTATGAGTCAGCATATCGGAGCCCCTGCAACACCAACTGTATCCGTCGGAGATACAGTGAAAATGGGACAGATCATCGGTGAGGCAAGTGGATTTATCTCTGCCAATATTGTGAGTTCGGTTTCCGGAAAGGTGACAAAAATTGAACCCAGGCTTACCGGGTCCGGGGCAAAGGTAAACTGCGTTGTCATTGAAAACGATGGGGAGTACCAGGGCGTCGATGGATTTGGACAAGAGCGGGATTACACGTCTCTGTCGAAAGACGAGATCCGTCAGATCATTAAGGACGCCGGCATTGTCGGAATGGGTGGCGCAGGATTTCCAACGAATGTCAAGGTGACGCCGAAAAATGAGGATGAAATCGAATATGTGATTATCAATGGTGCGGAGTGCGAGCCATATTTGACATCGGATTACCGTCTCATGATGGAAAAGCCAGAACAGCTTATTACCGGCTTGAAGGTTCTTTTGAGCCTGTTTGACCACGCCCAGGGTATTATTGCGGTCGAGGACAATAAGCCGGAGGCTATTTCAAGACTTGGGTATCTGACGCAGAATGAAGAAAAGATTTCTGTCAAGGAGCTTAAGACAAAGTATCCTCAGGGAGCAGAACGTCAGGTGATCTATGTGACGACGGGAAGAAAGATTTATTCGAAAATGCTTCCGGCAGATGCGGGATGTGTTGTGGACAACGTACAGACGGTGCTGGCAGTTTATGATGCCGTATGCAGAAACATACCGTCAATTAGCCGGGTTATGACGTTGACAGGAGATGCAATGATGCGGCCTCAAAACTATGAGGTCAAATTCGGCATGAGCCATGCGGAGCTTCTGGAAGAAGCGGGCGGACTTGTCGAAGGGGGAGCAGAAAAATTGATTTCGGGCGGTCCTATGATGGGAATGGCGATGTATGACTTGAATGTGCCGATTACAAAAACAAGCTCTTCGATATTGGCGATGTCCAAGGATGAAGTGGCCGCCAATGCACCGACGAATTGTATCCGCTGCGGACGCTGTGTGTCCGTTTGCCCGAGCCATCTCGTACCACATAAAATGGCGCTGGCGGCCGCCCGGTCTGATCTTGCGGCATTTGAGAAGTTAAACGGGATGGAATGCTACGAATGTGGAACTT
Organism: uncultured Eubacterium sp.; assembly: GCA_910584245.1. Classification (GTDB taxonomy): domain Bacteria; phylum Bacillota; class Clostridia; order Lachnospirales; family Lachnospiraceae; genus Eubacterium_F. Next base: position 18,646 of record CAJTZF010000012.1, read on the forward strand.
GTACTTATGTCTGTCCGGCGAAACGAAGACTTACGCAGTCGTTTAAACAGGCTAGGCGGGCAGTGATGGACAATGCCCGTAAAAATAAATAGGCAGTCATAGTAAATGGAGGTCTGGACGGGTAAATAGGAATGGTTATTCGTCCAGGGATTTGTGCAAACGATTCAGAATGAGGAAAGAGTGGGAAAAGTGTTCACTCTGGGGGTTTGTGTGCGCACGCACAAACTTCATTATGCACAATAAGGCGTGCGCGAATGGAGGAAAAAATGGATAAATTATTGAATGTATCATCATCCCCTCATGTCTGTGACAAATCATCAACGAAGTCTATTATGAGGGATGTTGTTATCGCACTAATTCCGGCTACGCTTGTTGGTATCGGAAATTTTGGTGTAAGGGCATTGCTGGTTGTTTTGACGACATGCGCCAGCGCGGTATTGGCTGAGTATATCTGGCAGAGATGCATGAAACAGCCGATTACCACAAGTGATTTTAGCGCCCTTTTGACAGGTCTTTTACTGGCGCTGAACCTTCCGGCTACGCTTCCGTTATGGATGTGTGTGCTCGGTGGTGTGTTTGCAGTTATTGTCGTCAAGCAGCTGTTTGGCGGACTTGGCCAGAATTTCATGAATCCGGCGCTTGGGGCAAGATGCTTTTTAATGTTATCTTTCAGCAGTGCGATGACGAATAGTTTTGCGATTCCAAAAGGAAACGCTGTGTGGGGCGGCTATCAGGCGACGCTGGATGCAGTATCAAGCGCCACGCCGCTTATGCAGGTGAAGGAAGCAACCTGCCAGGCCGATCTTGGAACGACATTGAAGGATATGTTCCTTGGAACGACGTGGGGGACGATTGGAGAGACGTCAGCGCTTGCAATACTCATTGGTGGTATTTACCTGATCTTAAAAAAGATTATCGACTGGAAGATTCCAGTGATTTATATTTTAACTTTTGTAGTATTTAATTTGGTCTATTCTTTTGCGACGGACAGCTATGTTCCCGTATTTTATGAGGTGTGTGGCGGTGGACTGATGCTCGGTGCATTTTTTATGGCGACCGATTATGTCACAAGTCCGATTACCAGCCGTGGAAAGGTGCTGTTTGCCATACTGCTTGGTTTGTTGACCGGATTATTCCGTTTCTTTGGAGAGTCGGCGGAAGGAGTATCCTTTGCCATTATTATCGGAAATCTTTTTGTGCCATTGATTGAGATGGTGACGATTCCGAAGGCATTTGGAAAGGAGGGCAAGGTGAATGAGTAGTGAAAAGAAAGAACGGTCCTTTGTCATTGATGCGATTATTCTCTGTGTGATTACCCTTGTGCTTGGCTTCATTCTGGCCGAAGTATATTCGATTACCAAGCAGCCGATTAAGGAGGCAAATGCCAAGACTGAAAATGAAGCTTGTGAAGCGGTGATTTCGGCGCTGGACGGTGCAGAGGTCGCGGATGCTGGCGATGACGCTGCCGAGGCGGCAAATGAGTTTATGAAGACACATGTCATCCACAAATCCGTTTCGGAGGGAGAAGTGGAAGAGGAGGCCTCGGATTCTTATTCCAAACATGTTGTTGTTACGGCGATGAAGAAGCTTCAGGTAGGAGGCTCTGACGCCGGTTATGTGTATATTGCAAGCGCCAAAAAAGGATACGGCGGAAGTATTTCGTTCGTGCTCGGTGTATGCGACGGTGTGGTGACAGGACTTGAGATTACAAACCAGTCCGAGACGGCTGGCCTCGGAGCAAATTGTGAGAGCGATGCGTTTAAATCAAAGTTTGATTTAGATAAGGAGCTCCAGTATCCGTCCAGCGACAGCCTTCCGATGTATTTTAAGCCGGGAACTACCCCGAAGGATGCGCAGGGGCAGATTGAGGCAATGTCCGGTGCGACGGTTACTTCCCGTGCGATCACAAACGCAGTCAAAGGGATCCTTTTATACGACAAAGAGTTAAGGGGGGGTAAATGATGAGTAAGTATATAGAACGTCTTCAAAATGGTATTATTAAAGAAAACCCGACCTTTGTCATGATGCTTGGAATGTGTCCGACACTTGCCGTGACGTCAAGCGCCGTCAATGCGATTGGTATGGGATTATCTACAACAGTAGTATTGATTTTGTCCAATATACTGATTTCTGCACTCCGCAATATTATACCGGACAGAGTTCGGATTCCGGCATTTATCGTGGTCGTTGCCTCGTTCGTGACGATCGTACAGTTGTTGTTACAGGCATATTTGCCTGCACTGAATAGCGCGCTTGGTGTATACATACCGTTGATCGTGGTAAACTGTATTATTCTCGGCCGCGCAGAGGCATATGCATCCAAAAACCCGATCGTGTTATCGGCCTTGGATGGAGTGGGAATGGGACTGGGATTTACCGTAGGTCTTACCTTTATCGGTATCTTCCGTGAAATACTCGGCAGCGGGGCTGTTTTTGGCTTTCAGTTTATACCGGATTCATTCCATATCGCTATGTTTGTCATGGCGCCGGGAGCGTTTTTCGTCCTTGCCGGGCTGACAGCGTTACAGAACAAGCTGAAAATGCCTTGTGCAACCAATACGCCTGAAGCGGAAGAGGCTTCATGTACTGGTAACTGTGCCGCATGTGCCAGCCAGTCAGATACGTGTGGCAAAACTCCTGCGGAGGGAATATCCGTGAATGGAAAGGAGGATGACAAATGAGTTTATTTACAATTCTTTTTACGGCTGCCCTGGTCAACAATTTTGTGTTAAGCCAGTTTATGGGTATTTGTCCGTTCCTCGGCGTGAGCAAGAAGGTAGAGACAGCAGCAGGCATGGGCGGTGCGGTGCTTTTCGTTATTACGATCGCATCCCTTTGCACGAGCCTGTTATACAATTATCTGCTTCTTCCATTTGAGCTGGAGTATTTGAATACGATCGTATTCATTCTTGTGATTGCGGCATTGGTACAGTTTGTGGAAATGGTACTCAAGAAAATGATGCCGGCCCTTTACAAGTCTCTGGGTGTATATCTTCCGCTGATTACGACCAACTGTGCCGTTCTCGGTGTGGCGCTGCTCAGTGTCCAGAATGAGTACAATGTGCTGGAGAGCGTTATTAACGGTATCGGAGCATCGGTGGGATTTCTTATCGCTATCGTCCTGATGGCGGGCATTCGTGAGAAACTTGAAAACAGCAATATTCCGGAAGCCTTCAAGGGCACACCGATCGTATTAATTACCGCTGGTCTGATGGCGATCGCATTTTGTGGCTTTGGCGGAGTGGGCTTTTGATAAATGGGAGGATTTATATGAATACTATACTTATATCAGTGGTACTACTAGGAGTGCTTGGTATTGCGATCGGACTCCTGCTGGGTGTGGCTGGAAAGTTCTTTGCTGTAGAGGTTGACGAGCGCGTCGACCAGGTCCGGGAATGTCTTCCGGGAAATAACTGCGGCGGCTGTGGATTCCCTGGCTGTGATGGACTTGCAGAGGCCATCGTCTCAGGAAGTGCGGAAGTAAACGGATGTCCTGTCGGCGGGGCGCCCGTTGCGGAAAAGATCGGGGCTATTCTCGGTGTAGAGGCCGGAGCTGGCGTGAAAATGGTAGCCAGAGTGCGCTGCGCCGGGACATGTGACCAGGCATCGGTCAAATATAATTATGTCGGTACAATGGATTGCCGGCAGGCGGTTATGGTGCCGGGACGCGGTGACAAGGCGTGTTCGTATGGGTGTCTTGGACTTGGTTCCTGTGTGTCTGCCTGTCAGTTTGGCGCTCTTTCAATCCAGGATGGAATTGCCGTGGTGGATAAAGAGAAATGTGTTGCCTGCGGCAAGTGTGTAGAAATTTGTCCCAATCATGTTATTTCGCTTGAACCTTATGAAACGAAATATCAGGTTCAGTGTAACTCCAATGACAAGGGCAAGGACGTTATGAGCGTTTGTAAGACGGGATGTATCGGCTGCGGAATTTGTGTGAAGCAGTGTGAGTTTGGCGCGGTTACGTTGGAAAATAACCTTGCATCAATTGATGCGGAAAAGTGCCAGGGTTGCGGCAAGTGCGCCGAGAAGTGCCCGAAAAAGGTAATTTGTTAATTCAACTGTGATGTTCCGCCAGGCGGGTAAGGGATGAGCGCTTTTGTGCACACATCCGCTTATCCGCCTGACGGTCTTTCACCCATTTTGATGAAAGGAAAGGGATGCCAATGAACAGGAAAGTAATAATCGGATTTATTCTTTTGGTGGTACTGGGGATAATCGGGTCTGCCGGCGTGATCATTTATAAAAAGTTTGCTCCCAGCTCGATTCAACGACCAATGAGTGAGCAGTATAAGCTGGGTCAGGAGGAGGTTCTTGTCATTTTGAATGGCAGGCCGTTGGAGGAGAAAGGAAGACTGATCCAGGATGTCGTCTATGTTCCGGTTTCGTTGGCTTCCGATTCCATGAATGAGCGGATTTACTGGGATGAAAAGGAAAATATATTGTCGCTGGCTACTTCTGGCGGCCTTGTTACAGTAAATACAGAGGACAGTATGAGGTATATGCTGGGGAAAGAAAGTACTGCGTCGGAGTATCAGCTATTATATGAGGACGGAGACAAGGTTTTTGTCGCGATGGATTTTGTGGAAAAATTCTCACGAATCAATTATAAAAGGGAAAAGGACCCGAACCGCATTACCGTGCAGGCGGACTTTGAGCAGTTAAATACATTTGCCAGTCTGGCTGGCGATATCCGGCTGCGTGTGGGGCCAAACAAAAAGTATGATTACTTGCTGGAGCTGTCAAGTGGGCAGGAAGTTATGATTGAGACAAATGCCTCCCCGGAAAATGAGTATCAGAAAATTTATACGCTGGATGGGATAGAGGGATATGTGCCGGCTGAGTACCTGACAGACAAAAAAGAGAAGGCGTGGGAGACGGACAAGCAGGAGGATGTATTTACCCAGATGAAGGTGGACGGAGGCGTGTGCCTTGGATGGCATCAAATGACGTATGAGATGGGAAGTGCGGAACTGGATGCGAAAGTATCGCATGCCAGCAGCCTTAATGTCGTTTCTCCGACCTGGTTTGCGCTCAGTGACAACAAGGGAAATTTCACTTCGCTTGCCAAGGAGGAATACGTTACAGCGGCCCATGCAAAGGGGTTGAAGGTGTGGGGGCTTATTAACGACTTTAAAAAGGGGCTATCCCTGAAAAAGCTTCTCGGCCGGACGTCGAGCCGGACGACTCTTATCAATAATTTAGTAACGACGGCGATGCGTTATAAGCTGGACGGTATTAATATTGATTTTGAGAAGATTACAAAGGACACGGCGCCTGCCTATCTGGAATTTTTGCGGGAGCTTGTTCTTCAGTGCCACGCGAATGGTATTGTTGTCTCTGTCGATGATTATCTGCCGACCGAGGGCACTGCTTACTATAATTGGGCAGAGCAAGGAAAGATCGCGGATTATGTGATCTTTATGGCATACGATGAGCACTATGCCGGAAGTGAGAAGTGTGGCTCCGTTTCGTCGCTGCCATTTGTGAACAACGGGGTTGACCTGGGGTTGAAATATGTCCCGGAAGAGCGTACTGTTGTGGCTCTTCCTTTCTACACAAGGCGCTGGAAAACGAAAAAGAATGATAAAGTCGAAGGCACTCCTGAGGTTTACGGTATGAATTCCGCCGAGGTCATGCTCCAAAACAATGGGGCGGCCAAGACATGGGATGAATCGACAGGCCAGTACTATTCTGAATTTAAATGGCAAGGATTTGTGTATAAAATATGGCTTGAGGAGGAAACTTCTCTGGACAAAAAACTAGAGGCCGTTTATTCCAAGGGGGTTGCCGGTGTGGCGTTCTGGAAACTCGGTTTTGAACGTCCGGTCACATGGACGACAATTAGTAAATACGTGAAAAAATAATTTGCATAGACATTTTGTCCACTCCGTACATTATAGATAAGAGATGTATGGAGTGGTTTTTTATGAAAAGGCAGGGAACTTGGAAAATATGGGCGTTTGTATTTGTAATATTTGGGTTTATTGTGGCGGCGACGGTCGAGATCAATGACAGTCCCGTCCTGAATATAACGGGAAAGGGAACGAAAGAGCTTATCGTAGTGGATGCAGGACATGGAGGTTTTGATCCGGGAAAGGTAGGAACAGCTGGAACACTGGAAAAGGACATAAACCTATTGATTGCCCTGAAGCTGCAAAAGATATTGGAGGACAGCGGGTACCGCGTCATTATGACGAGGGATACGGATACCGAGCTGTGCGACGCCGGAGCAACGCGGAAAAAGGCCGAGGATTTGAAAACCCGGGTTGGTATTATTAATGAAAATAAACCGGCGCTTGCCGTAAGCATTCATCAGAACAGCTATTCGGCGGGGACAAAAGGGGCGCAGGTGTTTTATTACCAGAATTCCGAGGAGAGCCACAAATTTGCTACGGTGTTGCAAGAGACGGTGAAGGAACAGCTCAAGGACGGAAATCACAGGGTAGAAAAGGGAAATAACAGTTACTATATGCTAAAAAAGACGGATGGGGTATTCGCCATTATTGAGTGCGGATTTCTTTCCAATCCGCAAGAGGAGGTGCTTTTGAACTCCGATGATTACCAGCAGAAGATGGCAGAAGCAATTGCGGAGGGGATTGAGGTTTATTTGTACCAGTGATGGTTTCTGGATATGGGAGGAAGGAGGAATAAGTACTTATCGTGAGTTTTTCATTCGATTTTCCGTTTTACGGATAGATAGCATGGCATCCTTCTGCTAAACTAATGCATCGTTTCGCAATGTTTCATTCAAATCACACCGCAAAAGACGCTTTCCTCCAATATAATAAGCAAGTGCGACAAACAATATTATAGCTGCCGCAAATATCAGAATGGGAAAAATCGGGGCTTCCGCCCAGAATACCATCGGCTCTAAATAACTTGCAGTTACGGCAAATTGTACGAACAGTACAGTAAGTGGTAATGTAATTAATAGTGGTTTCCCTGCAATTACAAATGCTTCAATACAAAATATGTCCCTCATTTCCCGCGGGGTTAAGCCGATAGACAGATACCTTGCAAATTCCCGTTTTCTTTGGCGGAGGAATCCTAACGTATTTGTGAATACATTTGCAATTCCAATAATGGCAAGCAATACGCAGAAAGCTCCTAAAATCACCTTCATTCCATATATTAAATTATCATTTGAAAGCCGTTCTTGCACTCGGTTTTCACTTTCCGTTTGATATTCCGGAGATATAAGTTGTACGATTTCTTTCTCCATGCGGTCTAAATCGGAAAGGCTTGCCGTTCCGTTTGAAAGGATACGGATATAGCTGTCAGATTCAGCTTCACATACTTGTTCTAACGCCTCATTCCACATAGTAAGAGGGATAAAGTGTACGAGGGCATAATTTTTATACTCTTCCCTCAGTAGGGGGACTGACTGCGTATAAGATAAAACAGGGATATCTACACTTTTGTCGTTCTTATAAAGCATTGTTGTCTGGTTATCTTCCCTCACAAAAGGAACATATTTTTTGTGGCGGAAATTGCTGTTTGTACTATCCCAAATCTGATTCAATACGATTGCCCCGCCGAGGCTTGGCGTTATCCCGATTTGCGAACAAAAGTTTAAAAAGCTTGTATCATCCAAAATGACAATGGGAACAGATACTTGAAACATATTTTTTGTTTTCGGCGCTTCTGCAATCGACGCAAGTCCGCCAAGTGATGACAGTTCATCGCTCTGAAATCCTTCTGGCAGGAGAGTCATTGCTTCTGCCTTTTGATATACGGAAGCCTCTTGTATGCCGGAAATATGCTGCAGCTCTTTTGTTAAGCCAAAGTCGGATAGTTCTGTATCTTTTAAGGTTATCATAATATCCCACGCATTCTGATACCGCTCAAAGTAAGTGTACCGGGTACTGATATCAGCCAGAGTAGTAAAGGCAAGCATAATGGAAAATCCCAAAAAAGATAGCAGTAATGATAATGTGGATATCCTTAAGTGCTTCTTTTGGGCTTTTAATGCGTTTCCTGCAAGTTCGCCTTTCATGCCGAATAACATAGATAAAATCCTGGAATGTTTTCTTTTTCTTAACAGTAAGCCGCCCGTATTTCGGATTGCTTCAAGCGGCGTCATTTTGCTTAATTTCCTTGCAGGTATCCACGCTGAAAAAAGTACGGTCAAAACAGAAATTAAGATAGTAAATGCAAATATGGCCGGGCTGTAATGAAAAACAGCTTCATGGCGTTCCGATACACCGGCGGCAAAAAGGTTGATTGTCCCTATTAATCCATAGCTTATAGAAATTCCCAGTAAACTGCCGAGTATCATGGGCGCTATGCTTAAAACCGCCGCTTCCTGCAACAGACAGTTTCTGACCTGCCTTGGTGTGGCCCCTATGCTTGAAAAGATACCAAATTGATGGATTCTGGCGTTCATTGACAGTTCGAAAGAGCCTCGGATGATTAGTATTAGCGACAGTACCACAATCATCAGTATTGCCACATACAATGCTAAAAGCATCGGCGGCGTTTCATCTTCTGGGTCATGTATAAAATACCGGGATAAAAGCAGCGAATGATATTGAACGGAATCTTTATTAAGCCCAAGCTGTGCCGAAATTAACGGCATATCATGATAAACGTTTCGGGCATTCTGAAAATAAACGTCAATCACAATTTCATCCGGTCTTGATAATTCCTCATTGATAATTGCTTTTTCTACATTTGCGAATCCATATATCATACATAAATCATCTGTTTCAAATTTATCACAAACAATACGTCCCTGCCAGCCGCCTTCCTCTAAAATGATTTGCTCTACCTCATATATCCAGAAATTGTAGGCTGTGCTGCATAGCAGGGACAAAAACATCGTGGCAGCAAGAGCCGCCGCCATAATTGATATACTGGATGCACGGTTATTTTTTATATAGCTTTTGGAGTAATCTTTCCACATTCTGCTCACCTCCGTTCGTCCACAGGGATACTGCTATGCTTTCCGGCATTATGAGCGAAATCGTCGCTCATAATTTTTCCGTCTTCGATGGTTACAATTCGGTCAGCTTCCAGCGCAATTTTTTCATCATGAGTAATAAGAAGTATCGTCTGTTTCAAATTTCGGTTTGACAGCTTTAAAAGATCAATAATTTCTTTTGAATTTTTCCGGTCAAGATTTCCGGTCGGTTCATCGGCAAAAAGAATCGCAGGGCGGTAAATCAAAGACCTTGCGATTGCAACTCTCTGCTGCTGTCCTCCAGACAGCTGGCTGGGCAGGTACTCCAGTTTATCTTCTATCCCTAATGTCCCTACAATCATTTTAAAGTACTCAGCATCTGGCCTTCTCTTGTCAAGAAGCATTGGCATAAGGATATTTTTTTCCGCTGTAAGAGTTGGAATGAGGTTGTAGAACTGATAAACCAAGCCAACCTTCCTTCTTCTGAAAATTGCGGCATCCGTAGCATTCAGCCTGCTAATGTCAACGCCGTCTACCATTACAGTGCCTTTTGTCGGCTTGTCTACACTGCCAAGAATGTGCAGGAGCGTTGATTTCCCGGAGCCGGATGCGCCAATGATTGCAACAAATTCTCCTGTTTCAATGGATAGATTGATTCCGTTTAAAGCAGTAACTTGATTTCCCCCTTTTCCAAATACTTTTTTGATATCATTGCACCTCAGTATTTCCATGTTGCCAAACCCTCCTATTTGTTAGAACTATTTCATGAACCCTATAATCAGGTATTATAACAAATCAAAGTGACATCTCAGTGACAGTAGAAGCGGATTTCAAAACAAGCTCCGCCACTCGGAAGATTGAATGCACGGATGATCCCGTTTTGCATTTCTATGATCGCCTTTGAAAGCGAAAGACCTATTCCAATTCCAGTGTCTTTTGCTTTTTTCCCCCGGTAAAACTGCTCAAACAAATGAGGTAAATCCTCTTTTGTAAAGCCCTCTCCCTCGTCCCATATCCGTATTTGCACATAGAGTGGATTTTTTTCATAGGAGCAATGGACGGTAGTTCCTGCTTCTGCTGCTTCCATGCAATTTTTCATCAAATTCATAACGGCTTCCATCGTCCAGTCTAAATCTACATTGATATCCATCTCGCCCGTTTCTGGGATTTCAATAAAAACACCTTTTCGTATGAATAACTCGTATAAATTGTCAGATGCCAGGGCAAGGATGGTAAAAACATCTGTCGGTTTCCTGTCAAGCGTAAGTGTTCCTGCATCAATGCGGGATAGTAACAATAGCGCTTCTTCTAAATGCAAGAGCCTGTTTATTTGCCGTTCTATTTCTGAGACGCGGGTATCTCCCAGATGTTCTTTCGCCATCTGAACAGTTAAAGAAATAGATGTAATAGGTGTTTTAAGCTGATGTGCAATATTGGACAGGTTTTTGGCAAAATTGTTTCGTGCCGTAAGTGCGGCGTCTCTTGTCTGGTAAAGTGTTGTCACCGTTTTATACATTTCATCCTGCAGTTTTGAAAATTCATCTTCCGACGTATCCAAAAGCAATACCGGGCCGCCTGTGTTTATTTTTTCCAAATAATCCGTTAATGTTTTGATACGGCTGGAGGATTTACGATGCCAATACCAGAAAGAAAAAAGGAACAGTATACTGCCTGCTAGAAATCCTAAAACGGCAATCCAGAGAAGCATCGGATGAACAACTCCAAGATCTGACGGCTGATACCCAAAAGCCGATAATATGTTTTCCTCTGTTTTATAGAAATCTTGCGCTTTCAATAAATCCAAAACATTCTGTCTGGAATGTGGATATTTCTGAATCATTCTTTCGCAAAAGCCTCCCAATGTTTGAAAACATACATGGCGGTAGTACAAAGTAAGAAAGAATGTGACTACCGCCGCGACAACCAGACTGACCGATAACACAAAGAAAACCGTTAGCTTCATATTTGATTTTTTGCTCATATTTCATCCTCCATACGATAGCCAAAACTCCGGATTGTCTTTAGGCAGGATGGGTGATCAAGCTTTTCTCTCAGCCGTTTCATTGTTACAGTTAGTGTATTGTCATTGACATAGTTTCCATTATTGTCCCATATTTGTGTCAGTAATTGTTCTCTTGTGACGGTTTTCCCTTTATTCTCCATCAAAAGCTGCAAAAGTTGGTATTCTGTCTGACTGACAGTTATTTCTTCCTTGCTGCAAAATACCGCCATCCTATTTTTGTCAATGGAGATAGGGCCACAGGAGAGATATTGGCTCTGCACATTTCCCGCTCTGCGGAGTAACGCGTAAATGCGGGAATATAGAACTTCTAATTCAAAAGGTTTTGTTACATAATCATCCGCACCGTCTTTAAAGCCGGAAATAATATCACGGGTATCGTTTCGGACAGTCAGAAAAATAATCGGCAGTTCCTTCCACTTTGAGCGTATCCATTTACAGAAGTCATCCCCCTCACCATCCGGCATATTCCAGTCAATCAGTGCAACGCTTGGAATATGGCGTTCAAATGCTTTTCTCCCGCTTTCTAACGTTCCAAATATGAAAACGGTATATCCTTTCTGGCTCAAATATTTCTTTACAGCCGTTGCAATATTTTCATCATCTTCAATATAATAGATTTCTACCATTTTTCGTCTCCTTATGATTTTTTTCGTTGCATAGTTACTGCCCTTTTAATGTTTTGTCCCAATATTCATTAAAAATATTGTTAATTATAGTAGGTTAAACGAACGAAATCAAGTTTATTAAAGAGATCAGAGAAATGACAAGGTTTGCATGCTGTCGTTTCCTGTTGCTTAGAGGGAGTGTTTTGTGCGCGGTTCTCCTTTTGAGAGGTGAGAATTTTTCTTGAACAACAGCTAAAGATGTGGTAAAATATTCAACAAGGATTTTACAGTTGGGAAGCGGTGACAAGTGCTATGGAGACGAAATATATTAAGTGGATACCGGAAAATGGCTTTGACACCACGGAACTTGAGGAAGCGGCGAAGATTATCAGGGACGGGGGACTGGTGGCATTTCCGACGGAGACCGTTTATGGATTAGGTGGAAATGGAATGCTTCCAGAGGCAGCGAAGAAGATTTATGCGGCGAAGGGAAGACCTAGCGATAATCCGCTGATTCTCCATATTGCGGCGTTTGAACAATTGGAGGGGATTGTGAGCCAGGTGCCGGAGACAGCCCGGAAATTGGCGGATGCATTCTGGCCGGGGCCGCTCACGATGATATTTCATAAATTGCCCGGGGTGCCGTATGAGACGACCGGTGGATTGGATACGGTTGCTGTTCGGATGCCGGAGCATCCGGGGGCGTTGGCATTTTTGGAGAGGGCGGGGGTACCTGTGGCGGCTCCGAGTGCGAATCGTTCAGGAAGGCCAAGCCCGACACAGATGATACATGTGCGCGAGGATCTGGATGGAAAGATCGATATGATTATAGATGGCGGTGCGGTTGGGATCGGTTTGGAATCTACGATCGTTGATATGACGGAAAACGTTCCCGTCATATTGCGTCCGGGAGCAGTTACGAAGCAGATGATTGCGGAAGTGACCGGTGAAGTTATATTTGATCCCGCCATTATGTCTGCTGCGGGCGATAGAAAACCGAAAGCGCCTGGGATGAAATACCGGCACTATGCGCCAAGGGCGAAAATGATTGTATTCCGCGGAGATGTGGCAAAAGTGACAGACCGGATTAATAGAGAGCTCCGGGAATACTGTTGCAATGGCGGTTACCGTCCAGAGGAGATTGGCATTTTGGCGGCGGAAGAAACGGCAGACGGTTACTCCGTGGGGCAGGTTGTGACAGCGGGGTCCCGCAGGAAGGGGACAGTTGGCAAATATATATACGGTGCCCTTCGGAAATTTGATGAATTATCAGTAAGGTTGATTTTGGCGGAGAGCTTTTATGGACTGGCACAGGAAGAGGCGATTATGAACCGGCTATTGAAGGCGGCAGGGCAGTGCGTGGTCGATGTGTAAATCGGAAGGCGGATATTATGGATTTTGATAAGGTTATATTTGTGAGTAAAGAGAATATTACGCTCAGTCCGATGGCTGAGTGGATCTTTAAGAGCATATTGATGGACAAGGGAAAGACGATTTTGTCCAGGGGACTTGTCGTTTTGTTCCCCGAGCCGCGGAACATGAAAGTGACAGATGTTTTAATCAATCATGGGATACCGCATGAAGAACAGGTTTCCGTCGGTTTTTCTTCGGATGAGGTGACAGAGGATACGCTTATTCTCACGATGAATTTTGTGGAAAAGGTTAAGGTGCTTGAGGACTTTGGCATTGAGAAGAATGTATTTACAATCCACGAATTTGCAGGGGAAGAAGGAGAGATTTTGTACAACTACGGAAACGGTGAGGATACATATGAAGCGAGTTACGTGGAGATTAAGGATCTTCTTTATAAAGTTAAAAAGAAGTTACAGTGGACGTAACGCAGTATTTACAGCGGATTTGGAAAAGGAGGAGAACGATGATTGCATTGGGATGTGACCAGGCAGGTTATGAGTTGAAACAGGAGATTATCAAGTACTTGGAGGAAAAGGGACTGGAATACAAGGATTATGGTAGTTACAGTGCAGATCCAGTAGATTATCCGATTTATGGAAGAATCGTCGCAAAAGCGGTGGCGGGTGGAGAGTGTGATAAGGGAATTCTCATCTGCGGAACGGGAATTGGTATTTCGATTGCGGCAAATAAGGTTAAGGGCATCCGGGCAGCAGTGTGCAGTGACTGTTTTAGTGCGGAGGCTACGAGATTACATAATGATGCTAATATTGTGGCGGTTGGTGCGAGAGTAGTGGGACCGGGACTTGCCGTAAAAATTATCGATACCTTTTTAAATACAGAGTTTTCTGGCGCGGAACGTCATGCAAGGCGGGTTTCGATGATGGAAGAGGAGTAAAGGTTATGCTAGGGTTTATTGGTTGTGGAAATATGGCGCAGGCGATGTTGAGAGGGATTTTGCAAAAAGGCTTATATACTTGTGACCAGATTATCGTTTCCAGAAGAAATGAGAGAGAGCTCAGCAAACTAAAAGAAGAGTTTTGTATACAGGTTACGACAGATAATAAGGAAGTTGCAAAGAAGGCAGATGTGCTTATTCTGGCAGTGAAGCCATTCCAGTTTGAAACAGTCATATCCGAGGTGCGGGAAGACGTCCGTGAGGACACGCTGGTCGTATCAATTGCAGCCGGACAGACGCTGGCGAATATTGAGCGTCTTTTTGGAAAGAATATCCGATTAGTAAGAAGTATGCCGAATACACCGGCCCTGGTTCTGGAAGGGGCGGCGGGTGTTTGTTTTCATCCAAATGTTCCAGAATCGGATAAGCGGACCGTGATGGATATTTTTTCGAGCTTTGGCATAGCTCACGAGGTTTCGGAAGCTTTGATGGATACGGTGGTCGGTGTGAGTGGGAGTTCTCCCGCATATGTATTTATGTTTATAGAAGCGATGGCGGATGCCGCTGTGGCAGAGGGCATGACGAGGGCGCAGGCATACGAGATGGCCGCACAGTCAGTGCTTGGGAGCGCTAAAATGGTTTTGGAGACGGGAAAACATCCCGGTGAGCTCAAGGATATGGTGTGTTCGCCGGCCGGTACGACGATCGAGGCGGTGCGTACGCTGGAAAAGACGGGGTTCCGCAGTTCTGTCATAGAGGCGGTCAAGGCTTGTGTAAAAAAGGCAAAAGAGATGTGATGCAGTTATGAAGAAGAGGGATAAAAGAAGAGAGAGAAAAGAGATTATTAATGCATTTACGATGATATTGCAGATCGGCCTTGCCATGATGACATGTATGGCGATGAGTTTTGGCATCGGCTATTATCTGGACCGGCTGCTTGGCACGAAATACTGGGTTATGGTATTTCTGCTCATTGGAATTATGGCGTCGATCCGGAGTCTGTTCATTCTCGTGGGGAAAATCCAGCCGCCGCGCACTCCTGCGGGAATGGGTGAGGTTGGAGAAGAAAGTGCGAAAGGGGAACCGGATGCAGGAAGCAAAAAAGACGCTCCTTAGAGTGATAGGACTGATATGGGCGCTCGCCGCAGTAGTGGCGGCAGTGGGAGTTGTGATCTGGCTGTTTTTTCCCTTTCGGCTTTTGCCGTATTTATTAGGTGAACTGTTGGGAAGTGCAGTTTCGGCAGCGCTGATGTTTCACCGGTATTCAACGCTGGATGTAGAGCTTGATCTGAACCGGAAGAGCGCCGTAAACCATTCGAGGGTGATGGCATCCCTGCGCACACTGGTTTCTCTCGCGGCCCTGTTTCTAGGTTTTTATTTACCGCAGCTTTTTTCGTCGGTCACGGTGTTTATGGGCCTGTTTGCGACAAAGGCAGCGGCGCTATTGTATCCTGTTGTATTTCGGACGAAAAGTCCGTCTGATATAAAATAATGTAGGAAAGGAGAAGACATTTTGGAAGATAAGACTGGAGTAGATTTTTATGTGCATGGTTACCAGCAGATACAGATTGGTGATTTCTCATTCTATATCACAACGAGCCATGTATGTCTGGCCATCGTCATGGTGGTATTGATCGCATTTGCGGTCGTTGCAAACCGGGTCATTAAGAAAGCGGATTACCGCAAGACGCCTACCGGATTCCTGAATGTGCTGGAACTTCTCGTGGAGACAGTGGATAAGCTTATTGTCGACAATATGGGCCGTGTTCTGGCTCCGAGATTCCGGAATTATGTCAGCACTTTATTTTTGCTGATTATCACGTGCAATCTTTCCGGACTGTTTGGTCTAAGACCTCCAACGGCGGACTATGGCATCACGCTTCCATTGGCGCTGATTACCTTCTTTATGATTCAGTACCAGGGGTTCAAATGGCAGAAGATGGGCAAGATCAAAGGGTTATTCGAACCGATTTTTTTGTTCCTGCCGGTCAACATTATTAGTGAATTTGCCACGCCGGTATCCATGTCACTTCGTCTGTTCGCCAATATTTTGTCGGGGACGATGATGATGGCGCTGATTTACGGGTTGCTGCCGAAGGTGGCGACGCTTGCATGGCCAGCGGCGCTGCACGCGTATATGGATGTATTTTCAGGAGTACTCCAGGCATACGTATTTGCAATGCTGACGATGGTATTTATCGCCAATGCGGCGGGTGACAAGGCACAGGAGTAAGATGAATTTCAAAGAAGAGGATTTCCGATTCTTGAAAGCGGGAGAAATCCCAGAAAATATTATTATTTATTTTTAAGGAGGACATTACTATGAATTTTTCAGGAGAAGATTTAATTCGCGCAGCTTCAGCAATTGGAGCAGGTTTGGCAGTTATCGCAGGTATCGGCCCTGGAGTTGGTCAGGGTATTGCAGCAGGTTATGGTGCAAATGCCGTAGGACGCAACCCGGGTGCGAAGGGTGACATTATGTCTACGATGCTTTTAGGTCAGGCCGTTGCCGAGACGACAGGTCTTTACGGTCTTGCAGTAGCGATGATTCTGATGTTTGCAAATCCATTGATTCCGTAAGTCATATACCGAGATCGGGATATAAATTGAGCCGCGTGTTATATGCGGAAGAAATGAGGTAGACATGGGTAATAGAATTTTTGGATTAGATCCGCAGTTATTAGCGGATACAGCAATTACGCTGCTCGCCATGTTGGTATTGTTTATCCTGCTTTCCTATCTTCTTTTCAACCCGGCAAGGAAGCTGATTCAGAAAAGAAAGGATTTTATTCAGTCGCAGCTGGATGATGCGGCGAAAGCGCAGGCAGATGCGAAGGAGATGAAGTCCCAGTATGATGAAAGGCTTTCGCAGGTGGACGCTGAGGCGGCGGAACTGCTTGCTGAGGCAAGGCGTAAAGCCCTCGACAGGGAAAAGGAAATTGTAGACCAGGCATCCGAAGAGGCTCATCAGATCAAGGTGCGTGCGGAAAAAGAAGTCGAGCTTGAAAAGAGCAGGGTTCGCGACGAAATGAAACAGGAAATGGTTCAGGTTGCGTCTGCGATGGCAGGCAGGTTTGTTGCGGCATCGATGGATGAGGATAAACAGGCACAGCTCATTGATGAAACATTGAAGGAAATGGGTGATGAGACATGGCAAAATTAGTTTCGAAGGTATACGGGGATGCGTTGTTTTCTCTCGCGCTGGAGGAAAACAAGCTGGATGAGGTGTGGGAAGAGGTCAAACTGCTCTCCTCCGCCCTACAGGAAAATAAAGAGTTTACCAATATGATGACACATCCGGACATGACGCAGGAAAAGGGCCTTGCCTTGCTCGAAGAGGCATTTGGAGGCAAGTTGTCCGACGTTATGATGGGATTTTTTCAGGTTCTCGTGAAAAAGGGACGTTTTAGTGAGATATTGTCTGTTTTGGATTATTTCCAGAAAGAAGCGAAGGAGTATAAGAAAATAGGGGTTGTCTATGTGACGACGCCGACCGGGCTTACGAAAGAACAAAAATCCAGTATCGTGGAGCGGCTTACGCAAATTTCTGGCTACCAGAGCCTTGAGATGAATTACGTAGTGGATCCGGGCCTGCTTGGGGGAATCCGGATTCGAATCGGGGACAGGGTTGTGGACAACAGCATACAGACGAAACTTGAAGAAATGACGAGAAGTTTAAGTAAGGTCAGGGTATAACTTCCAGGAAAGAAGGTGTTTGTGTAACATGAATTTAAGACCTGAAGAAATAAGTTCAGTTATTAAAGATGAGATAAAAAAATATAGTACGGAATTCGAAGTGTCGGATGTGGGAACGGTTATACAGGTTGCCGATGGTATCGCCCGTATTCACGGTTTGGAAAAGGCAATGCAAGGTGAGCTGCTGGAATTTCCAAATGAGATTTATGGAATGGTGTTGAATCTTGAGGAGGACAACGTAGGAGCTGTTCTGCTTGGAGATGCTTCGAATATTAATGAAGGTGACACAGTTAAGACGACTGGCCGTGTGACAACGGTTCCGGTCGGGGACGCGATGCTTGGGCGTGTTGTCAATGCCCTTGGCCAGCCGATAGATGGAAAAGGACCAATCAACACGAAAAAGGTCCGTCCGGTGGAGCGTGTGGCGAGCGGTGTTATTTCCCGTAAGTCCGTAGATACTCCGCTTCAGACAGGTATTAAGGCGATCGACTCAATGGTGCCGATCGGACGTGGACAGCGTGAGCTGATTATCGGGGACAGACAGACAGGTAAGACGGCGATCGCAGTTGACACGATATTGAACCAGAAGGACCAGGACGTGCTCTGTATTTATGTTGCGATCGGCCAGAAGGCTTCGACGGTTGCCAACATTGTAAAGACACTCGAGGACAACGGCGCGATGGATTATACGACAGTCGTTGCGTCGACAGCCAGCGAGCTTGCTCCGCTTCAATATATTGCCCCTTATGCGGGATGTGCGATCGGTGAAGAGTGGATGGAGGCTGGTAAGGATGTCCTTATCATATATGATGATTTGACGAAGCATGCTGCGGCATACCGTACACTTGCTTTGCTGCTCCGCCGGCCGCCAGGACGTGAGGCGTATCCGGGAGATGTCTTTTATCTTCACTCGAGACTTTTGGAACGTGCGGCTAAGCTTTCCGATAAGCTTGGCGGGGGATCCCTCACCGCGCTTCCGATTATCGAGACACAGGCGGGCGATGTGTCAGCATATATTCCGACAAACGTAATATCTATTACAGATGGACAGATTTACTTAGAGACAGAAATGTTCAACTCTGGTTTTCGTCCGGCCGTGAACCCGGGACTTAGTGTTTCCCGTGTAGGTGGTTCGGCTCAGATTAAGGCGATGAAGAAGATTGCTGGTCCGATCCGTATCGAGCTTGCCCAGTATCGTGAGCTTGCGGCATTTGCCCAGTTTGGCTCTGATCTGGATGCCGATACGAAGGAGAAGCTGGACCAGGGTGAAAGAATACGTGAAATTTTGAAACAGGGGCAGTATGCGCCTATGCCGGTATGGTATCAGGTTATTATTATTTATGCGGCGACGAAAAAGTACCTGCTTGATATTCCGGTTGAGGACATCCTCACGTTTGAAAAGGAACTCTTTGAGTTTATTGATACGAAGTATCCAGAGATTCCGTCGGCCATCCGCGATGAAAAAGAGATTAGCAGCCAGACGGAGGAAAAGCTGGTTCAGGCGATCAAAGAGTTTAAGCAGCAGTTTATGAGTTAAGCCGTGAATGTGTCCGTGTGCGGGAGAAAGAAAAAGCACGCGACAGAATGGAGGATTTATTATGGCCTCGATGAGAGATATAAAAAGGCGAAAGGCGAGCATACAAAGTACATCACAGATCACTAAGGCGATGAAGCTTGTTTCGACTGTGAAATTGCAGCATGCCAAAGGCCGGGCAGAGGAGACGAAGCCCTATTTTGACAAGATGTATGAGACCGTTTCAGGAATGCTTGCAAAATCGCAGAATATAGACCATCCCCTTCTTGTGGAACGAAAGAAGGATGGTCCAAAGAAAAAGGGCGTGATCCTCATAAGCTCCAACCGGGGGTTGGCAGGCGGGTATAATTCCAATATTGTAAAGCTTGTGACCCAGGGGGATTTCCCCGTGGACGATACGATCGTCTTTCCCATCGGACGAAAGGGGTTGGAAGCCGTTCAGCGGTACGGCTATACATGCCGGGGAGATTATTCAGAAGTGATGAATAACCCGTTGTTTGGCGATGCAGTTTCGATTGGAAAATCCGTTGTGACAGCGATGGAGAGTGGCGAGATTGACGAGGTATATCTGGCATATACGGTGTTTAAGAATACAGTGACCCATATTCCTACCCTGATTAAAATGCTCCCCTTTACAGAGGAAGATATACGGGAGATGAGCCAGCAGGGCAAAGAGGATGAGAATTCGGAAGGGAAGGCTGGTGCCAGGGCATTGATGAATTACGAGCCGGATGAGACGGAGGCTCTTGGCTACATTATACCGATGTATATGAACAGTCTTATATTTGGTGCGTTGGTGGAAGCAGTGGCAAGTGAGAACGGGGCCAGAATGCAGGCGATGGATTCTGCTACCAGCAATGCCGAAGAGATGATTGACAAGCTTGGCCTTCAGTACAACCGGGCAAGACAGTCGGCAATCACTCAGGAATTAACAGAAATTGTCGCCGGAGCATCGGCGATTGAATAGAAAGGAGTGAATAAATCACAATGGCAGAAAATAAAGCTGGAAACTGCTCTGGAGTGATCACTCAGATTATAGGTGCAGTACTTGACATCCGATTTCAGGAAGGCGCGCTTCCGGAAATCTATGATGCGATTCGTATAACGACGAAAGAGGGAGAAAAGCTTATCGTGGAGGTGGCCCAGCATCTCGGTGACGATACGGTGCGTTGTATCGCTATGGGACCTACGGACGGACTTGTGCGGGGAATGGAAGCTGTGTCCACCGGATCGCCGATTGCAGTGCCTGTGGGAGAAGCTACGCTTGGTAGGATGTTCAATGTTCTGGGAGATCCGATTGATGAAAAAGCGCCTCCAAAGGTAAAGGAGTATCACCCCATCCACCGGAAAGCGCCGGCATTCGAAGAGCAGTCGACCCAGGCAGAGATGCTGGAGACAGGTATTAAGGTTGTTGACCTTCTCTGTCCTTACCAGAAGGGTGGAAAGATTGGTCTGTTTGGTGGAGCCGGAGTAGGGAAGACGGTACTGATCCAGGAATTGATTACAAATATAGCGACCGAGCACGGTGGTTATTCGGTATTTACAGGGGTTGGAGAGCGGACGAGAGAGGGAAATGACCTCTATTATGAGATGATTGAGTCCGGTGTTATCGACAAGACGACGATGGTGTTCGGCCAGATGAACGAGCCGCCGGGAGCGAGAATGCGAGTGGGACTTGCCGGGCTTACAATGGCGGAGTATTTCCGTGATAAGGCGGGGAAAGACGTACTTCTTTTTATTGATAATATTTTCCGTTTTACGCAGGCAGGATCCGAGGTGTCAGCGCTTTTAGGACGTATGCCGAGTGCGGTGGGTTACCAGCCGACGTTGCAGACGGAGATGGGTGCCCTTCAGGAGAGAATTACCTCGACGAAGAGCGGATCTATCACATCTGTGCAGGCGGTATATGTGCCGGCGGATGACTTGACCGACCCGGCGCCGGCGACGACGTTTGCCCATCTGGATGCAACGACCGTTCTTGACCGCTCTATTTCAGAGCTTGGTATTTATCCGGCGGTAGATCCGCTTGGTTCTACCTCCCGTATCCTTGACCCGCGCATTGTAGGTGATGAGCATTACCGCGTGGCGCGTGGTGTCCAGGAAATTTTGCAGCGGTACAAAGAACTTCAGGATATCATTGCTATTCTCGGTATGGACGAACTTTCAGAGGATGAGAAAATGCTCGTAAACCGTGCGAGAAAGGTACAGAGATTTTTATCCCAGCCGTTCTTTGTGGCAGAGCAGTTTACTGGCCTGGAAGGAAAATATGTACCTATTTCAGAAACCATCCGCGGATTTAAGGAAATTCTGGAGGGTAAGCATGATGATATTCCAGAGGGCGCATTTTTGAATGCAGGAACGATTGATGACGTGATTGCCAGAAAATAATGTGTTAGTTTCATATAGACGGTAATACAAGGCATACATGCGTATGCAGAAATGGAGTAATTATGGCAGATCTCAAAAAATTTCACCTGGAAGTCATTTCCCCGGAGCGGGTGTTTTACACTGGTGATGTTGAGATGGTTGAGCTGACAACGACAGAGGGGGATATCGGTATTTACGCAGATCATATCCCGCTCACATCTATTGTAGCTCCTGGGGTTCTCACGATCACAGAGTCTTCTGGTGGTGATGGATTAAAGGAAGCAGCAGTGCTGGAAGGATTTCTTGAGATCCTCCCGGACAAGATGACGATTCTTGCCCAATCTTGCGAATGGCCCGAGGAAATTGATATGAATCGCGCGATCGAAGCGAGAGCGAGGGCTGAGAGGCGGCTTAAGAGCACAGATGCCAATATCAATATGGCAAGGGCGGAGCTGGCTCTTCGCAAATCACTGGTGAGAATTCACCTGGCGGAAAGCAGGAAATAAAAGCAGAGGCTGTCTTTTGTGACAGCCTCTTAGACTGTAGACAAAGTAGAATGTATGTGGCATATATGAAGGATACGGAGCATTTTGTAGAAAAAGCGGCGCTAGGACTTAAGTCCTAACACCGTTTTTCATACCTGTTTTTTGTGACAGATTGTAATAAATTAAGCGTAGAATAAGGAAAATCTCTGTTTCTCCTGCTCCTGCTGTTTTCTTTGCAACATGATCTGATATGACTGCAATAGTTTTTCTTTATCCATTTCGGAAGCTGCTTTCGCAATATCCGTATCTTCTAATCTGCTTGAAGCTGAGGTTAGATTGATGGAAGCAATCGCATTATAAGCAATTGTAAAGTCAATTGCATTGCTCTGTGCCCCAATGACACTGCGATTGGAAGAAACTTTGCTCAGTGCATTATCAATTGTATCGACAGAAAAGTTTCCCGTTACATCAAAGTCTGCGATTCCCAGTGCCTGCAGGGTGGAATCCCCGATGTTTAGCATAAGGCCGGAACCATTTGGACCGGTTGCAATGTACCCGTCGTTGTAAGAACCATCCAACAGCTTTTTGCGATTGAATTCAGTATTGTTTGCAATGTCTGAAATGCCTTGCTTGAGCTGGTCGATCTCATCCTGGATCATCTGACGGTCCTCGTCTGACAGGACTGCGGTATTCGATGCCTGGATGGCAAGCTCGCGCATTTTCTGAAGATTATCTGCAATGCCATCCATAGCGCCATCTGCTACATTCAAAAGAGATTTTGCATCCTGCGCATTGCGCTCTCCCATATTTAGTCCGTTTATCTGTGCATTTTGTTTTTCGACAATCGCCATTTCAGATGCGCCATCTGCTGCACTCTGAAGCTTAATTCCGCTGGCGATCTGGCTCAAGGAACTGGAATAAGCGCTTCCTGCTACTCCTGAAATACTGCTCATACGTATCCCTCCTTTCTCAACATATAAAAAGATAAGTTTGTTTTTTTATAACAGTATACCACAATTTACCTCCCATGAGAAGAGAAAATTGAATAAAAATAGGCGCATTTATATGGGACACATAGTTCTGTATCTTGTAATTCAAATCCGTTTGTTGTATAATAAATGCATTACTGTGAAATATCAGCAGGACGGAGGAAAAAACATATGGAAAAATCAAAAAGGCACTCCTTTTCCGGCTCAATTGGATTTGTGCTGGCAGCGGCGGGAAGTGCAGTAGGACTCGGAAACATATGGAGGTTTCCGTATTTGGCAGCGAGAGATGGCGGCGGCATGTTTCTCGTTATTTATTTAATTTTAGCGTTGACATTTGGTTTTACCCTGCTTATTACAGAGGTTGCCATTGGGCGGAAGACGAAACAAAGTCCAATTACGGCATATGGGAAGATACATAAAAAATGGAAGGGGCTCGGTGTGCTTTCCAGTCTCGTGCCAGTTATCATCATGCCGTATTACTGTGTGATCGGGGGATGGGTGCTCAAGTATTTCTTTATATACCTCACAGGGAATGGATCCGCAGCGGTAGAAGAGAGCTTTTTTAACTCGTTTATTTCTGGGAATTCGGAACCGGTTATTATGATGGTCATATTTCTGCTTGCGGTAGCCATCGTTGTTTTCAGGGGTGTCAACAAGGGAATTGAATCCTTTTCGAAAGTTCTTATGCCAATTTTGATTGTGCTTGTAATTATTATAGCGGTATTTTCCATTACAATCCGGCACACGGATGAGACCGGTGTCACGAGAACGGGCTTGCAGGGCCTGGCCATTTATTTGATCCCTGATTTTACGGGGATGACGGTAAGCCGCTTTTTTTCAGTCTTGTTTGACGCTATGGGGCAGCTGTTTTTCAGCTTGAGTGTCGCGATGGGAATTATGATTGCATATGGCTCCTATGTCCGTGATGATGCTGATCTCAAGAAGTCCATCAACCAGATCGAGATTTTTGATACGGTTGTGGCATTTTTGGCAGGTGTTATGATTATTCCCGCTGTTTATACGTTTTCTGGCAGAGAGGGAATGGATGTTTCCGGCCCGGGCTTGATGTTTGTGCTTCTCCCTAAAATCTTTTCATCTATGGGTGGGATTGGGAATGTAATCGGCTGCCTGTTT
This sequence comes from uncultured Eubacterium sp., assembly GCA_910584245.1. Taxonomy (GTDB): domain Bacteria; phylum Bacillota; class Clostridia; order Lachnospirales; family Lachnospiraceae; genus Eubacterium_F. Next base: position 42,692 of record CAJTZF010000012.1, read on the forward strand.
TTTGCTATGGTGTTGTTTGCGGCGCTGACGAGCGCGGTTTCAATTATGGAAGCCATTGTATCGAGTTTGATGGACCGCTTTAAGTTTTCCAGGATGAAGGCGGCTTCTGTCGAGGTGGGAATAGCTGCGATTGCCGGACTTTTTGTATGCCTGGGGTATAACCGGCTGTACTTTGAGCTTCCGTTACCGAATGGAAAGACCGCTCAGATTCTTGATGTTATGGATTATGTCAGCAATAATATTTTCATGCCGCTTGTCGCAATCGGTACATGTATACTCGTGGGTTGGATCATGAAACCGAAGTTAGTCATAGATGAGGTCGAGAAGACGGGATGCAAAATGGGCAGAAAACGGCTTTATTCTGTTATGTTGAAATTCGTTGCGCCCATTTTGCTCCTGGTTCTCTTTTTGAATTCGATTGGGGTTCTGACTATTATATAGTGAATGTGGGTCAGGGAATGTTGCCCCGTCCTGTTATTTTCTAATAGTGGTGCGAATGTAATCCATTAGCGTTTTATTTTCGATGGCACGCAGATAGTCATCTGCTTTTGGATTACATTTGTCCCAATCCCATTTTAGGATTGCATTATAGTGGTCATAATAATACGATTTTAGTTCTTTGGACTGTTTCTCATAGGCATCTTTCCGTGTGGGATCATTTTCAATGATCGTCCATGTCTTTCCGTCATACAGGGCGATTTCTAAAGACAGGTCCGCCACTTTCTTTACAATTTCAGTATTTTTTTCCTTGCTGAACGTATGGGCGATGTAGTTATACTGTGCGCCATGCTGTATAACGCTCTTCTCTTCCGGGTCGAATTTTGTTGTGATCCCGGCAGGCTTCCGTCCTGCGAAGACGTCGCTTAGCTGTGTGAGGGCGGTAGCTTCATCGCCGGAACCAGAAATATAAGTATTTGTGTAGGAACCATTATGTTGAACCAGATCATGCAAGTCGTAGTCGCCGGTTACGAACCATTTCGCATATTCATCTGGTGTGCGGCAGGTGTCGAGTATGCTCTGTACCCATTCAAATAGGCCGGTTTTCGCATTAAATTCCACATAGGCCCGCTTGTTTTTGTCGACTGATGTTTTAAACTTTCCCCCGAGACGTGAGAAATGGGATTCACCGGCCTTTGACAGAAACAATCCGCGGATAATACGCACACATTCTGTTTTTTCTACGCCGTGCTCATTATATTTGAAAGTGAAATCCTTTCGAAAGGGCACGAGGCCACATAAAGCATTTTTAATGTTTTGTCTGGCGTCTTTCTGGTCTGCCGGGTTGTACCACAGATCATATAAGAAATCATATTCGGTATCCTTGATGCTTTTTTCCAAAATAGAGTGTGGTTTTGGAGCAGCTCCCATTTTGAGTTTCCGCAGAGTATCTACACCGGCGGGACGGACGCTGAAAAAGCAAAGATCTTTTACAGCCTTAAAGCCGGCCTCGATCCGGTCTGCGTGTTCCGGCAATAGGTACCGGTTCGTTACTTCGTTTCTTACAGGAATCTTTTTTCCCTCTTTTGTGATGTAGTTTTCTTTGTAGTTCATTTTAACCTCCATTCTGGAGCGTATGTGACGCTCCGGTGCGAATACATCTTGTTGATTAATATATATTAATTGTTAATAGTTACCCATAATTGGTTTTTGTTATTTTTATATTCATATTTGACGGCATCTGCGATACATGTCACGATAAAGATGCCCAGACCGCCTTGTTTGCGCTTATATAAGGGTTTGTGGACGTCCGGGGCTTTTTGTTCCAGCGGATTGAAGGGAATGCCGTCATCTTCGATAAATATTTTTACACAGTTTGAGTGTTCTGTGGGAGTCTGGATTCCCAGTGAAACCTTGCGGGCTCCGCTGTAATAGCAAATGTTTGAAAACAATTCATCAATGGCGAGAATGACGGAGTCGGACGTGTACGGCGGGATATTGTGCTCTGTCATCACTGCGCGGGCGTTCTGTAATAACTCCGGCATGTATTTCATATCCGGCTCATAGAAGTAGACCGTATATCCAGCGCTGGCATAACGGATAGCCAGCATCGTTATATCATCAAATTGCTCGGCACAACCCTGATGTTCCGACACATCTGTCCAGACAGCCTCCAACAGTTTTTCCACGTCGGCTGTTTTGTACCGGTTTAATATATTTAGAAGACGATCCTCTCCATATAGCTGATGTTTGGGGTTATTTGCCTCTGTCACACCATCTGTATAGAGGAAAATGGTATCACCGAAGGAGAGGTGGCAAGACTGCTGCTCGTATACGGCATCTTCTTTTCCCGCCAGCACGAATCCGGTCCGCTCCATTGCGAAGCGGTAATCTTGGCCGTGTTTTTGTAATAGCGGCGGGTTGTGCCCGGCATTTACATACTCGAGATTGCCGGTAGAGAGTGTGAGGATGCCGAGCCATGCGGTAACAAACATGCTATTTGGATTGTTCCGGCACAGCTCCTGGTTGACTTCTGTGAACACCTGTCCAGGTTGTTTTCCATTGCATACCTGATTGTGGATTAATGTCTTGGCGACCATCATAAAAAGTGACGCCGGCACGCCTTTACCCGAAACGTCCGCGATGAGAAAAGCGGCATGATCTTCATCCACTAAGAAATAGTCGTAAAAATCACCTGCGACATATTTCGCCGGACACATTTTGGCGCTGATGCGAAATGGTTCACCTTGGGGAAATGCGTTGCGCGGGTCTGGCAGCATACCATTTTGGATATGTGCCGCCACATCAAGTTCGGTGTGGATCCGCTGTTTTTCTTTCGTGGCCGCGGTCAGCTCGGTGATATATTGCTCCACATCCTCCATCATTTTGTGGAATCCCATCGCGAGAAATCCAAGCTCGCCGTGCAGCTGCCCCAGTTCTTCGCATTTGGCCGCCCATTGTTTGTTTTGCATGTGCGGATGTAGATGTTCTTCGATGAAATCTTCATCTGCATATTTTCTGGCGATATGTGTGAGATCTGCTATTGGTTTCGCGATGTAAAGCTCCAAATACCATAAAAAGACCATTGAAATCGTCCATAGGAGGAAAAAATCCAGTGTAACTTGTATGTAGATGCGGTTCCAGCGGCGCATGAGATCCACGTCGGAGGCCATGACTTCCGTGTAGGAGACGATCCCCAGCAGCAGTGCGGATAACACACTAAGCAGTAAAAACAGCAGGACAAATTGAATATTCAGCGTGAGGGAGCCGTTCCGGCGGAATATGTTCACGCCGATAATGATTGGGATGCCGACAATCAGGGAAAAGGAAATGTTGTTGAAGCCAAGCAGCAATGTGCCGGTAGAAAAAAGCGTCCCCAGGCCGAGACATTGCATGATGACCCCCAGGCTAAATGCCATTACTGTACTGTCAATTACTATAATTGCGATGTATTGAAGAACAAAGCGTACATTGCTCAGGCGGATGGAAGTCTCTTCCTTGTGCTTCCATTTCCACATCAGGTGCGGCAGAAGTCCATACAGAAATTGCGCGGCGAATCCCCAAGTGCAAATGCCGATGGGATAGCCGGAGAGGATATCCGCAATCAGGTTGCCCACGGCACATCCAAGCGTCCCCGGAAGGCCATACAGCAGGCCAAACACCGGGGGAAATGCCCCGGCCGGGCGGACCTCCGTGAGCCCGTTTAGCCGGAATAGCTGGCGGAATGGCATAGTAACGGCCAGAAACAGAATGGCAAGAATAACGATTTGCCGGATATAACGTTTGGTTATGCTTTTTTCCACGACATCAGCCCGCCTTTCCGTCCTCTGTGGCACTGTTATAGTAATAATCACAGATTATATTTTGCACATGTACCAGTATACATTCCTGGTTCAATGCCGGGAGAACTTCATCCATAATGTGGCGCACCGCGGTTTCGTCGGCGCCGGTAAACTGGTATGCCAGTGTCGTCTCTTTGCAATACGTCGTCTCATTTTGCCGCCAGCCGCCGTTTAGCGTCTGGTATGTATAACCGTCCACATACTTTTCGCAAATTTCGTTAATCTGTTCCACCGCCGCTTCTGTCGGAATTTTTTGTGTCTGGCTCTCCTTATCATCTAACCCGATATATAACACATATTCTTTCTGTGTTTCCCCGGTATCTATGCCAAGCTGCTCCGTAATTTGCTGGCATTGTACTACGCTGCCGGCGGAACAGGTGACCGCGGCGGCGTTGCAGCATAGGGTGACAAACAATAGAAGAAACCGTTTGCGTTTGCCGTTTTTATTCATTGCCGTTTCCAACTCTTTCCCCTCCTTCCTTCCGTATGTCTAAAATATCTATAAATCCTGTCATCGTAAATACACTTAGAATAGAATGATTTACATGATAGAGCTGCATTTTGTTTCCATTTTCGTGTATCTTTTTCTGGGCGGATAGCAGTACGCGGAGTCCTGCGGATGTAACATACGAAACATCAGAAAAGTCCAATGATAATATTTTTGGATTTTGTATAATAGCGGCTTCCATATAGGTGGCCAATTCATCGGATGTCGTCGTATCAATTTCACCAGTGATGTTTATGATATAATTCCTTTTTTCTTCGTTTTCCCATTGTGCTTGAATTTTCATAGATGCCTCCTTTCTAAGTTTCCCAGCTTGGTTTTCTCTGGAATCCAATGTGGTAGGTTACCTTTTCCATAGACAGCAGGTGGCTGCCGATTTCGTAGCGGCCGGCCGTCACATCTTTTCCGATAATAATTCCTTTTGGATATCCAGAGAGACATTGGTTCAGCAGATCTACCTGTGCCTGTTTCCCCGCTTCTGACAGGGGACGGTTCGGATCTGCGCTGCCGACGGGTACCAGCTTGACATAGCGAATGTCATCGAGATTTATTTTTTTCTGGTAATGCATGTTTTTTCTCCACCGCCTTTTGGTCGTTTTACTGGCGTCAGGCTTTCCGCCATCATATCCATCACCCGTGCAAGCGCTTCCGGGATTCCGTGGTCCGTCGCCCGGATATCGATATGGTATTTGGCGGAATAGTCGCTTTTCCGGGCATTTGTGTTGTAGGTGCTCACACTTCCGCTGATTGCGACCTTTGCCGGCCCAAATCCAAGGGAGCCATCGCCCTTGGCACATAGCTCCACGCTAGTATCAAGCGTCTCGCTCTGTTTTACTTCCATATCGAATAGCAGGTTTATTTCGTCAATATGAAGATTTGGCACTGGTACAATCGAAAGGAGCGGTACATTGATTCGCATTTCTTGTACGGTGTCTTCACCGGATTCGGAAATAGCGTGTTGTTCGTATAGGAATTCCGCATGGCGAGCATGATCCTGCTCATCCATCCCTACGTTTTTAATAAATTGTGCGGTGGCGTCAGCCAGACGGACGCCGGCGTCTACTGCTGCCGCCAGCGGCGTACTGATTAACTGCTCCATATTCAGGCTGGCAAATGGTTCGGTAATTGCCATATAACATCCCCTCCTTTTGTCGGTATATGTTACTCATAATCGTGTTCCAATCCGTAGTGGATCTCTAAATCCATAATTTCGGTTTGGTATTTCATAATACGGTTTGCGATATTGCCCTGCACCATTCGGTATTTGTCTGCGTCAAAGTCGTACACATTATCCTCGAAGGCGCGTTGGCTGATTTCACGCATTTTTTCCTGCTCTGTCATCATGTCGGAAACTTTTTTGTACAGCTGTTTTAGCTTTTGGATTTTCATGCGCAGGTGATTGCATTTCATCCAAACGGTTTTTTGTTCTTCTGTCCCCAGGTTTCCTTTTGCATTGATCGGGGTAGTATCCATCTTTTTTGCAACGGGATTGTTGCCGATCCGATCGGTCAGGCGCAGGAGACCTTCGGCGGCGGGTACGGACGCCAGTTTTAGCTGATACGAGATGCGGGGGAGAAAATCGCTGTCGCGCTGTTCGGGAGAACAAATCCGGGCCAAAATAGGAGAGGAGTTCTCTTTCTCGCTGCACGTGCGGATTTCCGCAGAAAAAGCGATTTCTGCCTGGTCTATATTCAGGTTTGACATCGGGAGCATGGACAGAATCGGAAGCTTCATCTGCAAAGTGTCCACGCTGTATTCGTCTTCTGTCTCGGGCCGGACCTGTTCATAGGCAATATTGAGGCTGTCCAGATGGACAACTTCGTCTGTGCCGCTCTGATGAAGCGTACCGGTATTTTTCAGCGCCTTTACGGTCTGTGCCTGTAGCTGGGAGTTTGCATTTGCGAGCGCCTGGAGCGGTGCATATACTAATTCATTGAGCGGTAAAAATTCGTTATTTAGGTAGCTCTCCTGCTGCATGTGAGCCGTACTGGCGGAGTCCGTTTGTTCCTTTTTATGAAACATTTTATATCACGCCTTTCGGTAAATTATAAGTTTCAGCCTTTTTTGAGAAATAATTGCTGTTCTGCTTTTCTTCTCCGTTTCAATCCTTCTAATACGCGTCCGCCCGCCTTGTTGTATAAAAGCATTTTAGAGGCGACCGTTTTAGCATTTCTGCCGTTTACGAGTGTATCCAGGCAACCGGGCCCCAGGTTATACGTAAAAGACGTAAGAGCATCAAATTGATTTTGATTTAAAGAAAAGGAGATTTTCTTATTTGCAATACGCTGATTCACATAGCCGGCATACTGTTTCAAATCCTTTTTTAGCAAAGCCATCGCCTCTGTTTCCGAGGCCAGTGTATCCCCTTTCTTGACATTTCCGGTATGCCCGTAACCGATTGTCCATACTCCGGCCGGACATTTGTACGCCTCTAAATAGCAGCCTTCAAATTTTGCGATGAGTGCGACGCCGGTATCGGATATCTTTTTTTGTTTCATTATGTTTCCCTTCTTTCATGTTTGTTATATAAACAGGCCCGCCAAAAGCAGTGCGGAGGCCGTTGACAAGTACATAAACCAGTTGTTTTGATCCGGTTGCACATGGTTCGCGGTAATTGCCGTTGTTATAATTGCCATAACTGCGAAATATGCCACACACAAAACCTGGCGTCCCCGTTTTGGTATCCATGCCTTCCGTTTTGGTTTTGGACAGCACGCGATACCGATCTCATCGGAGGTGAGCAAAATTAGTAACGGCATGCCCAGCCCGTAGGAAAAACCGAGCTCATTCCAAAAGACATAGGTATATATATTTTCCATCCATGTTCCCCCGAGCATATAGAGGCCAAAGGAAAGAATCCAGGCCACCAGCATAGAGGTGACGGCATTGATCCAGCAGTACAGCGCTATATTTTTCCAGCTATGGACGTTTGGTTTTTCTTCAGAAAAGAGGTGCCATAGCCGGTAGGGAAAATAGGCGGCCATAAAATTCCCCACCAGTCCCAGTACGGAATAGGGGGAAAAGGTACCGGCCAAATCGGCGAGTACGTTTCCAATGCCGCACGCAGCCGCCCCAACGGGGCCGAATAGTAGTCCGGCCACCGGCGGAATTGCATTTACCGGCCGTATCTCTGTCAAACCTTCTACCAGTACCATAACTTTAAAGGAGATGCCTAAAAGGAGCATGGCGCACAAAGTAATCATAAATTGTTTATGTTTGCTAATAACCGTTACATTTGGCATTGTGCTTGTAAAATTTGTGCGCGGCCGCCTCCGTTTCCGAAGGCGCGGCAAGGCATTCGGGAGAGCGGGGAAGAAGGATAGGCCCGCAATTACCGCGCCTGCAGCAATCAGGGCTGCCCCGGCTGCCGACGGGACGGTAAGAGAATGATTTCCACCGTAGGCAGCAGGAAGCAGGAAAGCGAGCAACAGGGTTATGACCGGTTCGGTAGAAGCAATAATGGTAACGCTTATAGCGTCAGTGTATTTCTGCGAATACATGAGAATGATGTAAGCGTATGCTTTCGTAAAAAATGCCAGGATAAACAGATTCGACAGCATTTGTCTGGAATATTCAATGTTCAGCACTGTCCCGGGGTCCTCCAGAAACCAGAGCATATAACCGACGGCGCACGATAGAATCATCTGGACCATACAGAGCAGTAATGGATCCTCTTCTTTGGCAAAACGGTCCACAGCTATTGTATATACGGCGGAACAAATACAGCCACCCAGCATATAAAGGGAACCGGTGGAATAGAACCCGCTTAAGTCCAGTCCGGAAGAAACCGCTAATCCGGCCATGATAATAATGGCCCCCGCTACGTGGTTCCGTGTTGGCCTTTTATGAAAAAATAGAAGCAGTACCGGCACAAGAATAATGGACAGTGCGGACAGGAAGCTTGCATTAGCGGAGGACAGACGCACAATGCCGAGCTTTTCGGCCAGCAGGTTCATGCTGAGTAATACAGAGAGAAACGTTCCTTTAATCCACGTGCTTTTGCGAAGATGCCGCAATTTTTTGAAGAAGATCAAAACCATTACAACGGCGGCAATTCCCGTTGTCAATGCCAGATAGGCGTAGGAGGACAGGTTCTCCGGCAGGTTTTTGATAAATATGTAGGAAGCGGCCCAGCATAACGTAATGGAAAAAAGTAAAATATTATTTTCGCTTTTTGTCATGGCCTCATCCTTGTTTTTTCTGGCTTGCGTTGCCATTTGAAAGTACGACTGCGGTGTGGTGAAGCTCGCGAAGAAGTATATCTCCCCGTTTTAAGTATTTATCATTTTTTAAGTACTTTGTATCGGTCAGCACCGTGAATTTTCCGGTTCCTTTTAGTACTTTTGCGGCCGTACCTGTGAAAATGTCTGGAATTGGTATGCCGGCTGCGCATACGCACACTCTCACCAGTGCGGAACAGTCCGTTTCGCAGGGTTTAGTGATGCTGGAAATATCCCATTTCTTAGCCTTGGCTTCCCGATAGAGCGTATTCCGCTCATTCATGTCGTAGCCGATTTTGTCGTTGGCGCAAGCGGCCTCCATCGCGCGGGCGATCTGTTCTGCCACGTTTGCACTTTTGGGCCGGATTACTTTATTCCAGCCTTTGTCGTACCAGTCGCGGGTGCACACCTCTTTGCCCGTTTGATCCCCGGCTTTTCCGCCCTTGCCCTGGTTTCGCTCGTCAATAGATGCATGTCCAATTTTTACACTCATATAAATACCTCCTTGTGGGGTGCGCGCTTCTCAGCCGCACCTTTTTTATTTTTTGCTTTGCTGCTTGATTGCTTCGGTATAATATAGATTCATTTTTGTATCTCGGATCAAAAACCCATAACGCAGTTTTGTCTCGTTATTGATGGAGATCTGTTCTAATAAACCATCGCCATTGTCCAGTCTTTGGATGGAGATCTCATTGCCAAAATGATAGTTGTCAAGCTCATTACTGCTGTCGTCTTTTGTTTTTTTGAGAGGATACAAGGGGATGATTTGATCGCCCGCTTCCAGTTCATATTCCTGCTTGGATACTTTAGCCGGGGTAATAGCCCTTATATTTCCATCAGGCATGTCGTCGGAAAATACGATTGACATGTTGCACTGTTCCCACATGTGATCCGGTTTTTTGTACAAAATAGGAGCGGTATACTCGGTTTCATACTCCATATCGTAATTTTCAAACAGACAAAGAATCTGCCCCTGCAGGCCCCAATACACATTTTCCGGCCTGGCTTTTAAAAACCCGGATTGATCGAGGGTGACGTCCCCGTCTGCGCTTAACAGATACGGTTCGCCGTCCTTGTTTTCGCAAAAGACAGCGAGATAGGCGTCTGCAATTTGATCCAGCGCATCTGGCTGAAGCGGCAAAAGGATTTGGTTTTGTTTCTGCGATGGTTTTCGCCATTCCATATCATTTTGGGCCATTAAATACGTCCCGTAGCTGTCAACCAGGGCGTGGTAGTTCCGGCAGAAGCCGATGGATTCGTATACTTCCATATCATTGGGAAGCCAGTCGTTGTTCCCGCCCGGGAGGTACATGCTCAGCCCGCTGGGCGTACTGGAATATCCTTTGGAGATGGAGGAGACGACGAGTTTTGAGTGGGCGTCCTGAAGTGTTTGAAGGATCTGTTTTCTTTTTTCTGTATCTGAATCTGCCGCAAATTCAGTAAGGGATTCCAGTATGTCCATCATATCTACCTGCTCTGCGAGGTCCCCTGCGCTTCGGCTGCCAAACCCTAATAGGGCGCTGCGCTGCTGTCCAAGCTGCTGGAATTCCGTCTCCCTCATCCGGCCGGATACTTGATCCAGCAGTGAGTGAAAAACGCTGTGAAATTGTTCATAGGCGTTCAGATCAATGAGGCTGAGTGCCAGTTTATAATCCTGGCCCTCATAGGATTCATTATAGGAAGCCAGTATAGAATCCCCGATATGCCTGCCAAACGGTTTTCCAGCGGTATTTCCCGGCTTCAATGCTTCCATCCAGGAATAGTCATAGCCATATTGTGGTTCCAGCTCCTCTGAGGCGATGAGGTAATCGGCATTTTTTTGCAGCGTGCATACCAGTTCTAAATTCCCCATCAAACAGGCATCCATGCCGATAAAATCAAATGGTGACGGCAATGCTGCATGGGCCAGGGCGCTGTGAAGCTCATCGATGGACAGAGAGGATTCCTCAAAATTGACGTCATTGCCAAATCCTTCAATCTGCCCGGCGCCGTGGTTCCAGCAGATCAGGCCGTAATGCTCCGCCGGGTAGGACTGGGTTCCGTAACGGATAAAATCGGTAAGCGTGTCTGGCCTTCCCATATCCCGGGGCACTAGTTCTTCCACCTCCGACACGCCTTGTCCCGTAATGCAGAACCGGCCATATTGCTTATCCTGCATCGGCTCGTACTGCCACTGTGGGGAGCCGCCCGCCTCTACGACAATATGGATCTGGCGGCCCTCATGATCAATTTTGGCAACGGCCTCCTGCATCTCCTGCAAATCGCTGGCGGCCATGCCGTAATCACTTTCTAAGTCACTACCATCCATGTATACTAGAACGGTGCAATACCCGGGGTCTGCCTTGCTGTCATAGGCGCCGGTTCTGACGCCCTCCCGGTTTAATGTCCCGCCCGCGGCCAGTGCGGTTCCTGCGGCTAATAATGCGATTGCGCCGCACACACCGGCGCGTATTTTTTTCTTCGTGTTGTCAAGTGCCATAACGATAACTTTCCTCCTCGCTTTCGTTTCTCATATTTGGTTGTTACAGCCGGCTCTGATAGCTGCCCTTGCGGCTGCGGTTCCGCATCTGCCGGACCGTTTCACTTGGTTCTATGCCGAGCTGTTCCTGTGCCTGCGAGAAGCTCTCGCGAATGCATGGTTCCCGTGAAAGGTTGATAAAATCTTTTCCGCTGCGGTCTACAGGAAACGCCTGGTACATTTGGTCTTCCACTTGCAGCAGCACCTTTCCGATGTCGCCGTCTGTACCTTTCATTACGGATTCCCCGGCCTGTACGGTTTTTTCTTTTACGGAAGTACAGTGGGCCTGCATGCTCTGTTTCTGCTTTTTCACATTGCGGATTCCTGAGAGAACCTTATCGTAAAACATCCGCGCTTCATCATAATCCGCAATAAGTTTTTTTGTCTGTGCCAGCTCTTCATCCCGGAAGACGCCCTTTTTCTCCTGTGCCGCCACACTTCGTTTCAGGCCGCCCATCGAGTTTCCGAGCTCCGCTACATTGCCTGCCTGTGCACCTGTATTCAGTACGTTTTCTACATGGTCCAGGGAATCAATGAGTGATACGTTCATCTCGTCAAACTCTTCCATTGGTATATGGAATTCATCGATATATGTATTCTGCATGGATTCCATCAAGCTGATGGATGCATTCAAATGTTCTTTTGCGCCCGCCAGACGCCTGCAATGCTGCTCAACGGTATACGTCTCATGTCGGTACTTTCTCCAATTACTCTTAAATGCGCCGTCCTCAATGTGTGCCAGGTCTGGTTCCAATTTTTCGTTGATGGCGCCAGACAGCGCATTAGAAGGGGAAGTTGTGAGGGCTTTTTTGCCGATCTGTTTTTCAAACTTATAATTTTTGCCGAGAGCCACAAACTCGATTTTGGCAAGGAAGTAGCTGCTATTCGCGTTTGCAGCTGCCTCGAGCTGGATGTAGTTGATATAAAACAACGACATAGCGCCCTTAATCACGGCGTTCACAGCCTTTAGAACACCTTCTCCGATTTTCCCAGAGAGCTCCAGTATCCCTTTCGCTACCTGTAATGCGGCCGTAGCAACGCCGATGGCCACGTAAATGCCAGCTTTCGCCACTTCATAGGCGCCGATTTCAATTCCTTTGGCAATGGCTACAAATACTTTTTTCCACCAGCTCGCATTTTTGATGGCATTTTTGCATTCTGAGATTTTGCGGTCAAAATAAGAAATTTGGCCATATAGTTCATTGACATGGGCCTGGGCGCGGTCGACTTCCCGTTTCACATTTCCAATCTTATTTCTTACTCTTGTGACGGCGGCATCAATTTTTTCCGTGACGGCATTTAATTTTTTCGTCAGCGGAGCGGTGTCGATAATGAGGCAGAAGGAAAAATGCCCGGACGTAAAGTTGCCATAATCCACGCTCAGGTGCAGGCTGATCTGTAGGATCGAAAGCCATACAACTCTGAGATCTACGGATATAAGTCCTTTACAAAAGATAATACGTGCGTCCGCCTCAAACAGAGAAAGGATGTTGATGCCACCGTCAAAATAGAAAGAAACCTCTTTTTTGCCAGCGGACAGAAAGAATACCATGCCCTGCTGGGCAGGGTTAATAAATTGTGCCAGCACACTATCCTTCGCAAGTGGGAGTGTGTCACCGCTGTTTTTTGAAAATTTGGAAGGGCCGATTTTCAAAAATCCCAAGTTAATAGACGGGATTTTTGCATAGGCCAGCAGGCCCTCCGACTCCCGGAAGGAAAATAGCACTTCAAATCTCTTTTTGAATATTTCAAGTACACCGCATATGAAAAAGCCGCGCTGCACGGTATAATTGCCGAGTTTGGTGTTGACAGTGGAAAAGTAAAATTGTGCCGCAAGCTGGAGATTTCCGGATGGACTGATGTAGTAATGGCGCATTCGTTTCAAATCTGCCAGGTCAGTACCATTTCCAAACGGGGTGAGCTGTACCTCATTTGCGTCAAGTCTAAGAGACTCATTCGTTACCTGGGAATTGAACCGTTCCACCACTGCTCCAATGTCCTTATTTCGGATATGCTCCGCAGAAAAGGGTTTCATATTCTGAAAGGGCAGGCCCAAAATCTTTATAAAATTAAAAACCTCGATTCCCGGTATGTGTTCGCCCGTCAAGTTTTCCAAAAGAAGCGGAATCGACAGGTCGCTGACCGCAGCAGACAATAGTTCTGGTACGACAGCCGGGCCATTTGCACGAAGCAAGATGGCGCCAAATAGCTGGATGTTTCTGATGTATAAGGAACTGTATAGTCCAAATTCCAGGCCTGCCCCGACCTGGATCATGAGACAGCTGTCGCCCAGGGAAAAGGGGCCAAATAGTTTAACAGGCTTCTCCACATGCGCGAGCGCCTCTATGCGGAAGGCATTTCTGCCCACACCGCAGTCGACGGTAAAAGTAACTTCCGGGATAAAGGAAAAGAGAAAGCTGCCTTTCAGGACAAGCTGTGGGTTATTGCTGATTTCCATCCATATATACATGTCCTTGCTTTCCAGAAAGGAAGTTTTGAATGCTGGTACCGTAACCATACAGAGAAAGGTGTTTTTGCCCGCCCCCACGAATAAACTTGTCTCACGGAGGCCAAACAGCGTCCGGATACCGGTTTCCCATGTACTGTTGCCATCAAGCACAATATGGGCGTAGGTTAGAAAGCAACACTTCTTTATCTGGGCCGGCACGGAAGTAAATTCCCTGTTTCCTGGCTTCAATGCCGGAAGCAGCCATTTATCACCCGTTTGCGCATAAAATAAAAATTCCTTAATTCCAAAAAAACCTGCGGCTTTGCCCAATGCGTTCACGAGTGCAGAAGTGCTGGAACCAGGTTGGCAATCTGCCATCTGAAAGCAAAAACATAGGGCTGTCTGGCCGGATTTTCTGGCGAGCGTAAAACATACACCGGAATCTTCGGCCATTATCATCAGTGAGTCCTTTTCATATGTAACTGCCAGTACACCAGGAAGGCAGCCAGGCAGCAGAGAATCCACATGATCCGAAATTTCTCCTGGCAAATTGTTGTTTACTACTTTCAGTGTGTCAGATATTTTTTTTCCGCCCCACTGCAATTCCCCACACAGCATCATGCTGCCATTTTTGCTGCCGACCGCTAGTTTCGCGGGACATTTTAGAAACGTGCCTTCTGCTGTGACGCAGATAGATATATTGTTCTGAATCATGTGTTTCTCCGCTCCTTTCTGCTTATTCGTGCATTCCCGTTATGGTTGTGCAGCGGGGATGCCGATGTAGTCATTGATTGAAATCAATGACATTTGATCCAGTACTTTCTGCCGTGTTGTGTTCCATACAGAGACGGACAGGTTGTCTACGGTCACTAGCGACCGGACCGCTTCCGGTATTACATCCTTGGCGATAACCTGGAGCTGGAAAGCATACTCTAGGGTAGAGGATGCGTCGTCTTTCGTTTTTCGGATGTACAGAAATGCCATATTTAATTTCACGATTAATTTGTTCAGGTCGAATTCCTGTTTCTGTTCTTCCGTTTCCGGCGTCAGGCCAGAAAGTCCGTCCTCAAAGTCTGCCTCCATTGCTTTCTGCTCGTCCTCCGTAAGCTCTTTTGTTCTCACGCCGTTTACCAGACCCTTAATGTCTTCGATCAATTGTCCGATTGACACTCCCGTGTCGGCGTTTTGCTCAGAAGGCATAAGTAATACGGAATATCCGTCTTTGTCTTTTTCATAGGCGGCGTGCAGTTTCGTACCGATCAGTGAAAAATCGATACCGACTAATGCATTTAAGTCACTCATGCGTTTCCCTCCTTTCTGAAGTTGTTTTTTCGGTGACAGTTACATAATACAATATTGTGTGGACCACACTTTTGGGAGAATACGGGGCAGACAGACATTGGCATATGATAGAAGCAGAAGGATAAAATAATAAAGAAAAAATCTAAATCACTGGAAACCATCCTATTTCCATAGATTTAGATTTGTAAAAAGTTATATTTTCCTCTTGACAAGGTATTCATAATATTGTATTGTGTCGATTTGTAAGCTTAATTGTCCAGTGCGTCCAAGCGTTTTCTCTTTTGTTCTGTCGTTGATTTCGAATAAATCCTTGTCGTTTCCACGTTGACGTGCCCGAGAAAATCAGCCAGCTCAAAGATGTTCCCGTATTTATTCATATAGGAAATACAGAAGAAATGGCGGAATGCGTGGGGATGCACTTTGCGTTTGTCAATGCCGGTCATATCTGCTATCTTTTTCAGCATTTTCCAAACTGCTTTCCGGCTAAGCGGAGTTCCTTTATTGCCTTTGAAAATGCTTCCCCTTGTGATCTGTTCCTTTTCACAGAACCGGCGCAGCTCTGCAATGAGTCCGTCCGGCAAATAGACGTCGCGGTAGCGTCCTTTGTTGTGTACCTGGGTGACGCCCGCGTCCAGCGCCTCTACTGTAATATAGCGGAGTTCACTGATGCGTATGCCGGTTTTTGCAAGCGTTCTCATAATCATATAGTATTTTTCCCGCCCGGACTCGAGCGCATAATCGAGCAGCTTGTGATAATCTTCCGGTTCCAGAACATAATTCAGGCTTTGGCGCCGCTGTAGGCGGACTACTTTTACCGTACACTGCTCCATATCACAAAAGCGGAGGAATTTATTGACGGCGATCATATTTAAGTTAATAGTGGCGGCCTTAAATCCCTTTTCATCTAATGCATGGTTGTATTCCTGTACCAAACGTCTTGTGATTGTCTTGCCATTTGCATATGCGATAAATCTCTCTGCGCTGCGCAGATAAGTTTGTCTGGTGGATAAGGACAGGCCTTGTTCCTCCAGTTCAAAACGAAAGTTTTTCAGAAATTGATCCATCCTATCTCATCCTTCTTTCTTCATTAAGATTTGTGTTGTGCGAAGAGTACGCTTCCTGTTCCATCAATGTGAGCATGACGGACGAATGGAAAATCGTGCCTTCATGTGTAAAAGAGGCGCCCCCTCCATATTTTTTTGCTATATTCTCAAGTGTTTTCAGGCCCAGCCCGTTGTGGTTTGGCTTGGTTGATAGATATTGGTGGTTCCGCAGCTTAGCCGTTCCGTTAAAACCGTTATCGACAGCGATGACAAGCATATTGCCGCTACAGGACATGTGAAAACAGATACTGCGGCAGTTATCCGGGGCATGGCTGGCGGCCTCCATCGCATTTTCTAAAAGGTTTCCAAGCAAAACAGAGAGGTCTGAATTATGTATGAAAAGTTGTTTGGGTATGTCAATCCGGACCGCAAAAGCGATATGGTTCTTTTTTGCCAGGCTGTAGTAATGGCTGACCAGCATATTTACGATGGGATTGTCACATATTTTTGAAACCTCGCAGCTTCTCGTGTTTTTTAAGAAATGTACCAGGTATTCTTCTGCTTTATCAGGTTCGCCCTGGTATAAATACCCTTGGAGCGCGCGCATATGGTGGTTCAGGTCATGGCGCAGCCGCCGGTTGTTTTCAATCTGCTCCTGCATTTGCGCGTAGTGCTTGCCATAGAGATCCATCTGGTGTTGTACCTGCTTGTATTCCTCGTGGGCGGTGTAATAAATCTTAAAAAGGATTAAGTAAATGACAAACAAAGTCGTCAACAGCAGCAGGAACAGCAGAGGCGTCAAAGGGTGCCGGAACAGATCTTTAAAACTAACATAGGAAAAGACGCCGGCGAGTATAGCAAATAGCGAGACGGATAATACGGCGAGATATCCGCTCTCTTTTGCACTTAGTCCATCCTCTGCCGGCAAATAGCAATATTTTAGCAGCAGCCAGAATAGAGGGACGGCAGCGGCAGTAACTGCGGGACTGGTGAACCGGGCGCTGATGTCAATGCAATTGCTCATACAGATCGTAGATAGTGCGCCCGTGACCGTATACAAACAGACAAAAATCTTTTTTTGCCACAGCGCTTCCACTATTGTCAGATCTCCAAGCAGACAAGGCACGAGGCAAAATAAAAATAGGATATTTTCCAATTGGGACAGGCACCAGTTTTTTTCGGAAATGGAAGCCAGGGCGGCGCCCGCGAGGGTGAAGAGCAGGCTGGCTGCCAAAATAAGGGTAGAGGAAATAAAGACAGCCTTTCGTCTCGAAAAGCGAAAATGGCTGCCAAAGGGGTAGAAGTATAATAATGTAAATAATACCAGCCGCAGTACGCAGCTGAGAAATAATTGAAAAACGATCAAATTTCGCCCCTTCTTGCTAAATAAAATAAAAATTGCTGATATTGTTCTTTTAGTTTTGCCCTCTTGTTTCTTGACAGCATAATTTCTTTTCCGCCCTTTAGCACCACATGGTCAAAAAAGAATGCCTCGATAAAGTTCATATTAATGATAAAGCTGCGCTGTGCCCGCATAAATGAAATATCATCCAGAAGACGAAACAGCGCGTCTAGGGTAGAATACGTCTGATAGGTGTTTTTGTTTGTGTGTATGAAGCAGATTTTATTAAAGACTTCGATATACACAATGCTGTTGATTGGTATGGGAACTTTGCCCTGTGACGTTTTTATTTCAAGCTGCTTCGACGGCTTCCGTTCAAGTCTGGCCAGACACCGCTCCATCGCTTCCCAGACCGCGTTCTGTGTCAGTGGCTTTACGAGATAATGGGCAGCATTTAAACTGATAGCTTCCAGCGCATGCTCACGGCTGGTAGTCGTAAAAATGGTTTGGCACTGGCTTACCCGGCAGGCGTTCCTGACGGCTTCGATACCATTTATCCCAGCCATATAAATATCCATAAAAACGATGTCATATGCGTGCTTCTGATGAGAAGCCAGAAAATCCTCTCCACACGAAAACATTTCCATATGTATAGGCAGGCATTTTTCCGAACAGCAGGAGTGCAGCAGGGAACCTAGTATCAGGCAATCGGATTTCTCATCATCGCAAATAGCAACACTTAGAGACATGGCAGTCACCACCCTTCGTTTATTATTACAAGAGCAATTATAGCAAAAAAAATGTCGAAATACAAAGAAATGTGCGATAATTTCGTAAAGTGTATGCTATTTGGTGTGAAGTGCGGGTGTAAAATTTACAGGATATAAATGTAATTAATCTTTACATTATCTTCTAATTATGTTAAAATATAACAACAAAATCTTGGTAACAGGCAGGTATATACATAGTTTTACAAAGAAAAGGGGGATAAAATGATCATTCAGCACAATATGGCTGCAGTAAATACAATGATGCAGCTCGGTATTACGAATACAAATTTGAAGAAATCTGCGGAACGGCTGTCATCCGGGTATTCTGTAAACCGTGCGGCAGATGATGCGGCAGCACTTTCAATCTCAGAAAAGAAACGGGCGCAAATCCGGGGATTGGCCCGCGCGTCAAAAAATGCGGAGGACGGGGTGGGATTCGTCCGGACCGGAGATGGAGCGATGGGAAGGATGGAGGATTTGCTCCAGAGGATGAGGGAGCTTTCTGTCCAGGCGCTGAATGACGCGGTATATAGTCCGGAGGACCAGGCCGCGCTTCAGATGGAGTTCGATGAGCTGCAGAGTGAGATAGACCGGATTAATGATGACACCGAGTTTAATAAACGGCCGGTGTTCGAGCATTATCCAAATACATATTCAAGTTATAATGGAAATCGGTACTGGAGCCAGGACCAGCTGCATACGATTGACAGCACGAACCAGTCGCTTACGATCAAATACAAAACAGAAGAGGGCGGATCGGAGAAAGAAATGACGCTCACGATTCCCCAGGGAACGTATACGACACAGGAATTGATTGACGAGATGGATGACGTCGTGACTGCGCTCGGGGATGCGGCAGATGGTTTATACCTTGAATTCTCGGGCAGCCATACGTGTAATATGGTGCTTCGGGAAGGAAGCGAAATTACCGATGTATATGGCGGATTAGCCTATCTCTTTTTCGACCAATATGGAGGGAGTAAAGTCGGCGCGCTTATCGGTACGACGATTTTCGATCCCAATTTCGCGCTTCAGATCAACCAGGAAAATAATGAGTTGAAGTTTACGATCAATTATTTTGACGGCACGTCGAAAGATGTCGATATTTTGATCGACGAGGGTTATTATACCCGGGGTGACATGATTAATTATTTGAATGGAAAGCTGGCCGGAACAGGAATGAAGGCGAGCGAGTACGGGGATTATTGCATTCAGGTGGGTGGAGAGGACGGCGTTATTACCGGACTTAAAGGAAACATGTTCAAAATTGATGAAGAGGGCCAGGCCGTCATGATTTCGGTTTTTTATGACAATACGAAATACGGCACCGTAAAGCATACGGCTTCGGTATTTACCGGAGGACCTGTTCTTGTCAGCCGTTACAACGATACCGAGTGCAACAAGTTTAAAATTGACGATACGAATAATACCTTGCATGTACGGGTAGGTCTGGATGATACGGCGCCATATAAAGAAATTAAATTGGAAAACAAATCCTATACAATGGCTGAAATGGTTGCGGAGCTTCAGAATAAAATGGACGCGGCGGGACTTAATGTGAATGTGACATCCTATGGCCCGCAGAAAAGCGATACGGTTTCGCCGAACGGAAATCAATATTATTTTTCGGGAATCAAGATCCAGTCCAATGAGTCGGCCACGGATATAAAAGTGGAGTTTGATGAAAGCAACAGTACCGCTTTCGATACGCTGTTTGTAAAACGAACTTACACAGACGAAGGCAGGCTGACCGGCGCGATAGATGGAAAGGATGATTACTCAAGTCCGATACTGACCGGCGGCAGAATATTTGGCATGGATAATATCCCGGTGACGCTTGGCCCCTCAAACAATTCCTTTATGCTACATGTGGAGGAGAAAAAGGATGGCGTAACAGAAAGCGGCAATTATACGATTAAGCTTTCGGAAGAAAGGTACGACACGGTCGATGACATAATTAAGGAAATAAATATACAGATCAATAATGGGCCAGTAGGGATCAATGGAAAGATCCAGGCGGTGAATTACGGGGGTGCGATACGGTTCCGTGCGGCAAATGGGAATCGGTCGGTGACGTCTATTACCTTTGCCGATCAGAATTCCGACGGATATGAGGCGTTATTTGTCGGGAAGAAGACGGTGTATTCCACAAGTACAATTACCTCTTCGGGATACCCGCCGAAAGTGGAGCTGGATACAATAACCGGGCCAGTCCAGGTGGATGGTACAAATGACAAGGTTCATGTAAACGTCGGAGGAGAAGACCGGGTGATTGACCTTCCGCACCGGGAGCTGACGCCAGAGGAACTGGCGGAACTGATTACGAACCAGCTGAAGGGGAAGTCACAGACAGATACAAATAACTATGTCGGTACAGGTACCGGAACAACACAGAGTACGACGGCAAACTATAGCCAATCTGGAAATACGTATCCGCCGACAACGATCCAGTGTAACGCAGAGGGAACTGGCGGCGCACAGGATGGAACGACGACAGTAGTCGGAGGGACATCCGCAAAATATACGGTCCCTGTCAGCTTACCAAATTCCACTACGATTGATGATTCAAACCGCCAGTTTAAGATCAACGTAAATGGCACGGATTATGAGATAATGCTGGATAAGGGGGCCTATTCTCCGAGCCAGCTGGCATCGCAGTTCCAACAAAAGCTTAATGATAAGATTACGTCAGGGGCTCATAAAGTCACGGTCAGTACACCGGGGTCGGGTAACCGGCTTGTGTTTGAGACGAATATCAAAGGCAGCGGCATGAAGATGAGCTTTGGGACGGATACTTCGACATTTTTGAAAAGTATTAGCAAAAATGAAACACCGGCCGTGGTAACTACGAAGTCGATTCAGAGTCCGGTCAACGTAGACGGCACCAACAATTCGTATACGATGAGCATTAACGGCACCACTTATACGGTACAGCTGGATAATGGAAGTTATTCCCGCTCGTCCTTTGCAGAAATGTTGCAACGGAAGCTGAGAGAAAAGGGGGCGGCTATTTCTGTCAGTCCAAGTGGTTCTGGACTTCGTTTTGAGACGACGGACAAGGGCAGCGGTACTTCGATCCAATTGGATACGGCAAACGGCGGAAGTGCGATGTCAGCGATGTTTGGAGACCAGATTTCCAAAACATCCGCAAGCGCGCAGCTGCAGCCCGCATTGCCGGGATCGACGACAAATTCCGTAAAGACAAATAATGAAGCGAAATTTACGGTTCAGCTTACCCAGGGAGGTATTTCCCAGACGATCAATTTGGATGTTCCAAGAAGAGAAGGCGGCTATACAAATAGCCAGCTCCGGGAAGCGTTGAGACAGCAGCTGAGTGGAACCGGGGTCAATGTCTCTCTCGATTATTATAATAACCTGACCTTTACTACTACAAGCAGCGGTGCAGATGTGTCGCTTAGTGTGACGGGAAGCGTCGAGACGACGTCCAAGGCTCCGGATGTGCAAGCTGTCATAGATCCGAACACGGGTAAGCTTATTTTACAGTCCGGCGGCGCTTCTATTTCGGTCAAGCCGAGTGAAAATTCGCCGGTTCTCCAGCCGATTCCACAACTTCAGGAATATCATCCACAAAATCCGGTGGAGGGAAGTGTAGAACAGGCAAAATATACACTGAAAACGAACCCTGCCATTAGAATTCCAGAGAGCACGAAGATCTCGGATTATAATAAGACATTCCAGTTTACCTATGTGACGCCGTCCGGAGTAAAGGATGTCACGATCGAGATGGAAGAAAAGGAGTATAGTTATCCAGAGCTTCAGAGAGCCCTTCAGCAAAAGCTGGATGATGAGCTGGGAAGTGGCGAGATGAACGTAAACGTTTCCGGAGAGGGCATTCAGATTACGGCAGGACACTATGGACAAGATTATTATTTGTCCAATATGAAAGGCGGATTTCATGATTATGTGCTGGAAGGCAAGGCGGTCCGCGGCTCCGATGAAGAGGTAATCTTGTTGCCGGGCAGACAGGTGGTGTCGGATACGTATATCGTCGGAAGAAAGGATGTCAGGAATAATACGAGCCATATTGAGGCGGGAATCAATGATAAACTCACGGTTGATGTCACGATCAATGGCGCCATTTATCCGCTGGCAATGACACTCGATCCCGGCAATTACAATTCGGACGACCTTGTTGCACACATTCAGGAAAAGCTAAATGAGCAGGTTCGGGCGGCGGGCTTACCAGAGCAGTCCATTCTCGCTGGAGTTGGCGTTTATGACAGCGGGGTAGCCGGAGCGGACGACAGCAACGCACTGTTCTTTTACGTAAATAAGGATGTGGAATTGCAGGATGGGGATTATCGCATTGATGGCCTGGGAGGCACGGCGCTCTTTGAAATCTTTTATAAAACGGAGGGGAACCTCATTCCCGCCTATTTAACGGGAACGAAGGATATTTCAAATGGAGTGGAAATACTCCCGGGGGAAAATACGTTTTCAATTGATGTAGATGGCGCTACTTACAATTATACGATACCAGAGGGCGAATATACGTGCGAGGGATTTCTGGATACATTAAAGAAGGTGCTTGAGAATCCCAATGCCCATCTGACCCCGTCCCTGTCGGGAAATGCGCTCAAGGTCTCGTATGAAAAAATGGGCGAACACACAATCGAAAATGTAAAGGGTCCTGCGAAAAATCTATTTTTCAATGATATAAATGGGCGCACGGACCACGATTCAGAATTGTGGTTACAAATCGGGGCAAATGCCGGCCAGGGCACGACGCTTCAAAAGTTTAATATGAGTACAATGGGAATGGGGATTAATTCCATTACAATTAGCGGGCACAAGTATGCGAATAAAGCGCTTGTACGGCTGGATGAGGCATTAGGTTATTTGAATGAGGCCCGCGGCAAGTATGGTGCAAAGCAAAACCGGCTTGAGTATACAATTAAGGGAAATGATAATACGGCTGAAAATCTTCAGGCATCCGAGTCCCGTGACCGGGATGCGGACATGGCGGATGAGATGGTACAGCATTCGAAATCCCAAGTGCTTCAGCAGACGGGCACCGCTATGCTCACCCAGGCAAACCAGCATACGCAGAGGGTGTTGTCACTTTTGAGATAAAAGGCGCTTTGGTAAAGTGGGGCCGCTTAAAAATTCGATATGGACGAAAGAGAAAATAAGTGCTATACTATGAGGTGTTTAAGAAGGGAATGATAGCAATTATGAATATAACGATGTTGAAAGGAAAAATTCACCGCGCCAAGGTTGTGCAGGCAGAGCTGAATTACGTGGGAAGCATAACGGTTGACCCGGTTCTTATGGAAGCGGCGGGCATACTTGAGTATGAAAAGGTTCAGATCGTAGACGTGGAAAATGGCAGCCGTTTTGAAACGTATACGATTGCGGGCGAGGAAAATTCCGGGATGATCTGTCTTAACGGCGCTGCGGCGAGACAAGTTCAGGTCGGGGATCATATTATCCTTATGGCATATTGCGGGTTGTCGGCGGAAGAGGCGAAGACGCACCAGCCCAAGGTCGTATTTGTCGACGACAAGAACCGGATTGAGCGCGTGTCTACTTATGAGAAACACGGACAGCTTGGTTAAGACAGGGCGGAAGCGGGGGAAATTTTTATGTTAAAAGGAAAAACCGTTGTTCTCGGTGTTACGGGAAGCATAGCGGCTTATAAAATAGCGAACCTTACGAGTATGCTCAAGAAACTACAGTGTGACGTGCACGTAATCATGACGCGGCATGCGGTTAATTTTATCAATCCGATTACTTTTGAGACGCTGACAGGACACAAGTGTCTGGTGGACACATTTGACCGGAATTTTAATTACAATATTGAGCACGTCGCGCTCGGTGAAAGGGCGGATGTAGTCATGGTTGCGCCGGCGTCGGCAAATATTATTGGAAAGCTGGCGGGCGGTATAGCGGATGACATGCTTACCACGACCTTTCTGGCATGTACATGCAAAAAGATCATCGCTCCTGCCATGAATACTAATATGTTTCATAATGCGATTGTACAGGACAATATCGAAAAATTAAAGCGGTTTGATATAGAAATAGTGGAACCGGAGACAGGACTTCTCGCTTGCAACGCAGTGGGAAGCGGCCGGTTACCTTCCGAAGAGGTCTTACTTGAGTACATTTTGAAGGCAATTCATTTGGACAAGGATCTGGAGGGAAAGAGGGTTCTTGTTACGGCGGGGGCCACGCAGGAGGCGATCGACCCTGTCCGTTATATTACCAATCATTCGACGGGAAAAATGGGTTACGCGATTGCGCGCATTGCAATGCACCGCGGGGCGGATGTTACGCTTGTCAGTGGTCCGGCCAGTATTGCGCCGCCGATGTGTGTCCGCGTGGTGAATGTGGTAAGTGCGGCTGACATGTTTGAGGCGGTAAAGGAGCTGGCGCCGGAGTCGGACATTATTATAAAAGCGGCGGCAGTAGCAGATTATACGCCGGTGGAGCACCATAGTGAGAAGATTAAGAAATCGGCAGGCGGGACTGTACTGGAATTAGAAAGAACCCAGGATATCCTTTCCTATCTCGGTAGAAACAGAAAGGAAGGGCAAGTGATTTGCGGTTTTTCGATGGAAACGGAAAACTTGATTGAAAATTCAAAAAGAAAGCTGCAAGAGAAGAATGTCGATTTAATCGTCGCCAATAATTTAAAGGTTGAGGGCGCAGGATTTGGTGGGGACACCAACGTCGTTACACTTATTATGAAAGACCGGATAGAGGAGCTTCCTTGTATGACGAAGGAGCAGGTGGCACAGGCAATTTTGGATGTAATAGTAAAGAAATAGAGATGGCAGCAATTAATAAAAAGGCTGCCGCACAGATGGTCTACATCACGTGCGGCAGTCTTTTAAAATGGTAAGAAGATATAGCTATGCTTTACAAAGAGTTATTTGGACGTCTTTTGTCAAGACATCCGTATAACTATAAGAAATTGTCTGACTTGTATTTTCTAGTTCATTTTTTACGGTGATAAGGAAGATACTTGGGAATGTTTCCGTTATGACACCTTCTGTAACATCAACTTTGTGTCTGCCTAGGTTGCAGCGAACTACTACTTTGCTGCCAATGTGTCTGTTTACTGCCTGACGTACTGATCCAACATCCGTTTTTAACATAAATAATACCAGCCTTTCCCCTGCGAGATACGCAGAATAGAATTTCCCAAAGCCCTTAACATATAAACAATATATTGAAATACACTATTAGTGTACCACATAATATTGTGTTTGTCAATTTTGTGTCCATTTCATTTTGGATTGGCTTTACTGACCCGGTGCAAAATGCACTTTGTTTCCATTATATGCAAAAATGCCGAAATTATTCCTTTTTTATTTCCTAAATTGTGGAATAACGGCGCAGCGGCGGGAATATAGTTTATTAGTGATTAATCTGTAAACCTGGCTGCCAGCCGGGGTATGATGAGGAGGGCGTATGGAACTAATAAAACAGAGAGTTCACATGAACCGGTGCAATAGCCGAGAACATGTCCGGGTTACATTGGATACGGATTTTAATGTGCCGGATATCAAACCGGATGCCAAGGCCGTTATGCAGGAAAAAGGCGAGGTGGTCATCGAGGAAGTCCGGATTTTGGACGGTAAAGCCAATATAAAAGGCGCTTTATATTTTACGATTTTGTATGCGGGAGAGGATGAACTTCCCGTCTGTGACCTGACTGGAAATATTCCAATCAACGAGACGGTGGAGCTTGGGTGCGAATCTACAAGGGAAGATGAGATCACAGTACATACATCAATTGAGGACTTGCGTGGCGAGCTCATAAATTCGCGCAAATTTGGGATCAAGGCAATTATAAATATGGAAGTTCTGGCGGAATCCATTTACGATGGCGAGGGCGCTGTGGATATCGAAGGTGATGATGAATCAATACGGAAACGCAAGAAAAATCTTGATATTACCCGTCTTATTTTGTCAAAAAAGGATACGCTCCGTGTGCGGGATGAATGCAAGATTCCGGGGACAAAGGATACGATCGGACGCATTTTATACGATGATGTCAGCCTTTTGGAGGTGGACACGAGAGTTGGGGAGGATAAGCTGGTTCTGACAGGAGAAGCCAGTCTCTTTATTATTTACCTGAGCTCAGACGAGGTACCGCAGCTGAATTTCCATGAGTGCATTATTCCACTAAACGGCGAGGTAAATTGCGGTGGATGTGACGAGACAAATGTAGTGCAGGCAGAAGTGGGAATTCACAGCAGGGAATTGGAGGTTAAAAGCGATGAGGACGGGGAGGACAGGGTTATTGATGTCGAAATTGTCCTCGAGCTCGCCATAAAAGCGTTTGGGGAAGAGCAAATGGAGCTTTTGACTGATTTTTATTCCACGAAAAAGGAATGCAGGCCCGTTTTCCAGACCTCCTATTTTGAAAATCTTATTATGAAGAATAAGAGTAAATCCCGGGTAAATGGAAAAATTGAGCTGAATTCGGTAAATTCTCCTCTTCAGATCTGGAAAGTCAGCGGAGAAGTGCGTGTGGACGAGAAGAGAGTTGTGGAAGATGGTGTGGATGTAGAAGGAATTATAGATATAAATGTACTGTACCAGTCGGCGGATGACAGCGTACCGCTGGCAGCTTCGTCCGGTGTGCTGCCTTTTGAACAGCACATACAGATTCCCGATATACAGCCGGACAGTGATATCCGTATGAATGCGGGACTTGAGCAGATCAGCGGCGCGCTTCTCGGTGATAATGAGGCGGACATTAAGGCGGTCATTGTGCTCGACGTATTGGCTTTCAACAATATAGAAGAGCCGATTATTGCTGACTTAGAGCTGGAGGAGCTTGACTGTGCTGCGAGGGCCAGAGAGCCGGGGCTCATCGGTTATGTCGTGAAAAAGGGTGAGGAGTTATGGGATATTGCGAAAGAATTTTATACAACGATAGATACGATTATGGAAATTAACAAGTTGGAAAGCGATATAATCCATGAGGGCGATGTGCTTTTAGTTATGAAAGAAGCGAATTGTTCGTAGAAGAACATTTTTGGCCGTTCTCTTAAAAGAAAAGGCGGGCAGAACCCATTCATAAAGGTTCTGCCCGCTTAACAATTCATTTCTGTGTGAAATGATTAGTTTACAGGTTCAAATGACCATACTTGGTTGGTACCTTCCCAGTATCCATTTTGTACGACATTTGTATTGTCAAATACCCGAAGGTGAAGACCGCTCTTTCCGTTCGTGACCTTTGTCATAATACCAAACTGACCGGCTTTCGATGTTGCCTTGCATGAGAACTGCTGGGCTTCTCCGCTATACGCGTGGTAGATTCCGATGTTGGTATTGTCGGCGGTGCCTGCACTGCTGACATCAAGCATGTAGTTTCCAAGTGCGCTTGAAAGAGTAAAGTATCCATTATCTAATTTGTTCAGATACCATCTCTGGCCCAATGCGCCAGTCTTATATCCTGCCTCAACATTTTGTCCTGCTGCGCCAACATTTCCAGTTACCTGGAGATATTTTCCCGAAGCTGGGTTCTTGATGTAATACCAGCCGTTTGAAGGAGCTGAGGTTGAAACAGACGTGCTCTTTAAGTTACATACAAAAGTAGATACGCTGTTTTCCGGCAGATATGCCCAGAAGCCATTATCTGTCAGAGCAAGGTTGGAAGTCTTTGCCAGATTTTCATTTGCAGATGTGCGATAACGATCTACATTTGTGATATTTTGTCCGTTTACTGTGAATTTCTGGCTAATTCCTGCGGAGCCTTTATTTACTGCTACAATAACTGCTTTTCCGTCCCCGGTGTACGCAGATACATATACACCATTATTTGGATTTTCCGTCGCAGATACTCTGCGGTAACCCGGGCGTACGAATTTTGAGTACTGTGCCATACAGTAACCACGTTTGCTAATGGTGCCGTTCTCTTTCATCGGACTATAGCTTCTGCGGATGTACCACCAAACGTAAGTCTGAAGATTGTTTACCATAGCGTTGTGGATGTGCTCTGAAACCCCGAGAGCTTCCGGCCACAGGTCAGCAGAATTGGCATTGCTGTTTGGATAGTATACTTCTGTCATCCACAATTCTTTGCCTGCACCTTTCTGCTGGAAGAGAGGATATGCGAAATTTTTATAGCTCGTACCATATAAATGGGTTCCTAAAATCTCAATATTGGCAAGTGCCTGTGGGTCGTTCAGTACTGGATCCGAGATGCTCTTGTTGTAAGAAAAAGATTCCGGAGCAATCAGGCGGCAGTTGATGGAACCTGCATAATATTTCAGGAATGTAACAATCTCACTTGCGGTCCACCAAGTCCAGTCATGGCCGTAATCCGGCTCATTTGCCATAGAAATTGCATAGAGGTTTACTCCATTATTCTTCATGTATGTGACAAAGTTGTTTAAATGCTGAGCGTACTGGGCATATTTGTCATGCCTTAACCGTTTTGCCTTTGTATCTCCGTTGCGGTTAAATGTCTCCACTAAGTTATCCGGTGGGTTCCACGGTGTAGCGAAAACGATTGCGCCTTTTGCGATTGCTGCTTTAGCGGTAGCAACTTCTTTGTACCAGTTGTTGCTGTTAGAATCAATGAAAATTCTAAGAACCGATAATCCGAGTTGATTATCCCCGTTTCCAAAGGCGGTTTCTCTCTGTGAAGCTGTCAGGTCCCCTGCCCAGGAAGGATGGTTCATTCCACCAAAACCACGTATCTCCTGATGTTTTGTCGATAAGTTGATAACGGCATCGCTGGCTGCCTGCGCCGGTGTGACATTGCCTGTAAAAATGCCAAGCACCATAGCCATGCATAAAAATCCTGTCAATACTGCCCGTACTGACCTCTTAACTTGAAACCCCATTTTTTATAAAATCCTCCTTAATAAATATTTTTTCCGTCTTCCCATTGTAAAATATGTGAACAACACATCGCATATCCTTCACCCAATTGGACATTATGCCTCCTTTCTACTTTTATTCTTTGTTTTGTTTATGCATATTTCACAATAGAACTTGTTCGGTTGCTTCATTATAGTATAAAAATTAATGAAATTCAATACATATTGGACTTATTTTTATTTATTCTAGCTATAAGTTTTTGTTATACCTATAAGTACTGTTGGCAAATTGCCCATTTTTTTGCACATTATCATCCGTCTATTATATATTAAAAATAAACCATAATAGGAGTTTTCTTATGCAGGAAAGAATGAGTGAACACACAAACACATGTAGTTTTGCGAATGTAAGGCCAATTATGGTGGACATACCTTATCCACCAATCCAGGTAGGGGAGAAGAACCCAGCTTATGCAAACTTGCTCAGCTTGGATTATTGTGGCTCCACGTCGGAAATGTCCGCCATTACCCAGTATATTAATAACGAAAACCGTCTTTCTTATGAAAGATGTTCGATGGCGAAAACGTTATTGGGCATTGCGATGGCTGAGATGATGCACCTGCAAAAACTGGGAGAGCTTATTTATCTGTTGGGCGGGGCAGTAGATTATACGGCCAAATTGCAAAATGGAAAGCAGATTATGTGGACGCCGGAATTTTTGGCTATTCCAGGAAATGTGAGACATATGATTACAGCGGATATTGAGGCGGAAAAAGCGGCGATCAATCAGTACCGGATGCATATTAAGATGATTAAGGACCGATATGTAAACGCTGTACTTGAACGGATTATTTTAGACGAGGAGTACCATATTATGCTGCTTAGAACATTGCTAAACGAGATGGCGAACGGAAGTGTTTGAGGAAAAAACAGGAATCCGGATCATAACGGATTCCTGTTTTGTAATTATAGTTATGTAGAAATTATAAGTCGAAATGTTCTGCGTTTTCGGAAAGATCCTGTGCCAGCTGCACAAGTTCAGAAGACGCCTCGTGGCAAGTTTGTATAATTTTATGTAGCTCCATCATAGAAGCAGAAGTTTCTTCCGTGCTCGCGGCGTTTTCCTGCGCGATTGCGGCAAGGTTGTCCACTATGCCGAGAACTGTGTTTTTGTGATTGTCCAGAGTGACGGTTTGCTCCCGGATTTGTGTGATCGCATTTGCTACCTCGTAAATTTCGCTGTTTAGCGACCGGAACATATTTCCGGTTTCCTTTAGTTTTTGGTTCTGCATCTCGATGTTATCGGCCACTTCGCTCATCGTGCGCACGCTCGTATTTGAATTATCAAGTAAATTGTTGACAATCTGCATAATTTCCTCGGCCGATTGGCGGGATTGTTCGGACAAATTCCGTATCTCGTCTGCTACGACAGCAAATCCTTTTCCATTTTCACCAGCTCTCGCTGCCTCAATGCTGGCATTTAAGGAGAGCAGGTTTGTCTGGTTGGCAATGTCAGTGATGAGGTCAGTCGCTTCCCGGATCTCCTGGGCAGATTGGTTTGTCAGGTTTGTCTGGTTTTGCACGGTGACGACAGAATCCCTTGTTTTTTCACAAATACGGTTCAATTCTTTTAAGTTTTCGCCCGCAATCTTGTTGTATTCCCTCATTTTATCGGAACTGCCGTTCAGAGTTTCGACATTGGAGGCTGCGTCATCCAGGGCCTTGCCCATTTCTGTGACTTTCTGGTTGGCATTTAAGGTCTCGCCGGCTTGTCCGGTAGCCCCGTTTGCGATTTCTTCCACTGCCACGTTTACGTTGTTGATGGAATCTGCGATGGTGTCAAAGGAGGAAGTGAAATTGTTAGAATAGTCTTCCAGTTTGTGGGAAGATGATATGATGCTGGAAAGAATGTCTCTTAAGGAGTGAATCAGGGACTGGATGGCGCGGGTCATGTCTCCGATTTCATCGGTACGCTGCAGCAGACGTGGCTTTAATTCCAGGTTTAGCGCTCCCTTTGCGACCTGTGCCAGATTTGCCACGGCCCCGTCCAGGCTCCTGACAAGCCGGAAGACAACGTACAGAACGATGACAAAGGCGACAGCAAACAGTCCAAGCATGATGAAGGCCATTGAAAATATAGTGCTTTTCAACCCTTTGTTTACCTGTGCCCGGCTGCGGCCGCAGAAAATACTGCCGACAATTTCATCGGTTCCCGGCTGGCAAAGAGGGACATAATAACCGGAATAAGGGTCCCCGAACAATTCCAGCTTCTCTGCATAGTAATTTTCGCCCTTTTTAAGTTTTTCGTACACATCCGGAGACAGCTGGGTGTTGATTTCCCGGTTGCCGGAATCGTCCACCAGGGTTGTCAATATTCTTGTGTCGCCATAAAATAATGACAATTCTACGTCCAGCTGTTTTTTCAGCTGGTCTATGATTTCGAAATTACCACTGAGCGTCTCAGAGCCCTTTGTAAGCGTTTCCCCATCCAATTTGAATGGCGCCTCGCCGCCGACCGCCGTGTAAATTTCGCGGACGCTGTTTGCAATGCCGCTGACTTCCCGCTGCACGAGGTTTTCCGATAACTCGTTTTGTTTGCTGGCGCCGAGCCAGATGCCGATCAGGGTGACAAGCAGTATGGGAACAGCCACCATCATGCTCAGTTTAAAAGACAATCTCATTCCTCTCTTGTTTTTCATATAAAACCTCCTTCTCATAACTTTTTAATTAGGAAATGCTCGCTTGTGGAAAGGGGCGCAAATTTCTGCCGCCCCTTTTTATGAGTTTCCACAAATTTTACTGTAAATAATTATACCATATCTAAGATATTCAGACAAGCGTTATTGTCTATAATACACAAAAATTTAAAAAAATTAAAAAAAAACTTACACAAAAGAGAAAAATTTGGTACACTATAAATAGATGGCAGCAAATGGATACTTTTAATGTAGCACTACAAGTTAGGAGGTACATGTGATGTATGAGAAAGGTGAGTATATCGTATACGGGCATAATGGGATTTGTGTTGTAGAAGACGTCACGAATCCGGGTTTTTCAGACGTGGATAAAGACAAATTATACTATGTGCTGGAACCCATTGGCACAAAAGGAAGCAAGATTTATTCGCCGGTGGACAGCAAAAAGGTTCTCATGCGCAGGGTGATGAAAAAGGAAGAGGTTGAAAAGCTGATCGAGGGAATCCCTTCTGTGGAAACGCTCTGGATTGGAAATGAAAAAATGAGGGAGGAGAGTTACAAGGCCGCGATGCTTACGTGTGAGCCGGTGGAGTGGGTCAAGATCATTAAGACGCTGTATAAGCGCACACGCGACCGGATCAGCCAGGGCAAGAAGATTACTGCTACGGATGAGCGGTATTTGAAGCTTGCGGAAGACAGCCTTTACAGTGAACTTGGTTTTGCCCTTGGCAGGGATAAGGAGGAAATGCCGGACTACATTAAGAGACGAATTGGGGAACAAAAGATTGGTTTGTGAATGATATCAGTTATGTGCCGTTGACAGGCGCGCGGAAATGAGGTTAGCGATGAGAAAGACGAAGATTGTTTGTACGATGGGACCGGCGACGGATCGTGAAGAGGTCCTTTTGGAACTGATTGAATCCGGGATGGACGTGGCAAGATTTAATTTTTCCCACGGCAGCCACGAAGAACAAAAGAAACGGATGCAGATGCTCTGCAGGCTTCGGAAGCAGTGCGGCAGGCCTGTGGCAATGCTGCTTGATACAAAGGGGCCGGAGATCCGCACCGGACGTTTTCAGAACGGAAAGGCTGTACTTGAGCCGGGGCGGCAGTTTACGCTCACATGCCGGGATGTAATGGGAACGGACGAGATCGTATCCGTAACATATCCGAAGCTGTATGAGGATGAGCAGCCCGGCAGCCGTATTCTCATTGACGATGGGCTGGTGGAGCTTGTAGTCAGGGAAGTAAACGGTGAGGACATCGTGTGCGAGGTCATAAATGGAGGGGTGGTTTCGGACCATAAGGGGATCAATTTACCGAGTGTTCATGTCAACCTTCCTTATATGAGTGACCGGGATATTGAAGATATTCTGTTTGGAATAGAACAGGGCGTGGATTTTGTGGCGGCATCTTTTACCCGCACCGCGGAGGATGTCCAGCAGATCCGCAGGCTCCTTAGGGCGAACGGCGGCGGGGATATTAATATTATCGCCAAAATTGAAAATGCGGAGGGCGTCGAGCGGATTGACGAGATTATCGAGGCGTCGGATGGCATTATGATTGCTCGTGGGGATATGGGGGTTGAGGTGCCGGATGAGGAAGTACCGGTGATTCAGAAAATGATTATTAAGAAGGTGTATGAAGCTGGCAAGCAGGTTATAACGGCAACGCAAATGCTGGATTCGATGATGAAAAACCCGAGACCGACCCGGGCGGAGACGGCAGATGTAGCAAATGCCATCTATGATGGAACGAGCGCAATTATGCTTTCAGGGGAAACCGCTGCCGGTGATTATCCAGTGGAATCGTTGAGAACGATGGTCCGGATTGCAGAGCGGATCGAGAAAGATATTGATTATCGCAAGCGTTTTTTCATACATGAGAGAAAGGCGAATCCAGATATCACAGATGCCATTTGCCACGCCACATGTACGACCGCCCATGACCTGAATGCCCGGGCGATTATTACAGTTACAAAATCCGGGCGCTCAGCGCGCATGATTTCCCGCTACCGCCCGGACTGTGACATTATTGGCTGCGCCATTACAGAAAAGGTGTCCCGGCAGCTGAATATGTCATGGGGAGTTATACCTGTGCTTTTAGAAGAAAAGGATGAGGTATTCGAACTGTTTGGCTATGCCACGGAGGCGTGCCGCGAAACGGGACTGGTAAGAGAAGGGGACGTGGTAGTATTTACATCGGGGGTGCCGATCGGCATATCAGGAACGACAAATATGATAAAGGTCCAGGTTGTGTAAAAACGGAAGGTATCTGCCCAATATATTAATTGATAAATGGTTTTGATTTAAGTATTCTATTGATTCGAACTATACTATAGATAAGAAATACAGAACGTTATGTTTAAAAGTTGGTTGTGTTACCATTTTTCGTTAAGTTTGGGTTGACATTTGCCTTGTTTTGGTTATAATTAATCTTGGGTAACATTTGAATCGTACAAATAACTACTTTAGGAGGTAAATTTCTCATGGCAACAAAGGCTAATTACAAACTTGACGAAATCGGTGCTGGCAAAGTAGGTTTTTCGAAAACCCGTGCAATCATCGAAGCAGGATTTTATGGTAACAATGTAGTGAAGGTAAATACTCTGAAAGAGGCGTACAATCTGGCAAAGAATTCTCCAGGAACGATTGTGACAGATATGCCGGTATACAGAGGAGAAGAATTCGGTCTTGATGCAGACGCCAAAGTTCTGCTTTTCAATGACGGAGCAGTTACTGGTCGCTATGCGGCAGCACGCCGTATCAAGGGTGAGCCTGGTGTAGATGCTCCAAAACTGGATAAAGTAGTTATGGATGCTATGTACAAGACTCGTTTCAAAAAGTTGTACCACGCACAGGTATTTGTAGGTCTTGACCCAGAATTTATGGTAAAAGCACATTTGCTTATCCCAGAAGGAGAGGAAAACCTTCTCTATAACTGGATGCTTAATTTCCAGTATATGTCAGATTGCTATGTAAAGATGTATAAGGATTCCAAACCAATCGGCGACGGAAAAGAAGCAGATATTTATATTTTCTCAGATCCGCAGTGGAAGCCGACGGCAAGTCCTGACGTTGACTATAGCTGTCTGAGTGATGACCAGACACTTTGCTATTTTGACACAAATGAAAACTGTGCGGCAATTCTTGGTATGAAATATTTTGGTGAGCACAAGAAAGGTACCCTGACTATGGCATGGGCGATCGCAAACCGCAACGGCTATGCTTCCTGCCACGGAGGACAGAAAGAGTACTCCCTGCCAGACGGCAAAAAATATGTAGCTTCTGTATTTGGACTGTCGGGTTCAGGTAAATCTACGCTCACGCATGCAAAGCATAATAACAAATATGGCGACAAAGCTATTACAGTTCTTCATGATGATGCGTTTATTATCAATACCGATACATGCGCTTCTATTGCATTGGAGCCAACTTATTTCGATAAAACAGCGGATTATCCGACTGGCTGTCCAGATAACCAGTACCTGTTGACGGTTCAGAACTGCTCCGCTACGATGGATGAGGATGGAAAGATCCAGCTCGTAACAGAGGATATCCGTAATGGCAACGGCCGTGCAATCAAATCAAAACTTTGGTCTCCGAACCGTGTAGATAAGATTGACGCCCCGGTAAATTCCATTATCTGGATTATGAAAGACCCAACCATTCCACCAGTAGTGAAGCTGAAAGGTTCTGCACTGGCATCGGTTATGGGAGCAACACTTGCGACGAAAACATCTACCGCAGAGCGTGTGGCAGCAGGCACCGATTTGAATGCGCTTCGTATCGTTCCTTATGCTAACCCATTCCGAACATATCCGCTTGTAAATGATTATGAGAAGTTTAAAAAGCTGGTTGAGGAGAAAAATGTAGACTGCTATATTGTAAACACAGGTGATTTCATGGGCAAGAAGGTACAGCCGAAGGATACCCTTGGAATTCTTGAGGCAATTGTGGAGGGAAAAGCACAGTTCAATCAGTGGGGACCATTTGAGGACATTGAGATTATGGATTGGGAAGGTTTTACTCCAAACTTGGATGATGCAGAATACAGATCAGCGCTTAAGGGTGCGATGGAGAACCGTGTCAATGCAGTAGAGAAATTCGCTACAGACAAAGACGGTTATGATAAGCTTCCGGACGAGGCGCTTGCAGCGCTGAAGAAGCTGGTTACAGAGATCGGCTGATTTTGGTTTGACAGCTGACAGTAACGTGAGGGAAGATAAATAGAGTGAAAAGCGGGAACCTGTGATTTGTGTAGGATAGCAGGTTCCCTTTTTTGAAATAAGTGCGAATAAATTTGCGGATGATTTACATATGTTCAACGGCTGTTTGTGCCGGTGCACGGGTGTGATTAGAAGAGATTGGAATGGATGGAAAACAAATGGGACAATATACAAAGGGAATTCGGGACGGTATTCCGATTGCGCTGGGATATCTTTCGGTAAGCTTTACATTTGGCCTGATGGCAGTAAGCGGAGGGCTTGCGTGGTGGGAGGCGACCTTGATTTCGATGACGAATCTTACCTCTGCGGGACAATTTGCGGCGTTGCCGCTTATGGCAGCTGGAGGGGCATGGCTTGAGATGTTTTTGACGCAGTTCGTCATCAATTTGCGGTATGCCCTCATGTCGTTATCCTTGTCACAGAAAGTAGATGGGTCTATGAGTACCTTGTACCGCATGATTTTGGGATTTGCGAATACGGATGAGATTTTTGCAGTTGCCATGAGCAACAGCCGTCCGGTGGGGCGCGTATATCTATTCGGACTTGCTACAATGCCTTTTTTTGGATGGAGCCTGGGTACACTGTTTGGCGCGCTTTTGGGACAGATTCTTCCGGCGGCGGTAGTATCTGCTTTGGGGATCGCCATATATGGTATGTTTCTTGCAATCATTTTACCGGCGGCGAAGGAGAAAAGATCTGTGCGCCTGGTTGTGGGAGCTGCAGTGGGAATCAGCTGTCTCTTTTACTATGTACCTGGACTTAAAGAAGTCAGCAGTGGGTTTGTGATTATTGTCGCTTCCGTTATCGCGTCGGCAGTAGGGGCATTGGCATTCCCGGTAAAGTCCAGCTAATAAATGTCAATAGCAAAATGAGAAAAATCGAAATTATTTTT
>CAJTZF010000013.1 GCA_910584245.1 uncultured Eubacterium sp.
TAACGACCTACTCCCTTTCCAGGGGAGCCCCTTCAGCCACTTGGGTACTTCTCCAGGCTGAACAACTTAATACTTTGTTTATTTGTCTCTCTTCATAATTTAAAGAAACAAAGACGGAGAAGGTGGGATTCGAACCCACGGCCCCTTTCGGAGTCACCGGTTTTCAAGACCGGCTCCTTAAACCACTCGGACACCTCTCCAAATGCTGCTTGAACAGTATACCAAAAAAGATTCCCGTTGTCAATAACTTTTTCCAATTTTATAGAACAGAACCCATTTTAGCCATGACGGATCCGTTTTAACTGAATTGCCATGTACGGCCTGCCCGGCAGCTGCACAGTAAACTTTCCCTTTACGATGCCCCGGTCCTCTATCGTCATATTCCATGTATCAATTACATTCAACTGGTATTCCGTCTCGTCGTCGATATGATATTCCTTCACCGCCGGCTGCATAAAGCTGTAATATATCAAATAATATTCTTTTGCCCGCACAGGCTGTGTCAGGCTCATCTCGGGCACCGCACACACCTCTGACCAGAATTCATCACATGGCATCAGTCCGTTCCCCGGACTTTCTTTCCATAAATCAAGCAAGAACTGAAATCTTTTATGGCTCTCTCCGTGGAGCTTTCCACCGTGTGACCACCAAAGAACCCCCTCACGATTTAAAAAAGTTTCCCCGTGTCCGGGATAGCCGCCCCGGCATACTGCCTCCCAAAACCGTCTCACCATCTCCTGGCCGCTTATGTTTCCCCAGCCATGTGGTATATTTCCCTCATAGGCAATTTCATCCAAAACAACCGGCTTCCCATACCTCTCCCGCCACTCCGGAACAAGCTCCGCCGTTTTGTACAAATCCTGTCTTTGAATGCTGCAATGCGTGACCCACGGCCTGCTATAATCATAAAAGGGGATGCAGTTGTGTATGGAGCGCAAATGGCCGTATGGGTCGCCGGCGCATATGAGACTGGCAAAACGCTCCCAGTCCTCCGTACTTTTATCATACATAAGATCATACTCATTCGCCAGTGACCACCACACGTTCCGATAGGCGGAAAAACGGGCCAGCACATAGTTCCAATACCGGTCATCTTCCTCCTTTGACATACAGGAAAATCCCCAGCGGTCATACGGATGCATGACGATAAGGTCCGCCTCAATACCCAGTTTGCCAAGTTCCTGGATACAATATTCAATATGACGGAAATGATCCGGGTTAAACCGGGAGAAATCCCACGAATTTCCTTCGCTTTGGTTGTCGTACTGCATAAAATTTTCACGGTTTAGCACGGAGGAATCCATTGGTTCTCCCACAAAAGGATAAGAGCGCGGTTCATTCAGATTGTAATCATAATGCTTTGGCAAAATGCAGAAACGGATTTTATTAAATGCGCTTTCCCTCAATGTGGAAAGTGTCTCGGCAATCCTTTCACCGGTCTGCAAATCCCACACATAGGCCGTTGTCCCAAGACAAAAATACGGTGTTCCGTCCTCGTATGCAAAATGATAGCGGTTTGCCACACGGACGGGGCCATGATTTTCCCCGCTGGCCTCTTCGGCACAAAAGGTGCCTGTAACCGGTTCATTAAAACTAGTGCGGACCGTATATTCGTACACGCCGGCAAAGGATGGCATAAAGCGTATTTTATATACGCCACCGCCGTCATAAAATCCGGTTACGCTAACCGTCTCCCACTTACACCGAAACACACCTTCTATTGTCTGTTCAGTAAATGGATTTCCCGTCTCCGGCCCTTCCAATACCAACTCAAAAACGTCCCATCGTTCCACGCTCATTGTTCCCTCCATTCTGCCGCTTTGCAGCTCCTTAATCCAGTTCTGCCGCCCCCGTGTACAACTGATAATAACGCCCCTTCATATCCAGAAGCTGATTGTGGGTTCCCCGCTCAATAATCTCTCCCTGCTCCAGAACCATAATACAATCCGCATTCCGCACGGTCGAAAGGCGGTGGGCGATAACAAATGTCGTCCGGTTTTTCATTAACCGCTCCATACCGTGGTCAATGTGCATTTCCGTCCTCGTATCGACGGAACTCGTCGCCTCGTCCAGCACAAGAATCGGCGCCTTGGAAATGGCGGCGCGGGCAATATTCAATAGCTGCCGCTGCCCCTGGCTTAAGTTGATTCCGTCGCCCTCCAGCATTGTATCATAACCATCCTCCAGACGCATAATAAAGGAATGTGCGCTGGCTGTCTTCGCCGCCTGCTCCACCTCTTCGTCCGTGGCATCCGGGCGTCCATACCGGATATTTTCCCGGACGGTTCCAGTAAATAAATGCGTATCCTGAAGAACCATAGCAATATGGCTCCGAAGGCTCTTTCTGCCATATTGTTTAATATCTATGCCATCAATCGTTATGCTCCCCTTCTGAATATCATAAAATCGGTTCAAAAGATTTGTGATCGTCGTTTTTCCGGCTCCGGTCGAACCGACGAATGCTACCTTCTGGCCGGCATGCGCATACAAATCTATATTTTTAAGGATGACCTGGTCGGGGTTATACCCAAATGTCACGTTCTTCATAATGACCTCGCCCTTAATATTATCCATCGTGTGCGCGTCCGCGCAGTCTTCCTCTTCCGGCTTTTCATCCATCACTTTGAATACGCGTTCCGCACCGGCAAGAGCGGAAAAAATCGTATTTACCTGCATGGCAATTTCATTGATCGGACGGCTGAACTGTCTGGAAAAGTTTACGAATACACTCAGGCTTCCGACTGTCAGCTTGCCGGCCAGACAGAGCAAACCGCCGACACATGCAGTGATTCCATAGCTGACCTGGCTTAAATTGCCCATGACCGGACCCATGATCCCCCCAAAAAACTGCGCTTTGATTTGTTTATTTTTCAAATCCTCATTCCGTTCGGTAAATTCACGGATTGCTTTTTCCTCATGGCAAAATACTTTAATTACCTTCTGCCCTGTCACAGTTTCTTCAATATAGCCATTTAATTTTCCCAGCGCCGACTGCTGGTCACGGTAATATTTTGAGCTTTTTTTGGCAATAAAACCGCCCGCCTTAATCATAAGCGGCACCATGACAATCGTCAGCAGCGCGAGCCATATATTCATATATAACATGACTGCTACGGTTCCAATTACACTGATGGCCCCCGAAATCAACTGAATAATCGTGCTGTTCAGCATTTCTCCTATCGTATCCACATCATTTGTGAACCTGCTCATAATATCGCCTGTGGCATTTGTATCAAAATATTTGATCGGAAGCTTCTGTATATGGTCAAACAAATCCTTGCGGATACTTTTTAATGCCCGCTGGGATACCCCAATCATAATTCTTTGCTGGAAGTAGGTAGCGAGTATGCCTGCCAGGAACACACACGCCATTCCGGCCAGGCCGGCTAACAGAACTTCCAGGCCGTCATGAATAATAGCCGCCGCATTTGCCGGATCTGCTACTGACTTCTGGAATGTATTTGCAATTCCATCAATAACGGGGGCTAATAAATAAGAACCTGCAATCGTCGCCGCACTCGAACCAATCGCACATAACAGCGCCACAATCACTTTTACCTTATCTCTTCCCACATAAACTAAAAGACGTCCAACTGTCTCTTTTGCATTTTTTGGCTTTCCTCCCATCATTCCTCTTCCATGCCTGCCGGGATGTCCCGGCCCATGTCCGCCCGCCGGCGGACCACCCTGTGGTTTATTCGCCTCACTCATGCCGACACCTCCTCTTCCTTATCTTTCTGGGAATAGTAAATTTCGCGGTACTGCTCACACCCGTCCATAAGCTCCTTATGCGTTCCCTGTCCGACAATCTCTCCTTCATCCATAACCAATATGCGGTCGGCGTCTTCTACAGAAGAGACACGCTGCGCAATAATGAGCTTCGTCGTATCTTTCAGTGATGTGGAAAAGCTCTTTCGGATCTCTGCTTCCGTCGCCGTGTCCACCGCACTCGTACTGTCGTCTAATATGAGTATCTTCGGCTTTTTCAGCAGGGCCCTTGCAATGCACAGACGCTGCTTCTGCCCGCCGGATACATTGACGCCTCCCTGCCCGAGCTCAGTCGCATATCCGTCCGCAAACCCCTTTACAAACCCATCCGCCTGTGCATACTGCGCCATCTCATACACTTGTTCATCGGTGGCCGCCTCGTCTCCCCATTTTAAATTTTCCATGATTGTTCCAGAAAACAGGGTATTTTTTTGCAGCACCATAGCCACGCCTTCGCGAAGATTTTTGAGCGAATAGTCTCTGACATCCACACCGTCTACGAGCACCTGTCCCTCGTCCGTATCGTACAGCCTCGGAATAAGCTGGACAAGAGAGCTTTTTCCGGATCCGGTCGAACCGATAATCCCAATCGTCTCCCCCGGTTTCGCTGAAAAAGATATGTGCTTTAATACATTATTTTTATGTTTTTTATAGTAGCGGAAGCCGACATCCCTAAATTCAATCTCCCCTCTTTCCACGAGTAATTGCTGGTGCGACGCCTCCTCGTCGTTGAGGTCAACCTTTGCCATCAGCACTTCCCGTACTCTCTTTGATGAGGCGAGCGCACGGGAACCCTGTATCATAATCATGGCGACCATCATAAGTGACATGAGAATTTGTACGATGTACGTCGTAAATGCAGTTAAATCCCCGACCATCATTTCCCCCTTTACAATTTGGTTTCCGCCAAACCAAACGACGGCCAATGTAGCTACATTCATCGACAACGTCATAATCGGCATCATTAAAATCACGACCTTGAGGGCATGAAGGCTCCGGTCCTTCAATTCCTCGTTCGCTTCATTAAATGTATCCCGCTCAAAATCATCCCGCACAAAGGACTTTACCACACGCACATTCGTAATATTTTCCTGAATGCGCGAATTTAACTTGTCAATTCTCGACTGCATAATGTCAAACCGGGGAAACGCTGTCCGAATGACAATGACGATAGCGATAAGCAGGAGTGGAATGACAACTCCCAAAATAACAGCCAGCCGGGCGTTCATCCAGATGGCCATAATCAGGCCGCCAATCAGCATGCCGGGCGCCCGGAGCAACATGCGGAGCCCCATATTTATCACGTTCTGCATATTCGTAATATCATTTGTCAGCCTCGTCACAAGAGATCCCGTTGAAAATTTCTCGATATTCGCAAAAGAAAACTGCTGTACTTTCGTAAATACATCCTTGCGAAGGGATGCCGCAAAATTGGCCGACGCCTTAACGGCAAAATAGGCGCCAAGCGTCCCGCCCGCCATCATGCACAGAGCCAGCAGAACCATCATAAAACCCTTCGAAATCACAAAACCGTTTCCCGCGCCTCCCTGGATCCCCTCATTAATAATCATCGCCATCAGCTTTGGCATCAGCACCTCTCCTATGACCTCCACAATCATAAAAATCGGTCCAAGGATGAAAGCTGATAAATATGGTGTCACATACTTCTTATATATACTCATATTCCTTCCTCCCTTTATTTTGTGAACAGTTCCTTTATTTTCTCTCCGACAGGTTCTCGTACATGCGACCCAAAAATGTCCGCAATAGAACCAGCTCCTCGTCCGTAAATCCGCGGACAGCTTTTTTATCCATACTTTCAAATATCTCCCTGCTGCTCTCCACGACCTTCTTTCCCCGTTCTGTAAGCTGTATAAAATTTGCCCGGGAATCGCCCTCCTTTACCTTCTTCTGGATATATCCATCCCGCTCCAGCTTTTTTAAGGAAACAGCAACCGTCGCCGTAGAAATTTCCAGCATGTTTGCCAGCGCAGACTGGGACTCAAATTCATGATCTGCAAGCGTCATGAGCATTCGATGCTGCGCCCGGTGCAATCCAGTCGCCCCCACAAGTTTTTCTAACATTCTACGGTGGAGCTGGCTCACAAATATCAAAATTTTCATCGGATTTGCCTGGGTCAGAAACTCTTTCTCACTCACATCCCATTTTCGATATTTCATTGGTCTATCCAAATAAATTGCCTCCTTTATACAAAATTAGCAAGCTAACAATTAGGATATTAATTATTAGCTTGCTAATTATTATACTCATATTTTTGCAAATGTCAACACAATAAAATATGAATTTCCTTTTAACAGAACGTTCACAATTTTTAGTCAATTTGAACATGATTTATTCACATTTATGCTTTATACTAGGCTCATAAGTTAAACAACAACTTATAAAACACATTTACTTTTTGGCAATTTTCCTATTTTTGATATTTTTTCATAAAACTCCTCTTTCAGATAAAGGACTGCGACGGCGGTCCTTTATCGCATGTTAAGCTTTATTACTATCCTCTTTTAATCCACTGGATGAAGATTCTTGAGCGATATATCCAAAATCGGCGCGGAATGCGTCAGCGCACCGCTTGAAATATAATCTACCCCGATATTTACAAGACGCTCTACATTCTCCCTCGTAACGTTACCGGAACATTCCGTCTCGGCTCTGCCGTCGATCCATTTCACTGCTTCCTTCATTTCCTCCGGCGACATATTGTCCAGCATAATAATGTCCGCGCCGGCGTCCACCGCTTCACGGACCATCTCCAGATTTTCAACCTCAATTTCAATTTTTCTCACAAACGGCGCATACTGCTTCGCCATCCGGATTGCCTCTTTCACGCCGCCGGCGGCGCCAATATGGTTGTCCTTCAGCAATACCCCGTCCGAAAGGTTGTAGCGGTGGTTATATCCGCCTCCGACCTTTACCGCATATTTTTCAAATACCCGCATATTCGGCGTCGTCTTTCTCGTATCCAGCAGCTTCGTTTTCGTTCCCTTCAAAAGTCCCGCAATGGAATTTGTATAGGTGGCGATCCCGCTCATACGCTGAAGATAGTTGAGCGCCACCCGCTCGCCCGACAAGAGAACCCGGATATCCCCGGTCACGGCTGCCATGAGCTGGCCGGATGTAATAGCGTCCCCGTCCTCGCAGTACCGCTCGGTCTGCACCGTGTTGTCCAATAATTCAAACACTCTTGCAAACACATCCAGTCCAGCCACAATTCCGTCCTGTTTGCATATAAGCTGTACCTGTCCCTTTTTCGCCTCCGGCATAACCGCATTCGTCGTAATATCCTCGCTCGTAATATCCTCCTGTAAAGCTTGCAAAATAAGCGGGTCCGCCTGTAGTTTCATTGTTATCTCATTCATTTTTGTTTCGTTCCTTTCTCTCTACTGTTCCTCGCTCTCCTGATTTCCTCAAGAACCGTCCTTTTGTATTCCGCCTTCCGCTGCTCCAGATCCGAATATTGCTCCAGATCTACGTGCGTCTTACAAGAAACATGCGTATAGTGGTCCGCGATATTACGCGCCGCCCTTCCCGCGAACACAAGGCTCTCCAAAAGGGAGTTGCTGGCAAGCCGGTTCGCCCCGTGCACACCGTTACAACTTGTCTCTCCAACCGCATACAGCTGGCGCATGGACGTCCTGCTGTCCAGATCTACCCAGATCCCCCCCATAAAGTAATGCTGCGCGGGCACGACCGGAATTGGCTCCCTCGTGACATCGTACCCCTCTTCCAGGCATCTTTGATAAATATTAGGAAAATGCCCCCGGATTTCCTCCTCTGGAATCGGCGCCAAGCTCAGCCGGACATATGGCATATCATCCTTTTTCATCTGCTCATACACCTTTTCCGTGAGCACGTCGCGGGGAAGCAGCTCGTCGACAAACCGCTCCCCATCCTTATTTAACAGCACAGCGCCCTCCCCGCGCACGGACTCTGAAATCAAAAACCGCCGGCCCGGCTTGGGAGAATAGAGCGTCGTCGGATGTATTTGGATATAATCTATATTTTCCAATTCTATCCCGTGTTTTAGCGCAATTGCCAGCGCATCTCCCGTTATATGCTTGAAATTTGTCGTGTGCTCGTACAGACCGCCCAGACCGCCGCAGGCGAGTACCGTATAATCTGCCCGGACCGGTACAACAGTTCCATCTTTCTCCGCCACAACCGCCCCCAGACACGTGTTATTTTCCGTCAGCAAATCGATCATTGTCGTATGCGGACAGACCGTTACATTTTCAAGGCTCTCTACTGCCCGGAGCAGCCGGCTCGTAATTTCCTTCCCTGTGGCATCCTCATGAAATAATATACGCGGTGTTGAGTGGCCCCCTTCCCTTGTAAAAATAAGAGAGCCGTGGTCATTCTCAAAATCCACGCCGTACAGGATGAGGTCATCAATAACCTTTCGGGAAGAACGGATCATAATATCCACGGATTCTTTCCGGTTTTCATAGTGCCCCGCCTTCATTGTGTCCTCAAAATAGCTCTCATAATCCTCCTCTGATTTCAACACACAGATGCCGCCCTGTGCAAGATACGAGTCGCTGTTTTCCACATCATCCTTTGAGAGAATTACGATTTCCTTATCTTTTGGAAGATGCAGGGCGCAATACAAACCCGCTGCCCCGCA
Organism: uncultured Eubacterium sp.; assembly: GCA_910584245.1. Taxonomy (GTDB): domain Bacteria; phylum Bacillota; class Clostridia; order Lachnospirales; family Lachnospiraceae; genus Eubacterium_F. The sequence goes on from CAJTZF010000013.1 coordinate 8,415, forward strand.
TCCCACGATCAAAATATCTGCCTTTTTTTTCATTTTGATACCTATGCCTTTCCCGGCTTAAGAACATTGTTATTTATACGCTTCCTTCGCCGTCTCCAGAATGCTTCCAAAGCATGGCTTCTCCTTGTGGTCCGCATCAAACAGAAGCGGATAGCTCGTCTCTCCCTTGAATCCACTGAGCCAGGTAACCTCATCGTCCATTCCCCAGAACGTCACATTCGTGACATTGGCTGTGCCGGTCCGGTCAGCCCGCAAAATAGTCTCAAAAAATTGCTTATAGCGCTCCGCCTGTTTTTGCAGCCCCTCTTTGGAATTATCGGTATTGTGCATATCAATTTCCGTAAACTGGATTTCCAGCCCATCTATTTTCCCATATTCCTCCAATGCCTGCCCCAGCATATCGACAGAGGGAAAGCTCATATCCCAATGGCTCTGCATTCCCATGCCGTCGACCAGTCCCTTTCCGCGCAGATCCTTTAAAAGCTCCACAATCAAATCCCGCTTGGCCGGTACATATTCATTATAATCATTGTAAAATAGTTTTACTTCCGGAGCCGCATATTTTCTGGCAAACGTAAAGGCATCTGTAATATAGCTCTCGTCACCATACGTCTGGTACCAATTGCTTTCCGTACGGTATCCCCCGCCGTCTGCCATCGCTTCATTTACTACATCCCACGCATATACAACCCCGGGGAAATTGTCCTGGCAGTAAGTAAGCACCTTCTGGAGATACACCTCCATCCGCTTTTTCATCGTCTCCTTGTCCACAAGTCCTTTGGACGGCTCAAAATCCTTTGAAAAGAACCACTCTGGCGTCTGGCTGTGCCAAACAAGACAGTGCCCGCGCAATTTCATTCCCTTTTCCTTTGCCATCCCCAGCACACGGCCCAGGTGCTCTTTCCGGATCTCCGGCATCCCGTCCTTACTCTTTTCCGATGCCTCCCAGTCAAGCAAACTCTCTGGCTTCATATCATTTTCCATCGTGATGCTGTTAAAATTCCGACCGACAAATTCCATCTCTGCGTCGTCGTTGACCGCCGCCATCTTCACAGCAACGCCTACCGAAAAATCATTTTGAAAAGCATCCTTTAAAACTGTGGCATCTTCCGCCACAGTTTCTTCTGTAGCCCCTGCCTCTGCACTGGCCTGCGCTTCCGCCGCCGGCGCCGCCGGCTGCTGGGGCTGCTTCTGTGAACTACATCCCGCCAGAACCGCTGACGCCGCCACTGCCACAGCGCTAATGGCCACCCATCGTTTCACTATCATTTTGCACCTCATTTCTACACCGTTCGTAATGGCTATGTGATAAATTAATCTATAACATTGTAACATACCGCGTACAAAAATGAAATAGCCAGAATGAAAACCTGGTGTTTTAGTTGACTTTTTCTATAAAAAACTATAGAATTATGATAATTATTGTTTGTGCAACATGAAGGAAAGAAAAGAAGGAAAGCGCGCTGCTTGCCACAAACATCGATTATGCGCAAAAGCAGCGCAGAAATGAGGGAAATATGAAAAAAATCATTTTAACCGGTGACCGGCCGACGGGAAAACTCCATGTCGGACATTATGTAGGTTCACTGAAGCAACGTGTAAAACTCCAAAATTCAGGAGAATATGACGACATTAATATTATGATCGCTGACGCCCAGGCGCTAACAGACAACTTCGACAATCCGGAAAAGGTCAGAAGCAATATCTCCGAAGTGGCTTTGGATTATATGTCCTGCGGGCTCGACCCGGCAAAATCAACCCTGTTTGTCCAATCTTATGTCTCTGAGCTTACAGAGCTTACTTTTTACTATATGAACCTGGTAACGGTGTCACGTCTCAAACGGAATCCGACGGTCAAGGCAGAAATCAGTCTCCGTGGATTTAATTCCAGTATTCCGGTAGGCTTTTTCACCTATCCCATTAGCCAGACCGCGGATATTACTGCTTTCAAAGCGACTACCGTACCTGTTGGCGACGACCAGCTCCCTATGGTCGAGCAGGCGCGCGAAATTGTGCGCAGCTTTAATGCAACCTATGATGACGTTTTGATTGAACCAAAGGCGCTTCTGCCGGACAATGACGCCTGTATGCGTCTTCCGGGCACGGACGGCAAGGCCAAGATGAGTAAATCCCTTGGAAACTGTATTTATCTTTCTGACCACCCGGACGACATCCGCAAAAAGGTGATGAGCATGTACACCGACCCGGACCATATCCGCGTAGACGATCCCGGAAAGCTGGAGGGAAATACGGTGTTTACATATCTCGACGCATTTTGCCGGGATGAACATTTTGAGCGCTATCTGTCAGACTACGCATGCCTTGACGAACTGAAGGCGCACTACACCCGTGGCGGCCTGGGCGATGTAAAGGTGAAGAAATTCCTCTACGCTGTTCTTATGGAAGAGCTGGAGCCAATCCAGGCAAGGCGGCACGAGCTTGAAAAGGATATCCCCGCCGTGATGGAAATTCTCCGCGAGGGAAGTATTAAGGCAAGGGAGACGGCGGCAAAGACATTAGCCGAGGTGAAGCACGCGATGAAAATCGACTATTTTGAATAAAATGCCTCTATTTCTCTCATAAACAGTACCGCCAGCCAAACGGCTGACGGTACATATCAATTTCTAACTATTTATCATCTTAGAGCACATCCCCTTTGTACATGGGATATAATCGATGTATATCTTTTCGCTATAAAATCTTTTATCGTCGCCGTCGCGCTGTCAAATTGGTTCCGCTGCCACGAATCTCTTCCGAAAAACCGGGTGTAATAATCCTGCATAAGCGGCTTATAAACGCTTACATACTCATTCAGCTTACGATTGCATGCATCAGGATCAAAATTCACCGAGCCAATCTCCTGGACCGCCGCAATAAACTTTTCCTGGAACTTTTTATTTTTCGTAACGGCGGAAAAGAGACTATCCTGTCTCAACGCCCTCGAAAACGAATCATAGTCCGCTTGATTTTCCCTATCGTTGTACAAAGACATGGAATATTCCGTATCATAGAGCAAATATCTCCACTTCCCATCCGCGTATGGATTTGTTCCGTCCGGTGTCCGCGCCCTCCATATCAAATAATTTTTTTCCGGATCCCAGTCGCTATTGGCAATGTAAATCTCTGTCGCATAATAGTCGACGAAACTGTCAATATCTACGATATTACAAAATTGTTCATATACGGCGTCATCTGAAAAGTCTTTGTCCGCATAACTCCAAAGCTCTTCATAAAGAGCTTCGTCGCCATCCTGTCCCTCGTCCATCTCCCCTTCTTTATACACAACTACATTGTCCTTATCGACACCATATTGTGTCTCGAGGGAATTGTCACTGTATTTCTCCGTCAAATTATAGAGGCCCCAGTACTCGCCGTTAATAAACAATACACAAGGGCGCGCTGCCTGTACGCCGAAAGCCCGGTCCTCCACCATGCTTTGGTTAAAGACATCCCGGATTTTCGAATACTCGGTATCATTTCCACCATTTCTGAGCATAAAGGACTTGTACTTTTTAATCTGCTCTCCCCCTGCGTCCAGATCCCCCGGAATCAACGGATATTTCAAATTCTTTTGCCCGTATTCCTCACGGAAATAGAATTTGAAGCTCTTCTGTCCATACATCCTGCTGGCGCCACCGTGCAGGCGAACACCCAATGGCGCTGAAAATTCAAGCTTTTCACTATCCGCATCAAAATAGTCGACTACCGCCTGCCGCTCCCATTCACGTCCGGACTGCGTATAATTTCCTACATAGTTCCAGTACTGATGCCAAAGCTGTGACCCCTCTTCCGTATTTCTCCACTCGTCATACAGTTTTCCCAGTACATGGATGCCGGTTTCGTAATTCAAAAGACTATCCGGATCAATCACGAGCGACATAACCGTTGCATCCTTATATTTCGTCTTTACCTCATTCCCGACAAAATAGCTTCGGGTCACCACCTCGCTTGCCTGGTTATCAGGACTGACCGCGACGGCCCGGATTACAGTACATTTTGCCACTTCATCTGCCTTTGGCGTATAGTCATAACCACTGCCGTTTATATACATTTTCTTTATGTTCTGAGCCGTGCTGAGCACATTGGGCATACCGTTTCTATTGACTACAACAAAGGCGTCTGTGTACTTATTTGATTCCGTAGTCGGTATGCTGCCATCCGTCGTATAGTAAATCTGGGTTCCCGGCTGGCTCTTCATCCCCAGCTTAAACGCATTGCCATAAACTCCTGAATCCGCCGAGAACAACGGTACTTCCGGCGTACCGGTTTCATAATCCGGCTGGGTAGTCTGGAAAAACTCCACCGGAACTTCATCTGGCGCCGGCGTCGGGGATGGCGTTTCCGTAGGGGGTGATGTATGTCTTCCAGGCGACGGCTGCGCCGACTCCGTCTGTACCGGCGGTGTTTTCACTGGATCTGTCTGTCTGGGAACCTCTGTCTGGTTCGCTGGAGCCGTCTGGACTGGTACCCCGGTTTGGCCCGCAGCCGGCATCGGGGTCGGTGCCGGCTCCTGTGTGTTGCCGGGCTGGGTTGTCCCACCCTGGGACGGATTTGCCTCACTGGCCTTTCTTTTTACCGTCACCCGGCATACGAGCCGTTTCTTCCCGACACGGGCAGTAATCTTTGCCGTCCCCGCCTTTTTTGCGGTAACCTTGCCTTTCTTGTTTACAACAGCTACCTTCTTCCGGCTCGACGCCCACTTAACTTTCTTTTTGGTTCCCTTCACTTTTAAACGGAAACTCTTGCCTTGTTGCAGCGTGACCTTTTTGCGGTTCAGCGCCAGCTTACTTTTAGCCTCCGCCCCCGGCCCGCTCACCGAAACCATAAGGGCGGCCGCCAAAATAAGACTGAGCTGCCTTTTCCTTGTTTTTTTCATCCGCTTTCCTCCAATACATTATGATTTTCTATTATACCACCCTTCCACCTATAACGCCATAGGCGTTAAACAATGCCATTGACAAAATGATAAAATCGTGTAAGAATAGCTTTATGTAGAGTAAATTTGAAATAAAAATGGAGGTAAGACATGAAAGAAAGACTACATATTTTCACTCATCTTATTGCAGCTTGCGCCATGTTTTTCATCATGGCCGGAGCCATACCAATTCAAGCAGAAGCCGCCAGCTATACAGCGGGCACAGCGGTAAACCGCGCTTCCGGTGAATGCCGCTACAACGTACAAGGACTGGATGTTACACAGACCAGCTCCCTGACACTCCAGGTTTCACATAAGAATACACAAAATGTTGCACTACAGACAACGGTCGCACTGACTTCGGACAATTGTTCTGACGGCACTTATAACGGGAGCTTTTCCCTCGAAGATCTAAACTTTGACTATGATGCTTACGAGGTCCACATACTAGTGGGAGATTCGAAAGTTTCCGCAGGATTGTGCGATTTTTCCATACATGCCGACAAGCTTTCCATCCAAATGGACGGCGGTTCCGACAGCGCCTCACGAAATGTGCGTGTCGCTTCGTCCGAAGCTGCAGGGGAGGCGGCCATACCAGGACAAAATAAATTTGTGTCTGTAATGGCGTGGCCACAGGGCAGCGATGAAAAATCCGCCCAGGTAATTGCCGCAAAGACCCCTTTTACAGAAGGCGGCATGCGGCTGTCCGCAAATGTTGGGGCAGCGGGCACGGCATACGGAGTCTGGAATGCCAAGCTTGTTTTTGTAAATGATAAAACAGGAACAACGCAGTCTCTCGCGTCCACAACCTACACCGTCATCCCTTCACTGAAAACCTTTGAAATGAAGCGGTCAAAATCACTTGAAAAGAAAAAGGCATTCGGCATCACTCTGGATGGCTTGAGTAACGTTTATGGCGTACAAAAAGTTACCTTTTCCTTATACAACAGCAAAGGGAAAAAGGCCGCAAGCATTGCCGGCACAAAAAAACGGTCCAATGGCAGCAAATTTTATGCTGAAGTTAAATTGAAAAAATTAAATTATGTATTGGACCGCTACACGATCCGCGCCACACTGACCGACAACAATGGCAAGACGTATACGCTCAACGATACGGCGCTGGCCGATGAACAGGCACAGAACGGTACGCTTACCGTAAAGAAAACCGGAAATGCATCCTGTATTTACAAGCTGAACAATGCCTATATCCCCGGTAATATTAAGAAAATGCGCTTCAACGTATATCAGATGAAGGGCAAAAACAGAAAAAAAACCGGCACCTATTATGTAAAGGGAACCGCGGGCAAACGCAGTGTTTCCTTGAAAACAAAAAATACCAGCAAGGGAGAATTCCTCGTTGAAGTATACGGCTATACAAGCTGGGGAAAGAAAGTTTTCCTAAATGAAAAAACTTACGAGCTTCGAAAAAAAGATATGGGGAAAAACGGCTGGTACTATGAAAAATACAATGGCAAAACGTACAAGTTTTATTATGTCAATAATGTGAAACAAACCGATTTAACCAATATTATAAATTTGAAAGAGAGCAGCTCTTCGAACACAAACCGTTTGTATATCGAGGTAAACCGCGCGGCATGTGCGGTAACCATTTACCTTTATAACAGCGAGACGAAAAAGTACGACATACCAATTAAAACCTGTGCTGTATCCGTCGGACGCGACGTCTCGACAAATGCGGGAACGAGCGCATTACATTTGCACTCTTCGTATACCCCGCTCGGCACGTACTCTATATGCACCAATGGTACATCGGTAAAATATACCTTGAAACCTATGCATGAGCCGGATGGAAGTACTGTATTTGCGAGATGGACTTCTCACATCGTGGGGAATATTTATTTCCACTCTATCGCGGTAAGTACGGACTCCCACTACGCACTTCCTTCCTACCGCTACAACTTGCTTGGCTCACCGGCCTCCGCTGGCTGTATCCGTATGACTGTGGCAGATGCCAAATGGATCTATGATTATGCGTCGACAGGAACCCCTGTCAAAATAGTAAAAGGCGATACTTCAAAGCCAGGACCACTAGGCAAACCGGCAGTCATAAAAACTACCGGCAGCATCAACTATGACCCAACAGACCCGGAAGTTCCGGATTCGCGCAAGAAAGCCGATTATAAAGCAAAAAAAATCACCGGGTATATGACGAAAAAAGGGAAACGGGTGGGGTATTGACGAAATCCTTTGTACTTACCAACACATGCCCGGATCCCCGTGCCTGCACGGCAACAAAAGGACGGTACTGAAACTCAGTACCGTCCTTTTGTTTACACTGCGAAGCAGTGAGGATCCGGGCATGGCTTTTTCAGCAGCCGGGACGCAGCTGAATTTGAAAATGGATCTCCTCTTCGTTTACCCGGTATTTCTCCAATAATTCCGGTCCGCAGCTGTGGGAACCAATCCCGCTCACCTTATAATCTATACGCACGTATGTATGTCCCGACTCCACCAATTCATCTGTATGAGCGGCATCCGTCAGCATTTGGGGGCTGTACTGGGATACATTAAATTCGAACGGCTCCCGGGCGGTCACAACCATGCCGCCGATACGCAAAAGCTTCGCCCCTGTATGGTTTCCATGCTCCTGCGGCCTGACATACGGAACATACTCCTGCGACGGGCAGCTCTCAAACATACCCAGCCTCGTATGGGCATGCATATCGACATAATTCTCCCTTTCCCCCCGTCCAAAATACTGAAACCGCTCATCACTTTTGGGAAGCCGGAATTCAAACCCAAACCGCGGCAAAAAGGCACTGTTCTCCCGCCTCGTTCCACACAGGTCAACCGAAATCGCCCCGTCGGCGCTGACCGTAAACGTCATCCCATATGTCAAAAACGGTACTCTCGATATGCCTGACAGACTTCCCTTCACCACGATTTGGTTCCCACTCCACTCACAGGAATACACCTTCCCGCACAATTTATGGTAATTTTCTGACTGCCATTTGCCGCTTGCATGCACATCATTATCCGTCGGCGGACGCCATACGGTAAGGCGCACCAGCTCATCAAGAACCAGCTTATCCCCCATCTTTATCCTCTCAAAATTTCCATAGTGGGTATTAAAAATATATTCAAAACCGTCTCCCGCAATTCGGAGCTTTTCCCCTGTTTGCTCAAAGGAGACGTCCCCCGCCGCGCGGGCGGCTGGGAATGGGGGAACTCCCTGTACCGAAAGCTCATGCTGTTCCATTGCGATCTCCTCCGCTCCATCCATCAGAGACAAATCAAGGGTACATCCAAAACGGCATGTTTCCGGAAGTTCAAAATCCAACACATAGGAGGCGCTTTCCCGCGGGGGAATATCACAGATAAGCGTTTCCTCTTTCATCTGCTCTCCATCCACCATAAGCCTCCATACCAGGCGGTAACATTTTAAATTTGTAAAGTCAAAGCGGTTATGTACCGTTAGCTTTTGGCCTTCCAAACAGGTTTTCATATTCTGGTACACTGCCTTTGCGTTCAAGCTGCCCGCCTTTAAGCTCCGGTCAGCAAATACGAGGCCGTCACAGCAGAAATTTCCATCGTGGGTAATCTCGCCGAAATCCCCGCCATACCGAAATGCCCCGTCATGCAGCACCGCATGATCCGCCCACTCCCAAATACATCCGCCGATAAACGCAGGACTGTCATATGCCTTTTCCCAGTAATCGTCTACATCACCCGGGCCGTTGCCCATTGCGTGCGAATATTCGCACAGAAAATAAGGACGCGTCTCTCCCTCTTTGTCTATAAAAGAATCGATATCCTCATAGCTGGTATACATCCGGCTAATGACATCCACGCCGCACTCATCTCCGATGACATTTGCCCCTTCATAATGCACAAGCCTGCTCCCATCGCGCTCTTTCGTCCACGCAATCATGGCGTCGTGGTTCGCACCGTAGCCGCTCTCATTTCCCATTGACCACATAATAATACACGGATGATTTTTATCCCTCTCCACCATGCGCATCACCCGGTGCACGAAGGCGTCCCGCCACTCCTCCTGGCGGCAGAGCCACTCGGGACTCTCCATATCATATGTAAACTGGTTATATCTGGTCCAGAAACCATGCGTTTCTAAGTCTGTCTCGTCGATCACATAAAAACCAAGCTCATCACATAATTCCAAAAAATACGGCGTGGGCGGATAGTGCGAAGTCCGGATTGTATTGATATTCAACTTTTTCATCAGCAAAAGATCCTGCCGGATATCCTCCTCGGACATCGCGTGTCCCCTCTCCGGGTGTGTGTCGTGATGGTTTACTCCCTTGAGTTTTACCGGAACACCATTGATTAACAATTCCCTTTTGGAGCTGACACAGATCTCCCGGAATCCTATCCTGACCGGAATAAATTCTCCCGCCTGCTGCACTACCAGTGTATATAAATACGGATGTTCCGCGTTCCAGCCGACTGGCGACCCCAAATCCTTCACGGGCGCACCCCCATCGTACAGCGTATACGGGTGCTCACAATAAATGTGGTTCCGGTCCGCCCGCACATCCAAATCCCGGATGTGGCCCTTTCCCCGGGAAAGCAAATACACATCCCGGAAAATTCCTGACAGGCGGAAGTAGTCCTGGTCCTCGAGATAGCTCCCCGCACACCACTTTAATACCTTTACCGTCAAATAATTTGTGCCCGGCTTTAAAACATCCGTCAGCTGCCATTCGCTCTGCATATGGGAGACCTGGCTAAAACCGACGTACTCACCATTCACATACAGGTAAAAGCATGAATTGATGCCTTCAAATACAATATATGTCTCGCGCCCCTCCCATCCAGCAGGTAAGTCAAACGCAAGCGAGTACATACCACACGGATTATCATCCGGCACATAAGGCGGATCTACCGGAAACGGGTAATTAAAATTCGTATAGCCAGGACGGTCATATCCTTGCATTTGCCAGTTCGAGGGAACCTGAACCGTATCCCACCCACTTATGTCCTTCGGAACATCGATCTCCCGTTCAAAATACCGAAACCGCCACTCCCCATTTAAACACTTATAATAGTCCGATGCCTCTTTCTTTCCTGCGAGAGCTTTTTCCAGCGTATCATATGGTATATAATAAGACCGCTGCGGCTCACAATTTTCCTGTAGCATGTTAGGATTTTCATAATGCCTCATATTCTTTTCCCCTTATATCTTTTTATTCCGCCAATCCCGCCGCCTTACAAAAGCAGATCTGCGTGGGTGGACTCCGCCTCTCTGTGTTGTATAAACTTACATATGACCCGAAGAAGTCCCACTGCATCCACCGGTTTCGGAAGATGGTCGTTCATACCGCATTTAAGCGACATTTTCCTATCCTCCTCAAACGCATTCGCGGAAACAGCAATAATCGGAATATTAGCCAAAGCCGGATCCTCGAGCTGACGAATGGCTTTCGTAGCGCAATACCCATTCATAACCGGCATCTGAATATCCATAAGGATCAAATCATAATAGCCGGGAAGAGAATTTTTCACTTTCTCGACTGCGATGCTGCCGTCCGCGGCCGTGTCCACCAAAAAACCTCCCTCTTTTAGCACTTCACTTTCGATTTCCATATTAATCTCATTGTCGTCCACAATCAATATTCTTTTCGGTTTTAAATTCCGGTCCAACTCTATAATATCCAGTTCTGAGACACTCATCTGCTTCTGTTCCTGTATACGCAGCGCAAACGTAGTCGTAAATGTACTCCCTTTCCCCACCTCGCTGGCTATATCAATGGTCCCGCCCATGCTATCCACCAGGCCTTTTGTAATCGTCAAGCCAAGTCCGGTGCCATATATGCCGCTCATCGTCGTATTCTTTTCCCTCACAAAAGGCTCAAAAATCTGCGCCAGAAACTCTTCACTTATGCCAATTCCATTATCCTTAATGACAAAATGGTATACGGCATGATGATTATGTACCTTCTCTTCCACTACTGCCATCGACACCGCTCCGCCCCTGTCTGTATATTGGATCGCATTGCTCATGATGTGCGAGAGTATCATGCCGAGCTTTTGCTGCTCCACATAAACCACATTGTGCTTGATCCGGCTCAAATCAACAGTAAATGTAATTTTTTTCTCCTTTACTTTCGAAAGCATAACCGCTTCTATCCTGCGAACCAGGTCAACGAGATTACACTCCTCTTTTTCTACTTGTATTTTCCCGGATTCAATTCTGGAAATCTCGAGCACGTCGTTTAACAGCTGCATTAACTGGTCGCTGGCATTTGAAATCATATCCAAATAGTCCATGACCTTTTCCGTATCATCCAAATGTTTTTTGACAAGAGACGTATATCCCATAATGGCATTCATCGGCGTACGTATGTCATGTGACATATTGGAGAGAAATAAATTTTTTGCCCGGTTCGCCCGGTTTGCTTCCTCCAGCGCCTCCGCCAGCATCTGGCGCTGCCGGAATTCCTGGCTCATTTCTTCATCTACATTGCGGTATCCAAGTACAATCTGGGAAACACGCCCATCTCTGCCCGCATTCACAATACGAAGCTGGATATATTCCGGCACTCCGTTTCGAAAAATGCGGTAAGTCACATGAAACGTCTTTTGATGGGACAGCTTTTCCCGGATATAAGAGGGGTCTGAAATGCCCGCCACAATTTTCCGATCCGCCGGAAAAACCCAATTCGCAATATACTTATCATCAAATCCCGCAAACTCGCGCACGGGACAATCTTTCGAAAACTGGTCCTGAAAGCGTTCACTGACACGGTAGGCGCGAATCCAATTTTCATCCAGATCTGCATAAAATATTGACTCATAATCGACTCTTAATCCCTCAATCAGCTCATAGCGCCACACATTTTCCTGGGTCACTACCTCCAATTCTTTATTATACACTTCAATCTGGTCCCTGAGCTTCTGTTCCTGCGCTCTCTTTTTTTCACGTTCCGCCTGCTGCCGTCTCCTTTTTTCAGTGGAATCCCGTACGAACACATAAAAAACATCACCCGCCACATCGCTATGTACCAGGTACCCGTAATCCTCAATCCACCTTACCTCGCCATCTTTTCGGATGATCCGATATTCGACATAATCTAAGTCATCTTCATTCTTGGAAATCTGATGTTCAATACTCTCCTCCACCTGTTCCAAATCGTCAGGATGTACAATTCCCCGGAACGAATTTCCCGTTAATATCCGGAATTCTTCTTTGTTTTCACATCCAAAAATACTCAATATGGCATCATTGACGTAAATAATCTCCTCATTTCCATTTGCGCGGTAAATAAAAAAGCCACCCGGCATGGCATTTGCAAACTCCCCAAGCAAATGTGCCGTCCGGATACGATATGCCTCAATCAACATTTGCCATTCCGAATTCTGGTACGCTCCCAGCAAACGGTCAATGTCGGCATCTCCCCTTAGAGAACTATCTAACGAGGCTAGCAAGTATTCAATTATGTTCCGGTCAAGTTTTTGATTCAATACGATTTCCTCCATCTTCCGTTTTAAAGATATTGTACCACTTATAGCGGTTATTGGCAATTATAAATAGCGATTCCACAAACTTTTTCTTGCCCTTTAGCCACCCTTTTGTATATAATGGTGAAGTACCAAAATGACTACGTTTTAAGAATGGGAGGACACATGTCAAACTTCTTATACAGCATCAATGCAACGCTCCCGGTTTTTTTCCTTATGATACTGGGAAAAGCGCTGCGCAAGTGCAAGATAATCGGAAATCCTTTTATCCAGTCCACGGATAAATATGTATTTTACGTCGCGCTTCCTGCCCTCGTTTTCATGGATCTGACAGAAAACGACATGGGGCGCCATTTTGATATGAAATATGTTCTGTTTTGTTTCACCGTAACTCTCCTTGTCATCCTAGCCATTTGGGGGCTGACTGAAGTTTTTCTGAAACAGGAGGACGAAAAGGGCGCCTTTATTCAAGCCTCCTACCGAAGCAGCGCCGCCATTCTGGGACTCGCATTCATTGATACTATGTACAAGGATGCCGGCATGGCGCCCCTTATGATCCTCGGGGCCGTTCCCCTCTTTAACATATTTGCCGTTATTATACTTACGATAAAGGGCGCGGGGAATGACAAACGCCCCGACATAAAAACAACCGTGGCCAGCATTTTTAAAAACCCGATCCTGCTCGCTATTTTAATCGCGCTGCCCTTTGCCTTTTTGGACATGCACCTTCCGGTATTTCTTAATAAAGGGGTTAAAAACCTGGCCGCCACCGCCTCCCCCCTCGCCCTCCTGTCAATCGGGGCCGGATTTGAGGGCCGGAAAGCGATCAAAAAAATAAAGCCGACGATTGCCGCCACCTTTATCAAATTATTCCTGCTATGCGCGCTCTTTTTGCCCGTCGCTGTTCATTTTGGATACCGGAACCAGGAGCTGGTTGGCATCCTTATTATGCTTGGCTCACCGACAACAGCCTCCTGCTATATTATGGTGAAAAACACAAAGAACGACGACGTCCTCACAAGCAGTATCATCGTTCTCACCACACTTCTCTCCTCCGTCAGCCTGACTATGTGGATCTACATACTTCGAAGCCTGGGCTATTTATAAAAAATTATGATTGACTTTTTCAATTCTGTATAGTATAATAGAAAAGTAAGTGATTTAGGGGCATAGTTCATCGGTAGAATAAGAGTCTCCAAAACTCCAGAGCTGGGTTCGATTCCTAGTGCCCCTGTCATTACTACCTTATAAGCAGTATGGTGCTGCTTATAAGGTTTTTTTTAACACGCAAAAGGAGGCGGCAGCATGATTAAAGACTTTTTTCACAAAAACAGACCCGTTTATTCCTTAGAGGTATTTCCACCAAAAAAGGATACCGACATCACGGCCATTTACGATGCCCTGGACCAATTCAAAGAGCTTCACCCAAACTTTATCAGCGTTACATACGGCGCTGGCGGCACGACTTCGGAAAACACGTTCGCCATCGCTTCCTATATCCAAAACCAGTGCGGAATTGAGGCGTTGACACATCTTACCTGCGCCGCCATTCCTGACAGGTTATTCCTGACAAATTTCCTCACAAACCTGTACCGAAATGGCATTCGGAATATACTTGGCCTTCGCGGCGACCAGCCCAGGGACATGAGCGATGCACAATTTTCCGACAGATTCTACCAGCACGCATCGGATCTTATCAAAGACATCAAATCCGCCTTCCCTTTCAGCGTAGCCGGAGCCTGTTATCCTGAAGTACACCCGGAAGCCTCCTCCCTGAAAGAAGATGTCTCACACCTAAAAACCAAGGTGGACCAAGGTGTTGATTTTCTGATTACCCAGCTTTTTTATGATAATGAAACATTCTTCCGTTTTTTGGATGCCGTGAGAAATGCGGGTATTGACATCCCTATACTTCCGGGACTGATGCCGATCATCACAGCCGGGCAAATCAAAAACATTATTCAGCTCTCTGGCTCGAAAATTCCCCGCGACTTGCAGCTCTCTATTGATAAATATAAAGACTCGCCGGCGGACTTAAAAAAAGCGGGCCTGGATTATACAAAAAAACAGATGACGGACCTGCTCGCACATGGCGTAAACGGCATTCATCTGTATAGCATGAATAAAGTAGAAACGGCAAGATATATACTGGACTAATCCGGCCGGACAAAACGTAGCATTATGCACGGCATTCAAATTATGAGAGGGGCACAAAACGCGCCCCTCATTTTTTTAATATTATAACTGGCCGCTATCTAGCGATATATAATCTCGTGTCTGCCAGGTCCGTTCGAGACCATCTTGATCGGCACTTCCAGTTCTTTTTCGATAAACTCGATATACTTACGGCAGTTTTCAGGCAGCCTTCCGTATTCCGTTATGCCGCGGATATCTTCCTTCCATCCGGGAAGCGTCTCGTATACCGGCTTCGCTTTCTTTAACTGGGCTGTCGTCGGGAAATCCCTCGTAACTGTGCCATCTATCTCGTATCCGACGCACACCGGGAGTTCATCGAGATAGCCAAGTACATCCAGCACCGTAAGCGCCGCCTCCGTCGCTCCCTGAATCCGACAGCCATAGCGGCTCGCCACAGCGTCAAACCATCCCATCCGTCTTGGCCGTCCCGTCGTGGCCCCATATTCTCCCCCGTCGCCACCGCGCTTTCTAAGCTCTTCCGCCTCTTCGCCAAATATCTCACTTACAAATTCCCCGGCGCCAACGGCGCTCGAATAAGCCTTTACCACTGTTACAATCCGTTTAATATCATATGGCGGGATACCTGCCCCCACCGCGCCATATGCCGCCAGCGTCGACGAGGATGTAACCATCGGATAAATTCCGTGATCCGGATCCTTCAATGAGCCAAGCTGCCCCTCAAGCAAGATTCTCTTGCCCTGCTGTCTCGCCTGGTGAAGATATAACGAAACATCACATACATACGGTTCAACCATTTCGCGGTATCCCCGCAGCGTCTCCATAAGCTCATCTACATTCAGCGCCGGTTTGTGATAAAGATTCTCAAGCAGCACATTTTTTTGAACACATATATTTTCCAGCTTCTCTCGAAGGCGTTCCTCGTCAAATAGCTCTGAAACCTGGACGCCAATTTTGGCATATTTATCCGAATAAAAAGGCGCAATCCCCGACTTCGTAGAACCAAAGGATTTTCCAGCAAGCCTCTCCTCTTCATACTGATCAAACAGAATATGGTATGGCATAACAATCTGTGCCCGGTCTGACACAAGGATTTTCGGCTTCGGAACACCCCGTTCTACAATCTCATTAATTTCCTTGAACAAATCTGGGACATTTAATGCCACGCCGTTTCCAATAATACTTGTCGTATGATCGTAAAACACGCCGGACGGCAAAATATGTAATGCAAATTTGCCATAATCATTGACAATCGTATGCCCTGCATTACTTCCTCCCTGGAAACGTACAATAATATCGGACTCTTCTCCAAGCATATCCGTAATTTTCCCTTTTCCTTCATCTCCCCAATTGGCGCCTACAATTGCTGTAACCATATCCATTCCTCCTTAAAGTTTCATGCACCACCACACAGAATCGTGTAGTTTCCCTCCTGCCAGCATGCCTGATCCCAGGCACACAGATTTATTATATATGATTTTGAATTGCATTTCAAGGAATTTATTTTACATGATAGCAACAAGCGAATAAAAATGAATTTTAAACAAAAAAATGCCGTTCAGGTGGTATCGGCAAAACTCCTCTGCGGATACCACCTCACGGCTCTCGTCACACGTGTATATCTGCTTTTATGCCAAGCAGTTCTTTATTTTCATCCAGTATCGGCTGAACCACTTCATCCAGAAATTCCGTCACCTGGCTCGGCGCCCTTCCCACATAACGGCTCGGTTCCATCGTCTTCTGAAGCTCTTCCAACGTCATCGGAAATTCATCATCGGATGCAATAAGTTCCAGCAAATTGTTATCCAGTCCCTTTTCTTTTACATTCCTTCCCGCTTCCATCGAAAGCGTACGGATCTTTTCATGCAGCTCCTGGCGGTTTCCTCCCGCCTTCACAGCATCCATCATAATATTTTCTGTCGCCATAAACGGCAGCTCCGACATGAGGCGTTTTGTTATTACTTTGTCATAAACGACCAGACCGTCCACAACATTTAAAAACAAATCCAGTATACCGTCAATAGTCAAAAAGGCTTCTGCCACGCTGAGACGCTTATTTGCCGAATCGTCCAATGTCCTCTCAAACCATTGGGTTGCAGAAGTAATAGCCGGATTCAGCGCGTCAATCATCACATAGCGGGACAGAGACGAAATGCGCTCACTCCGCATCGGATTTCTCTTGTACGCCATTGCAGACGAACCGATCTGGCTCTTTTCAAATGGCTCCTCCACCTCTTTCAAATGCTGGAGCAGGCGGATATCATTTGAAAATTTATGTGCACTCGCCGCAATCCCGGCAAGAACATTACATACCCGTGTATCTAACTTGCGCGAATACGTCTGCCCCGAGACGGGAAAACAAGCCTCAAATCCCATTTTTCTGGCAATCATGTGATCCGCCTTTTTGCATGCCTCCTCATCGCCCTCAAACAGCTCGAGAAAACTCGCCTGAGTACCCGTTGTCCCCTTAGAACCAAGAAGCTTCATATGGGAAAGGACATGCTCCAGGTCTTCCAGATCCATTACAAGCTCCTGCATCCAAAGCGTTGCCCTCTTTCCAACTGTGGTCGGCTGGGCCGGCTGGAAATGTGTAAACGCCAGTGTGGGCAAATCCTTATATTTCTTTGCAAATCCCGCAAGCTCCCCAATGACATTTACCACTTTCTTCTTCACGAGCTTCAAACCCTCGGTCATAATAATGACATCCGTGTTGTCACCGACATAACAGGAAGTGGCCCCAAGGTGGATGATTTCTGCCGCTTTCGGACACTGCTGCCCATAGGCGTACACATGGCTCATCACATCGTGGCGGACCTCCTTTTCACGGGCCTTTGCCACATCATAATTGATATCCTGGGCATGGGCTTTCAGCTCCTCAATCTGCTCATCCGTAATACGCGGGTTGCCGTCCGCATCCTTCAAGCCAAGCTCCTTCTCCGTCTCCGCAAGTGCGATCCAGAGCTTGCGCCACGTCCGGAATTTCATATCCGGGGAAAAAATGTACTGCATCTCTTTGCTCGCATATCGCTCGGATAACGGGCTCACATAACAATCTGTATTCATCCTCCACCTCGTCCTTTCCCTGCACTTGTGATACAGGTATATTTTTTACAATGGCTTTTACCCTTAATACTATTATCTATATTACAGTGCGTTCCGTATATCCCCCGCCGGCGGCTTCACCGGATAGCGCCCGGAAAAGCAGGCGTCACAATAATTTTTATCGCCGCCGATCAGCTCATGCAGCCGCTCGCCGTCAAGATAGCCCAGGGAATCTGCGCCAATTTTTTTGCACACCTCATCCACCGTATTATTGTAGGCAATCAGCTGGTCACAGCTTGGCACGTCTGTCCCAAAATAACATGGGTTCAAAAACGGCGGCGAACTAATCCGAACATGAACTTCCGTCGCACCGGCCGCCTTTAACATGCGCACAATCCGCTCACTCGTCGTGCCGCGGACAATCGAGTCGTCTACCATGACTACCCGCTTTCCCCGCACAACCTCCTTCAATACGTTCAGCTTAATCTTTACGCTGCTCTCTCTCGCTGACTGCTTAGGTTTGATAAAGGTCCGGCCAACATAACTATTTTTCATAAATGCCGTGCCGTACTGAATCCCGGATTCCAGGGCGAATCCCATCGCAGCCACATTGCCGGACTCCGGCACGCCCACTACTATATCCGCTTCCGCCGGGTGCATCTGGGCAAGAATCTTTCCCGCCATAATCCTGCTATTATAAACACTTACCCCGTCAACGTAGCTGTCTGGACGCGCGAAATAAATATATTCAAATATGCACCGTGCCGGCTTCTCGCTACACAGACTTTCGTCCGACTGAATACCGTCAGCGTCCAGCATGACGATCTCGCCCGGTTTCACGTCCCTCACAAACTCAGCGTCCACCGCGTCCAGCGCACAGGTCTCCGAGGCAAGAATATAGCTATTATCCCGCTTGCCAATGACTAACGGGCGGAATCCATGCGGATCTCGCGCGCCAATTAGCTTACGCGGACTGGAAATAATGATGGAATACGCTCCCTTAAGCTTCATCATCGCCTTCTTCACAGCCTCTTCCGCCGTCGGCGTAGCAAGCCGCTCCCTCGCAATAAGATAAGCAATAACTTCTGTGTCAATCGTTGTCTGGAAAATAGCGCCCGTATATTCCATTTCCTCCCGCAGCTCTTTTGCATTTACAAGATTGCCATTGTGGGCAAGCATGAGCGTCCCCTTTACATAATTTAGGACGAGAGGCTGTATATTCTGGCTGCTGCTCGCACCGGCAGTAGAATACCGCACATGGCCGACACCGATATTGCCTTTCAGCTTTTCAAGTCCTTCCGCATCAAAAACCTCATTGACAAGTCCCATGCCCTTCTGTGCAAGTACTTTGCCTTTCGGGCCATCCGTATCACTCACCGCAATCCCGCAACTCTCCTGCCCGCGGTGCTGAAGTGCAAATAACCCATAATATATACTGGAAGCGACATCTTCCCCGTCCAGATCATACATACCAAACACACCACATTCTTCGTGGATCTCATCCTCTATATGTTCACCCATTTCAGAGTTCATACCGTTTTTCCTTTCTCTTATTTCATAAGACCAATACGCTTCGCAACTTCATTGTAGGCATCCTCAACGCCGCCCAGATCACGGCGGAAACGATCCTTGTCCAATTTCTCCCTCGTCTTAATATCCCAAAACCGACACGTATCCGGCGAAATTTCATCGGCAAGTATAATCGTGCCATCGGGTGTTTTACCAAACTCAATCTTAAAATCAATCAACTCAATACCGCAATCCTTAAAAAATTGTATGAGAAAATCATTCACCATAAATGCATATTTCGTGATGGTATCAATATCCTCCTGCGTTGCAATGCCAAGCGCCTTGGCAAAATAATCATTAATCAGCGGATCCCCCAGCTCATCATCCTTATAGCTGAATTCCAAAGTAGGACAGAGAAGCTTTTTTCCCTCCTCAATGCCAAGCCGTTTAGAAAAACTCCCCGCCGCCGTATTGCGGATGATCACCTCAAGTGGTATGATCGACACTTTCTTTACAGCTGTTTGACGGTCACTCAGCTCTTCCACAAAATGTGTCGGAACACCCGCTTCCTCCAGCTTCTGGCACAAAAAATTCGTCATGCGGTTATTGATTACTCCTTTGCCAACAATCGTTCCTTTTTTCTCTCCGTTAAAGGCCGTCGCATCATCCTTGTAATCGACGATATAAACGTTCTCTACGTCCGTCGCATAAACCTTTTTTGCTTTTCCTTCATAAAGCATCTCTTTTTTTTCCACTTTTTTCGTCCTCCTTGATTTTAAAATAGCCTGAGCTGCTACTGGGCTGTCGCCCCTTCTTCGGTTGTGCCCTTACAAATCCCCCGCAGGAGCTTGTTGTGTAAAATTCGGAGCACTGCCTGATCTATCACCTTTTCTTCAATCTCCTGAGCCATGACCGCCTGTCGAATCGAAGAAATTGCAACCTCTAAATCCTCTGGATTGTAAATCATATCCGCCCCAGAGGTAATCGCCTGACGCACTGCCTGGTCCGTCGTATACTGCTCCGTAATGGCAGGTACATCCATTTGCTCGGTCAATACAATGCCATCAAACCCCATCTCGTCCCGGAGCATATCAATCATTATCGTTTTTGAAAGGGAAGCCGGCACGCTGCTGTCAACCTTACTCACCGTCACATGCCCCACCATGATTGCATCGGTCCCCGCATCTATTCCAGCAGAAAAAGGCGCCAGATTTTCCCTGCGGAGCCGGGACAACCCGGTGTCAATCTCACGGCCGACCAGCTTATGATAAC
This sequence comes from uncultured Eubacterium sp., assembly GCA_910584245.1. Taxonomy (GTDB): domain Bacteria; phylum Bacillota; class Clostridia; order Lachnospirales; family Lachnospiraceae; genus Eubacterium_F. Next base: position 28,747 of record CAJTZF010000013.1, read on the forward strand.
CAGCTACAGCTGAAATACCCGGAAACATTTTTAAAACAGTACAGATACCGTTGCTGCCAGCCGTATGCATTCCCTTAACCATAGCAGAAACGGCCTCTCCCACCTTTTCCCCGTCTTCACTAAAACAGCTGTCATTATAACGCGCTTCACTATATGCCTGTACCAGCGCATCGTATTTCGCATTATACTGTTTTAATCTTCTCCGGTAAGCTTTCCACTTCTTTTTCCTTTTTACCTTAGATATCTTTCTACCAGAAGTATTGGGGGCCACAGGCTCTTTCCCAATAACAGCGATAACGCGGTCACGAACTGCCTGCTCGTCTGCAGGCTGGCCTGTCCCCGCCACATCTGCTGTCGGAGCCAGATTCAAATTAAAACCAAGTCCGGCCAGCTCTCCCGCGATTACTTCCCCTGTATTCTCAAGCTGGCTTTCCGTCATATTTTTACCCATTTCCGCTGGACTTACATATCCAGTAGAAGTAATCGTTTCTGTGGAAGCTGCGATCGATTTTTCACCGCCGCCCTCCTCTTCCGTTCCTATATAAAGAGGAATCGTCAAATTCCCATTCTCCCCCGTCGCCTGCTGGACGTCGTTTATAAGGCTTTTAACCTGATCTGTGCTCTGCACATTTCCCCTTCCCAGCATAATTCCGCCGACCTTATATCTCTCTATTGCCTGCAAAAGCTCGGGAGAACTCGCCGTCACTGCCCTTCCACCCTTCAAAAGCTTGTCCACATCTACTAAAAACATCTGTCCGATTTTCTCTTCCAGCGTCATTTTCTCCAAATATTGCCCCGCCATCTCAAGGGCCTGCTTATCCAGCTCCGCCTCCGGTACCTTTTCCGATTCTCCTGTTTCCCCTGTTTGTCCTTCACTCCTGCACCCCGTCAGATTCAGGCAAAGGCAGAATACAAGAAAAAAACTCAATATTCTTCTCATATAATTCTCCTTGGTTATGAACCATCAAGCATAACTATCCGAAAGTATTATATCAAATAATGTCACATTATACAAATAAATATTTCACAAATTTCCTCAGATCATTCAAAAAAATTTATATTATTTGTAAACAGGCCAAGCTATCTCTCATAATATATCATTGTAAATTAATTTAGGAGGAACCAAACATGAGTGATTTATCAGCAACAAACTGCGGCGGCGGATGCTCCTGCAATGAAGGTGGAAACAATGGCTGCTGCACATGGATTATCATCATCCTGCTTCTGTGCTGCTGCGGCGGAAATGGCGGTAGCTGGGGAGGCTGCGGCGGTGGCGGCAGCGACTGCAGCTGCATTATCTGGATCTTACTGCTTCTTTGCTTCTGCGGCGGCAATGGTGGCGGAGGATGTGGATTTGGCGGCTTCTGCTAAATCTTTGCAACTTTTCGTCCATTCCAAAGAGGTGTCGGGTCTTTACCCGGCGCCTCTTTATATTATGAAGTAAAACAGAAGCTGCCATTGCATACAGCAAGGCAGCTTCAGACTATCGGATCTCTACAATACATCCTCTTTCACTCTTCAATTGATCGCCACTGTTACTACTATAAACGCTTTTAGCAACCTCATCAAACGACAAATTGTCATCATTTGTCAAAACAACATACTCTGACTCACCGCTAGCCAACGGCAATGTCCCTTTTAAAACCAAACGCTTTTTATACTCCATTCCCTTTACACTCCACATTCCATTTTCATTTTGAAAATATTCGAAACAAACGCCATTGTCTTTTTCTGGAATATAATGCTTGGAAATAGTAGCTGCTGTTTCCTTTTCTTTATCTCTCGCAAAGTAAACAGCACATATAATTCCTGCAAAACAAAAAATCATGAAAACCAGCCATATTCTTTTCTTACTTTTCATAAAACAACCTCCCTGAATATAATAAACACCATACGCACTTAATTTCTTTTATAATAATGTACTACATTATATTTTGTTTGATTTTGGTTTTCCATACCGGGAAACGGTGATAAATTTAAAGAAAATAGCCGGTATTTGAAATCACTTTACAAGATGGTTTTGAAAGTAAAACGATCGTATGAAAGGTATGTGTATTATTATCAAAATACAGTTGCAAATCTCCATGATATTTCTTTATCACGCATTGAATACTCTTCATGCCATACCCATGCCGCCATTTATTATTTTTTGTTGTAGAAAGCTTGTGCATAGAAGAAAATGGATCGTTTGTACAGGAATTTACCATCGTAACAATTATTGAACCACCATTACTGTGCGGTATAATGTGTAGCTCAATAAATGAATCCTGAATTTTACAAGCAGCTTCCACCGCATTGTTCAGTAAATTACCGAACAATGCAATCATATCATATTCAGATAGAAAATCCGCAATATCCCGAATCTCCACTTCAAGTGCAATTCCATATTCCTTACACTTCTGACCGTAACTAAATATAATGGCATTAAGAAAATCATTATCACATATGTGTATCGCCTTTGAAAGCCCACTGCTTTGGGTTATGTGATTTATATAGGATGCTATTTTGTCCCTCTCTCCTTTTTCATTTAAAACAGCAATTGACTGGAGATGATTTCTGATATCATGAATTATAATCTTTTGTTTCTCATCCTGTTGATGACGGGCGTTAAAATACGAAGCCTCGTTCCGTTTCTCTTTTAATACTATCTGCAATTCAATAATCTCTTTCTTCTGAATATAGGAGTAAACCCAAACAAGGAAAACCGTAACAAAAAACAAAAGCACCGCATTCAGTATTATAACTATATACAGTAACGGCGAAAGCATAACGTCCATAAAGCAGACCAAAATAAGTGGTACGAAAAGAATTTCTGATATCAAAGGAATCTTCCAGCGAATTTCCTTTTTCCCAGAATCCTTTTCCCTATAAACAGTATAACAATATTTCAGTAAAATGAAGGCTTCTAATATAAAACTGGCAATATAGCCAATATGAACATACGTTGTACCCATGCCACAAGTCCCCTTTTCGATCACTTCATAAGTTCTTCCACTATTACTATTACCGTGTACGTTCTAAATAAAGTAAATATGCTTCTTTAAAACTTGAATATTTACGTCTTGTCAAATAAGCCGTAACCTGCTGGCCGCTTAAATAGACAATTGAATGATCAAAATTAGCTACATATTTCATATTAACAAGAAAACTTCGGTGGGTTTGGTAAAAACACGGCAAGTTAAGAATATTCAACCAGTAATTCATATTGTGGACAGATATAAAATCCCCCAGTTCCGTATGTACAACCGTAATTCTCCCCTGCGTCTCAATAACAATAATCTGGGAAACACGCACCGTATAAACACCCTCTTTTGTCTCAATGGGAACTTTGAAATTTGAAGAATTATATAGTTCAATCGCATCCTCGATATTCCGAAACAGTTTTTGTTTGTCAATCGGCTTTAACAAATACCGAAACACATGAAGCCTCATCGCCTCATCAATGTACTCTACATAGGAAGTTACGATAAAAATAATGATGTCAGGGTACACTTTTTTAACTCCTGTCCAACATAAATACCATTTAAGCCAGGCATCCTTATATCCAGAAAAATGATGTCCTTTTCCCCCTCGTCATGAAGTAAGGACTCAGCCGAATTATACGACTGTATAGATGGAATATTTAAGTCATTACATGTAAAGTACTCTATGATATATTCTTTTAATTGTACTGTCACATCCTGAGAGTCGTCGCAAATCAGAATGCGCATAAATATCACACCCCTCTTTTCAAATAGTACCTGTAAATTATTATACATTTTATGGAATAGAATGCAAGAACAAAATTATAATTTAAACAAATCATAACATTTTTGGCCAAAAAGCAACAAAAAATGTCGTTTCATGCAAAATCTCTTGTATTTTTCTTCCGGTGAAAGTATCATTTAAGTTTATAAATAAATTGGTAGGAGGAACTTTATGGGAATTATAAAAATTGCAGTATGTGATGATGAAATTGTTTCCACAAAGAAACTAGAAAAAATTATTACTACATATTGTACGAAAAGGCAAATTCCTTTTCAAATTGATATATTTCATTCCGGAAAGAAACTTCTTTCAGATAACATAAAACTGCTGGAATACCAAATTGTATTTTTGGCTATTAAAATGAATGAAATAAATGGCTTAGAAGTGGCAGGAGAATTGCGTAAGATAAACAAAGAGATTTTTATTATATTGTAACAGCGTTCATTCATTATTCTTTAGAAGGCTATAAAGTAGATGCGATTCGGTATCTGCTAAAAACGGACAAAAAATTGGAACTATCCGTTTTTGAAAGCTTAAATGCGGTATTTGAGAAAATGAATTATAGACCTTGTATAAAAAAATTTTGCTTTCAAGAAGGGAATAAAAATATCGCATTACAAAAAATTGTTTACATTGAAAGTATTCTTCACAAAATAATTTTCCATATTTTAGACAAAGAGATTACCTGCTACACCATGTATGAGACACTAAACAACATTTCAGAAGTATTTACAAATGATTTCGTGCGAATTCATCAAAGTTATTTGGTCAATTTAAAGTTTGTCAAAAACATAATGGGAAAAAACTTGCTACTATTCAATGATGTAACATTACCGATCTCAAGGTCTAGAATGAAAGAAGTATATAAGAAAGTCGCTATATACCAAAAAGAGAGAGGATACTTTACATAACGTTGCAAATTCTGCAATATAAAGGAATTTTCTGCACTACTTATTGATTAAAATAAAAGTCTATTATAATATGGCAAGAGGGCAATCGATTATATGCATATGTAAGCGACAAAGAGTATGTCTATTATACATACAATAAAGCTTCATTCGTAAATAGGACATCTAGCTATACAAAGTCCAGCGCAAAGAGTTCATCTAAAGCAAAGTACTCCGTAGCAGGCGATTTGAAATGGACAGCTAATAACAAAGCCAAAAAAAGCCATTGGACATTTAACATAACGTGCACACCGTCTGGAGTAATACAAACAAATGGTTTTAAATCATAATAGACTGGAGGGATATAATGCACAAATACTTTAAAAACACAATAAAGGGCGCCATACTTGTCCTGTCTCTTGGTTCTGTTCTGTGCTATGGAATAAATAAACTAAGTGCGGAAACAAAACAAAGCGATAATAAAGCCAAAACAAATATTGACATAAAAAGTGAAATCGAAAACGAGACAGGGCTTACTCCGGATCAGGAGACGATAACGGAGTATGATGATGTTATTCTTACAACAGAAGAGTATTCTCTTAATGAAGAAGAGGGGAAAAAGATCAAACAGTATATGAAAAAGAACATCGACAACGGCAAGGCTCATAAGGGTGAATAATCCAAAAGAGGAGCCATTACTAACATAAACGAGATAGAGACCATTAATCAATTGCCCTCATCTTTATGTAGTGACTGGTGCAATAATACGTTGGATTGATAATGATAATCTGACGGAATTGGATGATGAATTACCAATTATGTTAAAACATTTCCGCAAACAAAAGTCCTCCAAACTTCAAAAACGAAGCCGGAGGATTTTACTGCATAACTTTTTTACCCGCCAAATACATCTTTTTTTATTTACCGGATTGCAGGATTATTTTTATTCCGCTTCTCTAAGCCGTTCAACAAGAGTTTTCTTTTCAAGAATATTTGTAATTACAGCCGAGATTAGCACTGGCACGACCAGTACCATTGCAATGTATCCCAACATATACCACACGGGAAAATGCCAGTGCAGATAGGTTGCCTGAAACTCCCTCATTATCTGTATCATAGCGTATCCCGCCGCCGTACCAAAAACAGCGGTGATCATTATATTTTTTACCGCGAGGATAAGTCCCTCGCCGATTATCATTTTTTTAAGCTGGCCGCCGCTCATGCCTATGGAGCAAAGCATTGCAAATTCCTGCTTTCGGGACATGGCGTTGGACACAAGTGTGTTTATCAGATTTATCAGCGCAAAGCCGATTATGAACGCGGAAAGTCCCCATACCAGTCCCATAACAAGATAATAGTTCGACCTGCCGTCGTTTACAACGTCCGAAAAGCAAGTAAGCTTTAAATGCGGGTCGCTGTCGGCGTATCTTTGCAGGAACTCCTTTACCACCGTATCGGTTTTGTAATCCTCCACCTCAACGATAATTCCGTCGCTTGGGTCGTATTCTTCCGGCACCATAGTTTTAAAAAGGTCTTTGGGAATATAAAACCAGCCATTTCCGACAGCCAGATAATCGGCGTCTTCGTTGTTTAATTTCATCAGCTCTCCGCGGTCAAAGCTGCCCGCAACGTTAAAATCGTCCTCGCGGTACTCATAGCCGTCGTACCATTTAAGCTTGACTGTATCGCCCGGTTTAAATTTCCAGCCGTATATTTCCTTAACTTGGTCGTTGTTGCATATTGCAATTTCTTTGTTGTGTACCATTCTGTCGTAATCGAAAGCCTCACCCTCTGTCCTGGATTTGTTCATAGCGGCGATGCAGTGGTTTTCAAACGGCATTACCTCGTCGTTTGTCTGATAGTTATTGTATTCGTACTGCACGTCGAAACGGTCGTAGCGGGTCACCTTTTTCACGCCCTCAAAAGCGGCTATCTCCGCTTCGATTTCTTTTGTAAGCGGATTATTGATCTGAATATCAGCCGCGCCGTGTTCCGAGAGCTTCACCGCATTGTCCGAAACCTGAAGCACATAGTCACCGAAACAGTACGCTCCCGTGCGGGAATATTCCTCAATATTATAGGAAGCAATAAGAGTCGTCCCCATAATAAATATTACCCCGCCTATACCCAAGGAAACTACCGTCATTGCGGACTTTTTCCGATTGCTGTCCGCGCTTATTTTTGCAAGACCGAATGGCGTAAGATTTCTTTTTCCGCTTTTTGAGGACGCTGCTCCGCCATTGCCGCTCATTTTTGCAGCCTCAATGGGAGAAGCCGCCGCCGCGATTTTAGCAGGCTTTTTCACGGAAAACATAACCGTCAAAGAGGTTGCAATAATGGTCAGAACTGCCGTTATCAAGGTATTGGGAATATAAAATCCCTTTGGTACAATAAAATACGCAAAAACCGTTCCGACTAAAATGCCGATCAGAGAACCCGCCCCGCTAAGGAAAACACCCTCGTACCGAACGGTTTTTCTTATCTGCTTTGAGGTCATTCCAATAGTACGGAGCTGCCCGAACTGGCGTATTCTGCCCGTTACGGAAATGTAAAAAATGCTGTAGATAACAAACATGCTTACAAATAAAATTACCGCGCCCACCCCGATAACAGCAAACAATACGCTTGCTCTCGTATTGGATATTTTTATCACGAAGCTGCTGTTTTCTCTTATTTGGTAACGGGGTATGCCGTACTCCTCGCCAATTCCGCGTATGGTGTTCAAAAATGTTTGGTCGTCCATATCGGCTGCGCCAACTATCCTTGCCGCAGTAGTATAGGACACGTCCTTAAGCTGCGAACCCTTTTCGGCGTATTCCTCCGAAAGCATTATAAAGAACCGGCTTTCGGATTCGAGATCGTTCAAACCCGTAACGGTGTAGGTCTCTGTGGCGCCGTCAACCCACGTCACGGAAAACTTCGCGCCGATGACAGGCCCGATACCCAGCTTTTTCAAATATTCCTTTGAAACTGCCGCCTCGTTCAGCTTTTCGGGGTAACGCCCCTCTGTGATATTCAAACGCATAGACTCTATAATTTTCCCCTCGTCGGAAAAATAGGCCGGGCGTATTTCGTAATTTTCCGCCTCCATTGAACCGCCCTGCTTGTAGCGTACAATATCCTCCATACTCCCGTCATTTTTGAGAGCCTCCACCTGTTCGTTACTCAAATCGCCGTATATAACATGGGGCTGTACCGCAAGCTCCCGATCCTCTTTCTTGTCCATAGCAAGAGCAAAGCCGGTCAGTCCCGAAATAAGCGCGGCGGAAAGAGCAACGGTGATTATGATAAAAATATTTCTCATTTTTCCCGCTCTAAGGCTGCGCATTGTCAGCTTCCGGAGAATTGCGCCATTGTTGTTTTTCAGCATTTTTAAACACTCCTCTCCGTAATCTTGCCATCCTCAATGCGGACTATCCTGTCCGCAAGCTGTGCAATGTCAAGGTTGTGCGTTATCATCACAAGGGTCTGCCCGTAGCTTTCCGAAGTCTGCTTTAAAAGCCCGAGGACTTCCTGTCCCGTTTTGCTGTCGAGGTTTCCCGTTGGTTCGTCCGCAAGTATTATCGCGGGCTTGAACGCGATAGCCCTTGCAATAGCGGCGCGCTGCTGCTGTCCCCCCGAAAGGTTGTTGGGGAAACGGTCAAGCTTGTCCTCCAAATGAAGCATTTTTACAATGCCGCTGATAAATTTTTTGTCGGGCTTGCCTCCATCCAGCTCGATAGGCAGGACGATATTTTCATACACGTTCAGCATTGGCACAAGGTTGTAATTCTGAAAAACAAAGCCGATCTGCCTGCGGCGGAAAACCGTAAGCTCGTCGGGGGACATTCCCGAAATTTCCTTGTCGTCTATTTTAACGCTGCCCGAGGTGGGGTTGTCAAGTCCGCCCATCATGTTAAGCAGCGTGGATTTACCGCTGCCCGACGTTCCCACAACAGCTACAAATTCGCCCCGCTCAACGGAAAGATCAACGCCGTCCAAAGCCTTGACAAGACTGTCGCCGCTGCCGTAATATTTTTTTAGATTTTCAGTTTTAAGTACATGCATTTCAGGTTCTCCTTTGGTATGTTTTTATATAAGTATAACCCCCAATTGTCTCAAAAACCTCTCAAATGTGTGAAAATTTGCGAAAAAATTAAGGACTGTCCGAAAACAGTCCTACAGCCATTCCACTCAGAAAATGAAACGGCTGTATCATTATTGCAACGGCATATTGACAATAAATTCCGCGCCATAAGGCGGCTCCGACCTTACCGAAATAAAACCGCCTTGCTCCGAAATAATATTGCGTGAAAGAAATAGCCCAATACCCAATCCTTCGGTGGCTTTTGCCGTTTCGGAGCGGTAAAATCTCCCGAAGATTTTCGCCTGCTCGCTTTCGGGAATACCCGCGCCGCTGTCCTTTATTTTAATTTGCGCGTAAAATTCGTTGGTGTCCACAGATACATCTATAGAGCCGTTTTGTGGCATGTATTTCACCGCGTTGTCAAACATATTGAACACCGCCTCCGCCGTCCATTTTTTATCGCAGTACACAAGAATTCCATCGGGACAATTTACCTGCACGCCAATATTTTTCTTCTCCGCCGCGGGAGCGATTTGCGCAAGTCCCTCCGCGATAATTTCCATCACGTGGATTTTTTCTTTTTCAAAGGAAATTATCCCGGTTTCAAGCCGCGACATTTTTACCAGCGCCTGCATAAGGAATTCCAGCTTTTCCGCTTGAGCGGCGGATAATTCCAAAAATTCGTGGCGTCTTTCCCCGTCAATGTCCTGTCTTGAAAGTATCTGCATATACATTTTCATATTTGCCACGGGACTTTTTACCTGATGAGAAATATCGGAAACAAGGGACTGCATTCTCTCCTTATCCAGTTTGGACTGCTCTGTCTTGCCGCCCAGAATTTCATATAGACGCTTCAGTTTAACGTTTATTTTACCGTCTAAAGTGTCCTCCGTAATTGTAAAATCGGGAGTATTTTCAGCGCTAATATCGTCTAAAATGCGGCATAATTCCTCTGAAAAAGCGGAAATTTTTCTGCGGTAGTAAATATTTACGCAAATAATTATCATCGTCGAGATCAAAACCAAAGCGGAAATAATTATTATCCAAATCATTGCTGTTCACCGTTCCAAACGTAGCCTATGCCGTAGACTGTTTTGATGTACTTGTGTGCGCCGTCCTCGATTTTCCCGCGTATGCGGTTTATATTCACGGTGAGGGTATGTTCGTCAACAAAATTTTCTTTGTTGTCCCAAAGCTTTTCAAGCAGCATCTGACGGGTAAGAACAGTCCCCTTACTGCTTGTAAAAATTTTCAAAAGCCTGTACTCCGTTGGAGTAAACGCAATATCTTTCCCGCAAACAGAGGCTGTAAATTTTGTAAAATCAATATTGAGAAAATCATCGGAATAAACGTTCCCCAAGGATCCAACCCGCTTTAAAACCGCGGCTATTCTTTTGTGCAGGACAGGCAGAGAAAAGGGCTTTGTAACATAGTCGTCCGCGCCGCTGTTGAAGCCGTAAAGTTCGTCCGTTTCAAGGTCTCGGCAGGTCAAAAATATCACGGGAATATTCTTTTTATTTTTTATTTTACGGCACAATTCATACCCCTCAATATCTGGGAGATTAACGTCCAGCAAAGCAATGTCCGCACTGTCCAGACAGTCAAGGGCAGTCCTGCCATTTTCCGCAGAAACAACGTTGTAGCCCTCGGCAGCAAGATCGAATCCAAGACCGGTTCGCAGGATGTTGTCGTCCTCGATTATAAGTATTGTACACATAATTTACCCTCCGCCGCACAAGTGATTATTGCCTTTTCTTTTGGCTTGCTCAATAAAGATAAGGAATATGTGTCATCAGATGTTACCCAGACCTTTCGATGTCAAAATGCCCACGTTCATAAAAATACTGAACCATATCAGCAAATGGCTCCATCTGTCCATCCTCTGTCGGAACAAGGAAACATGACTGAACGATTCCGGCATCATGATAACTGGCACATACTTTATACTGTGCCCTTCTCGCTCTCTGAAGTTCGTAGGCATTCAAGTTTAAAACCTGGGATGTATATTCGCCAGCCTCATCTGCCCCTTCTATTTGCCCATTCGGATAAAATACAAATTTCTCTTCACAGTCTTCTTGCAAGGGTGATACGAATAATCCCTCTTCAAATTTATTACCCTTTCGGGCGCCGCATGTAGCATCCACCCCTTCTGTTTTACAAGAAACAATTAAATTATCGTAATTCATTGATTGTTTTGGATAACTTGCTTGCGGCTTAATATGCTCATTTAATGAACCATCCATTTCTATTTTACGACAACAATAAGCACATAAGCCACACTGGGACTGTAACAAATATCTACGTATTTCACGCCTGATTATACTACCATCTTTAGACTTTCTTAAATCCGCATATTGTTCTCCTGGATGCAAATGTTTATATTGAATCCAAAATTCCGGCTCCCTGTTTCTATTTATTTTTCTCATCCAGTAGCTTACTCCTTTTTAAAAAACCTCGCGCCATGATATATTCTTCATCCATAGACCCTGAAATCTCCTCCAACTGCTCCAACAAAATCTCGGCATCATGATACTGCTTTTGAGTAATGAAACGATTAATATCACATATCATTTTTTTCACAGCAATATTTTTAGAGTGGGTATTCATATATTTTTCTAAAATCATGTTGCTGTCATACCCATCCATTCGCTTTATCGTCTTAACCTCACATTCAGCATGATTTGTTTCTGTCAACACATAAATATTATAACTATCGTCTGCCTCACCTAAAATCTGTGGAGAATGCGTCGTTATAATAAATTGAATATTAGGAAACGTGCGTCTTAGAACTCCCAATACTTTTCGCTGCCATGATGGATGCATGTGCAATTCTATTTCGTCGATTAATACAATTCCCTCTCCTTCTAAAGGATTTTCTAAGCCAGGATTCGCCAAAGCAAGCCTTCTTGCCAAGTCACCAAACATAGCAAGTGTACATTTTTCTCCATCCGACAATAAGTCAACTCTAATCTCCTTTCCGGATTTATCTACTACCATTCTCACAGGATTTCTTTTCACTCTCAATCCAGTGACATTTCCAATCATGGCTTCTATTGCACTTCGAACACACATTAACAAAGTATCACTATATGTCAGATCTCCTTGTTCCCTTGCCTCAATCACTTCATTTGCCTCCTGGTCCCTGTACCACTCAAAAAAAGTACGAAAATCTAATTCATTTTCTATAGCTCTCTCTAGAGCGGACAATTTATCAAAATCGTGTTTCTTTCGAATCCGGTCCGGAATGTCCAAAACAGAACGATTTGTACCATAATGTACGAAAATTGGCATATTTGCCATCTCATCCACAACAAAGACTTTTTCAAATTGCTGGGTAAATTTTGAATAAAAACCGCTGTGATATGATAATAAACTTTTTCTTTGGTTTCTCTTTGCCTTTATATGACTTCTTAACAGCGGATAACTTAATCCTCCTATCTCCATTTCGCACTGTAATATCAATTGTGTTCCCCCAATCGCAATCATATCATCTGTAAATGACTGAAATGCTTTCCCTTGTGCAGGATTTAAACGGTTGATCCATACCCTGTTCAAAAAATTAATAGCAGACAAAACAGTGGATTTCCCTGTCCCATTTATTCCGAAAATAATTGTACTTTTCCCTCTTAATTCAAACCTTTCATTGGTAAATATCTTAAAATTTTGTAATGTTAATTCTTGAATACGCATCTCGATATCTCCTCTCTGGGATCCCAATTATGAAATTAGTGTACCATAAAACACGGCTTTGGGCAATATGATCCCGATTATGTATAATACTGCGCCTGTGCGTTCCACATCTCATAGTAAAGCCCGCCCTCGTCTTTGAGCAGTTCATCGTGGCTTCCCTGCTGAACAATTTTTCCCTTGTCAAACACGATAATCTGGTTGCAGAAGCGGCAGCTGGACATACGATGGGAAATGTAAATCGCTGTTTTGTTCTCCACCAGCTCGTCAAAACTCCGGTAAATTTCATACTCCGATATTGGATCCAGGGCGGACGTCGGCTCATCCAGAATGACTAGCGGAGAATCCTTATATAAAGCACGGGCTATCGCGATTTTCTGTGCCTCTCCGCCAGATATCTCGATCCCGTCCTCCGACATCTTGTAGAGATTTGCGTGAATATCCCTTTTGATCCTTCCTTCGAGGTCTGTAAACCCTGCCTTTTCCAGACAGTCAGTGACTTTATTCTCATCAAACTCCTTTGACACTGCCACATTTTCAGCGATAGAAAAAGAGAACAGCTTAAAATCCTGAAATACGACCGAAAACAACTGCAAATATTCATCATAATCATAATACCGGATATCCACACCATTCAGTAAAATCTGTCCTTCCGTCGGGTCATACAGCCGGCACAAAAGCTTGATAAAAGTCGTCTTTCCAGCGCCATTCGGACCAACAAGCGACAGCTTCTTACCAATTCTCACTTTCAGGGTAACATGATTGAGAACCGGCTCCCGGCTATTGGGATAAGAAAAAGAGACGTCCCGGAACTCAAACTCATATTCATTATCATTCCGTTTTTCGACCGGCAGCTTGCCCTCGTACTTTTGGTTTTTTATTTCCATAAAATCCTCGAAATAAGCGAGATATTGGGCGCAAATGGAAACATTCATGTATGTGCCAACCAAACTTCCCAGGGCGGCGCTGAATTTTGTAAAAGCTCCCACATACCTTGCCACACTGCCGATACTGATCAACCCAAGTCCTGCCTTGACCCCTACATATACATAGCTGGCAATCGTGTAAACGGTACTACAGCATTCATTAATAACAGAATATTTCTCGATGCGTTTCCCCACTCTAATAAATATATCCAGCATCCTTTCACTATTGGATCTATATCTTCCGATAACCGTATCACTGATCCCATACATGCGGATATCCTTGCCCTTCCCATAATTATCCGTATTTGAGAGAAATGACATAAAGTATCCATAGAACCGGTTCGAATCTACATTGATGTCGAATGCTTCCTTTTGAAGCTGCCCCATCCGGCGCTGGCTCCATCCCAAAAAGACAAGCTGGCCGACAAGAATGAGATTCAACGCAATGCTGCCATAGTAAGATTCCACGAACCGGTAAAACGCCGAAACCGTACCGCTCCCCACAGTAAAAAAAACGGGGAAAAATAATACCGCCGCATAAATAATGTCCGCCACAACTCCTGACATACTGGCAATCCGGTCACAAAAACTAGTGATATCACCATTACAATTCATGCCCTCTCTCGCCTTCTCAATGCACTCCAGCGTCTCCTTCTTTTCTAATATTTCGTAATCGAGAGTTAATCCTTTTTCTGAAATCATTTTCTGAATCTGGTCAGCCAGCATGTACTTTCTTATATTGACAAGTTTGTCAATGCCCCAGCACAAAATATTTAAACCAAAATTCAATCCAAGGATCCAGAGCACAAACGGAAATATTTCCTCAAATCCCCTTTTCCGCAGCATAGCATCAATTAAGACACTGCCACCCACAATATTTACATAGGGAATTGCCGCCTGCATCAATTTCATACTAATGAGCAGAGGCAAAAAACTGGGACACAGCCGGTGCACAAGTTTTAATACGAGTTGAATGGCTCTTCTATTTTTCATATACTAGTCTCCTCTCTCTTCTGCTTGTGGTAATAATGGCTCTGGATTTCAAACATTTCCGCATAAGCTCCTTTCTGCCGGAGCAGCTCTTCATGGGTGCCCTGCTCCGCCAGTTTTCCATTTTCCAGATATAAGATTTCATCACAGAACCGGGTGCTGGCCAGCCGGTGGGAAATAAAAATAGATGTCTTCTCTTTCGCCATCGCACTGTATTGTTCATAAATTCTGCTCTCCGCAATTGGGTCAAGCGCGCTCGTCGGCTCATCCAAAATCAAACATCTTCCATCTTTGTATAACGCCCTGGCTACCAAAAGCTTCTGCATCTCCCCGCCGGAAAAATTGACGCCCTCCTTTTCAAGAACCTGGGAAATATATGTATCCTCTTTCTGATCGAGCGAGTTAATTTTGTCCCACATATCCGCCTCTTTCAAACACTGCCGTACTCGCTCCCGGTCTATATCCGCCTCCCTTCCGCCGGCGACATTCATTGCCACCGTAAATGCTGACATAAATCCATCCTGGAAAACAGGAGAAATGAGTTTTCCATATTCGTCCATATCATAATCCTTCGTATTAATTCCATTGACAAGCACTTCCCCCTCTGTAGGCATATAAAACCCACATAACAATTTAACTATGGTGGTCTTTCCCGCGCCATTATTTCCTACCAGCGCAACCTTTTGCCCCGGCTCAATCCGAAAACTCAGATGGGATAATATCTCCTTCCCCCCCTCTTCATAACAAAACGACACGTCCCGGAATTCAATTGCTACAGCCGAAGACAGGTCGGGTTTTTCCCCCTCCCCATGCAGAAAAACATCCGGAGTATCCATTGCCTCACTATAATACCCCAGTTCTACATTTGAATACATCACCTGTGACATATGGTTTATGGTTTCATTCAGCCAGATAGAGAATCCCCCCACTATACTTACATAAAAGGTAAACTGCGCCACTGAGATCCTTCCATCCAACACCATATGGATCAGAATGAAATACATAACGAAATCCCTCACAAAATTTCCAATCTGCTCCCCCACTGTCGGAAAATACCAGCGCAGCTCCTGTTTTGCAATGGTTCGGCGCAGTATGCGAAACTGTTCCTCAAAAATGGTCCGAAACCAGTTTTCCACATGGTATACCCGTATATCCTTTCCATACGCAAGCGAAATACCCTGCTGCTCCAGCATGGCATTGATCCGCCCCGCCTCATACCTTTCTCCTGACAGCTTATGATAGTAATTGATGGCATGGCACTTTAAGAAAAATGTAATCACCGTAGTGGCAGCTACAATTAACAAGATGCTCCAGTGAATCGTAAACATGATGGATCCATATGAAACCAGGCCAAACAACCCGTAAAACAGCTGAAAAGAATAGCGGGTCATGCCCTCCACCCCTCTGGTATTATTATTAATGGTCTGCAATGCCCTAAACATCTTTTTCTGTTTATCCGCCGACTCCAAGTTGCAAAAATCCATCGTCAGACACTTTCTCAACAACCGGGTAACAAACGTATTCAGACGCGTTCCCGTCATATTCTGGTTGCAACGGTTTTCAAGAACAATGCACAAACCGGAAATCACCATATATATGAAAAGCAATACGCTGATCCCCACCACAAAGCCAGTCAGATCCCCCTGCGTGAGCAGAGCGACTGCAAGCGCCGGAATCGTACTTACAATCAGCGGTGAAATAATGCGAAACATCGCGTATACCGGGAACTGCCATCGGGCCGGTTTTGAATACCGGAAC
This sequence comes from uncultured Eubacterium sp., assembly GCA_910584245.1. Taxonomy (GTDB): domain Bacteria; phylum Bacillota; class Clostridia; order Lachnospirales; family Lachnospiraceae; genus Eubacterium_F. Next base: position 44,808 of record CAJTZF010000013.1, read on the forward strand.
AACTCCCGGTACACCATGAAAATATTTTTCATAATGTTTTTCGTACTCATTTTCATATAAATTTGCCTCCCCCTTTTGCATGATACTGTTATTTTATCATAATTAATCTATAAAAACAAAAAGGTGCGCGAATGGTAACCCCTCACGCACAAGCGGCATTTCATTTACGATCCGTCATCATTTGAAACAGCAAAAAATGTACCTATGTTTGTCCGTACCAGGCGCACTGTCTTTTTCGCCGGTACGTCATAGGATAATTATAAAACGACATAAAGGGAGGATTGTATGAACGGGCCAGAGGCGTCAGAGCTTGTCGTTGATGACACGACAATATACGAGATTGATTTGGAATGCCAGGAATGCAGGAAAATGGAAATGCAGGACCTGACACCGCCAACGGAAACGATACACTGGGATTTTCCCCCGCCTGACTGTATCCGACTAAAACGGTAAGAACGGTCAAGAGGGCATCCTCAAGCCATTTCACGGCTTTTGGACACCCTCTTGTTTTATTTGTGCAGCAACGCACCCATACCTATGCTATTTAGTACCGGCCGGGCGGTAAAATTGTACGATCTTGTCCATACGCGCCGTCATACCTACAAACAGCTTATCCACAATAGCAAGCGCCGCCATCGCCTCTACTACTGCCACCGCACGGGGAACAATAACCGGATCGTGACGCCCTTTAATGTGGATGTTAATTTCATCGCCCGACTGATTCACGGTGCGCTGCTCTGAAAAAATGGACGGCGTCGGCTTAAATGCGGCCCGCAAAATAATCGGGCTGCCGTCACTAATCCCGCCCAGGATCCCACCCGCATGATTCGTAGCTGTTTCAATCTTACCAGATTTCCCGGTACAAAAGGCATCGTTATTCTCCGATCCCCGCATGCTTGCCGCCTGAAATCCTTCTCCGATCTCGACCCCCTTCACGGCGCCGATTGACATAACTGCGTGCGCAAGCGCGGCGTCCAGCTTACCAAATACCGGCTCCCCTACGCCCGCTGGCACCCCCTGTATAACGCACTCGATCACACCGCCCGCCGAATCGTGATTACGCATCTGTTCACAGAGAAAATCCTCCGCGCGCTGCGACGCGTCCAGGTCCGGCATCCGAAGCGGACTTCTCTCTCTATTTTCCCTCTGCATCCGTCCTGAATCAATCTCGATATCACCGATGGACTTCACGTAGGCGTACACATCAATGCCGAGCTCGCCGAGTATTTTCATCGCCACTGCCCCGCCCGCCACTCTGCCGATCGTCTCTCTTCCAGAACTTCTTCCTCCCCCGCGGTAATCCCGGAATCCATATTTTTCATCAAATGAAAAATCTGCATGTCCCGGCCGGTAATAAGAAGCAATTTCCGAATAATCCCCGGATTTCTGGGACTTGTTATACACTACCATCGAAATGGGCGTCCCGGTCGTCCTTCCCTCAAACACACCGGACAGGATTTCTACCTCGTCACCCTCTTTTCTCGGCGTTGCATACTTTGTCTCACCTGGTTTTCTTCGATCTAAAAACCGCTGTATATCGTCCTCACAGAGCGAGATACCCGCAGGGCAGCCATCCACTACGACGCCCAGCCCCTTTCCGTGGGATTCCCCCCATGTAGAAACGGAAAATATATCACCATAAATTGAACCTGCCATCACAAACGCGCCTCCTCACATTTTTACTGTCTGCCACAAAAACAAAAAACCATTTCCTTTTTTCCTTTCTTATAGTATAATAAAAATAAGGTTTTTACAACGAAAAATTGATTTGGGCGTCAAAAGTTTTTTGAAACTCGAAGCAAAATTATTATACAACTTAAAGGAGAATGTATTTATGTTTAGCCAGTTTTTTGGAAATTATCTTCTGAAAAAGAAAAAAATTACCAAAGATCAATTTTCTTCCTGTATGGAATATATGAGGGCGAACCGCGTAAAGCTTGGCCTTGTCGCAGAATCCGAAGGCTTAATCACGCGAAAACAGGCAGATGAGTTAAATCGTCTGCAAATGCAGACCGACAAACGATTTGGGGATCTTGCCATCGAACGGGGTTATCTTACGGACACGGACATTTCACACCTCCTGCAGTTACAGGGAAGTCCCTATTTAATTTTTGTGCAGGCGCTGGAAGAAAATAATATTCTGCACCGGGATGAAACCATGAAGCTTGTGTCCGATTTCCAAAAGGAATCCGGACTGACCAACACTGCGCTGGAGGCAATAAAATGTGGGGATTTTGACCGGTTACTGCCCACCTTTGCCGCCGTGGAAAAGGAAGAATATCTTATACTGATGTCTCTTGCCCTGCGCAACATCGTACGTTTTGTCAGTCCTTATATTCGTCTGAAAACAGCAAAAAAAGTCACGCAGTACTCTGCCAGTTATATTGCGTTTCAGAGAACCATCGGCGCTTACGATGGGTTTCTCGGGTTTGCCAGTGACGACAACGCGATTCTTTCGATTGCTGACGGATTTGCCGGCGAATATTTCGAAGAGCCGGATATCGATGCGCTGGACGCCGTCGGGGAGTTCACAAACTGCATCAACGGACTGAGAGCTACAGAGCTGAGCTACCAGGAGATTCCCATTGACATGCTCCCGCCAGAGTTTCTGTTTCACTCCAGCGTAAAAGATTCTGATGGATTTTACATATTGCCTATATACATTACGGGAAAGAAAGTAGACATGATTATCAAATGCTAAAGTTAAAATAATATAATAAGGGAGGTTGTTCTATGGCAACGGTATTAATTGTGGATGACTCTCGAACATCCCGCAAAATATTAAGAAATATACTTACTGAAAATGGATATGAAATAGCCTGCGAAGCCGCAGACGGGCAGACTGGTTATGAAAAATACATAGAATTTAAGCCGGATCTCGTTACGCTGGACATCACAATGCCAGTTCTTGACGGCCTGGGCTGTCTGCAAAAGATCATGGAATTTGATAAAGATGCAAAGGTCGTTATGGTAACGAGCGCAGGACAAAAATCAAAAATGGTAGAAGCAATCAAATCTGGGGCTTCCGAATTTATACAAAAACCTTTTGAGCCCGAGCAGATTCTTTCTATTATAAGGACCGTCATTTAAAAAGATAATTAGGAAATCCCCTTCCACCGTATAATCAGGCGCCAGTCCATCCTGCAAGGACTGGCGCCTGAACACTTTCCGGGGTTGTTACCGCAGATCTATGCTTCTCACCGTATCCCTGACCTTTAACACAAAAGACGGCGAGACAGAAAGCTCATCAATTCCCATGCGCAGAAAGGTTTCCGTAAGCGCCGTATCTGCCGCGAGCTCCCCGCATATACCGATCCATGCCCCATTCTTGTGGGCATTTTCCGCAGACATTTCAATAAGACGCAAAATCGCCTCATGATGTGTGTCGCAGAAGCTCTCAATTTTTGAATTCTGTCTGTCGCAGGCGAGCGTGTACTGGGTCAGATCATTTGTCCCCACACTGAAAAAGTCAACCATAGGAGCCAGCCTGTCACTGATAAGCGCTGCCGCAGGCGTCTCAATCATAATACCAAGCTCCGTATTTTCGTCATACTCGATGCCGTCCGTCCGAAGGCCGCTCTTCACCTCATCACAAATATGAAAAATTGTTTCCAGCTCTGACACGCTCGTGATCATCGGAAACATAATCCCCAGATCTCCATAAGCGGATGCCCGGTAAAGCGCCCGCAGCTGGGTTTTAAATATTTCCGGCCGGGTCAGGCAGATGCGTATCGCCCGGTATCCGAGAGCGGGATTCTCTTCCTTTTCCAAGCCAAAATATCCGACCTGTTTATCGGCGCCGATATCAAGCGTCCTTATAATCACCTTTTTGCCCGCCATGCTCTCCAGCACCTTTTTGTAGGCGGCAAACTGCTCATCCTCGGTCGGAAAGTCACTGCTCTCCAAATAGAGGAACTCACTCCGGAACAGCCCGATTCCCCCCGCATCATTTACTATGACGGAACCGATATTATCCACACCTCCAATGTTGGCAAAAATCTTTATACTCGTACCATCTATCGTAATGTTTTCTTTTCCCTTTAGCTTCAGCAGAAGTTTTTTCTTTTCCTCGTCCTCCTGCTGCTTTTTCCCCATCCGCTCCACCGTTTCACTATCCGGATTCAGAAAAATCTCACCCGTAAACCCATCCACGATAGCCTCGTCGCCGTCATGCACCGCATTCAGAAACTCCCCGCCCACGCTAATAATGGCCGGAATATTCATATTTCTTGCCAGAATCGCCGTGTGCGAATTGGATGAACCGTAGGCCGTAACAAATGCCAGAACCTTATCTTTATCTAACAAAACCGTCTCACTCGGAGCCAGGTCGTCCGCACAAATAATCACTTTATGGTCGCCCATACCATTTTTATTTTGCCCGGAATCAAGATTTTGTATAATTCGGTTGGAAATGTCCTGGACATCCGCCGCCCGCTCCCTCATGTACGTATCGTCCATAGCCCGGAACATTTCCGCAAAATGATCGGAGGTCACCGCAACGGCGTACTCCGCATTCACCTTTTGCGTCTCTATGATATTTCGAATCGAGTCATTATAATCCTCGTCCTCAATCATCAGCATATGCGTCTCAAAAATGCGGGCGTTTTCTTCCCCTACTTCCTTTAAAGCTTTCTCATAAATTTCCTGCAACTGTTTTACCGCAAGCTCTTTTGCCACTGCAAGGCGCGCTTTTTCGCCCTCCGTGTCGGTAACATGGTTTCTCTTGACCGATACCTCACGCCGTTTGAAAATGGATATTTTTCCAATTGCGACTGCCCCGTACACTCCTTTGCCTGTAAATGTTTCCATCTGTGCACCCCTATTCTCCAAATCCGTTCTCAAACATTTCCGCCACTCCGTCCAGCGCCGCCTGCTCGTCGGTTCCCTCGCACACGATCTCAACCTGCGCACCACATTTAATCGCGGCCGACATAATTTGCATCACCGCCTTGGCATTCACGCTCTTTCCATTTACATTCAATGTAATATTACAGTCCTTAAACGCAGACGCCGCCTTTGCCAGCACACCCGCCGGCCTCATATGAAGTCCCTGCTCATTAATAACAGTTATTGTTTTTTTTACCATGATAAACCACTCCTTTTTTAATAATTGCCCCTTTTATTGTTGTCCCATAAGCGCTAAGTAATACAAGGCCCGGCAAAAAAACATTGAACAATATACTTATTTTTGCTATAATGGCCTTATAACAAATCGAAAGGAGGCAGCATAATAAGTTTTCTTATTATGTCAAAAAAATGCGAAAAAATTCAAGAAAAATTGTAGCAGCCGTTTTGTCTATGGCACTGGCTTGTACTGTTTTTTCTGTACCAAGTGCAAACGCAGCGCCTAAGACAAAAAAGCTCAAATTAAACGCGACGAAAAAAACATTAACTGCCGGATCAAAGTTCACCTTGAAAGTAAAGAAGGTAACTCCAGCCAAAGCAAGCAAAAAGGTAACGTGGAAATCCAGTAAAAAAACCGTTGCCGCTGTCAGCAGTAAGGGAGTTGTAACGGCGAAAAAAGCAGGGACGGCAAAAATCACAGCCGTTTCCAAAAGTAACAAAAAAGTAAAGGCAGTTTGTAAAATCACAGTGAAAGCGGCTAAGTCCCAAACCCAGGTATCACAGCCGCCAGCAGCATCTGCACCTGCACCATCGTCACCAGCTGTGCAGACGCCGGCTCCCGGTACGTCATCCGAACCGGCAAAGACACCGGACAGCACACCGAAAGCGACACCATCTATTGAGCTTCCGGAAAGCGCTCTGAAAGATTATACGGATTTCAAGATGGGAACGGTAGTAAACTATGACAAAACCCAGGATATCAACTTTACCGCACTGGCAAAACAGCAGTTTGACGTCGTATCCTTTGAGAATGAAATGAAAGGATATTTGCTGGATGTCGAGGCATCCAAGGCTGGCAACGGCGACCCGGTCTGCAACTTTAACCAAGCAGACGAGATGGTGCAGTGGGCTGTAGATAACGGATTAAAAGTCCGCGGCCACGTACTGATCTGGGCAGCAAGCACAAGAGACGCCTTCTTCTATGAAGGATATGACACATCCGGCAAGCTCGTTGACAAGGAGACGTTATTAAAACGTATGAAGAGCTACGAGGAAACTGTTATTACCCACTTTGAAGAGAAGTTCCCGGATACGGTCATTGCATGGGACGTTGTAAATGAGGCGATTGATCCAAATGCCGAAGCAGATGCGACAACCGGCCTTCACCTCAATACCGGCGGCAACAAATACTATCAGATTCTCGGTGGAGAATTTATTAAGTACGCATTCCAATTTGCAAGAGAAGCTGTTGAAAAAACAGGCAAAGACATTAAACTGTTCTACAACGACTTCAACACATTCCAGGGCAATAAAACCGATTGCATTATTGATCTTATTAATTATCTGAACAAGGATAAAAAATTGCTTGACTGCATGGGCATGGAAGGTTATGTTCTTACATACTGGCCAGAACCATCTGACGTAGGTAAAGCTATGAACCGTTTTGCCGAGTGTGGTGTCCAGGTCGGAATCAACGAGCTCTGTGTCCGCTTAAATGACAATATTGCCAAAGGAAAGACCGTTTCGGAAAAAGACATTGAAGCTCATGCTGAGAAATTCAAAAAGATGTTCGAGGTTTACTGCACATTTGCCAAAGAACATCCGGATACTCTGACAAATGTCAGCATCTGGGCACTGTTTGACCGTCCGGATCTGATCGACAACAAGACACACTATGACTATGAGGTTTATGGTACACATTCTGGTCTTTTCACAGAAGACTTTGTGGCTAAAAAAGCTTTCTTCAACGTACTTGATGTATTGAAAGCATACAAAGAGGGTTGAAATAAAGAAACTCACTCGTAATTGAGTGTAATATTGTTTTTAGGAAACGGTATAGCCCCGGCTATGCCGTTTCTTTTCCAGTTCTACGGTGGGAAAAATAAGAAGATTGGCATACGGATTTTCCATATTGTTATCCGTAATCGGCTGTATCATTATGTATATAACGAGAGGACGGGCAAAAAGCAATCGCTTCCTGCCCGTCTTTCTTCGCACCCCGTTTGGCTGTTTCTTTTTTATTATGATAAAGCTTTAAAAATCAAACTCCTTGTGCACAGCGTTCATCGCCTTATCCGTATCTTCCCGGTCAATCAAAACAGTGACACGGATTTCTGATGTAGAAATCTGCTGGATATTTACATTGGCATCATAGAGTGCCTCAAACATGCGGGCTGCCACGCCTGGATTTGTCTGCATGCCAGCGCCTACGACAGATACCTTCGATACATTTCGGTTTACTTTTACCTCCTGGCACTTGAGGCTGCCGCTTCGATGTCTCTCAACTGTCTCCACAGCGACATCCGCCATGTCCTCTGTCACTGTAAAGCTGATGTCCTTTGTATTGCTTCGCCCGATGGACTGAAGAATCATGTCTACATTTACATTGTGGTTCGCGAGATGGCGGAACAGCTTAAATGCCACTCCCGGCTGATCCTCCAAACCAACCAGCGCAATTCTCACTACATTTTTATCACTTGCGACTCCGCTTACAAGCATTTTTTCCATTTTTACTTCCTCCTTAACTATAGTACCTTCTGATGTATTTAGACTGGAGCGCACAACGAGCTGTACTCCATATTTCTTGGCCATCTCTACGGAACGGTTGTGCAAAACACCTGCCCCAAGACTCGCCAACTCAAGCATTTCATCGTACGTGATCTCATCCAGCTTTTTGGCATCCTTTACAATTCTCGGATCCGCCGTAAATACACCATCCACATCTGTATAAATCTCACATGCATCCGCATGAAGGGCAGCTGCCAGCGCAACTGCTGTCGTATCTGAACCGCCGCGCCCAAGCGTCGTATAATCATCATAGCGACTGATTCCCTGAAACCCGGTAACGACCACGATTTTCCGCTGCTCCAGCTCGTGCCGCACGCGGTCCTTATCAATCCTTGTCAGCCTCGCATTTCCAGAAACCGACGTCGTGTGCATCGCCACCTGGAACGCATTTAAGGAAATCGCGGGCACACCAAGAGAGTGCAGCGCCATTGACATAAGCGCCACCGAAGTCTGCTCACCCGTCGTGAGAAGCATATCCAGCTCACGCTTAGAAGCGTTCGGATTGATATCCGCCGCCATCTCAAGAAGTACATCGGTTTGCTTGCCCATCGCAGACAACACGACAATTACGTCATTTCCTTTTTTATAATCCTCGATACAGCGGTTCGCCACATTGAAAATGCGCTCCTTATTGGCAACCGACGTACCACCAAATTTCTTTACTATTAACATTTTTTCCTCCATTCGCGCACACCTGGCTGCGCATTTTCTTTCACTTTTCTCCTCATTTCCGCGCTCATTCCTGCGCATTAAAGAACCAAAGGCTTAACGAAATAACTCCCGGATGAGCGTGTAACCCTCGCCAATATAATTCCCGCTTTCCTTCGCCTCTTTTTCATTGTACTTCCACGTATGCTCCTCTTCCTTCGTGCTGTCATAAAGCATGTATGGAACCGGGTCACTGGAGTGCGTGCGGGTAGAAATTGGTGTCGGGTGATCCGGCATCACGAGCATGCGGAAATCCTCCCCAAGCTCTTTCATCCTCTCATATATGGGACCGATGATCCTCCCATCAAGATACTCTATCGCCTTTATTTTCCGCTCCACACTGCCCTGGTGCCCCATCTCGTCCGGAGCCTCCACATGAACATAGACAAAATCATTTCCATCACCGGTCACTGCCTTGACTGCTGCCTCGGCCTTGCCTTCATAATTGGTCTCCAATGTTCCGTCCGCACCTTTTACGTCAATATTGCACATCCCTGCCCCGACCGCAATCCCCTTGAGCAGGTCAACCGCAGAAATCATAGCGCCCTTCTTGCCAAACTTTCCTTCAAACGAATCCAGGGCCGGTTTCGTCCCAGCTCCCCAGAACCAAATTGAATTTGCCTTATTCAACCCTTTCTTCGCCCGCTCCACGTTGATTGGATGGTTATTCAGAATTTCGTAACTCTTCTTCATCTTTTCGCGAAGCTCGTTCTCTGCTGGAAGATACTCCCCGATCTCTCTGCCAAGAATGTCATGGGGAGGGGTGAGCTCAACGACCGACCCATTTTTCCATATGGTACAATGACGGTAGCTCGTTCCGTCATAAAACTGATAATTCCCGTCTTCCAGTTCCTTTCTCACTGCATCCAAAAGCACCGATGCATCTTCTGTGGAAATTTCCCCGCTGCTGTGGTCTATTATTGTCTTCTCTTCATAGGGAAGTCCGTCATCTGAAACAGTCACAAGATTGCAGCGGATCGCAATATCGTTTTCCTCCATATCCACGCCGATGCTCAGCGCCTCCAACGGGGAACGGCCGGTATAATACCGTTTGGGATCATAGCCAAGTACGGCAAGGTTCGCCGTATCACTTCCCGGTTTCATCCCATCCGGAATCGTTTTCGCAAGCCCTATGGCCGCCTTTCCCGCAATGTTATCCATATATGGCGTACTCGCATATTCAAGCGGTGTCTGGCCATGAAGCCCGCTTAACGGCTCATCTGCCATGCCATCGCCCAGAACAATGATATATTTCATTGATCTCCATCCTTTCTACATTTATGTATATTCAAATTCCAGAATGTGCACACACTCTGTTTTCCGCTTCCCTCGCAGCGGTACCACTGGCGCATACATCACTGCACACGGATCCGCGTAATCAGAGTATCCAATGCCTTCACCTTTTCTGAGAACTCCTTTTCCTTCATAACCGGAGTGACAAAGCCACATTCTCCCGCTATACCGGCGTCAATCATTTGCACCTCGCCAAACACCCCGGCCGCCTTTTCCCGTTCCTCACCGCCCACACGGACAAAGAAACGGTTTTCCATCTCATCGAGAGGTGTTATATCAAGCTTGTCGGAACTCCACGTAATTGGAACATGCTCTCCCTGATGCTTCACGGCTGCTACGACGTCCGCTACGACTGCGCTCGCCGTCGGAAGCTTACCCGCGCCGGCCCCGTAAAACATCACATCGCCAAGCATATTTCCCGTGACGGAGATCGCGTTAAATACACCGTTTACACTGTATAATGGATGATCGTGGCCAACTACCTGGGGCGCTACCATCGCATACACATGATCTCCTATCTTCTTACTTGTGCCAAATATTTTGATCGCAGCATTCATCTTTTCCGCATACTTGAAATCTGCCGCCGTAATCTTTGTAATACCTTCCGTATATATATCCTCATAATCTACCTGTTTCCCATAGGCAAGGGAAGTCAGGATCGCTATTTTTCTACAAGCGTCGTATCCCTCTACATCTGCCGTAGGATCTTTCTCCGCATATCCAAGCTCTTGCGCCTCTTTTAACACATCACCAAAGTCCGCGCCATCTTCCGCCATCTTCGTGAGAATAAAATTGGTCGTTCCATTTAATATGCCGTTGATTTCCTGAATCTCATCTGCCGTAATGCACTGGTTAATCGGCCGTATAATCGGAATACCGCCGCCGACACTGGCCTCAAAAAAGAAATTCACATTCTTTTCTTTGGCGATCTGAATGAGTTCCGCCCCGTGCGCCGCCACAAGCTCCTTATTTGATGTACATACGCTCTTTCCGCTCAAAAGCGCCGTTTTCACAAAATCGTACGCAGGTTTCGTTCCACCCATCGTCTCAACAATAACTCCTATCTCATCATCCTCTGCAATAACAGAGTAATCGTGAACGAGTATATCCTGCACGGGATCCCCTGGAAACTCCCTTAAATCCAATACATATTTTACTTCTACCGTCTCACCTGACCGTCTGGCTATCTTTCCCGCATTTATATTCAAAACTTCTACAACACCGGAACCAATCGTGCCGTAGCCTAATACTGCAATTTTCATAAAACACCTAACCTTTCTTACTAATTCATGAAATAATCACGACTCTTCCTCTTCTATCTTAGAAAAATCCAACTCGCGTATACATTTCACCTGCTCCTCTGTCAACAGGGCATTCGGTTTAATCACAACGATAAGCCTGTTTTCCCTGCGCACAACAAAATCTACAAAATCCGTATCTTTTGTCATAGCCATTTTCGGAAACGGCTGTACATCTTCGCCCTCGGCCCGCAAAACCTTGTCCACACGGTCAACCAGACAGGCGACTGTTCCGGCTTTTGTTCTCAGCAATAAGATTTTTGTGTATTCCACCGCCTGGCCGCCACCTGGCCCCGCCAATGTGGATATTTTGCTATTAATATCAAAAACCGGATATATCCCATCCCGGATTTTTACCGTTCCAAGTATATAATCCGGGGCATCTGGCAGCGGACGGATCTCCTGGATTTTTTCCAGGCTCTGCATACCGATGATCTCAATTCCATATTCTTTTCCATTAAGAAAGAAAACAATAATTTCCCTCATATCGTTCCTCTTTTCTGCATTTACGACGTCTGGGCGTCAGCTATTGATCCATTTCAGATAACCGTTGATAAATGTGTCAAGCTCCCCGTCAAGCACAGCTCCTACATTTCCTGATTCCACATTTGTCCTGTGGTCCTTCACCATCGTATATGGCTGCATAACATAAGACCGGATTTGGTTTCCCCATCCAATCTCCTTTTGCTCGCCGCGGATATCCGACTCCTTCTCCAGATTTTCCTGCTGTTTGAGCAAATACAGCTTCGCCTTAAGCATCTGCATTGCCTTGTCTTTGTTCATGTGCTGGGAGCGCTCATTCTGGCACTGAACGACAATTCCGGTCGGGAAATGGGTGATACGGATCGCAGATGACGTTTTATTAATGTGCTGTCCTCCAGCCCCGCTCGAACGATACGTATCAATTCGAATATCATCATCCGCAATTTCAATATCCAAATCCCGCTCAATATCCGGCATAACATCGCACGATACAAAAGAGGTCTGCCGTTTTCCCGCTGCATTAAACGGAGAAATACGCACGAGGCGGTGTACGCCGTGTTCACTTTTCAGGTAACCGTACGCATTCATGCCGCTGATCTGAAGTGTAACTGACTTCAGCCCCGCTTCATCCCCGTCGAGAAAGTCCAGCATTTCCACCGTATAGCCTTTTTTCTCCGACCACCGCTGGTACATGCGGCAGAGCATGCTTGCCCAGTCGCAGCTCTCTGTGCCTCCCGCCCCTGCATGAAGGGTAAGTATAGCATTGCTCTCGTCATACTCCCCTTTCAGCATAGTGGTAATGCGAAGATCTTCAAATTCACTCACAAAGTCTTTTAGCTCCTGCCCAATTTCAGCGACAAGTTCCTCCTCTTCCTCCTCGTAAGCCATCTCAATCAGCGTCATGATATCCTCGTACTGGCCTTGCAGGCCGTCCGCGCGGTCCACTATATCCTTGAGCTCCTTAACTTCCTTCATGGACTGGCTTGCCTCGCCCGCATTGTCCCAAAAGTCAGGTGCTTCCATATTTTTTTCCAGCTCTTCTATACGGAACCGCTTTTGTTCCAGATTCAAAGAATCACGGACTTCCTTAAGCGGCTCCTCATAGGAAGAAAGCTCCGTTTTAAAATTATCTAATTCAACCACTTGTACTCTCCTATTACTTAACGATACCCACTTTCAAAACCCTATGCGCGTCCGCAACAGTGCTTATACTTCTTTCCCGAACCGCAAGGGCACGGCGCATTACGGCTAATTTTCTCCGATTTCCTCACCCTCGGTGCATTTGCCGAATCATCTTTATTGGTTCCTGTCTCCTTCGCCACCTGCTCACGCTCCACTTTCTGTTCAATCCGCACATGCATAAGCGCCTTCACCGTTTCTTCGCGGATTGACTCCGTCATCTCGGCAAACATATCGTAGCTCTGGAACCGGTATTCCGTCACCGGATCCCGCTGCCCATACGCCTGAAGGCCGATTCCCTGGCGGAGCTGGTCCATATCATCAATGTGATTCATCCAGTGCTGGTCCGTCACTTTCAGAAGAATGACGCGCTCGATTTCCCGGATCTGCTCCGGCTCCGGAAATTCCGCTTCCTTCATCTCATACATACGGAGCGCCTGCTCTTTGAGCTGCTGCATCAACGCGTTTTTATTGATATCCTTGTCCCTCTCCGGGTCAAACGTAATCGGCTCAAACGGAATAATCGGAATCAAGTTCATATTCAGCTCGCCCAGCTCCCATTCCTCCGGAATCTGCTCATCACCGATCACACGGTTGACATACTTCTCGATCACCTCGTCAATCATGCCGTAGATCGTATCGCGCATGCTTTCACCATCAAGCACTTTCCGTCTCTCCGCATAAATAATCTCTCTCTGCTGGTTATTAATAATGTCGTACTCGAGAAGGTTTTTACGGATTCCGTAGTTATTCCCCTCTATTTTCATCTGCGCACGCTCAATCGCCTTATTCAGCATGCGGTGCTGGATCTGTTCGCCCTCCGGCATCCCCAGCGAGTTAAAAATATTCATCAGGTTCTGTGAACCAAAGAGCCTCATCAGATCATCCTCTAAGGAAATATAAAACTTTGATTCACCGGGATCCCCCTGACGGCCGGAACGTCCCCTAAGCTGGTTGTCAATACGCCTGGATTCATGGCGCTCTGTACCGATGATCCGAAGTCCGCCAAGTTCGCGCACGCCCTCGCCAAGTTTAATATCCGTACCACGGCCGGCCATATTTGTAGCGATCGTCACTGCCCCGGCAATACCCGCATCGGCAATAATCTCCGCCTCCATCTCGTGATACTTCGCATTCAGGACCTTATGCTTGATGCCCCTCTTGCGGAGCATATCGCTCAGCTCCTCCGACGCCTCGATCGTAATCGTACCTACCAACACCGGCTGCTGCCTCTCATAACATTCTGCGATGTCGTCTACAATCGCATTAAGTTTTTCCCGCTTCGTCTTGTAAACGGAATCGTTGTAATCGACACGGGCAACCGGCATATTAGTCGGAACCTCCACAACGTCCATGCCATAAATCTCACGAAACTCTTTCTCCTCCGTGAGAGCTGTACCGGTCATACCGCATTTTTTGTCATATTTATTGAAAAAGTTCTGGAAAGTAATCGTCGCAAGCGTCTTACTCTCCCTCTTTACCTTTACATGCTCTTTCGCTTCAATCGCCTGGTGCAATCCGTCAGAATACCGGCGTCCCGGCATAATACGCCCCGTAAATTCATCGACGATCAACACCTCGTCGTCGTTCACTACATAATCCTTATCCAAAAACATAAGATTGTGCGCCCGCAGCGCCAGTATAATACAATGCTGGATTTCAAGGTGCTCCGGGTCTGCCAGATTTTCAATATGGAAAAAACGCTCGACCTTGGCAACGCCCTGCGCGGTGAGATTTACTGTCTTCTCCTTCTCATCCACGACAAAATCCCCCGTCTCGTCGTCGTCCTCTTTCATAATTAAATCCATCTTGGAAAGCTCTTTCGCCGTTCCGCGCTTAAGCTGTCTCGCAAGATTATCACAAGCTTCATATATTTTCGTAGACTTTCCGCTGCTTCCTGAAATGATAAGCGGTGTTCTCGCCTCGTCAATCAGCACGGAGTCAACCTCGTCCACGATCGCATAATGCAGCTCTCTCTGAACAAGCTGCTCCTTATAAATCACCATGTTATCACGAAGATAATCAAAACCAAGCTCATTGTTTGTCGCATAGGTTATATCACAATTGTACGCTTCCCTTCTCTCGTCGTTGTCCATGCTGTTTAGTATACATCCGACAGTAAGCCCGAGAAATTCGTGGATTTGTCCCATCCACTCCGCATCACGCTTCGCCAGATAATCATTTACCGTAACAATGTGAACACCTCTGCCCTCCAGCGCATTCAAATACGCAGGAAGCGTAGATACGAGCGTCTTTCCCTCTCCAGTACGCATCTCCGTAATACGTCCCTGATGAAGAATCACACCACCGATCAGCTGTACCCGGTAATGGCGCATGCCAATTGTCCTCTTGGATGCCTCGCGGACAACCGCATATGCTTCCGGCAAAATATCATCCAACGATTCTCCCTTTGACAGACGCTCCTTGAATTCACGTGTTTTGTCCTTCAATTCCTCATCGGACAGCTTCTCCAATTCAGGCTCCATCTTTTCTATTTTGTCGACGATCGGAAGTACTCGCTTTACTTCCCGTTCACTGTGTGTGCCAACAACCTTACTTAAAATTCCCATGTGTTCACTCTCCATCAATCAAAGTTTTGTCCCATCATATTTTATCACTAGATGTCATGCGTTTCAATATCTATTTTATTATATCAAATGTTTTTTACAAACCGTTCATAACTTTTTCACAATTACTAGTAACAAAAGAGAATATTTTATGTAAAAATGCTCAAAAATCAAGAAAGGGTGGCTGAAAACCACCCTTTCTTAATTTAAACTCCCCACCGGATATTCCTATCAGTACTCTGGCTCAATAAGCCCATATGTATTTCCTTTTCTCTTGTAAACTACATTTACTTCCTCGGTCTCAGAATTGCGGAACACAAAGAAATTGTGTCCGAGAAGCTCCATTTGAACGCAGGCTTCTTCCGGATCCATCGGCTTCATCGCAAATTTTTTCGACCGTATAATCTGGATTTCCTCCTCCTCGTACGCATCCTCGTCAATAAACTCCTGATTCAAATGTACGGCATTCTGCTCTTTATCTATCAGCTTATTTTTGTATTTACGCAGCTGCCTTTCAATCACTTCTTCCACCAGGTCAATCGAAACATACATATCCGAGCTTACTTCCTCCGCACGTATAATACTGCCCTTCATCGGAATGGTAATCTCAATTTTTTGTCGGTTTTTTTCTGTACTCAGCGTAACATGAACCTCAGTAGAATCGGTGAAATATCTCTCCAGTTTTCCGATCTTCTCTTCAACTGCTGAACGCAAACCCTCCGTTATATCTAAATTCTTTCCGCTAATTACTAAATTCATAATGATCAGCTCCTTTTCCCATAAATATTCGGAATCTGAAAAACCTGTCCCGTAAATACATTATATATCATATCGGGATATTCAGCAACAAAAACTTTCCTCTTTCTGTAAAGAAAAGTTGTATGACAACTCGTCCAACTGTCAAACATTCTTTTTTTTTGCTACAAAAGTCTACAATTTTTGTGGATAATGTGGATAACTTTGTGTATAACTATGAAATGTCGCAAATTCGTTCCTCTAATTGTGGATAACTTTGTGGTTATTTCAGACTACATGTGTCTTGCGTACCTGTGTTCTGAATGCAGTTGTCACACACCTTGGGACGTGCTGCCACTGGTTGTACAACAACTTATAAAAGAACGCTGCTCACCGCAGTGCTTCGTTCCTCATGATGGTAATGCAACAACACTTTGAGTAAAACAACGGGCTGGCGCTGCTTTCGCAGCTTTCCCAGCCCTCCATCATGACTTTGCTCACAAGGTGTGAAGAGAGGAAAGCGTGCTTGCACGCTCGACGGGAAACTACTTGGCGAAGCTCTTCCGGGCCTAGTAGTTTCCTTCACACTTCCACCGCCCGCTTGCCCCGCACGGGAGCACCAGCCCGTTTGAGCTGACCGGGAGGCCAATCTCATCTGCCTCCACGCAGCCCCCAAATTTCTTCCCGACTGCAAGTTGTATCATATAAGCAAGGACAGCCGGCTGCAAACCAGTTGTATAGGAGTTTACCAGATAAAATAACGGGTCGCTTGACAAGATCTGTGAACACAGCCGGATAAGGGGGTATACTTTTTCTTCAAGTTTCCACACCTCTCCCTTCGGTCCCCTGCCATAAGACGGCGGATCCATAATAATACCATCATAAGTATTTCCCCGCCGGATTTCCCGCTCCACAAATTTCACACAGTCATCTACCAAATACCGTACCGGCGCGTCGGCAAGCCCGGATACCGCCGCATTTTCTTTTGCCCACGTCACCATGCCCTTCGATGCGTCTACGTGCGTAACAGCCGCCCCCGCTTTCGCGCATGCTACCGTTGCCCCACCCGTGTACGCAAAAAGATTCAGCACCTTAATGGGGCGGCCCGCTCCGCGGATGAGACCGGAAACCCATTCCCAGTTCACCGCCTGTTCAGGAAAAAGCCCGGTATGCTTAAACCGAAACGGCTTTAAGTGAAACGACAGATCTTTATAAGAAATGGTCCACTGTTCTGGAAGATCAAAAAACTCCCATCGCCCACCGCCCTTGCTGCTCCGGTGGTAATGCGCGTTTCTTTTCTTCCACGCGGGAAGCTGCCGGGGTGTATCCCAAATCACCTGTGGGTCCGGCCGGACAAGAATATAATTGCCCCACCTCTCCAATTTTTCGCCGTTTGATGTATCTAACACTTCATAATCATTCCATTGATCCGCTAACCACATACTGTGCTCCTTTCCATAACCCCCTCCTACTGTCCACACCGGCGCAGGGAAATCAATTTCCCCTCATATTGCCCTTCTGCATCATGGATCTCGATCCCTATATTCATTAACATGCTGCCCGTATACGTTCCATCCCGGTCGCTCAGTGTATAGCCCGCGCCCGCATCCAGCCCCTTTAACCGAATGCGCTCGCTCCACCGGTTGATGCGGTTTTCCGCCCGGACAAAGGACAGCAGTGCGTCCGATTTATCCTTCGAAACAACTATATAACAGTCATAATATTTCTTTTCAGCCAGAGAGGCGATGCGGAAATAATCCCCTGCACGGATTATGTCGTTGTACCTATGGTACATCTGAACCTGCTCCTTTATCTTTTCCTTCTCCTCCGGCACGAGCTTTGTCACATCTAGCTCATAGCCAAACGTACCGCACAACGCCACTTGCCCGCGCGTATCAAATGGTGTCGTCCGGTGCGTAGCGTGGTTAGGACAATCACTCACATGGGCCCCGATGGAAGAAAGCGGATATACCATAGCCGTACCCCTTTGGATCTCTAGCCGCTCCATCGCATCGGTATCATCGGAACACCAGATCTGCGGACTGTAGTATAACATGCCCGGGTCAAATCTCCCCCCTCCCGATGAACAATTTTCAAGAAGCAGTTCTGGAAAATCCGTCACTAGCTGGTTTTGCATTTCATATACGCCCAACACATACTTGTGATAAACCATCCCCTGTTCATCCTGTCCTGCCGCATGGCTCGCCACGTTTGTCAGGCTCCGGTTCATATCCCACTTTACGTAATCTATTTCTGCCTCTTTTATAACACGGTATATCCGGCTATAAATCTCATCCCTGACTTCTTTTCTGCCGATATCAAGGACATACTGGTTTCTCGATCTGCTGACCTCCCGGTCCCGGTACTGCAAGATCCAGTCTGGATGCTCGCGGTAGAGCTCGGAATCCGGGCTTACCATTTCCGGCTCCACCCATATTCCAAACTTGAGCCCCCGCTCCCTCACCCCGTCCGCAAGGCGTTTCACCCCGCCAGGGAGCTTTTCTTCATTGGCAAACCAATCCCCAAGAGAAGTGTTGTCATCGTCTCTCTTGCCGAACCATCCGTCATCCATCACAAGCATCTCTATGCCAAGGCTGGCCGCCTCCTCTGCGATGCTCCACAGCTTATCCGTATCAAAATCAAAATAGGTAGCCTCCCAGTTATTGATGAGAACCGGACGCTTAATATCACGGTATTTTCCCCGTATCAAATGATTGCGGTATAAATCATGGCAATTTCTTGTCATACCGCCGATGCCGTCCGTCGAATATACCATAATGGCTTCCGGCGCGGTAAAGGTTTCCCCCGGCTGTAATTTCCAGGAAAAATGATACGGGTGAATGCCCATCACCGTCCTCACATGCCCAAACTGGTTTTTTTCAACCTGGCCGAGAAAATTTCCCGAATAGACAAAATTAATTCCATATACCCGGCCAGTATCCTCGGTGGCATCCGGATCCAAAATCGCCATAAATGGATTTTCCTGGTGTGAACTCACGCCCCGGATGGATGCTATGCTCTGCCTTCCCTCGCCGATTTCCCGCCGGTACACTTTCCGCTCCCTTCCCCACGCACCGTGCAGCGTAATCAGGTCAAACCCGCCTTCCCGGAAATCCAGGCATAAGGAAAATATTTTATCTATATAACAATGCTTCTGCGAATTATTTTTAATTTTTGCCCACCGGGTGATCGCATCTTCCTCTTCAAACACGGAATAATACAGCTCCAATTCCAGCTTTAAATCCGGTTCCGACATATGTAGTACAAGCGTTTGGCAATCGTCCGCAAAGGTCGACGGCAAACCAGATAATTCCGGCTTCCCCTGTATGATTTCATATTCTGTATACAAAAATTCCAGCGCCTCATCGCCACCGCCAAAATCCGCTTCCAGACATGACTCCCGAAAATCACCGTAACCCGGCATACCATACTCCCACGAAAAGGTATCCTGAAAATTCACCTTCTCCCTATCAATCTGGGAAGGAATACAGTTGCGCTGGCGGGATCCTAAAAGGACCGCTATATTCGCCGCATCCTGTTCCGTCATTTCATCGCCGGCAAGCTGTATTTTGTCCCCATAATACATATGGCCTACATATCCATCGGCTGTAACTCCGAGAATGTAAGACGATTTACTTGTATCCAGCTTAAAGATTTTATGTTCCTTGTTAATTTGTATTGACATAACGTACCCTGTCCTTTCTATTCATTATTACTTATTATATCTCATAACAGGTACGCAGCGCAATAAGGAACTGTAACCCTTTGCCGCTACCGCACAACGGAATACGCCCATGCACTCTTCATCTGGCTCAAAACCCTGCCCAGCTTCCATTTTCTCCCACTGTTCCTTTTGCTGTTCGGATCGTTGACGTGGACATTCCCCTCGTTATCCACTCCCGTCAGCACAATAAAATGCCCCGTATACGTAAAATCTCCCGGTTTCATGCTGCATATAATGGGATGTTTTGCTTTCAGCTGCCTATATATATCATCTTCCTGCAAAAAAAGCCTCTGAACCTGCAAACCGAACCGTTCCGCCCCGGTGCTGAACAGACGCCAGTCCGTCCCCACCTCCGGCACGATAAATCCATTTTCTTTACTATAAGCAGCCATTTTTGCCGGATGATAGCGGGTATCGCCCGTCAGTCCTACGACAACCATAGACAGGCACGTAGGGCCGCATCCGCTCACCCCGATCATGCTATCCCCGTACGGCTGGTATCCCCATCTGGCATCCCACTGGATAAACAGAGGAATTTCACCTTTTTGGTATTCACCGGAAATATCTATTTTATTTTTTGTACCATTTTTCTTTGCCTCCGGATATCCAAGGACAAACGGAAGTATTTCCGGATATTTGGAGAGCGCCTCCACCAAATCCTCCGGGAACGACTCCCAATTTTGTGCAAGCTCACACATACCCTGCACATTGACGTTCAAGGAAGTTGGATTCTTCGTATAGACCAGGCTGCCCCCCGCCGCCGCGTGAACAGACTCCTTGTGGTATTCCTGAACTTTCATACACGAACTGACCGCGAGTACAATCATCACTAAATAAGCAAAAATCACATGCTGGGGTCTCATTCTTTTTCGTCGTCTTTTTCTTCTCACTCGATATCACTCCTGTTCATTTAATGACATCATTATAAACAAGCCATGTATCGAAATTGCATAACATCCGTCCGGTATCCCTTCACGCCTAATAAGCGGATGAACCACTGGCACCGGCATCTTTTATTTTAGTACCCTGCGTCCAATCCCAAACAAATCCCGCTTCAAAAAGGGCGCTTCCGCACTTGCCCCCGTCAATCGTACGCGCTACATAACCGTACTCATAAGTAAGAATATCACACAAACTTTCAAACCCATATTCCCTTCTGGTACTACTCATGTAGTTTTCATACATGTCCGTCATCGGTCTCAGGTATGCCGCAAATCCGTCAATCATCTTATACCAGTCTTCCTGGTTTTTTGATCCCGCTTCAAAAGCACATACGACACCTGTCTCCTCCTCGATGACAAGACGCAGCCATCCCGCCCTGTCGTCCTTTTTTCCCGAAATTTGAACCGTCCAAAGGCTCATTGATATTTCCGGTTCCTGCGTATCAATGATAAAATACCTCTTGATCTCGCCAAACATTCCATTCGGTTTCCTAAGAAATTTCAATCCCTTGGGAAGCGCTCCCGCCGAGTTTAATTTTTTCAGCTCCTTTTTTACCTGCTTCCGTATCTTCTTTTCCCCCTGGTCGTCACTGGCGACCGAAATAATCTGCACGAAATCGGGTACCTCATATATTAACTGCAATTTTCTCTCCAATGGAACTAAATTGGTATCCTGTACCACAAGGTCCTTCATCTCATAGCGCTCATACCGTCCCATGCGCCACTCATCCCTCGCTGAAAACAGCCGTTTCGGCAGAAACAAACCCAGGACTGCCACGACTGCCAGTACCATAAACGCTACAGCCAGCATGACATATTTTTTAATTCGCTTCATCTCTCTAGTCCTCCTCTGGCTCGTCATATACCGGAAATCTCATTTTGACACTTGTTCCCTGACCCAGCTCGCTCTCAAATAGAAGCCCGCCTCCGTGCAGCTCCATAATCTTTTTACAAATGGAAAGCCCCAGCCCAGCGCCTCCCTGCTGTCTGCTCCGGGACTTGTCCACCATATAAAAAGCATCCGTAATGCGGTCCAGTTTCTCTTTCGGAATCCCAGTTCCATTGTCCTTTACCTCAATCACATAACCGTCTGCCTCCCTGCTTCCCACGACCCGGATTGTCCCACCGGACTTCAACGCCTTTCTTGCATTGTCAATTAAATTAAAAAAGACAGACTTTATCAGCTCCGGCTCGATCGAAAGCCTTTGCTCACTCGTCTCCCATACAAGTTCTATGTGCTGCTTTTCCAACGCCGGCGCCATAATTCCTTCCATCTCCTTTAACAGCTGGGATACGTCGACCTGCCTGCAACAAATCTCATCCTTTCCCAGCACAGTCAGCTCAAGCAGCCGGAGTGAAAGATTTTCCAGACGCTTTCCCTCCTGAAATATATAATTAGCGCCAATAAACCGCTCCTCTTCGGTCTGCCGGTTGGAGCGAAGCAAATCCGCATAACCGATAATCGAAGTAAGAGGTGTTTTCAACTCATGCGCAAAACTCCCGATAAATTCTTCCTGTCTCTCAGCAATATCCTCCAGCTTGGCAATTTCCCCTGCCAGGCTGTCCGCCATACGATTAAAGTTTATCGCCATATTTCCGATCTCATCGTGATTTCGGATCGATAGCCGGTAGTCAAGATCACCACCGGCTATCCTCTCAGCTCCCTGAGATATTTTTCGGATCGGATGTACGATAAACCTAGCCAACGTCCAGCTGATCACCCCGTTTATCAGTACAATCCAAACCAAAAACTGATTATAAATCCAGATCTCATTTTCCCTTTCTGTAAACAAATTTGTTACATTGTGATCGGTCCACGCATAGTACCAGACGTCCCCTACCTGAATCTGGTTGCTGACCCGGATATAATACTCCGTCCCCTCTTTTGTAAGAATATATGAAATCCCTTTTGCATCTCCCCGTTCGAGCTGCTGCTCCTTTCCCTCAAAGGCGGCGTCGGTATACACGCTCTTCCCCTTTTCATCCTCTATATAAATTCTGACGTTTTCTTTCAGCATATTATTTGCAATGGCCCCTACCGCTTCTTCAACCTCTTCCCCGTCCTGCTCATTTACCATATAATTGCCGAACGTTTGCAAAAACATACTGCTCAGGTCGATTGCACTATTTACCGATTGTTTATAGCCGGATTCAAAAAAAATGAAGATCAGTATATAGCCGGCCGTACAAAACGTAATCGTCATCGTCAATACAGAGGAAAAAAAGATTTTCCACGTGATATTCAAAAACTACACCTCCAATCGGTAACCAACCTTATAAATCGTCTTGATTCTTTTTTCCCATCCAACCTTTTTGCGCATCCGCTGCACATGCAAGTCAACCGTACGGCTCTCCCCGGTGTACTCCATTCCCCACACCCGTTCGTAAATCACATCGCGGAACAGGGCAATATTCCGGTTGTTGATAAAAAGCAAAAGAAGTTCATATTCCTTATTCGTCAGTGTAATGACCTCCCCCGCCTTTTTTACCGTATGCGACAGCGTGTCCACCTCCAGGTCGTCAATCTGGATAAAAGACGCATTTTTATGATACCGTCTCAGGACGACCTCAACACGGGCCAGAAGCTCCACAATTTCAAACGGCTTCGCAAGATAATCCTCCGCTCCCATGCCAAGCCCCTTCACCGTATCTCTTACCGATGTCTTGGCTGTTATAAATATAACTGGGATTTCCAGCGGACGAATGTACTCCATCAGCTCATAGCCGTCGACCTCGGGAAGCATTATGTCGAGCAGAATCAAGTCATACTGTTTCTGCTCAATCCGATTCGCCGCCGTCATGCCGTCGTAAACACACTCGCACTCGTACCCTGCATTGCGCAGGCTCATATCAATCAGGTTTGAAATTGGTCTCTCGTCTTCTACAATTAGTATTTGAATCAATTCTTTCACCACCTTCATGTGCAAGTTTACTGCATAAATGCATCGGATTTGTTTCATACGGTCAAAAACCCCCGGAGCGTCAACTCTGGGGGCCTTTTTATAAAATCGTCCTATTATTTCAATGTAACCTTAGCGCCTTCTGCCTCAAGCTTCGTCTTGATATCCTCTGCCTCTTCCTTGGAAGCGCTTTCTTTAACAACTTTAGGAGCTCCGTCTACAACTTCTTTTGCCTCCTTCAGTCCAAGACCAGTTACCTCACGAACTACTTTGATGACCTTAACTTTATTTGGTCCAACCTCTGTAAGCTCTACATCGAACTCATCCTTTTCAGCCCCGCCTGCTGCTGCGCCGTCTCCACCTGCTGCTGCTACGACAACACCTGCTGCTGCGGATACACCAAATTCTTCTTCACATGCTTTTACTAACTCATTTAACTCTAAAACGCTCATCGCTTTGATCGCATCAATAAATTCCTGGGTAGTCATAATTCATTCCTCCATTATTATTTTAATTTTCATTTCATTGATCTTTTACTCAGCAGTCTCTTCTGTTTCAGATTCTCCGCCTTTTTCCGCGATCTGATTCAGAACACGGGCAAGGTTCGTAACAGGTGACTGCAAGCTTCCAAGCAGTTTGGAAATAAGGACATCCCTGGATGGGATCTTCGCAAGTTCCTGAATGCCAGCTTCATCATAATAGGTGCCGGAAACGACCGCACTCTTAAACTGAAGCTTATCTGCTTCTTTGGAAAACTCATACAAAATTCTGGCTGGTGCTGTCTCGTCTTCCGTTGAGAAAGCAATCGCAGTAGGTCCTTCCAGATCTTTGTCCAGCTGCTCATAATCCGTTCCCTCAAAAGCACGGGTGAGCATCGTATTTTTGTATACCTTGTATACAATGCCCGCTTCCCGAAGCTGTCTACGGAGCTTGGTATCCTGCTCCACGGTAAGTCCGCGGTAGTCAACAAGTACTGCTGCCTTCGCATCTGCTGCATAACCCTTGATCTCATCAACAATAGGCTGCTTTACCTCGACTTTTGCCATTGGTTATTACCTCCTTATAGCTTTACTATGAAAACACAGCCGTACGGCGGCGCCTCCATGTATGGTGATGATCTGCCTGAAAAGGAGCTATCTATAACAAAACAACCCCCTCATTGCCTTGACAACGAGAGGGCAGAATCATATCCATCCTTTTACTCCTCGGTAAGCGGCTTTCGCACTTACATGTCCAAATCCCATGTGATATCCTCTGATTTTTCCATACTTACTGTCTACGGCAGTTATTAACAAACGATATAATAACACAATTATATAATTTATGTCAAGTCTTTTGGCAAACTTTTAAACCAGCTTCGCCGTGCTCACCTTGACACCTGGTCCCATCGTACTTGCGATCGTCACACTCTTCATATACTGACCCTTCGCACTCGACGGTTTTGCTTTGATAATAGCATCCATAATCGTATTGAAATTTTCACTGAGCTGTTCCTGTGTGAACGAAGCCTTTCCAACTGGAACATGAATAATGTTTGCCTTATCCAGACGATACTCGATCTTACCTGCTTTAATATCATTGACAGCCTTTGTAACATCCATTGTAACAGTTCCCGCTTTCGGGTTTGGCATCAAGCCCTTTGGTCCAAGTACACGTCCAAGACGACCAACAACACCCATCATATCAGGAGTAGCAACTACTACGTCAAACTCAAACCATCCCTCGTTCTGGATTTTAGGAATAAGCTCGTCTCCTCCCACATAATCAGCTCCGGCTGCTTCTGCCTCAGCTACCTTATCCCCTTTCGCAAACACGAGGACACGAACGGTCTTGCCTGTTCCGTGAGGCAGTACGACCGCACCACGCACCTGCTGGTCTGCGTGACGTCCGTCTACACCGAGACGAATGTGTGCTTCAACCGTTTCATCGAATTTTGCAACTGCTGTCTTCTTAACAAGGTCAATCGCTTCTTCCGGCTCATACTGAACCATACGGTCGATTAACTTTGCGGATTCTAAATACTTCTTACCTCTTTTCATGATTCTAACCTCCTAGTGGTATTAGCGAACAAATTAAATGAACGTCCTGTCCATGAAACACTTTGTCTCCCACAACGTCCAAATGACATAGATCTTTTGCGATGTCTAAATTTCATTTTATTACACACATTTATTAAAAATGCTGTTTTTTTGAATCTATTACTCTTCCACTGTAATTCCCATACTTCTTGCCGTGCCGGCGATCATGCTCATTGCCGCTTCTAAGCTGCCCGCATTTAAGTCCGGCATTTTGAGCTCAGCGATTTTCTGTATCTCTGCCTTTGAAATAGAAGCAACCTTCTGCTTATTTGGCACACCTGAGCCAGATTCAATTTTACATGCTTTCTTTAAAAGTACAGCTGCCGGTGGCGTCTTTGTAATAAAACTAAAGCTTCTGTCCGCATAAACAGTAATAACAACCGGAATAATCATCCCTTCCTGTCCCGCTGTCTTCGCATTGAATTCCTTAGTAAACTGTACAATATTCACACCATGCTGTCCAAGCGCTGGTCCGACCGGTGGCGCTGGTGTTGCCTTGCCAGCCGGGATCTGTAATTTAATATATCCTTCAACTTTCTTAGCCATTTCAAGTTTCCTCCTGTTTTTATAGCTTTTCTAATTCTGAGAAATCAATCTCTACAGGCGTTCCACGACCAAACATATCGATCACGATAACTGCCATCTGTTTCGCCGGGTGAACCTCCTGAACGACACCATGAGTATCCTGCCATACCCCCTTCGTAACCACAACGTGATCACCGATACTGTATGGGGTTTCCTCTGCCTGCGCAAGAAATCCCATGTTGGCAATTTCCTCCTCTGTCAGCGGTACTGGCTTGGATCCCGGTCCGACAAATCCCGTCACGCCACGAGTATTGCGGACAACATACCATGTCTCGTCATTCATGATCATATTGAGCAAAACGTAGGCGGGAAACATTTTCTTCTGAACCTGCTTCTTGTCTCCGTTCTTGTCCTCAACAACGGTCTGCATAGGAACCATAACTTCCAGAATCTGATCCTGGAGATTTCGGTTCTCAATCGTTTTCTCAATATCCACTTTTACTTTATTCTCATAACCGGAATAAGTATGAACTACATACCATTTTGCCTCTTCCGCCATAGCAACCTCCTAATCAGAGTCCGATCGCCTGCAATCCCAAACGAATGAGCCAGTCAACTCCCGCGATTACACCGCCGAGAATAACTGAAACTACAATTACTAATGCGGACTGCCGGATCAATTCGTCTTTCTTCGGCCATGAACATCGTTTAAATTCTGCTTTTACTTGTTTGAAGAAGCTGCCCTTTTTCGAAGTCTTTTCTGCTTCGCTCATCTGACACACATCCTTTCCATAACATCACACGAAACATTATTTCGTTTCCTTGTGTAATGTATGTGTTCTGCAAAACCTGCAATATTTCTTTGTTTCCATTCTGTCCGGATGGTTCTTTTTGTCTTTGGTCAAGTTGTAGTTACGCTGTTTGCACTCGGTACACTCCAAAGTGATTTTAGTACGCATTACGTCACCTCCGTGATTTATGATTCTTTCTTTGTAAATCCTCCTGCCGCTCCTGGCAGCGCTACTATAAATGAAAGCCGCTTAACAGCGCTTTCACAATAAAATTTAGGCATAAAAAAAAGACCTAACTCATCGCCACATAAGAATACCACACATCGCATTAGAAGTCAAGGTCTTTTCATAAAAAGGTGCATATTCGGAAATACACACCTTTTTTCACACCAAATTACTGCGCAACATAATGCTGCACCACTTTTACAATAGGAAATGCGTGGGAAACCGCCTTTTTCTGCTCCTCCACATTCATATGACGCAAAAATAAAAACATAACCGCGGATATAACGAGCACAATCGTAATTTTAATCGTCCTCATAATCCGTTGCCTCTTAATTTGTTTTTTTGATTTTGAAACAAGTACATTGACCATAATTGATTCCTCCAGATTCATTCATCTATTGGTTATTATGGGCAATTTTCATTTTTTTATTGCCGAAACCGGGCGGTTATAGATGTTGGAGCTGGGTAACATCTGAAAAGGGCTGGGTGCACGTGTGCTCCCGGCACAGATAATACTGCGTTCCCGATTCGGGCACTGGATATTCCTTCGTATGGGGCGCCGCCTCTGACAGCAGTTCTGCATTTCCCGGATGTTTATAAACAGCCGCAAGATTGTTTCCCGCGTTTTTCCGGGCGACCTCCAGAAAATCGTCCGGCGCCGCTTCCTTTGCCGATACACAGACGAGCTTGGCGCCCTGGTTCATAATCTGATGGAATACCAACAGGGAGTAGCTGTACCCGGAAGGATCGGGGCCAATTTCAGCCGCTAAAAAATCCATTTGCTGATCCAGCAACCGAAGCCATCTCTCCTCTCCCGTCAGACGCGACAGCCAGAGCAGTACATGGGCAGCCACCGAGTTTCCGGACGGCACCGCCGCGTCATACGCCTGCCTGGGCCGGTAAATAAGCTCCTCATCGTCACTTCCGTAAAAATAAAATCCACCCTCGTCCATATTCCAAAATAAGCGGACCATCTCATCCGCCAGTTTGGTTGCCTTCAGCAAATAAGCCGCCTCAAATGTCGTTTCATATAAATGTATGAGCGCTAGTCCGAGATACGCATAATCTTCCAGATTCCCCAAAAATGCGCATTCCCCATCCCGGTATCTCACCATAAGCCTGTGATCCCCATTGTAAAGATGATCCTCTATAAATTGTTCCGCTCTCCGCGCCATCTCAATAAACCGGGCGTTCCCGAACAAAAACCCCGCTTTTGCACACGCCGATATCATCATGGCGTTCCACGATGTCAATATTTTATCGTCCCTGTGCAGCTCCATACGTTGTCTGCGGTATTCATATACCTTGCCGCAGATCTCCCCGTTTCTTTCCCGCGTGCGTTCATACTTCGGATTATCCAAAAGATTTGGTATATTCCTCCCCTCAAAATTTCCATCCTCTGTTATGCCAAACCAACGGCAGAACGCCTCTGCATCCGGCCCGAGAATTTCCTCTATTTCACCTTTTTTAAATAAATAATAGCTCCCCTCTTCCCCCCTGCTATCGGCGTCCTGCCCACAATAAAACCCGCCCTCTGGGCTCAGAAGTTCACGCTCTGCGTAATCCAGAACCCGGCACACGACCTCCCGGTAAAATGGTTTTTGTGTAATGGCATACGCCTGGGTATATAACTGCGCCAGCAGGGCATTATCATAAAGCATTTTCTCAAAATGGGGAACAAGCCATCTGTCATCCGTGGAATACCTTGAAAACCCGCCGCCAATCTGGTCAAACATGCCTCCCCTCGCCATATATTCCAGCGTTTTTTCTGTCATTGCCATACAATCCCTGTGTCCGCGGGCCGAACCGTATTCCAGCAAAAACATAAGATTATGCGGCGCTGGAAATTTAGGGGCATGCCCAAATCCTCCAAATCGCTTGTCAAAACGTTCCCGGAAAATTTCTACTCCCTGTTCCATCAAAGTTTCCGGCTCCTGCCTTCCCCCCGTCTCATTCCTCTGATTCATAATCTCCACCAGATCTTCCCCCGTCTGGATAAGCCGGTTGCGGTCACTTGCCCAAATCTCCTCTGTCTTTTCCAATAGATCCATCAATCCAGGCATGCCATAGCGCGACCGCTTAGGAAAATATGTTCCCGCAAAAAAAGGCTTTTTATCCGGCGTCATAAGAACCGTCATCGGCCAGCCGCCTCCTCCGGTCAGCGCCTGACACACGGTCATATACACCGTATCCACATCCGGACGCTCCTCCCGGTCCACCTTGACCGGCACGAAGCTCCGGTTCAGTAATTCAGCCACCTCGGTATCCTCAAAAGATTCATGCGCCATGACATGGCACCAGTGGCAGGTCGAATAGCCGATACTTAAAAATACCGGCTTCTGCTCCCTCAATGCCTTCCCAAACGCCTCTTCCCCCCAGGGGTACCAGTCCACAGGATTTTCCCTATGCTGTATCAAATAGGGTGATTTTTCGTCTTTTAAATGATTCATATAATTCTCCAAACTTTCTAAATACTATATTTTTTATTATTTTTAACAATTTGAAGAACTACTATACAATATGAAAAAGGGGCCAAAAAAATTTTGGCCCCAACAGATACTTGAACCGTTTCTCTCGTACCCCGTTATTTTTTCATACCATTTTTGATCCACTTTTTGTAAGCCTTCGCTTTCGATTTCGGTACTTTTATCTTTACCTTCGGTGCCAGTCCACGAAAGGCCTTTTTGGCAATACTCTTTATATTCGTCGATTTAATATTAAGCGTTCTTACTTTTTTACAACCCTTAAATGCATTTTTCTGGATTGACGTAACTACAAATAAAATTCCATTCCTGCGAATCTTATTTGCAATCGTGACTGTCTTTGGCTTTTTCGATTTCACTCCAATGACCGCCAGTTCTCCTTTTTCCCCTTTGATTTTCGACACCTTATATTTTACATTTCCTGAGAGAATAATATCGCCTTTTGAAATTTCATCTTCCTCCCCATCGGACGGCGGCTGCACCGTGAACGGTTGAACGGTGGGCGCCGGATTCAGGCTAAACGTCGGTATCCACGGATTCTGCCCCGCATTTGCTGGCGTTTGTAACGGACGTTCGCTTGGATTTGACGACTCCTCTGGCTTTGGTGTCTCTTCTGCTCC
>CAJTZF010000014.1 GCA_910584245.1 uncultured Eubacterium sp.
ATGGCAACCCAGGGCAACCGGGAGAAGTTTTGCAACAGACAGCGGCCAGGAAAGCGGCAGGAAGAAAACAGGAGTTGCCAAAACTGCTGAAATCCATTATACTGTAGGTGTTACGTTACAGAGGTTTTGTATTAAGAAAGAGTTGCAGAAATGAGGAATAACATGAAAAAATTGAAGTCGGCAGGTTTTGCAGCCTTGTATTTAGCCATACCAATTGTTATGCAGTTTTTGATCGCGGTCGTATTAGGGATGCAGATGTTGGCGCTCAACTTTGTGAGCGGGGGAACTGGCCAGGTAGATTTTAATCAAATCCAGGAGCGGTTTCAAAGCAGCCAGTACAATTTGATTCTGGTCGCGCTATTAAATTTTATATTTATTGTCGGTTTTGGGTTGTGGTACTATTTTATCCGTACTAGGCGGGACGTTTCACCCGTCGATTACCGAATGGTCGTGTCAAGGAAAAGCATATTGTGTACACTCGGCCTCGCGGTGGCCAGCCAATTTGTCTGTAACATTATTATGACCCTGTTTGCCATCCTATTTCCCGACGTCTACAGGGGTTATGTCGATTTGGCGCAGAGCTTTGATATCAATGTGCTGCCGCCTTGGGCCATGCTTTTTATCGTAACGGTCTGGTCGCCTCTGGCGGAAGAGCTTATTTTCCGGGCTATGATATTTCGGACGCTGCGAAAAGGGTTTTCCTTTCTGCCTGCGGCAGTCATTTCCGGTGTGCTGTTCGGCGTCTACCATATGAACTGGGTGCAGGGAGTGTATGCGGCCGCGCTTGGGGTGTTGCTCGCGTTCACCTACGAAAAGACGAATTCGCTACTGGGCTGCTACCTGTTTCACCTGATGTTTAATTTGCTGAGCTACGTTATTGAGGGAATTCAAAGCTCCGGGATTTTACCCGATATAGTGTTAGGGATTGTACTGCTTGCGTTGGAAATAGGATCGCTTGTGGGAATTGGATTTTTTATCCGGAGGTTTTCCAAATTGTACCCAAAGCGGCCGGATGTGCGGGTAGAAGTGGGAGAAGAGGTACAACTTGTGGAAAAAGATGGCGAATAAAAAATAATATTTGCAAAACGGCAAACAATTTAGTATACTTATTATGATTTATGCTTATCGCACGCGTCATACACTGGGGAAGAAAATCATTATTAACCAGAGGAAATGGCATGTGAATAATATAGGAGGTGAGTGGCTTGGCACTTACGGTGAACCCATTATCGCCAAATGAATATACGGAGGTCCATCGACAGGGCGGAAGGGAAGCGGCGAAAACGACAATTACCCCGTTTTCTGACGTTTTGAAAAAAGAAAAAGAGCAGGTGGAAAAGGCATCGGCTTCTTCTGCGCAGCAAACCCAGGCGGCATCCAGAGTGGAGCGCCCGTCAGATGGGATCGCAGTGACAAATGGGACAGCGGGTACAGTTTCCGCAGACGGAAGCCTGACAACTACATTAGACGATATTTTTAAGAGGGCATCGGAAAAATACGGGGTGTCTTACGAATATCTCGTAGCGGTGGCGAAGGCGGAGTCGGATTTCAATCCGAATTGCGTGTCATCGGCGGGGGCAAAAGGGATTATGCAGATCATGCCAGAAGAGGCGAAGGGGCTCGGTATTCAAGATGTGTTCGACGCCGAGCAGAATATTATGGGAGCTGCCAAATTGCTGGCCGCTCATTTGGAGAAGTTTAACGGGGATACGACCTTGGCGGCGGCCGCTTACAATGCCGGCAGCGGACGGGTGAAACAGTACGGAGGGGTCCCGCCATTTAAGGAGACTCAAAATTACGTAAAGAAAATAGCTGCTTATATGAAAGAAGGCGTGAAGGTACCAAATAAAACGGTGACGGTTACGCCAAATAAGCTTAGCGGGGATATCACGAAAAGCCAGAGAAAGGCGGGGACAACAGTGCCAACCGCAGCGGCGGGGTCACAGGGCCAGCCGGTGAATGCCGTTCCAGCTACGGAAGAGGAGCTCAATAAAAGCATGGTGATCGTGGGAAGCGGCGACCAGGCAGTGAAAATGACGTATGGAGCGTATATGCGGTATTTGGAGCTGGGGAACTTGGGAGTCGGATGAGAATGGCAGATTAAGCATTTGATTTTTAAATAAAGGAGATAAAGAAAGATGAGTAAAAGACCTACCGTGTTAATGATTTTAGATGGATATGGACTTAATGAACAGAAGGAGGGGAACGCGGTCGCAGAGGCAAACACACCTGTGATGGACCAGTTGATGGCGGAGTGTCCGTTTGTAAAGGGAAATGCCAGCGGCATGGCGGTTGGACTGCCGGACGGCCAGATGGGAAATTCTGAGGTCGGGCATCTGAATATGGGCGCTGGGAGAATTGTATACCAGGAATTGACGCGGATCACGAAAGAAATCGAGGACGGAGTATTTTTTGAAAACGAAGCGCTTTTGAGCGCAATAGACAATTGCAAGAAAAACGGGTCTGACCTGCATTTGTTCGGACTTCTGTCTGACGGGGGCGTACACAGCCACAATACGCATATGTATGCCCTGCTGGAGCTTGCGAAGAGAAACGGTATAGAACACGTATATCTCCATGCATTTTTAGACGGGCGCGATACGCCGCCTTCTTCGGGTAAGGGGTTTGTGGAAGAGGCCATGAACCAGATGGAGAAAATTGGCGTCGGACAAGTGGCGACTGTAATGGGACGCTATTACGTGATGGACAGGGATAACCGCTGGGACCGTGTCCAAAAGGCATACGAGGCGTTGGTGCTCGGTGAGGGAGAGACGGCGGAGTGCGGTCTTTGTGCCGTTCAGCAATCTTATGATAAAGGCGAGACGGACGAGTTTGTTCTTCCAACCGTAATTGTCAAGGATGGCAAGCCAGTGGCAACTGTGAAAGAAAAGGATTCCGTTATCTTTTATAATTTCCGCCCGGACCGCGCCAGAGAAATTACGAGAGCCTTTTGCGACGACAAATTTGATGGATTTGAGAGAGCAAAGGGATATTTCCCACTGACATTTGTAGCATTTACTGAATACGATGTGACGATTCCGAATAAAACCGTAGCATTCCATAAGGTTGAGATCACGAATACGTTTGGTGAATTTCTGGCGAATAACGGTTTGAAGCAGCTTCGCACGGCGGAGACGGAAAAATACGCCCATGTGACATTTTTCTTCAATGGAGGTGTTGAGGAACCGAATGAGGGCGAGGACCGCCTTCTTGTCAATTCCCCGAAAGTGGCTACGTATGACTTGCAGCCGGAGATGAGCGCCTATAAAGTATGTGACGGGCTTGTGGATGCGATTAAGTCGGATCAATATGACGTGATTATCGTAAATTTTGCCAATTCGGATATGGTTGGACACACCGGTGTGGAGCAGGCCGCGATTCAGGCTATTGAGGCGGTGGATGAATGTGTCGGAAGGGTAGTGGATGCCATTCGAGAGGCAGACGGCCAGATGTTTATATGCGCAGACCACGGAAACGCAGAACAATTGATTGACTACGATACGAAGCAGCCATTTACGGCGCACACGATAAATCCGGTACCGTTTATCCTTGTCAATTACGACGACAATTACACACTCCGGGAGGGCGGCTGTCTGGCAGATATCGCCCCTACGCTTATTGAGATGATGGGAATGACCCAGCCGGAGGAGATGACGGGGAAATCGCTTCTGATTAAGAAATAAAATTTGATGAAATAAAGGTTTGATGTCCCCCCTTAAAAGTAGGTTGCTTTTAAGGGGGGATTCCATCATTGGAGGAGGAATGAAAATGTCCCAGACAGTTGTAGTGGGGATGTCTGGCGGTGTGGATTCGTCGGTGGCCGCCTATCTTCTGAAACAACAGGGGTATGAGGTGGTCGGGGTGACGATGCAAATCTGGCAGGAGGAAGCAGCCCGCGTGCAGGAGGAAAATGGCGGGTGCTGCGGCCTGTCCGCGGTGGAGGACGCCAGGCGGGTGGCCGAGTGCCTCGGCATCCGGCACTATGTGATGAATTTCAGGGAAGATTTTCAAAAGCAAGTCATAGATTATTTTGTCAGGGAGTACCGGGAAGGCCGGACGCCTAATCCTTGTATTGCCTGCAACCGCTATGTAAAGTGGGAATCCCTTTTGCAGCGGAGTTTAGAAATTGGGGCAGACAGTATCGCCACGGGACATTATGCCAGAATCTGCCGCCTGCCAAACGGCAGACTGGCGCTGAAAAAGTCCGTCACGGCGGCGAAGGACCAGACGTACGCCCTCTACAGCTTAACCCAGCGCCAGCTTGCCCATACGCAGATGCCGGTAGGGGAGTATGAGAAGAGCGATGTGAGGAAACTTGCAGTGGAGGCGGGGCTTCCCGTGGCGGACAAGCCAGACAGCCAGGAAATTTGTTTTGTGCCGGATGGGGACTACGCTGCTTTTATTGAACGGGAGACAGGAGAAGACAGTGAGCCGGGGAATTTTGTAGATATGTATGGGAATGTGCTCGGACGCCATAAAGGGATCACGCATTATACCGTTGGCCAGCGGAAAGGATTGGGCCTGGCGATGGGACATCCGGTCTTTGTGGCGGAAATACGCCCGGACACAAAGGAAGTTGTCATCGGTGAACAGGAGGATGTTTTCAAGCGGTCGCTCCGCGCAAACCAGTTGAACCTTATGTCTGTGCCGGAGTTGGACGGTGAGATGCGCGCGGTGGCGAAAATCCGCTATAACCACGTCGGTGATAGCTGTGTCGTGCGTATGGTGGACCAGGACGTGGCAGAGGTTATATTCGACCAGCCGCAGCGCGCGGTAACGCCTGGACAGGCAGTTGTGTTTTATGACGGGGATATTGTAGTCGGCGGCGGAACCATCATCTAAGGATTTCCTAAGTTTTTCTTGAATAAATTCATTTCTTATGATAGTATATACTAGATATATCTTATTTTAAGGGGTTTTTGTGCCCTGAATGAATAAAATGGAGGATTGTCATGAAGTATTTTGGTACGGATGGCTTTCGAGGAGAAGCAAATGTTACACTGACAGCAGATCATGCCTTCAAGATCGGGCGTTTTCTTGGAAATTATTTTCAGGATGGAGAACATCGTGTACGGGTTATTGTGGGAAAGGATACGAGATTATCCGGCTATATGTATGAGACGGCGCTGGCCGCAGGGCTCACCGCCAGCGGTGCGGATGTCTATGAGATCCATGTGACGACGACGCCGAGCATATCTTATCTGATCCGGGAAAAGAAGTTTGATTTTGGAATTATGATTACAGCGAGCCATAACCCATATACCGATAACGGCATTAAGGTTATCAATGGGCAGGGACAGAAGCTGGAGGAGGAAATTGAACAGCAGATAGAAGACTATATAGATAGAAAAATAGCGGAGCTTCCCTATGCAACCGGTGAAAACCTGGGGAGATGCTACGAC
Source organism: uncultured Eubacterium sp. (assembly GCA_910584245.1). Classification (GTDB taxonomy): domain Bacteria; phylum Bacillota; class Clostridia; order Lachnospirales; family Lachnospiraceae; genus Eubacterium_F. The sequence continues at coordinate 5,403 of CAJTZF010000014.1, forward strand.
TATACAGAGGGAAAAGAGAGCTACAAGCTTTATTTGCAAAAGCTCGTCAAACACTCCTTTGAGGGAAAAGTGATCGCCCTTGATCTGTCAAACGGTTCTGCGTCGCGGCTTGCGGGAGCGATCTTCGAGAACCTGGGCGCCGAAATACATAGGATAAATGATAAACCGGATGGCATGAATATTAACCGCCATTGCGGTTCTACGCATATTGATAAGCTTCAGGAATATGTGAGGGAGATTGGGGCAGATGCGGGATTTGCATATGATGGGGACGCCGACCGGTGCCTGGCAGTAGACGAGCAGGGAGAGGTCGTTACCGGTGACCATATTATGTATATTTGCGGGCGCTATTTAAAAAAGCAGGGCAGATTGAAGGATGACATGGTTGTCACAACTGTTATGTCCAATATGGGACTTTATAAGGCGTTTGACGATGCCGGTATCCGATATGAACAGACGGCGGTGGGTGATAAATATGTCTGCGCCAATATGATGGAGAATGACTATGTTTTAGGAGGCGAGCAGTCCGGACATATTATTTTCAGCGAACATGCGGTGACAGGAGATGGTATTCTTACGTCTCTTATGATTATGGAGGCTATGCTTTCCGAAAATAAGGCGTTGTCGGAGCTGACAGATGGGTTGGCCATTTATCCGCAGCTGCTCGTAAATGTGAAGGTGAAGGATAAGGCGGCGGCCAGGGAAGACCAGGATGTAGTTGCGGTGGAAAAAGAGGTGGAAGCCGCGCTCGGTGAGGACGGCCGCCTGCTCCTGCGGGAAAGCGGGACAGAGCCGCTTATCCGTGTCATGGTAGAAGCGAAATCGGATGAGCTCTGCCGGGTAAATGTCGATAAGATTATTGAAGTATTAAGAGCCAAAGGCCATGAGAGAACAGAGTAAGACGATTAGAAGACTACGAAAAGAAAGGAAACAGAGATGAAAGGTGCATACAACACAAAAAAATATCGGAACATGTTTGCTGAGTGCGGGCATTCGCAGGAGGAGATTGACCAGAAGTTGAAGGATGCATTCCACACCGTATTTTATGGTCCGGATGATGAAAAATTTTACTTCGAGGCCGGAGATGACATGGGATATTTTGAGGATACAGGAAACCATGACGCCAGAACAGAGGGCATGTCTTATGCTATGATGATGTGTGTTCAGATGGATATGAAACAGGAATTTGACCGCGTGTGGAAATGGGCGAGAACCTATATGTACATGGAAGAGGGCTACAATAAAGGATATTTTGCGTGGTCCTGCCAGACGGATGGCAAGAAGAATGACTGGGGCCCGGCTCCGGACGGCGAGGAATTTTTTGCAATGGCGCTGTTTTTTGCTTCCCACCGCTGGGGAGATGGCGAGGGGATATTTAACTATTCCCAGGAGGCGAAAAATATTTTACGCGCATGTATCCACAACGGAGAAGAAGAGCCGGGTGAGCCGATTATGGAGCCGGAAAATTATTTGATCCGGTTTATTCCGAGCCGTAAATTCAGCGATCCCTCTTATCATTGTCCGCATTTTTATGAGCTGTTTGCGGAGTGGGCTGATGATGAGGACCGGGATTTTTGGAAAAAGGCGGCGCAGGCGAGCCGGGAATATTTGAAAAAGGCGTGCCATCCGCAGACCGGACTTGCCGCTGAGTATGCGTATTATGACGGAACGCCGTATTCAGAGGAGCAGGATGTATTTGGCGGACGCCACGACTGGTACTACAGTGATTCCTACCGTGTGATTGCCAATATCGGTTTGGATTACGAGTGGTTTGCGCCGGATGACTGGCACAGGGAAAATAATAATAAAGTTCAGAAGTTCTTTATGGAAACACACAGGGACGAGGAATTCATGACATACGAGATAGATGGGACAGTATTGGACCAGCCAGCCCTTCATCCTGTGGCAATCATCGCCACAAATGCACAGGCGTCTCTTGCGGCAGACGGCCCTTATGCGAAAGAGTGTGTCGAGAGATTTTGGAACACACCGCTCCGCAAGGGGGATAGAAGATATTATGACAATTGCCTGTATTTGTTCGCTCTGCTTGCATTGAGCGGGAACTACCGTATTTGGTAATGTAAGTAGAAGGTATTACGACGGTTGCCTGTATTTGGGAAATAGAGGATTGAAAATCTAAAAAAAGGGAATGCTTTTATAAGCCTGCCCATCATTTATTATAATTAATTTATTTTGGAGGAATAAGAAATGAGTTACAAAGTTGAAAATCTGGAAAACAGTATGGCAAAGATCACGATAGAGGTTAGTGTAGAGGATTTTGAAGCGGCGATGACAAAATCCTACAATAAAAACAAAAACCGAATTATGATTCCGGGATTCCGCAAGGGGAAGGCGCCGCGCAAAATGATTGAAAAAATATATGGCGCGGGAATATTTTATGAAGATGCGGCAGATTTTGCGATGCCGGATGCCTATAAGGAGGCTGCGGATGAGTGCGGTCTTGATATTGTATCCCGGCCCGACATTGATATTGTGGAAATCGAGAGTGGCAAGCCATTTATATTTACGGCTACAGTAGCATTGAAGCCGGAAGTACAGCTTGGGGATTACAAAGGATTGGAAGTGCAGAAGCAGGATGTGAAGGTTGTGGCAGCGGACGTCAATGCGGAAATTGACCGCGTCCGTGAGCAAAATGCCCGTCTTGTGACCGTGGAGGACCGTTCTGTACAGGCGGATGATATCGCGGTAATTGATTTTGAGGGATTTGTGGACGGAGAGCCATTCGAGGGCGGCAAGGGAGAGGATTATTCCCTGACGATTGGAAGCCACACATTTATTGATACCTTTGAAGACCAGCTGATTGGAAAAAATGCTGGGGACCAGCTGGACGTCAATGTGACGTTTCCGGAGGAATACCATGTTGATGAGCTCAAAGGAAAACCGGCTCTGTTCAAGGTAAATATTAAGGAGCTCAAAGTTAAGGAGCTTCCTGAGCTGGATGACGAGTTTGCCAGCGAGGTTTCCGAGTTTGATACGCTCAAGGAGTACAAGTCCAGTGTGAAAAAGACGCTTACGGATAGAAAGAAGGCGCAGGTCAGAACCGAGCAGGAAACGGAGGTGGTAGAAAAGGCGGTGGAAAATGCGACGGTTGAGCTTCCGGGGCCAATGGTAGATGAACAGCTGTCCCGCATGGTAAACGACTTTGCTTCGCGTTTACAGCAACAGGGCCTCTCGATTGACCAGTATATGCAGATGACAGGCATGCAGCCGCAGATGCTGATGGAGCAGATGCGGCCGGAGGCAGAAAAACAGATCCGGACCCGTCTTGTATTGGAGGCAGTTGCCAAGGCGGAAAATATAACGGCTTCTGAAGAGGATATCAAAGCGGAGATCGAAAAAATGGCCGAAATGTATCATATGGATGTGGACAAATTAAAAGAGAGTATGGATGACAGAGAAAAGGAATATATCTCCACCGATATTGAAGTGCGGAAGGCGGTTGATTTGTTAGTCAGTGAGTCTGTTGAAGTAGATGTGCCCGCAGAGGAAGAGTAAAGGAGCCCGCGGGAGAAGCATAATATAGTTAGTAAAGGCGCGGAAGGCAGCGCAGAAATGAGGTTTAGTATGGCATTAGTACCTTATGTCATTGAGCAGACGAGCCGGGGTGGTGAGCGCTCATATGATATTTATTCAAGATTGCTCCGGGAACGGGTTATTTTTCTCGGGGATGAAGTAAATGATGCGACAGCAAGTGTCGTGGTAGCACAGATGTTGTTTTTGGAGTCAGAGGATCCGACGAAAGATATCAATTTGTACATCAATAGCCCCGGCGGTTCGGTGACAGCCGGTATGGCGATTTATGATACGATGAATTATGTCAAGTGCGATGTATCTACGATTTGTATGGGACTTGCAGCGAGCATGGGGGCATTTTTGCTCTCCAGTGGCGCCAAGGGAAAGAGGTTCGCGCTGCCAAATTCAGAAATTATGATCCACCAGCCTTCCGGCGGTGCAAAAGGGCAGGCGACAGAAATTCAAATTGTGGCGGAGAATATTCTCAAGACAAAGAAAAAGCTGAATGAAATCTTGGCTGCCAATACGGGCCAGAGTGTGGAAAAGATTGCGGAGGATACGGAACGGGATAATTTCATGACGGCCCAGGAGGCACATGACTACGGGCTTATTGATAAGATCATTGTCAATCATGAGGAATGAAGCTAAGGACTGTAGTTCTTTATGCGCAAAAGGTGTGTACGAATGGAGGTAAAAATGATAAGAAATAATGACAACCAGAACCAGCCGCCATGCCGCTGTTCGTTTTGCGGAAGAACCGATAAACAGGTTCGAAGGCTGATTGCGGGACCTACCGGCGTCTACATTTGTGATGAGTGCACAGAGCTCTGTGAGGAACTTCTTGCGGAGGAGTACCAGCAGATGTATGAAGAGGGAGAAGAGATTGAGGAAGTTGAGATCAATTTGCTCAAGCCTAAGGAAATAAAGGAATTTCTTGATGAATATGTCATCGGGCAGGAGGAAGCTAAAAAGGCCCTTTCCGTAGCGGTTTATAACCACTATAAGCGCGTTATGTCTGAATGTGGGCTGGGCGTGGAGATACAAAAAAGTAATATTTTGCTTATCGGGCCAACCGGGTCTGGAAAAACGTATCTCGCACAGACGCTTGCCAAGGTTCTCAATGTACCGTTTGCTATGGCGGACGCCACAACGCTTACCGAGGCTGGTTATGTCGGTGAGGATGTGGAAAATATTTTGCTCAAGATTATTCAGGCCGCAGATTATGATATCGCGCGGGCGGAGCATGGAATTATTTATATTGATGAGATAGACAAAATTACGAAGAAGTCAGAAAACGCCTCTATTACGAGAGATGTTTCGGGTGAGGGGGTACAGCAGGCGCTTCTTAAAATTCTTGAGGGGACGGAAGCAAGCGTTCCGCCCCAGGGCGGGCGGAAACATCCGCAGCAAGAGTTTTACCATATAGATACTACCAATATTTTATTTATTTGCGGCGGTGCGTTTGACGGATTGGATAAAATTATCGGCTCCAGAATTGACAAAAAATCGATCGGCTTTAACGCGGAAGTTGGGACGAAAGCGGAGAGCAATATCGGAGAGCTGTTCCGCCAGGTATTGCCGCAGGATTTGACGAAATTTGGAATTATTCCGGAGCTTGTGGGACGTGTTCCCGTGACGGTGAGCCTGGATCTTCTGGATGAAGACGCCCTCAAAGAGATTTTAGTGAAACCGAGGAACGCCATTACGAAGCAATACCAGAAACTGCTCGAACTGGATGGGATTTATCTTACGTTTGAGGACGATGCCGTGCAGGAGATTGCCCGTCAGTCGATTGCGAGGAAAACGGGTGCGAGGGGGCTTCGCGCCATTATCGAAAATTGTATGATGGAGTACATGTTCGAGCTGCCGTCCAGGGATGATATCAGGGAGTGCCGCATTACGAAAGAAGTGGTAGAAGGAACAGGACAGCCAAAGTTTATCGGGGATAACAATCAGGTGATTATTATTGAGAAAAATGAGGAAAGCGCCTGATTATGCAAAAAAGAGAATAAGAATAATATGATGCCGGGTGTGAAGTATGTTGCATAAACGACTTTGGCTCTGGTATCATAATATATAAGTGTCTTGCCATGTTTCCTTGTGGCAGGACACTACTACAATTGGGAAGAGAGGGAAGCGGTCATGGATGAACAGATGAAGACGTTGCCATTGATTGCCCTAAAAGGGATGTCAATTTTGCCAGGGATGCTGGTTCATCTGGATGTGAAACGTGATATAACGAAATCGGCGATAGAGGAAGCTATGGCAAACGATAATATGGTATTTATCACGAGCCAGAAGGATGACAGAGTGGAGCTTCCTATATATTCGGATTTAAAGGCGGTCGGCATCACCGCTAGCGTGCGCCAGGTAATCAAGCTGGATCAGGACGTCGTACGTATTCTGGTTTCGACGCTGGAGCGGGGAACGATGGCCTCACTGCTGCAAAATGAGCCGTTTTTAATGGGAGAAGTCGTCACAAAGGGTCAAAATGAAGGCGTGGACTCCTTGGCGGATATCGAAAAAGAGGCGATGTGCAGGGATATTAAGGAGTTATATATCCGATATCTGGAGTTGAACCCAGGTGTGGGAAAAGGCGCCTATGACAAGATCCAAAGGGAGGAGAGCCTGGGTCCCCTTCTGGATTTAATTGCTATGCACATTCCGATGGACTTGGAAAAGCGCCAGGAGATTTTGGAGTGTTTCCATGTGCCCGATCGTTTTTATCTCGTTTCGGAATATCTGTCAGAGGAGATTGATATACTTAGATTGAGGGAAGACTATCGGATTAAAGTAAAAACGGAAGTGGATAAAAACCAGAAGGAATATTTTCTTCGCGAGCAGATGAAAGTGATTAAGGAGGAACTCGGTGAAGGCGGCTCGGATTACGAGGGTAAGTACCGGGAGAAGCTGGAGCAGCTCGTTTGTTCGGATGAGGTGAGGGAAAAAATCGAGGAGGAAATGAGACGTCTGGGGACGATGCCGTCGAGTTCGTCCGAGAGCGCTGTCGCCAGGGACTACATCGAGATGCTTTTGTCTCTTCCGTGGGATAAAATGAAGGCATCCAGCCTCGATCTCGCCAATGCGCAGAAAATATTGGATGAGGACCACTATGGGTTGGAAAAGGTCAAGGAGCGTATTCTGGAATATCTTGCCGTGAGAAGTCTTACGGACAAGGGAGATGCGCCGATTATATGTCTCGTTGGGCCTCCGGGAACCGGAAAGACATCAATTGCGCGTTCAGTTGCCCGGGCGCTTGAAAAGGAATATGTGAGAATTTGTCTCGGCGGCGTCCGCGATGAGGCAGAAATCCGCGGACATCGGAGAACTTACATCGGCGCTATGCCAGGGCGGATTATTAATGGTATAAAAAAGGCAGGAGTGAAAAATCCCCTGATGCTTCTGGATGAGATTGATAAGGTGAGCAGTGATTACAAAGGGGATACGTCTTCGGCGCTTCTGGAAGTGCTCGATCCGGAACAGAACAAACACTTTGTCGACCACTACGTGGAATTGCCGGTAGATTTATCCCAGGTATTATTTCTCTGTACGGCAAATACGGTAGATACGATTCCCAGGCCGCTTCTCGACCGCATGGAAGTGATTGAGATTGCCGGTTATACGGAAAATGAGAAATTTCATATCGGAAAACAGTATTTGCTTCCGAAGCAGATTGAGAAGAACGGCTTGAAGAAGGCGCATCTTTCCGTCAATGACAAGGCGCTTATGGATATTATCAGTTATTATACGAGGGAAGCCGGCGTGCGTGAGCTGGAACGGCAGATCGGGAAAATATGCAGGAAGTGTGCCCGGAAAGTTGTCGAAGAGGAGACGGGGCGGGTCCGTGTTTCAGGAAAAAACGTAAAGGAGTTTCTTGGAAAACGGAAATTCTTAGAGAAAAAAGCAAATAAATCAGATGAGGTCGGCATTGTGCGCGGCCTTGCGTGGACGCAGGTAGGCGGGGACACGCTTGAAATCGAAGTGAACATTATGCCGGGAGAGGGAAATCTTATATTGACCGGACAGCTGGGAGACGTCATGCAGGAATCCGCCCGCATCGCATTGAGCTATGTGCGGTCCGTTTCCAAAAAGGGAAATGACTATTTTAAGGAGCACGATATCCATGTTCATGTGCCGGAGGGCGCTGTTCCAAAGGATGGGCCGTCAGCCGGGGTTACGATGTCTACTGCGATCTATTCGGCGGTCGAGAAGCGGAAGGTGGACGCCAAAGTTGCCATGACTGGGGAGGTCACTCTCCGCGGACGGGTTTTGGCGATCGGAGGACTGAAAGAAAAACTTCTTGCCGCCAGGCTTGCGGGAATACGGAAGGTTATCGTTCCAGAGGAAAATGAGCCGGACGTAGAGGAACTGGAAGATGAGATTACAGAAGGTATGGAAGTCGTATTTGCAAAGCACATGAAGCAGGTTTTGTCTGAGGCCCTGTGTTGAGAAAGGAATAAATTTCATGGTGATTCAGTCGTTGGAGCTGGAGACGGTTTGTGGCATCACAAGCCAGCTTCCGCAGAATGACAAAATAGAGATGGCGTTTTGGGGCAGATCGAATGTGGGAAAATCTTCGCTGATTAATACGCTGCTAAACCGCAAGGGACTTGCCCGGATTTCCTCCCAGCCGGGCAAGACGCAGACGATCAATTATTATAATATCAATGACCGCTGTTATATGGTCGATTTACCGGGGTATGGATATGCGAAAGTATCCAGGGAGACGGCCGCAAAATGGATGAAGATGATTGAGAAATACCTGGATACGTCGCAGGCGCTCCGGGTTGTGTTTCTGTTGGTGGATATCCGGCATGAGCCGTCCGAAAAGGATGTCAGCATGTATCGGATGCTTGTGAGTAAGGGGTTCAATCCACTGATTATAGCGACGAAGGCGGATAAGGTCAGCCGTAATACCCGAAACAAGCATATTTCTGCCATTCAAAATAAACTTCGTCTCGTTGAAGGGACGCCTGTCCTTCCCTTTTCGGCACAGAGCAGGGAGGGAAAGGATGAGATTTGGGAGTATATTGATTATTTCGTAAAGGAAATGCAGTTATAGGTGTGAGTGGAGGCAGAGTATAGGTATGAACCAGAAAACGAAAAGCACGATCGAAGATGTCGTGGAGCAGATTTCAGACAATTATAGTATGGAACCTCTATTTTCTACAAAAGCTGGAAAGAATATGCCGGAGCGGAAAATAATTATTGATGCCTTGAGGGAGTTGCGTCTTGTTATGTTTCCAGGGTATTTTGGGGAGCAGGATGCTACGAGGGGGCTGCCGAAATATTTTGTGGGAAGCCGGCTGCTGGCGATCTACAACATGTTATGCGAGCAGATCGCCTGTGCGTTTGCTTATCGGGAAGAGGAATATGATTTGCAGGCAAATTCGCTGGATGGTATGCCGGATGAGAGAAATAAAGAGAAGGCAGAGCACATATGCAGCGAATTTTTTCAACAGCTGCCGGCCATCCAGAAGCTTCTTCTGAAAGACGTACAGGCGGGGTATGATGGTGATCCCGCCGCCCAGAGCAAAGAGGAAATCATCTTTTCCTATCCCGGGTTATTCGCGATATTTGTTTACCGCATTGCGCATGAAATGTACATACGGAGCGTGCCGTTTATACCGCGTATTATGACAGAGTACGCCCACGCTAAGACCGGGATCGACATTAACTCCGGCGCCACGATCGGTGAGAGCTTTTTCATTGACCACGGTACGGGCATTGTTATTGGCGAGACGACGGTGATCGGTAATAATGTGAAGCTGTACCAGGGGGTAACGCTGGGCGGTTTGTCGACGAGGGGCGGGCAGAAGCTTTCCGGTGTAAAGAGGCATCCGACGATCGAGGATAATGTGACTATTTATGCTGGCGCCACTATACTTGGGGGCGATACTGTAATTGGAAAAAATTCTGTGATCGGTGGTAACACGTTTATCATAGAATCCGTACCGGAAAATTCCAGGATAAGGTTTAAACCGCCGGAGCTTGATATCGAGTAATAGCGGTGGTTTTACGATTTGTGTTTTTAGTAGTTGATACACTAAAAAAGAAGAAGCTGCAAACCAACGGGAGGCTATTGCTTCGGGGAGGCTTGCAGTTTCTTCTTTTTTATTATTTTGTTCTATTCGTTCTGTTATTCAAACATGTTCAAATCAATGGCATTTGCCATCGCCTCATATCCGTCATAAGGATGAAGGCCATCTTCGTGAGTATACTCTTCCAAAATATTTTTTGGATTTTGCGGATCGGCAACGGCACTCTCAAAATCGATAATACCGTCCAGATTCGAGTCCGTTGAACGCATCCAGTTATTGATCTTCGTTCTGACTTCCTCAGAGGCCTCCGAATAATAGTCGCTCGTTCCAAAAGGAAGGATCGGCGCGCCGTAAACTTTGATGCCGTTCTCATGGCAGAGTTGAATCATTTTTTGATATTCAGGAAGAAGCTGGTCATACTTACTCGTATCTCTTAGAGAGTTCAAATCATTTACACCGAATAAGATGATGCAGTAAGCTACGCCGTCATGTTCCAAAAGATCCCGTTTAAATCTATCTTTGCCGGCGTCGGTAGGATAGCTGCCGAGAATGGAATTTGCGCCGATACCCTCGTTGATCAGTGAAATATGGGTCGTCGATTCATTTGCCTGGAGTCTTTTGGCAAAGTAGTCAATCCACCTTGTATAGCTGTCTGGTTTTTTGCCGAGATAGGTCGCATCGGTTCCATAACCATCGGTGATAGAATCCCCGAAGCATACGACCGCTTTACTCTTATCTGGTGACCATATGGAGGCGTCGGCCAGGAAAAACCAGCTTGTCGTCTTTTTAACAGAGGAAAACGCTTCTGCCGAAACCTGGTTGCCGGCAACCTGGTATGTAGTTGCGCGCGCCCCCCTGTGTCCCGTTATGTTTTGAGTAGGAGCTGCGCCGAAATAAGCGGATATGGCGACATTGTCAAGCGCGTTTACTGAAAAATCCACTTCATCGGTTACAATCACTTTGCCTTTCGGAATAGTAAATTGTTCGCTTCCGTTTACCTTCACAACTGCGTCAGTGGAGACGTCAATAGTAGAGGCGTCCGCCTGCACCTGTTTGGCAAGATGGAGCGACTGGATTTCTACATCGCTCTCGCCGTACTGATTGGAGAGCCTTAAACGAAGCTTTTGCCCGCCTGTCGTAACCCGGATAATTTGACGGACTGTCGTATCGGTCAACGGCATTTTTGGCATGGCATCTTTTGTTGTGTCGCATTTTTCTTCCGCTGTTCCCCACGTCGTTACCCATTTATATGAAATAGGAGCGGGACTTCCATCCGGTTCTGACGATGCCGGAGGGGCGGCAGAAGATGTCGAAGCGGGCGCTGTCGCAGCAGCAGTAGGTGATTCAACTGGCGCCGGAGAAGTGACCGCCGGTTTTGCTGCCTTTTTCTTAACGGTTATTTTACAGGAAAGGGTTTTCTTGATTTTTCCTAATTTGTATTTTGCCGTTATCGTCGTCTTACCGGTTTTGATTCCTCTGATTTTCGCTGTCTTTTTCGTAGACTGCGTGATCTTTGCAATTTTCTTTGATTTTGATGTCCACGATACTTTCGCTTTTGGGGAAACGTTTTTTAATTTTAACTGAACCGTTTTCCCGGCCTGCACGGACACACGGTTTTTGCTTAATTTAGGTAATTTTGCGGCGGCGCTGTCCGATGCGGCTGTCATGGACGCGGCCATCGACATAATTACCAGAAACACCCCAAATCTCTGTTTCATTTTGTTCATTTGTCTTCCTCCTTAATATGCCATATGAAAAATTAGGTATATTGTACCACTTTTCACCTTTTTAAACACAACTTTTTGTGAAAATTGCGCATAGAAATAAAAGCGACCATATACATTTATACATATTATACAACAAACGCATATAAATTGAAAGACTTTTTGTACAATTATTTCAAAGAATAAATCACACTTCCACTTTGTGTGCTAAATTTTAGTTTCAGTTTTTTCTTGGCCTTACCGACTTTTTTTGGCACATCAAAGACGAGAATCCCTTTTTTCGTCGTAAGGGGCTGGATTTTTTCTGTAGTAATGTCTTTGTCATAGGAGAGCAGTTCCGTTGGGGAATACTCATACTCATCTTCATAAAATAGAGTGGCGCTGACCATTTTATCCTTATAACCGACGCGGGGAAGGAATTCCTCCATCTTTTTTCCGGTATTCCGGACGGACAGGGATATTACGATAAAGGTATTGCCCTTACTTGGCTCATAGTAGCGGTAGTTATCATTTTTTATTTTGTTTTTTACGGCGGCAGATTTGGCGCATATTTTCCAATCGCCGATAGTTGCTTTTTTTCCGAGAGAAATTTCTGTCTCCTCAGCTGTTGGTGAGTTCTCGGGAGCTGGTGCGGCAGATTCGCTTGAAGACGCCGCTGGTTCTGTGGAAACAGGTGCCTTTGTTTCTTCAGATACGAGGTCTGAAAGCGGGTTGGAAGCGCAGCCAGTCATAGCAAGAGCTGTGCATGTGGCTAGTAGTAAAGCAATTTTTTTCATTTCGTGATCCTCCTTAAGTTCCTATTTTTTCATAAATATCAAATTATGTAAAAAGCGACAGAATATAATACGTATTCTATCGCTTTTACAAGTCGGGGTAACAGGATTCGAACCTGCGGCCTCATCGTCCCGAACGATGCGCTCTAGCCAAACTGAGCCATACCCCGTTGCGTTTTAAATTTTTCCTACCTTTTATAATATATATGAAATGTCCTTTTTTGTCAATTGTTTTTTTAAAAAATTCAATTTTATCATATTTATTGTATTTTTTTACTTGTGTTATTATTTAGTTTGTTGTAATATAAATAATGAAAGCGCTCCAAAAAGCATTCGGGACTGCCATATTGGCAGTTTCCGCGTGCTTTTGTTCAAAAGTCATAGTGATTGACAGGGAGAAGAAAGGGTTTCATGCATCAATGTCACAAATTATAGACGTTTACACGTTTCAAAAAGGGTTTTCTTCCCAGACATTGGACGGTGAAATGATACAGCGGATCTGGGGGAAGTCTTACCGGCCGGGGGCCCCTGTTACCTTGGAGGAGCTGCGCTATTTGCGGATCTGCCATGTGGATTTTGAGGGAAACACCCGGGAAGGCGAGATGATTGTCCATGAAAAGATCGCCCATAATACGCTGAAAATATTTTATCATTTATATGAGATGAAATATCCGGTTGAAAAGATGAAGCTGATTGATGAGTACGGGGGCGATGACGAGAAATCTATGGCGGACAACAATACGTCCGCATTTAATTACCGCAATATCGCCAATACAAATCAAATGTCTAATCACAGTCGCGGACTCGCGATCGACATCAATCCAAGAATTAACCCTTATATTACACCGCATGGTATCGCACCGGCGAACAGCGGGGACTATGTGGAGAGAGATGCGGCAAAGTGCCGCGGCAGATACAGAGATTTTATGATTCACAGAGGTGATGAAATTTATACCTTATTTCGTAAATATGGATTTTCGTGGGGCGGGGAGTGGGAGCACGCGAAAGACTACCAGCATTTTGAGGCGGTCCAAACGGAATCCGGTTGGCGGCAGTGAGCTTGAAATGATAGAAAGAAGGTTTTTGAATTGGCAAAAGATTTGACGAGAGGAGAAGTTCGTCCGGTACTGTGGGCCTTTACCATTCCCATGTTTGTGAGTGTGGTGTTCCAGCAATTGTATAATATAGCGGATAGCGCGATTGCAGGTAAGTTTGCCGGGGAGAAGGCATTGGCGGCAGTAGGGGCGTCCTATCCGATTACGATGATTTTCATGGCGGTTGCGATTGGCTGCAACATCGGCTGCGCCGTCGTTATATCCGGCTATTTTGGAGCTGGGGATATACGCAGGATGAAGACCGCGGTATCGACGACGGTTATTGCCAGCGGCATATTAGCAGCGATTCTTACGCTCGCGGGTCTTTTGCTGTCCGCACCGCTTCTGAGGCTGGTTCACACCCCTCAGGATATTTTTGGCGAGGGGGATTTGTATTTAAAGATTTATATTGCAGGGTTATTGTTTGTATTTTTGTATAATGTAGCGACTGGGATATTTACTTCACTGGGCGACTCGCGGACGCCGTTATATTTTTTGATCGGGTCTTCGCTGGGAAATATCGCTCTGGATTTATTGTTTGTCATCGTATTTAAGTGGGGAGTCGCAGGCGTGGGCTGGGCAACCTTTATCGCGCAGGGAGTGGCGTGTGTGCTAGCTCTTATTACACTGTTCCGGAAGATAATAAAAATGCCCTCGGGGCGTGGGAAAATTATGCTGTATTCCCACTCGATGTTTCAGAAAATATGCAGAATTGCCGTTCCAAGCATATTACAGCAAAGTTTTGTCTCGGTGGGAAATATTTTTATCCAGAGCCTGGTAAACAGCTTTGGATCCGGGGTGATTGCGGGGTATTCGGCGGCGGTTAAGCTGAATACGTTTACGATTACATCGTTCACTACGCTGGGGAATGGCCTTTCCAGTTTTACAGCACAAAATTTAGGGGGAGGGAAGCCGGACCGGGTGCGGAAGGGATTCTTTGCGGGGACAGCGCTTGGGTGGATTATTGCTATTTGCTTTTTTGTGGTCTTTTTCTTTTTTTCCAATGAGGTATTGCACATATTTATGGAAAACAGTACAGGGGATGCTATTCGCACGGGAACCGCTTTTTTGCGCATTGTATCGCCATTTTATCTGGTGATTTCCATAAAGCTCATTGCAGATGGTATGCTGCGGGGGAGCAGTGCGATGCTATATTTTATGACATCCACATTTACAGATCTTATATTGAGAGTTATTTTGGCCTATATTTTTGCCGGTTTTTTCGGAAGTGTGGGCATATGGATTTCGTGGCCGGTCGGGTGGAGCGTTTCGGCGGTACTATCTCTGGTCTTTTATCGAATGGAAATGAAAAAATTGAAGTTGCATGGTTGAAAGGAGTAATAAAATGACAAAGATTGATATTGTGTCCGGTTTTTTGGGGGCCGGAAAGACGACATTGATTAAGAAGCTGATTGAGGAGGCGTTCCAGGGAGAAAAGCTGGTGCTGATTGAGAATGAATTTGGTGAGATTGGCATTGACGGTGGATTTTTAAAAGATTCGGGAATTAATATCACGGAAATGAATTCCGGCTGTATTTGTTGTTCCCTTGTGGGAGATTTTGGGACTGCCCTGGGCGAGGTTTTGGAAAAATACTCCCCGGACCGCATTATCATTGAGCCATCCGGCGTCGGTAAGCTCTCCGATGTGATTAAGGCAGTTATCGGTGTGCGGGACGGTCTTTCGGAAGGGACTGTAAAGCTGAACAGTTTCGTTACGGTAGCGGATGCTACGAAATGTAAAATGTACATGAAAAATTTTGGTGAGTTTTACAACAACCAGATTGAACATGCCGGAACGATTGTGTTGAGCCGTACAGGAAAGATGAAAGAGGACAAGCTGCAAGTATGCTTGGACCTTATCCGCGGGCAGAATGCGGACGCGGCCATCATTACGACCCCGTGGGAGGAGATTGACGGAAAACAGATTTTAAGTGCGATAGAGAAAGAGAATGACCTGGAGAAGGAGCTTTTAAAGGAGACAGAAGTGTGTCCGGAGTGCGGTCATGTATATCATGGCCATCATCACGAGCATGAAGGGGAGTGCAGCTGCGGTCATGACCATGAACATGGACACCATCATGAGCATGAAGGGGAATGTAGCTGTGGTCATGACCATGAACACGGACACCATCATGCTGATGATATATTTGCCAGCATTGGTATAGAGACGGCGCATAAATACACGGAAGCGGAGTTAAGTGGAATTTTAGAGAAGATTGCCGATGAGGAGATGAGCCTCGGGACAGTATTGAGATCCAAAGGAATTGTAGCATCGGATGGGGGCGAGTGGTTCCATTTCGACCTTGTTCCAGGCGAATATGAAATCCGGCGGGGAAGCGCGGATTATACAGGAAGAATTTGTGTCATCGGAGCCGGATTAGACGAAGCGGGGTTGAAGCAATTGTTTACTGGTGCCAGCAGGTAAAGACGGAAGGGGGCCGATTATGTTTGGCAAAAAGGAAATACCGGTATATTTGTTTACCGGGCTTCTGGAGAGTGGAAAAACGACATGTATTCAGGAAGTGATTGAAGAGGGGAATTTTTCAGATGGCGCAAAAACCTTGTTTCTTATGTGCGAGGAGGGAGAACACGAGATCGACGATCCGCTCCTTATGGAAAACCGCATTTCTGCTGTTGTGATAGAGGATTCGGATGAATTTACCGAGGACGCTTGCAAAAAGCTTCAGGAAAAGTATAAGCCGGATCGAATTGTAATTGAGTACAACGGCATGTGGGATATGGAAGAATTGTTTGGCGAAATTCTGCCGGAAAACTGGTTTGTCGTTCAGACGTTTACGACGGTAAATGCACAGACGTATCAAGTATACAGCAATAATATGAAGCCGCTTTTGATGGCGCATTTCCAGATGTCTGATTTGGTTATTTTCAATCGGTGTGCGGATGATTTTGACAAGCCGTCGGCCAGAAGAAGTGTGAAAGCGATTAACCGGAGGGCTCAAGTCCTCTTTGAAGCGGAGGACGGGTCCGTGGTAAGTAATCTGGATGAAACGCTTCCCTATGATATCAATGCCGCGTCGATTTTCATTGAAGACGACGATTTTGGACTGTGGTATTTGGATATGAGTGAACATCCAGAAAGATATGTTGGAAAAACGATCACATTTAAGGGACAGGTTTACCGCAGCCGGACATATCCAAAAGATGCGTTTGTGCCGGCGCGGAAAGCAATGACGTGCTGTGAGGACGACATTGCTAAAATCGGATTTATGTGCCACTACCCCGATGCGTCGCAATATGCTGCTGATTCGTGGGTTAGCGTCACAGTGAAAGTTAAGATGCAGAAGAGCCGCAAACACGAGGGGGAATTTCCCGTGCTGTATGCGGACAGCGTGGAGCCGGCAGAGCCGCCAGAAGAGGAAGTCGTTTATTTTGGGTGAGGATGGGGTTAAAACTCTAAATAGTCCAGGAGGTTTTCTAATATAAAGGTATCTTGTAGATAAAATCCGGGGTGTTTACCTCGGATTTTTCTTGTTATGAGTAATTTAAAACCATAAAAAGGCATGGAAAATAGGAAAAGGGTATGTTAAAATAATAAATAGTATTTTGTTTTTATAAAATGGATAGCTTCCTGATAGGTAAAGTATTAGTTTTAGGAGAGATACAATGAGAAAATTTACACATATTGATTGTTTTAGTGGTCCAGGTGGATTTTGTACAGGGTTGCATGCAGCTGGTTTTGAAACTTTGGTTGCGATTGAATATATAAGAAGTTGTTGTGAGACTTATAGTAAAAACCATCCAGAGGTTCATGTGATTAATGATGACATTAGAAATGTAAAAAGTAAAGATATAGAAAAATTTATTCCAGCAGGGGGGGTGGATTTGGTTACTTCTGGAATGCCTTGCGAAACATTTTCAACTGCGGGAAATACGTCAAGGTCTTTTTATGATGATAGGCAATTTTTGTTTAGAGAAGGTATACGAATTGCAGAAATTACAAAAGCAAAAATGATTTTATTTGAAAATGTTCCTGGGATAACGACAAAAACAGTGTCAAAAGGAAGTAAGAAATTGATTATAGACGTGTTGATAAAAGAGTTAGAGGAGGCGGGATATGTAAATCATGAGAGCTATATTTTAGATTCAACTAATTATGGGGTTCCACAACGAAGAAAACGTTTTTTTGTTTTAGCTTTAAGGAATAAGTGTGAGTTGTCCCCTCCTCTGCCTAATGAGTTTAGACCTGCAAATGTTAGGGATGCATTTATTGATTTACCTAATGTTATCGCAAATTCAGGCAAGGAAGGGAAAAATTATTTGAAAAGGACAAGTACGTATTCTGAATTAATGCGTAATGATGAATTTTGGAAGAGGGATTTCAATAGTGATGGAATCACATATCAAACACCAATGAAACATAGAAGCACTACCTTAGAGAGATTTTCGTTGCTAAAACAAGGAGAAAGTCTGAAGGATTTATTTGAAAGATATCAAGGAGATGAAAGAAGGGAAATGCAGGAAAGAAGAGTGTTACCAAAAAAAATGTTTATAAAACGTAATTACAGATTGATTGATAAAGAGCCATCTCCCACAGTAACGTCACATTGTTTAGACGAATTTGTACATCCAAAGTTTGATAGGGCCCTAACTGTCCGAGAGTGTGCGAGATTACAGAGTTTTCCGGATTCATATGATTTTGTGGGCGGACCATATTTAGTTCCGCATTTAGATCGGACGGTACAAGATAAGTATGAACAAATTGGTGATGCAGTTCCTCCATTGTTAGCGTATGCATGGGGAAAGCAAATAATAAAGATACTTGAAAATTTGAACGTGTAGGAGAAAAGGTATGGAAGAAACGGTAGATTACAAATTGTTTTGTAAAAGTAAATACTCCGATCTGTATTTGAAAAGGTATGTTCAGTATTTACGTGGAAGAGATTCTATAAATGCTAAAAAATCAAGTGAAAGGTTAGCGCAGCATGAGGCAATGTTGGAAACTTTTCAAGAAGCATATGAAAAATATAAGAATGTTGTGAATGCTGCACAAGTATGGAATGCTATATATAATGTACATTTGCGGAGAAAGGCAAAGATTGGGGATTTGTCTGAACTGAATGAAACTATAATTGAAAATATTATTTCAGCTGCCCAGAGTTGGAAAAAATGCAGTGGTCATGTGTTTGAGGATTACATTGTTCAATCTACATTAGAAAGGTTGAGAGAATATCATATTCAATTGGTTTTGCAAAAGAAATTGACACAAATGCTAAGAAAGGGAGAAATTGGGAATGAAAGTGAAGATCAACTAGACAAACTAGCTAAAAGTGACGATTTTGATATTTATGCGCTTGTCGATTTTAACGGTATGAATTATGTATTTGGTTGTATACAGGCAAAAACAAGTATTAGAGACAGAGTAGGAAGAGACAGGGATTTTTCTATTCCTGTTATGGAAAAACACTTTTGGTCAGTGGCTGTTACATTAGATGGGCAATATTTAGCGATGCCCAAATTTGAACATATGGTTAATGGTGGTGGAGAGACACAATATGAAGAAAATGGCTGGCACGGGATGTATGCGATGTCAAACGTGGTAAGTAATGATAGGATATATTATGATAAAGATTTGGAACTTTTGATAGAACATTCAAGACAGGCAGCGCAAAAGTTTATTTCAGCACGCCAGCGTTTTGATCGGTATTGGAAAGCAGTATATTAAAGAGATGGATGTATGGAGGTGATCGCTGATGGATGTGCTATCAAAGGAGCAGAGAAGAAAAAATATGCAAAAAATAAAAGGGAGAGATACATCTATTGAACTTTTATTGAGGAAAGCATTATGGGAAAAAGGATATCGATATAGAAAAAATTATAGAAAACTGCCAGGTTCTCCAGACATTGTTTTGACTAAATATAAAATAGCTATATTTTGTGATGGTGAATTTTTTCATGGAAAGGATTGGGAAAGGTTAAGAGCTCGTCTTGAAAAGGGGGATAAAGGTGAATACTGGATTACTAAGATTTCAAGGAATATGCAACGGGATAGTGAAATAAATGGGAAATTACTATGTATGGGGTGGAAGGTTTTAAGATTTTGGGGAGATGATATAAAGAAGCATACATATGAATGTGTAAAGACTATAGAGGAAGCTGTGTTTGAATATATTGTTGGTGTACCATTATAGAAGAATATAATTTGTCAAGGAGGAAGAATGAAGAAAGCGTTTTTATGGAGGAAGGGGTTCGTAGCTTTAGTTATTCTGTCTGCCCTGGTTTGCCCGCAGCTAATACCGGCCACAGCGGCGGCGCGGGTTACAACGATTACGATTAGCGCTGCCGGTGACTGTACATTTGGGTCTGACCGGATTACGTCTGCTTCGGTTAATTTTGACGCCGTGTACCGCAGACAAAAGAAGCCCTCGTATTTTTTTAAGAGGGTAAAACGGTTTTTTCAACGGGATGATCTTTCGATCGTTAATTTTGAGGGAACGCTCACGAAGCGCTCGACGAGAGCAGATAAAAAATACGCATTTAAAGGGGATCCAAGTTATGTCAATATTTTGAGAAAGGGTTCTATTGAGGCGGTCGCCTTTGCTAATAATCACTGCCGTGATTTTGGAGAGGGGAGTTATATGGATACGGCCGATTGTTTCAAAAAAAACGGAATCGTCTATTCTTCCGGTTCCAAGGTAGGGATTTACAAGGCGAAGGGGAAAAAGATTGGTATGATTTCGGTTAATGTCCTGGAGGGTGCAGGTTTGGCGCGCCAGCTGATCCAAAAGGGTATGAAGAAACTGCGGGAGAAAAAGGCAGATTTATTTATCGTCAGCATGCATGCTGGTGTGGAATACCAAGTTACCCCATCGGCGCAGCAAAGGGAAATTGCCCGGTATGCGATTGACCAGGGCGCCAATCTCGTACTTGGCCATCATCCCCATATTTTGCAAGGCGTGGAGAAATATAAGGGGAGTTATATTGTTTACAGCTTGGGGAATTTCTGCTTCGGCGGAAATTCGAATCCATCGGATAAGGATACGATGATTTTCCGGCAGACGTTTGTTTTCCGAAAGGGCAGGCTTAAGAAAAAGGAGGGCAGGGCGCAGATTATTCCCTGTTCGCTTTCCTCGGCGAGCGGCATTAACGATTATCAGCCGACGCCGGCTACGGGCGGGAAGCGGACGAGGATTGTGAAAAAGATAAACCAGATGTGTCGTCCGTTTCGGCTGGCGGTGCGGGACAAAGACGGAGTGCTCATACCAGACTGACATGCCGCTTTCGGCGGCGGGAAGTGAAAAGGTGATTTTTTATGATAAAAATTCGGTGCGTCGTGGAGCGCATCACTTATCAGAATGCTGAAAATGGATATACGGTGCTGAAAGCCAAAGTGAAAGGATACGATGACCTGGTAGCCATAGTCGGAAACTTACTCGATGTTAATGTGGGTTCGGTTCTTTTGATTGATGGGAATTGGAAAGTGGATGCGAAATATGGCAGACAGTTTATGGCGGACAAGTGGGAGGAGACTCTGCCCGCTACGGTATATGGCATAGAAAAATATTTAGGCAGCGGCCTTATAAAGGGGGTAGGCCCGGCATTTGCGAAACGGATTGTCGCCAAGTTTGGCACAGATACGATCGCTGTTATTGAGGATGATGTGGAACGTCTTTTGGAAATTGACGGCATCGGAAGAAAGCGTGTCCGCATGATTTGCGACAGCTGGGAGCAGCAAAAGGAAGTAAAAAATATTATGCTTTTTTTACAGGATCACGGAGTAAGTACTTCCTTTGCGGCAAAGATTTACCGCCAGTACGGGAATGAGAGTATTGATAAGGTAAAGGAAAATCCTTTCAGGCTGGCGGATGACATATGGGGGATTGGTTTTAAGACGGCGGATACAATTGCCGCAAAATTAGGGATTGAAAAACAGTCCTATATTCGGTTGCGGAGCGGTATTATGTATGCGCTCAGCGAGCTGGGGAATGCGGGCCATGTTTTCTCGCGGAGGAAACAGCTTTTGTCCAAGGCGGCCGAATTACTTGAAGCGGAAGAAGAGTTTATCATTATGACGATGGATCAGATGATAAAGGATGAGGATCTGATTGTGGAGGACGATGCGGTTTACTTGCCTCCCTTTTATTATTCGGAGCTTGGAACGGCCCGAAAGCTTCGAAAGCTGGCGGCAGAACCTGTAGCGGACGGCATGCCGGCGGACATTGATGTGGCCCGGATAGAAAAATCTGTGCACATGCAGTATGATGAGGTTCAGGCAGATGCCATAAGGCATGCGGCGAAGTCAAAGGTAATGATACTTACCGGCGGTCCCGGGACGGGGAAGACAACGGCGACGCAGGGGATTATCGCAGCATATCAGAAGTTTGGACTGCGGATTTTGCTGGCAGCGCCCACAGGGCGGGCCGCTAAGCGGATGACGGAAGCTACCGGCCTGGAGGCGAAGACGATACACCGTCTGCTG
Organism: uncultured Eubacterium sp.; assembly: GCA_910584245.1. Taxonomy (GTDB): domain Bacteria; phylum Bacillota; class Clostridia; order Lachnospirales; family Lachnospiraceae; genus Eubacterium_F. Next base: position 27,006 of record CAJTZF010000014.1, read on the forward strand.
GCATACAAGCCGCCGGACGGTTACCAGAGAAAGGAAGATAGCCCGCTTGAGGGGGATGTGTTAATTGTAGACGAGTGTTCCATGATCGACATTGTGCTCATGAACAGCCTGCTTAAGGCAATTCCGCCTAGCATGCGGCTGATTTTGGTGGGGGATACCGACCAGCTGCCGTCGGTTGGAGCGGGGAATGTTTTGCGTGATATTATAGATTCAGAACGATTTCCCGTTATTCGTCTGACGAAAATATTTCGTCAGGCGCAGACCAGCCGTATTATTATGAATGCCCATCGTATCAATGCCGGTCAGATGCCGGATATTTCTAACGGTAATCGGGCGGACTTCTTTTTCATTGAAAAGGAGACGCCGGAAGAGGCGGTGGAAGAGATTGTACGCCTGGTGAAAGGAAATCTGCCGAGATATTATAAAATTCCGGCGTCCCAGATTCAAGTGCTGACGCCGATGCAGCGCGGTGTGGCGGGAGCAGCCAATCTAAACTTGGAATTGCAGCAGGCACTCAATTCAGAGGGGGTGGGACTTCGCAGAAGCGGATTTATTTACCGCTCGGAGGATAAGGTGATGCAAATTAAAAATAACTATGATAAGGATGTATTTAACGGTGATATCGGTGTGATCCGGTTTGTAAATAGGGAGGACCGCACGCTGTCCGTGGATTTTGAGGGAAGAGAGATCACATATGAGGCGTCAGAGCTGGATGAGCTCACACTCGCCTATGCGACTACGATACACAAGTCGCAAGGATCCGAGTACCCCATTGTGGTCATGCCGGTATTGATGAATCATTATGTAATGCTTCAGAGGAATTTGATTTATACAGGCGTTACAAGGGCAAAGCGTATATTAGTTATTGTGGGGACAAGAAAGGCGCTTGCTTACGCCGTGCGGAAGGTAACGGTGGCAGAACGAAATTCTATGTTGAGGGAACGACTGGCAGAGTATTAAGCTCTGCCAGTTTTTGTTGTTAGAGGTAAAGAGGAGGGCGTACCTATGTCGGGGTGTTGGATTGTCACTTTTAACAGTAGAAAGCAAATGTGTTGAAAGGTACTTGTCGGATCGACTCAATAGTTTTAGATATTGTAAGTTATAGCTAATTGTGATACTCGTTTAAATTTAGTATTATTCAAATAGACTTTTGGTAGTTGGCAATTGGTTTTATTTGGTGTTATTGATTTCAATGTTTATCATAACATTAGGAGCTGATTGTAACTATAAATCTATAATAAGGACAATAACAGGAGCAATGGGCAAAATACATACGTATTTTTTCTATTGAGTTTTGCGCATTGCTAAATAGTTTGGAAGGAGGTGAGCGCGATGTGGAGAAAATTCTTGTTGAAAAAGGCGAAAAGAAATTCAACATGGCAATCAGCAGCATGGCAGTCGGCTGAAGCGGTTTTGGAAGGAGAAAAATAATGACAAAGGAACTCGAAGGAATTCTTTCTGAATGGAAGTTTTGTCGAAATAACACGATAGAGTTTATCAAAAGTTTCAGTGATGCGATCCTTGATATGAAATTACCGCGAAGTGGGTTGGATACATTTAGAAAGCATTTTGTAGAAATGGCAAATGTACAGGAGGCATACATTAGGGGAATTGAAACAACTCAGATGTCTTTTGGTGAAACTTCAGAGAGTATTGCAGAGGATTGTCCAGTGACATCAATTCTGCAACATATGCAGCAGTTGGATGATAGAATGTTAGAAGCGCTAAATCAAATTGACGACAATTGTCAAATTAATTGGTTTGGTGAAAAGAAAACACTTTATGGACATGTTTGTGCACTTTGTACCCATGAAATTCTACATATTGGACAAATAATCGCATTTTGTTATACGTTAGATGTTCCGATTCCAAACAGTGTTGCTCAGGACTGGGATCTACCAGTATAGTAGTGTAGTTGGATAGGTATCGTTCAGATATCTATCCAATAACTAAAATATTCAAATGGAACAATCAAAGGTAACCGATTTTGAAAGGAGATCTGTAATGAAGGAAGAAAATATGTATACTCCACTTGTAGACGAAAGTGAATGGTTGAAAAAGTACCCGGATGTAGATAGGGAGTATGTGTGGTCATATCCATTAATCCATGAAAATAATATATTTAGTCCCCAAAGTATTTTTGAAATCTCAGATATTCCTATGGCATCATATGATACGGTGGTATATGTGCATGTTCCAGCATGTCTTTTTAGATGTCCAATGTGCCCATTCTATGTGGAATTAATAAATAATCGTACAGAATTAGACGGTTATGGAGATACAATAATAAAAGAATTAATGATGTATGAGAAGTCCCCAATAATATCTAAGTTACAGGTTAAGTCAATTTATTTTGGAGGGGGAACGGCATCGCTATTGCCAGCAAAGGACATAGGGAAAATTATATCAAAAATACGGAAAGTGTTTTCAATTAAGGAGGAAATCGAAATAACGGTGGAGGGACATCCAGCGGTTGTCGATTATAATTATTTGTCTGAAATACGACAGTATGGTGTGAATAGAGTATCATTTGGAATTCAATCATTTAATGATGCGACATTAAAAAGCCTGGGATTAAGGCAAACCAAAGAGGCAAATATTAGTGCTATCCAAAATTCAAAAAAGGTTGGTTTTTATACAGTTGCAACAGATATGCTATATAGGACACCAAATCAGACTATAGATGATTTGGAGAATCAGTTAAAAACTTTTTATAATTTTGGTGTAAATTCGATTAGTGCCTATAGTCTTGAACTATCAGTAAGACAAGGTTCGTTGAGTAAAGATCAGCCCAATGAAGAAATAGATAAGGAAATGTTTTATTATATTAATAATTTTTTTAATGAAAAGGGATGGGATCATACTGCACAGCCAGACTATGCGCAACGTAGCCATGTCCAGAAAGAAATTTTGGTCACATGGAAAGCGCCACAGGGTCAAACAATTGGCTTAGGTGCAGGAGCATGCTCATCATTTAATGGGGTAAATTACTATAATGTTCATAATATGAGTGAGTATCATCGGGTAGTTAATGAAGGATGTTTGCCAGTCTTAACGGGACAGAAGTATACAATTGAAGATGCAATGAGCAGATATGCCGTTTTAGGAGCTCGTTGTTTCTTTTTGTCATACAGTGAATTTAAAAAAGTATTTGGAATGGAGTTCGAACAAGCTTTTTCACCGGTAGTTGATTTATTAGAGTTTCAGGGACTCGTTAGAAGGACGATAGATGGAGTTGAGGTAACAAAAAAGGGAAAGTATTATGTTGATAACATTTCTAAATCGTTCTATTCAATAGCAAATCGTTGCCATTTACAGCCTTGGGGTGAAAAAATGAATGGTGCGGTAGCGGAAAAATATCTTAAAATTAGTACATTGTGATATCATACAATTGGTAGAAAGGAGCAATATGGAACCAAAAAGTTGGCAGGTTGGATACCCCGAAGGGGTGATAAAATACATAGATGCATTTAGGGAAAAATATTTTCAGTATGATATATTTGATAATGTTGTAAAGAAGTATGCAGAAAGAAATATTTTAACAGAGGGACGCAGGATTCTTTCCTTAGGTTCAGGAACGGGACGTCATGAAGTAGAGTTAAGTAAAATGGGTTATGAAGTAATCGGGCTTGAACGAAATGAGGAGTCAATTGGCGTGGCAAATAAATATATTGAGAAATCTGGCGCTAATGTGAAAATATTAAAATGTGATTTCCTTGACTATGAAGAGTTAAACCGGGTTATGAAAACAGTTGGAACAGTTGACATTGTTTTGTTATTACTAATACCAATTAGCGTCTATGATTATTGCAAAGCAATAAAAAATACGTCTGGCTGGCTGAGACAAGGTGGCCTTTTTATTACTGATAATTTTGGGTATTCGGAAGAAATTGATAAGAATAGATTAACTTTGAAATCGGATGTGGAAGTAGTTTCAGGTGAACAAAACGACGATTTCATTGTGAGGTTAAATTACTATGAGTATAAAAATGACATTGTAAACTGGGATGCAATTTATTTGTATAATAATAAGATGAATCAAGTTGTAATGAAACGGGATCATGATGTGCTAGAAGTAGTAAGTGAAGACGAAATTGAAAAAGTATTTAATATTGATAAAGATCAGTTTGAACAGCTGGATACGTATAGAATTGTGGAATGTGACGATGCACTATGCCCCCCGCTTCTATATGAATATTTATTAGGATGGAGAAAGAAATGAAAAGAAAAATGTTATTTTCAAATAGAATGTATTATGAAATTATTTCGTCTTGTAATTTATCGTGTAAACATTGTAGTGATTTGTTATCAGGGCAAGTTGAAATGCTTGAAGTTGATGAAATTTTGAATTTTCATAATAAAATGTCAGAACTGGGTATTTTAGACAGTGTCGTCACTGGCGGTGAACCGACTTTACATCCGAAGTTCAAAGAAATAGTATTTGGTTTGTCGGAGTATGGAAATGTTGTTATTACTACAAATGCGACGGCCATTTCATATGAAATGGTGAAAGAGATTCTGAATTATAATAAGAATATTCATATTCAAATTAGTTTAGATGGTTTGAGTAGAGAAACATTTGAAAAAATAAGGGGAAAAGGACAGTATGATAAGGTTATTGCAATAATTAATCAGATTATACATGATGGGTTACAAAAGCAGTTGGCATTTTCAATGACAATTATGAAGGATAACTACTCTGAAGTTGGCGGGTTGATAGATTTTGCAAGTAAGAACGGGATTAGAGTTGTTCATTTTCCTCAGTTATTGCCAATTGGAAATGCAAAGAAGAATTGGGAGGATATTGCTCCTGATTGTGCGGAACAAATATGTATTGAAAATGATTTTTTAAAACGGATGAGTGAAGATAAGGAACCGCTGGAGATTTCATGCAACAGACTTAATCAGATTGCTGCCAGATGGGAGAACTCAGAGAAGGCAAGTTGCCTGAGTAATATGGTTCTAAAGGTTGTCCCAAACGGCGATATACTTCCTTGTCCATCTGCATCAAATTGTGAATATAGAGTGGAAAATATAAGGCACATTAAGGACGCAGAAGAATTATATGAGGCATGTTTACGGAAGAATACGGAGTTAGTTTCATTGATTACCCAAAATTCATTATGTGATAAGAATTGTACGTGTTTCGAAGAGTGTCGAGGCGAATTTTGTTCAAATTGTATGTTATTAGGATCCCCTCAGGAAAATACTTTTACATATGAGTGTACAGTAAGAAAAAGGCATTTTGAGGAAATTAGAAAGGAAATAAAGGAGGAGATATGAAAGAAAGAGTGTTAGAGACCTTTGTACCTTTATATATATCTAATTATTGTGACTCAAATTGCTTAATGTGTAATATGAGAAAAAGTAATGGTGATTTAGTTAGGATTGAAGCGAGCGATGAGGAAATATTTGAACAATTAAAAATAATTTACGAAATTGAAAAAATATCATCTGTGTGTTTTCTTTGCGGAGAATATTATGCAAAAGAGGATAGGGTAAAGCATATAAAAAAGATTATAAAAAGCATTACTTGTGCATTTGAAATTGGATTTAAAAAGGTATTCTTTAATATTGGAGCGCTATTTGACGATGAGATCGGGATGTTTTATAAAGAATTTGTGGGAAGCGGCAAAGTTGTATTATCCCTTTTCCAAGAAACGTATGATAGAGATACCTACCATTCTTATTTTGGGAGAGACATAAAATCGATTCCCAAAGCACACTTTGATTTGCGGTATTCAACACCGGCGCGTTGGCTAGGAGCGGGATTTAAGTCAGTGGATATAGGAATTCTTTTAGGGTTGCATAATCCATATAATGACCTTGATAAACTGATAGAGCATGCCAATATGTTATCCCAAAAAGGAGAAGGGGAAGTATATGTATCATTACCTAGGATTCGAGGGGTTAAAAATGTTCCATATGAGATTGACGACATGAAATATAGTGAAATTATTAAAAGAGTACGAATTGCCTGTCCAGATAGCAAGCTAATAATAACCACAAGGGAAATAAGAGAATTTATTGATCATGTACTTGACTATATTGATGTTGTCAGTCCTGGGTGTTCAGATGTGATACCATATACTGTTGAGGGAGAATTAAAGAATAATATTTTAACATCACAGTTTGTTGTCTCAGAGAAAAGAGAGCGTCCAAGCAAGTTTTTGGATCAGTTTAAGACGACATTTGCATTTTATAAGGACAATATAGAGGGAAATAGTATTGATAATTAATTTACAAAAAGGAGATGGAAGCAAGTAAGATGAATATTTTCTTAGGAGGGCCTATTACAAATATACTGGATTCTTCTGGATTAGTTAAGAAACAATTCAGGAATGAGGTGGAGGGTATTATCCGGTATTTATGTGAACATAAGTATACTATTTTTTCTGCCCATGAAACAGAAAGGTATGGAGAGGAGACATCAAAGTTTACGAATATGGACATTCTTCGACGCGATTTCTCTTGGATGGAAAAATGTGATTTATATATTGCATACTATGCAAGTATGAAAAAAGAGATATTAAGAAGTGATGGAACGAATATTGAAATTGGTTGGGCATATGCACTAAATAAGCCAATAATAGTAATTTGTGATTTTTTGCTCGTATCACAGTTGTCACTTATATTACAAGGAATGTTGCAGACGAAAGCAGCTAATCTATTTTGTGGTGAACTGGGGGAGGATTTGATTGCTATGATTCAGCAAAGTGTAAGAGAGGGTGAAATAAGATGAGACTGTTAGATTGGGAAATTGATAATCCGATAATAGTTTCTTCGGGTCCATTTACGAATAGCAAATCACAAATTGATAAGATGTTTTCTTATGGCCCTGGAGCTGTTGTGACAAAGACAATTTCGGCAGAGGAACTAATAGGAAAGCATAGTATTATTAAGAAATCCGGATATTTTTTCAATAGGGAAGGATATTCCGATAGGTCGCTTGAATATTGGGAAGATGTATTTAGTGAATTTTCCGAAAAAAATTTAATTGCTAACATTAGTGGAACGACGAGTAGCCATATTTGTCAGTTAGTAAAGTTTTGTGAGAAATGCGGCATAAAAATGATTGAGCTTGGACTATCGTGTCCAACATTAGGTATGGATCCAATCTGTACGGATCTTGGAAGATTGGAAGAGATTTGTTTGGCGGTCAGAAAAAGGGCGAGTGTTCCTCTGATTGCAAAAATTATGATTTCGACATCAAAGAGTATGAATGTTAAAATGGTTGAGGTAATAAAGAAAACAGGAATTGATGCTATATCCGTTACAGATACTTTGCCTGCATTAAAATATAATGAAGAAGGGATTGCGCAATATGGAGGGATTTCAGGACCGTTTTTAAAACCGATGGTAATGAAGTTTTTTCAGGATGTAGAGACGATTGATATATGTAAAATAGGAATTGGGGGAATTGAAACGGGACAAGATGTGTGGGATTATCTTAGAAGTGGAAGTAGTGCTGTAGAAGTTTGTTCCGTTTTACTTGCTAGAGGACAAGAGTACTTACCGTATTTAATTAACGAATATCAGGAAATGGAACATAGAAATAAAACGACATAAATTTAAGTAGACTGGAGGGGAATATATTGAAATTTTATGGTGATTTGACATGGAAACAGGTTACTCAAAGTTTGGATCATAGGATTCTGTTTATCCCATGTGGTTCTTTAGAACAACATGGACCCCATCTGCCATTAAATGTAGATACGGTTATTACAGAGGAAATTGCGAAAAGAATAGCATCTACTTGTGGGGGAATAGTAGCTCCAGCGATAAATTATGGTGCGAGAAGTTTGCCGGGGAGCGGTGGAGGATATGGGTTTCCTGGGAATATTCATATTAGAGGGGAGCTATTGATAGAGATATATTATGATATTATCCATTCTTTTTTGAAAAATGGTGCAAGGCGGTTGGTAATTATTAATGGACATTGGGAAAATTATTCTTTTCTTATTGAGGCAATAGAAAAACTACGGGAGGAGAACAAATTAGAGGGGAAAAAATTATGTTCACTATCGTGGTGGGATGTTGTGAATTGGGAAGAAATGATTGGAATATTTGGTGAATTTTTTGGCTGGCATACTGAACATGCTGGCCAGGCTGAAACTGCGCTAATGATGTATTATCATTCTGAAAAAGTATTATTAAACGAAAGAGTTGATACAGATCATATTCACCCTGAAAATATTTACAGTTATCCAATTCCGGAAGATTGGAGTAGTGAAAACGGAAATCTTTGTAACACAACACATGTTACATATCAAATGGGAGAACAGTTAGCCAAAGTAATTGAGGCGCGACTTAATGAATTAGTAGAAAAGTTAATGAAGGAGTAAACTGTAAAATGAAAGAAATCTCTAAAGGAAAAAAAGAGGAAATGCGAAAGATCGCTTGTTTTGCTTATGATCATACCCAATATTATAATAAATTATATAAAAAGTGTGGTATTAATCCCTATGACGTAAACATTCCTTACGGATTACCTATTATTGATCATTCTGTACTGATTGATAATCCATATGAAATTAAGTCAGACCTGAAGATGTATAAATTATGTGCAAGTTCAGGTACAATTTTATCTCCCAAAATTATGTATAGGACATATGACGATTTTGAGAAGAGCGTAATAAATGAGATTGAGTTATTGAGGATGAGTGGTGTGAAGGAGGGGGATACCGTCGCCATAATTCAACCATTTGGGATATGGGGATATGGTGAAATTACGCAAGAAGCAGTAAGGCGATATGGCGCAGTCGCAATTCCGCTCTGGAACATTGACGATGAACGAGTTTTACAAATGTTGATAATGAATAATGTTACGGTATTAGACGTTTCGCCATCTAGGTTAATTAATATTTTACAAATTGCGAAAGAGACGGATCAGTTAACAGCATTAAATATTAGAACTGCAATGTGCGCAGGTGAAGCTATATCGGAAAATACAATAAAAAAGATTGAAGCAATGTATAATATGAAGCTATATAGTCAATATGGATGTGAAGAATTGGATGGTTTAGGGGGTACAGACGATACGGGGAAAATGAGATTATTTACGGATGATTTTATTTTTGAAATATGGAATGAGGAACAAAATCGTCCTTGCGATATAGATGAAGTAGGTAGTCTTTTGGTGACCAGCTTGTATCATAGGGGGAGTCCATTAATTCGTTATAATCTACAAGATCTGGTTAGAATGGGTAGAGATGGTTTTGAGATTTTAGGAAGAAAGAGTGAATGCGTTGTTTTATATGATAGTGTAAAAATATTTCCATACCAGATTGATCTTTGCATACAAGAGGTGTTCCAGGATACAGTAAATTGGCAGTGTTGTATTACTGAAGATGATGGAAAAATAGTTATTACAATAAAACTTGTAGTAAACGATATTTCAGTTGAAAAAAGAGATGAGGCAGTTAGAAAGCTGGAGAAATGTTCTATAGATATTAATGAACTGGTTTTGTGTCAGAAGATTATTTTTCAGATTGACATTATAGATGATGAAGATTATTTTATGGTTAGCGGAAAAGGAAGAAAAATAATAGATATGAGGAAGTGATATGATGAAAAAGAGATTGGCATTTGCAAAATACGGTTTTTCAGTGGAAGATGACCACGGTAATATTCTGCTATTTAATGCACTGCATGGAACGAAGAGCTTCTGCAAAATTACATGTAAGGATTTTGAAAATATTAACGATGATATTCGTATGGATAAACTTTACTCGACGACAGAAAAGTCGATTGTTAAAGGTTTAATTAAAAAGGGGATTATTATTTCTGAAGATGTAGATGAAGAGGGAAGGTTATCTCGTATCTTTTTAGATACAGTTGCAGATAAAAAACTTAATCTGATTATTTCTCCAACAGAGAAGTGCAATCTAAGGTGTCAGTATTGTTGTGAGAGCTTTGAGTATGGAGAAATGCCGGAAACGGTTATAGATGGAATTGTAAAATATATTGAAAGCAGAATAAGGGACGTAAGTTCGGTTAATATTGATTGGTTTGGAGGGGAGCCGTTACTGGCGTTAGATACGATATTGGAGCTGTCGGAAAGGGTAATCCGTCTGTGTAAGGAAAACAGGAAGCCATATTCTGCATTTATGAGTACGAATGGATTACTGCTTACAGCGGATGTATTTAAGAAATTGTATCAGGCGCATGTTTTTACATATCAGGTTACATTAGATGTGACAAGGGAGTTGCATGATTCACAAAGAGTAGATAAGCATGGGAATCCCACTTTTGATAGAATATTGGCCAATTTAATGGATATTAGGAATACAAATTATGGAAAATTTTCCACAATCGTTATTTTAAGTAATTTTTCCACTGATATGTTTGGAAAGATAAAGGAATATAAGCGTTTTTTTTCAGATAGATTTGGCGATGATAAGAGATTTGCCTTTTCATGTTTTAGAATTCTTGATTTGGGTGGAGAGCGCATAGATAAATTCCGGCCAAAACTTATGACAGATGGGAAAGAGATGAATCGAATATATAAGGAGATTATTGAGTGCAAAGATTATAAATTAAGGTTTGTTATACCAGAGTTTTTTAAACCTGGTGGATTACTATGTTATGCCGCAAAAGAAAATTCTTTTTTAGTTGGTTCAAATGGGGATGTTTTTAAGTGTGAGCATACGTTTCAGATTAGGAGAGATCAGCCGATTGGTCACATAACGAAGGAAGGAAAAATGGTTTTGTCACAAGAAAAGGCGGACTTGTGGCTAGCTAGATATATGTTTTGTGGAAATCATGATTGTAAATTTGTTCCGCTTTGTTTGGGAGAAGATTGTATCGAGAATAGAATTTATGGAGTTTCAAAACCGGGTAATCCATGTATTAATCGCTTATGTCATTTTGATAAGGAGACGGTTCATTACGCAATGAAGATAATGGATAGTGAGATGAATGCATTTCCTATGTTGTAAACGTGAATATATCGGAGGTGTTTTATGTGGAAAAAATAATTAATATACTTGATAAATCTAAAAACAATAGAAATGCTAAAATTTTTTGTGGGGATAAGAGTTGTTCGTATTCAGATATTTATGAAAAGGCAAAAATTCAAAAAGAACTCATTTTGGAGTTTGGGAAGAGCAAAGCGGTAATTATGTTTATGGAAAACTCCATAGAGTTTATTGAAACTTTTTTTGCAATCCATATGGCAAATAAGGTGCCAGTAATGCTGTCAGTTATGGAAAATGAGAAAACGGTTCAAAAGACAGTTTGTACAATGAAAAGTTCACTAATTATTACAGACAGTAAGCATAGACCGCTAGTATTTAGAGCATTAAAATGTATTGATTTTAGTTGCTATGTACTTAATGTTGATGTTATGAAGATCTCTGTCTGTGGGATACCAACGGTTTTACTAGTAGGTAATGATGAAGAGCTAGATGATGTTGCGGCAATTATAAAAACTTCTGGAACTACAAATTTATCTAAGCTAGTAATGTTAACACATAAAGGAATAATTCAAAATATTAAAGCGCATATTTCGTCTGTTCAGTTAGACAAGGATGATCGAACTTTAATTGTGCTTCCAATGTGCTTTGGGTATTGCTTTTCCTCTCAATTAATGGCACATCTTTTTTTGGGGGCCCAAATAGTTATTAGTAATAATATATTTATACCGCAGGATTTTCTTTCAAAGATATATGAGTATGGTATAACAAACACAACAATTGTTCCTTCAATGCTATTTGTAATGAACAAATATTTAAAATGGGATGATAAACGAATTAAAAGCTTGAAAAAAATAATTTTTGGTGGAATGATGTGTAACCTTAATTCATTAAATGATTTAAATAGGAAAGCAAATAAAGTAACAATTATACAAACATATGGACAAACAGAACATTCCCCTAGGATTACGACAAAGGTTTATGATAAGCAGGAGATTACTGATTTATCTAATGTTGGAAAACCAATAAATGGAGTACAGTTAAAAATTAATTCCGAAAATGGGGAAATATGTGTAAAGAGCGATCAAATAATGAAAGGATATTATGGCCAGATAGAAGCAACAAATGAAGCAATTGTAGACGGATGGTTACACACAGGAGATAAGGGCTATTTAGATTGTTCAGGCGATTTACATATTCAGGGACGTATAAAAAATATTATAATCCGAAATGGCATTAATATTTCTGTAGAGGCGGTAGAAGAAGTAATACGAATGGCTGAAGAAGTTAAAGAAGTACTAGTTTTCAGTGAAAAAAATGAGGTGGATGGAGAAAATATTGTAGCCAAAATAGTATTAAGTGATTTTGAGAATCTTGAAAATGTAAAGAGTAAGATTATAGAAAATTGTAGAGAAAATTTGGCTGTTTATATGTATCCTAATCGGTTGGAGTTTGTCAAGGAATTAGAACACACTATTAATGGGAAGGTGAAAAGATATGGAAATTAATGAGGCGTTAAAGCAAGCGATATGTAAACACACACTTCTTGATATATCAGAGCAGGAATTGACTATTCCTTGTGATTTGATAGGAGATCTGGGAATCAATTCGATTGATTTAATCATGATTATTATTGAGTTAGAAGAGGTATTGCAGATTAGTATTGATGAAGAGGATGTGGATTTTTCACAACTTTATGAGTTAGAATATTTTAATACTATTGTTGAAAAACTCGTAAACAAAGAATAGATATTATGGGAGACGGTCTATGTTTATTGAAGATATAATGTATGAGATATTACGTCCTATTTCAGTTAAGTACGAAGAAGATATGAATAAGGCGAAAAGAATGACGACGAATGAGTTATATTGTGCAATTGAGTCCCAAACGGAGATATTTAGCAATAAGGAAATTGAGAGACAAGGAACCATTATTTTTCCAACTCCAGGATGTCCGCATAATGTTAGGGACGGGAAACATTGTGGCTGTAGTTTTTGTGACTGGAATGAGGATGCAATTGTAAATGTAGCGTATGTAACAGAATTGAGAAAAAGAAACCCTGTGTTGTATAAGGAAATACAAAAGAAGTATATGGAAAAGGTTTTTTCCAGAAGAAAAGTTTGCTTTTTGGAAGAGTTTGCCATTCAGGATTGTTTTTCCGATTATCAGATTACCGACGAAGAGATGAAGGCATTATTATTGAAAGATAATAATTATATGGAAAAACCGATTGTCGGGCTAGTTCAAGTGCGGGCGGACAGTGTGACAGATACAAAGGTTAAATTATGGAAAAGGGTTGTAAAAAAAAGAATGACATTAGGAGTTGGTGTTGAGACGGGAGATGAATGGATCCGAAATCACTGGCTGAACAAAAAAATTTATGATAGCGACATTATGAATTGTATTTCGATTGCTCATCAAAATAATTGTAATGTTTGTGCAAATATTTTGATGGAGCTTCCGGGATTGAATGTGAAACAGAACATTATTTGTGTCATGGAAGCAATTGATAAGCTTAGTGAAATGGGGTGTGATTCGATTATGTTATCGCCACTTGTTAAAAAGAAGTATACGATTCAACAATATTTGGATAATCCTTTATTGTCAGAAGACTGGCACAAATTTTATTATATCCTTTTAGTATTATATAAAATTGCAAATATGGAAAAGCGGAAAAAAGAAAAGATAATGATTAGTCTTTTAAATTTTAAAGATTATTGTTCGAATATTAAAGATAAAGAATGTAGAAATAGTTTCAAAAGGTTATTAGAGCCGTTGTATGATATAGGTGCAATGAAGGGATTTGATAATATTTTGCGCTGTTACGATTCTCTTTGCCGGGAGGATGTATTTATTCAATACATGCAAATGGTAAATTCTCTTGAGGGAAAAGAAGAAATATATAATACGTTACTTTTTAGTGCAAAGGTATTACAGAAAAAAGTGGCTCATGATAATGATGAGTATATTTCTAAATTTCATAATGAGATTGAAAGTGTGATGAAAAATGAAATTTGATATAAGAAAAGTGAAAAAGATTTTGCAATGTGCAGAGGAAGTTCCATTTTACCGGGATTTTTACAGAAGTAAAGGCATTAATACGAATAAGATTTTTTCATATGATGACTTTTGCATGCTTCCTATACTGGATAAAATGACTTATAGGAATAATCTTTCCAAATTTATCCCGGATAAGTTTGCTGATAAGATAGATGGAAATATATTAGAGAATGGAACGTTTTTTGAAATTGATAATATGTTATCGGCAATTAACTGCAATATGGTTATTACTAGTGGGTCAACAGGTATGCCGTTGAAAGTAATCCATTCTGACGCAGATGATCATAGAGCGTACTCTGTAATAAATAATTTTAGAAAGAAATACCTCGGAAAAGAATTAGGAAAGAAATATCTTTGGGTTCTTCCAATGAATGATAAAACAAAACAATATTTTTATGATGAAAATGTAACTTATATTAATAAGAAATATGGAATTGATTACTTTTTGGCGAATTACTCTGAAAAAAACTTTGATAAATTATATCAGCTGTTAATGGAGGAAAAACCTCATTGGATATCTTGTTCCCCATCCATGATTTTTGAATTTTCAAATTATTTACAAAGCATAAATGAAAAATATCACTTTTCATATATTGAGCTGCATAGTGAACCATTATATGATTGGCAATATATAAAAATAAAAGAGTGTTTTGGCGGCGTCGTGAAGTCAATATACAGTTCAAACGAAGTAAATTTTATTGGGGCGATGTGCCCGGAGGGATGCTATCATATTTTTACGGATAATGTTTTTGTAGAGTTATTGGATACGGATGTTTCAAATACGCAAAAAAAGGTAGTTGTAACAAGTTTAAGTTATTATGACTTTCCAATGATACGATATGAGCTAGGTGATTTAGCCAAAGAACAAAAATGTTGTGATAATATTAATTCAATAAATCTATGTAAATTTAGAGATGCAGATATGATTTTATCCATTTCAGGAGAATTATGCGAGCCGTATATAGTATTTGATTCGATTGTATTTTTATGTGATAAATATAAAGTATGTATTAATAAATATACTATTATCCAGAGAAAAGTAGATCTATTTGAGTATTATTTTGATGAAGGAATCAGTATTGGGAAAGATGAATTGAAAATGTTTCTACAACATTTTTTGACAGTAGCATTGGGATATTGTATTAATGTAGTTATTAAGAGCTTAAATATTAATATATTTAACAAATACAGAAGATTTATTTGCAAGTTATAAATAAAAAGATGAAAAAATTGAAAAAAGAATAAATATGTGGTATTATATTTATGCATAGCGGCAGGAAGGAAAAGTATGGTTATTCAACAGGTTGTAAAAAAGTTATGGGAGACGCAGTTTCTGGATTACAGGGAAGAATTAAATAAGGTCGAAAAGATTACAGTTCAAGAATTATATGATTTATGTATTGAGGATATAAATAGATTATCCGAAAAGGTTTATAAAACCAGACACCATGCATTAACAATTTTGGAGACGACCGGTTGTCAACATCAGATTCGAAATAATTGCATTTCAGGATGTTCATTTTGTAATTGGGATTCAGATAGAATGGTCAGTTTGGCAAGATTGAAGCAATTGAGAGAGAAAGACGTTGAAAAATATGCCCAGGTAGTTAGATATAGTTTTACTAAAATCAGAGGGGAACAATGCAATCCAAGCGTGGTTGAACAATTATCAGTACATGATATCTTTGATGAGAGACAATTTCCGGAAGAAGTATTTGATAATATGTTTATTAAGGATAGCGTGTACAGTAGAAAACCAGACGTTGGTATTATTTCAGCCCGTGCGGATAATGTGAGTGAGGAGAATGTGGTCAAGTGGAAGAAAGCTTTTAGACTCTCATTAACAATTGGAATTGGTGTTGAATGCGGGAATGAGTGGGTTCGAAATCACTGGTTAAATAAAAATGTGTATAATGACCAGATTGAACATGCTGTGGATGTGATTAAGGCAAACGGAGCAAAATCGTGTGCAAATATTATTCTTGGAATTCCAGGTGTTGAAGACCGGTATTCTTTGATGTTTTTTGTGGATACACTAACGTATGTGTTTAATGTGGCCCAATTTGATTATGTATTAATTTCCCCGCTAATTAATAAAAAATATACATTTGGAACTGTGCTCCCAGGTGGGGAGTCCACAATTAGTTTGGAATTATTAGAAAATGCGTTATATTTTATTTATAACAAGTTTAGTGACCATATCGGAAAAATTACATTTAGTCCGGACAATTTTGACATGATGCAACAATATTTTGATAAGGACCAAAAGGAAAGATATTCGAGATTGATTTCGGGTATTAACAATATGGGAACCGTTTTTGCCGAAAATGGGATGGAACGATCAGTAATCGAAAATACGAATAAGTTAGATATTTCAGTCAATCAATATGAAATCAGAGAACATTTTGCCACCCAAATGAAAGAAGTATTATTTCGAATTTTTGGTAAAACGGATAGCCACTATTTTCAGTTTCGGCAGGAGATCAAAGAACTGCATTGGAAAGGGGAAAGTGTAAATGAAAGCAAAAGATGTATTGATAATGGCGCATAAAAAATCAAGGAGAGGAATTCATTTAGTGGCAAGTGAAAATGTAATGCCTCTGGATGCAACATTGCCATATTTAACAAATGTTTTTAATAGATACGTATATGATATTGATAAAAAAGATGGTAAGGAAAAGGAGGATCTTGCGGCACAGTTACCTGGATTTACAAATATTGATGAGCTGAATTTATTGGAAGAAGAGTGTAATCATAAATTGTGTGAAATGCTTGGCGCGAGATATTCCAATGTTAAAGCAATATCTGGGTTAAATATGATTATAAGTGTAGTTGGCTCCCTGGTATTGAAAAATGAGGTTGTATTATCTTTGCCAATTAATGCGGGCGGACATGCAGCGACCAAATATTTAGTTGAAAGATTGGGGATTGAGCATCATTTTCTTCCTGTAAAATTAGTAGGAGAAGAAATTGATATTGATTATGAAAAACTTTGTTCGTTGATTCAAAAGATTAAAATAAAATTGATTTATATTGATTTGATGAATGTGATTTATACAATTAACATCAGGAGACTACGGCAGATTATTGGTTCGGGAACGATAATTTGTTTTGATGCCTCACATGTACTAGGAATAATTATGGGCGGAAGGTTTCAAAATCCGCTCCAGGAGGGGGCTGATATTTTAGTTGGCTCAACGCATAAGTCTTTTCCGGGCCCGCATAAAGGAGTTTTTGTTACAAATAGGAAGTGGTATAAAATGCTATATGAAATTAATAGTGATTTATTTATTTCACATACGCATATAGCGGATATAATTTCGTTGTCCATCGTTTTGGATAAAGGTAAGGCTTATTTTGAAAAGTATGCACAAACAATTCAAGAAAATGTAAAATTGTTTGTAGAAACGCTGAAAAAAAGAAAAATAACTGCGTATGCGGGTGTTTCCCATCAAGTATGGATAGACTGCAACGGAATTGATGTTCCACGGGTGATTGCTAAGTGCAAGGAATTAGAAATATACTTAAATCAGATAGAATTGCCGTTTTATGGGAATGTTGGATTGAGGATTGGGCTGCAAGAGATAACGTATCAGCAATTTGCTTCCGATGATATTATCCAACTTGCAAATGTAATAGCAGCTATTCTTCAAAATGTTCCGATTAGTAAGGAGGTAAGAGTATGGCTGGCAAAAAGGAGGAAGAAGAAAAAGAGGGGATATCGGATAGAAAAGATTAAGTTTTTGGCGCACATAATTAGAAATATATGAATGGTGATGATATGAAAAGAGTAAAAGTTGAGAATAAGCAGGTTGCTAATCAATTTAGCATACATAATATTTGCAAAACAAGAGATATTTGCACCCTTATTTTTAAGCAAATTTTACTTTGTTTTGATTTTGTGTTTTGGAGTGTACTTTTTTTACGTTCTATGTTATGGCTTGTTGAAAGTAAAGCGGAGTTTTATTATGTAGAGGTTTATTTTGGTATCATAGTAGGGGTTATGGCATTTGTGACATTTGGTCATAAATTATTTGACATATATATTGAACCGAGAATGAAATTAAGAGTGAACCACGATGTTTCAAAGATTTTTCTTGAAAAGATTATTACAAGTAAGATGGAGTACTTGGAACAGAAGGAACATTACGATAAATTTGTAAAGATTGAGAATTTATCAATAAGTCGCGTATATGAGTTCATGGAGAGAATAGCCTTTTTTGTGGGGCATATGATTACTAGTTTATTGGTAGTGTTCATTTTGGGGAGCATAGATTTCAAAAGTATATTTGTTTTAATCATACCAATTGTCGGGAATGTATTTGTTCAAAAGAAATACTTTGATTTAAAATATATTTCTGAGTGTGAATATGAGAAAAGTAACGTGGGTAAGGAATATGTTAAAAGGTGCTTTTACTCAAAGGAGTATGCGGGGGAAATGCGAACGTCAAAAATTTACAAATCATTGTTAGCCTCTTATGATGAGGCAACACATAAGGCAGTTGGAACGCATGTAAAATTTGGACGTAGAAGAGTTATTCTGTCATTTGGGACTGAATTATTAAAAAATAGAATTCCCTTTAGTTTGATCTTTTTTTATGCAGTGTATTGCGTTATGATACAAAAAAATGTGTCAGTAATTGATATTTCTGTGATTTTGATTGGATTGGTTAATTTGAGTGATCGGATAGGGGTTTTAATTAATGCGATATCGGATGTAAGGGAGAGCAAAAAACACGTTGATGATTTTTTGGACTTTTTGAATACTGAAATAAAGGAGAGTACGGGGTTAAGATGTTTAAAAAAGGAATTTAATCAATCCATTGCGATAAGGAATGTATCATTTGCTTATCCTGGTGAAGAGATGGTTTTGCAGGATATTTCATTTACGCTAAATAAGGGTGAAAAAATTGCAATTGTAGGAGAAAATGGATCGGGAAAGACGACATTATTAAAGTTATTGCTTAGATTATATACGCCTGTAAAGGGAGATATATATATAGATGATATCAATGTTCAATCTTTAGATATTTACCAGTATCGTGAACTGTTTTCAGTTGTTCAACAGGAATCGAAATTATTTGCATTTTCAATTGGCGAAAACATAGCGTGCAATAAAGTATATGATAGACAGACTGTGTTGAAGTCCTTAACATTAATTGGTTTAGATACTAAAATAGGTAAACTTGAGCATAGTGTTGAGGCTATGGTTTCTAAGGAGTTTGACGAATGTGGAGAAAATTTTTCAGGTGGGGAAGAAAGGAAAATTTTGATTGCTAGAGCACTAATGAGAGAAGGGAGCATTGGAATATTTGATGAACCAATGGCTGCGTTGGATCCTTTTGCAGAAGAAGAATTAATGAAAGTAATGTTTGAATTCCCTGGACTGGATACGTCAATATTTGTATTACATCAATTGGCATATGCAAAATATGTGGATAAGATTATTGTCCTTGACAATGGAAAAATTATAGAACAAGGCAATCATAAGGAACTAATGAAAAATAAAGGTAAATACTATTTGATGTACACGAGACAGGCGGAATGCTATCTAGAGCAAACGATTGGCGAATAGAGGTGATAAATGATGAAAATAGGAAAAAGTATATTACTATATAAAAAGGTTCTTGGGTATATGATGGAAGCGTCACCGGTATATTGTGTTCTTCGCTTGGTGTTTGTGATTTTACAAAGGATTAGTTTTGTTTTGCTGTTGCAGTTTTCTATATTATGGGTAACAAATTTAATAGAAAGCGGCCATAATTTTTATGATGTCGTTCGAATAGTAATAGGTGTATTTTTGTTTTCAGTAGTAATCACATTTTTTGAACGGTTATTATATGATAAGCAGACATTAATTGTGAGAGAGAGAATAATACAAGTAGTGCAAAAACAAATTTTCTCCCAGATGCGTCAGATGCCGTACAAAGCATATGATGATAATGATATGTATGTAAAAGTGTATCGATGTATTAGCAGCGGGGAAACGGAGGTATTTGAATCTTATGAATCCCTTTTAGATTTACTTGCTAATATGACAAGTTCAATAGTGCTTAGTTATTTGTTTTTTGAACTTTCAATTCCTGCGTTATGTATTATTTTTTTGGTTTTTGTCTTGTCTATTGTGAATAATCAGAAGATAAGTAAAATCGAGTTTTCCTATAATAAAGATAAGTTAAATTATGACAGAAAGTTTTCCTATTTGCAAAAACTTTTTTACTTGCCAGAGTATATAAGCGAAATAAAAGTACAAAATGCCCAAAATATGATTTTAAGTAAGATGGATGACATTTATTCTGAACATAATAAGTTGATAAAGTATATGTGTACACCTTTTGTTATACATAAGTCTATAATTCCTTTTTTGGTCGAGTTTGTTTTGGGAAATATTTGTTTATACTGTATATTAATATATCAAGTAATGGTTACCCGGACTTTGACGATCGGAGGGTTTTCCGCACTCTTTTTTTCCGTAAGTGCATTAAGGGGAAACTTATCTGCTGTATTGAATTCATTGTTAAATATTAGAGGTAAATTACTGCATTTAGATGAACTTTTTTCTTTTTTGAAAAAGGATCATTATGATATTCATCGAACGAAAGATATTCCTAATAATGATATTTCGGTGAAACATGTATCTTTTTCCTATAGTGGAACGAAAAAATACGAGATTGATAATGTTACTCTTTCTATTCCTTTTGGAAAAAAGATTGCTATTGTAGGAACAAATGGAGCGGGTAAAACAACATTAATAAAATTAATAATCGGTCTTCTTGAGCCCCAAGACGGAGAAGTGTGCAGGGGCGGAAATAATATATTAGAATATGATAAGGACAATTATTATAATTCTTTTTTCATTTCATACCAGGATAGTAATATATATGCAGTTCCGGTTTATAATAATGTGAGTATGGACATAACATATGATGAAAGAAGAGTGAAAGAGTGTCTGTTACAAGCGGGCATGAAAGATGGTGAAATCACGGATCTTGGATTAAGTATTTCAAAAGAAATAACAGAAGATGGAGTTGTTATTTCCAAAGGTCAGAAACAAAAGATTGCGTTGGCAAGGGCACTTTATAGTGATTCAAAGTATATTATTATGGATGAACCATCTTCCGCAATGGATCCGAATGCTGAAGATAATTTGAGACAAATATTATTACGATATAAAGGAAAGAAAACTATCATTATTATTTCGCATCGGTTAACAACGACAATGGACTCAGATTATATTTATGTTATGGATAGAGGGCATATTGTTGAGGAAGGAACCCATTATAATCTTATGAGGCAAAATGGGCTTTATCAGCAGATGTTTGAGTTGCAAGCAAAGAAGTATAAAGACGGGTAACGGGAACATAAATAATATGTTTGGGAAGATATAACAATTTTTGTAGAAGGGGATAAGTCTATCTTATATATGTGTAACATAGACAATGGTGATTTATGGAAGGAAATATATTAACAGAAACATACGAGAAAGACAAATTGTTTACTGATGAAAGTGAATTAAATTGTGTTCAGGCCTGTTTGTGTGATATTGCACGACGGTTTCGTCAACCGTATGAAAGTATTTTTGTAGGACTTTGGAAATTTGAAATAACCAAAAAGGTAAGCTTGGGGAAGGAGTATGATGATAGTTTTCGTGAATTAAACGAGAAAATGATGAATAACTTGGTTAAATATACGGATGTATGTTATAAGGTTACATCAGTTGAGGAAATAAGAAATGAGTATAAGGGAGAGGGACATATTATTCTAGTGGAGTTTGATACATATGATTGCCCGTGGTCGCCAGGATATCTTTGGAAGCATTTTACATATTACATTGTTATTATCGGAAGAGAGAATGAAAAGTATGTTGCATACAGTCCTTATGATAATATATCCAATATTTTTATAACTAACGATTTGCTATGTAAAGCGTTAAAGGTATATGATTTTTTTGGCAGAAAAGATAGTGCCACCAAGTTGACAGCAAATGAAATTTTTACTCAGATTCAGGAATCAACAAGAAATCGGGTTATTTTTGATGAAATGAGGGAATTTGCTCAGAAGATAGCAGAAATCAAGGATATCCGGCAGATAGTTACGGCTGAAAAGTTAGAAGATAACTTGTATGTCATGCGATTTGCATATTTTGCGAAGTGCAGATATTGTATTTCATTAATGTTTAAACAATATATGCCTGATGGGGTGATTATTGATTTATTTCGTAAAAGTAGTGATTTATGGGGAAAAATGAAGTATACATTTATCCGTGCAATATTAACTTCTAATATTGCAATTATTAAGAAGGGAGTACATCAATTGCAAGAGGCGATTCAGTGTGAAGAAAATGCGTATAGTAGAATTAAAAGGCAGTCACATGAATTTTTTGAGCAAGACCAGGTGGTAGAATGAATAGCAATTCGGATAAAAAAGTTGTTTTAATAACGGGGTCGGGCAGGGGAATCGGAAGGGAGCTGTCAAAGGAGTTTTTTATGTTCAAAAAACAAGGGGAGTAAGCGGACAAGTTTTTTTCCTGGATTCCAGGATATTGCAAACCCATAATGATTATGGTATAATTTGGTAGATAATATTGCTTTGTCTATAAAGAAAGGAGCTATTTATATTATGAAAGAAGTTTGTCAAAGTTGTGGAATGGTACTAAGTAAGGAATTAATGGGGAAAAACGAGGATGGTACAACGAACGAAGATTATTGCCGTTATTGTTTCCCTAATGGAAAGTTTTCTAAAGACGAGACTCTTGAAGAAATGGTGGAGAGTTGTATACCATTTAGGGTTAATGATGGTGTGTATCCAAATGAAGAAGTTGCGAGGGAAAAGTTGTTGGTTGAACTTAAAGCATTAAAACGTTGGGCATAACAATAATATGATAAATTATGGCAAAGCAATATTTAATTAATTGTTATGAAATAAAAGGAATGGAGGGGAAAATTATGAATAATTATGTACAACTTGTATATGAGGGACTAGGTGAAAAGACAAAAGAGAATGGATTAAAGACGGCTGATATTAGGAGATTATCTAATCGGTTGTTTCGTATGGAAAAGAATAGGAATATAGAGGATGTTTTTTCTGTTTGTCATGCATTACTGGAAGAACGGAAATGGGAACTTGGGGTAGTTGCTTTTGATTGGGCAAGTCGAATGAAGGAACAATACACAGTGGAAACATATGATATATTTTATAAATGGCTAATTGATTACGTCCGTGGCTGGGGTGACTGTGATGATTTTTGTACGCATGCATTTGGAGAGCTGATAAGAAAATATCCTTTCTTATTTGAAAAGATAGTTTCTTGGACAACATGTGAATTTTTTTGGGTGAGAAGAGCTTCAGCGGTTGTCTTGCTTCCATGCATATGGCAGGAGGAGTATGCGGAGATAGAGCCATTTGTAATTTCAGATGCGTTAATGTATGACGATAATAAGCTTGTACTAAAGGGATATGGATGGATGCTAAAAATATATGCAAGCAAAGAAGAGGAGCTTGTTTTTGATTATTTAATGAAAAATAAGGCTAATATGCCAAGGACATCATTTCGGTATGCAATGGAGAAGATGCCTCAAGATAAGAGAGAACTTTTGATGAAATAGTTGCCATTATAGCAATGGAGAAGGTGATGAAGTTATGGACGGCAATAGAGTAAAGTTAAGGAAACCGGATATTTCCAGCGAGGCGATTTTGGCTTATGCAATTGCGGGATTGCCTGATTCAATTTACAATAGTAGTTTTATTAATAATTATTTTTTTGATCTGGAATTTGATATGAAAGAGAAAGTGATACGGTTTTGTGATTACTATTCTATGTTATGTAATGACTATATATTTGAAAAGAGATATGATGAGTTCCCACTGTTTGGGACTAAGAAAGTGCATAGGGATTTGGAGCAATATATTAGAAAGTATTTAGACGAAAATTACTTTATTATTATTAATTGGAGAGAAGACGTTATATTTAATGATGTTATCTATCAGAATAGAGGGATGCTATATGCCTATGATGAAATTACTGAAAAATTTCAGCTTGCAATGTGTACAAAGGATGGGCAATGGGTAACTAAAGAAGTTTTGCGAAATGACATTTGTAATTGGATTATTACAGGGGAGATCAAGAAAAAGGAAATATGTTTTTTTGAGCTTATTCGAAATAATCAAGATATTGAGAAATTACATTTTTCGTATAATAATTTTGTGTTTACGATATTTAAGCTGAGGGAAAAGTTTGAACAAGTTAATATTTTGGAATATGGGGAGGGACCCGAATTATATGCTACCATACGTGAATGGCTGTATATAATGAAAAAGCGAATAGATTTTTTACATAAAAGATATGGGATAGAATCGGCACAAATCTTATGGAAGATAAAGGATGGGATAGAAAGGCTTCAAAAAGCGAATGTGTCTGTTACGGAACCGGCGGGAACATTGCTTACGCTATGTAAAGACGTTGTAGAATTATTATATCATCAACTCGGCTGCGGAAATCAAGAAAATAATTTAGTAGTTTTCAAAAAATGTATGAACACAAAGGGGTTATTGAGAAAACGTCAACTAAAGAATATCGACCCGCCAATCCGCACATATTTAGGTGATGCATTTTGCCACAGTATTATTGGGGATATTGCGTTTGATTCCGGTTGGATTTTTGATAAATATATTTTTTTAGAATATACAAAAAGTGATGGCCAGATAAAATTTGCCGATTATGATTATTATGATTTCGTACATGGAGAGGGGGTCTTTGTAAAAGGATATGCATCGATTCCTTTAGCCGGGTGTTGCTATGATAAGGTGATTTCCTTAGTTGTGGAATTGATCGATAGAGGGGAGTATTTTTTTTCATTTTGGGATGAGGGAATTATTATAAAATTTTTGAATCCTAAAGCTAACTATTATCAAAATTATCACGGGTGCTTTGTGTATGGATATGATGGGATTAATAAAAATTTTCTAATGCACGGGTATTTTGATAATATATGGAGACGGATAGAAATACCGTTTGAAGTTTTTTTCCAAGCTATCAATAGCATTATAATACAAAAACAAGAGTTTGATTTTTGTAGTTATACGTTAATAGAACATTATAATTGGATACCGAATCATAGTGCGATAGTTGAAAAGTTAAATCAATTTATTAGCAATTCTGTTGAACAAAAACATTCAGGCTCCGTTTATAATTTAGAAGGATGCAAGGAATACTGGGGAAATGTTTTAACAAATCTGGATAACTATATTCATTTTCCATCTATTTATTGCATGAATGAACATAATTTGATTATGCAAAAGCGAATGGAATATATGCATAGCCAGGGTATGATTACTAATCATTTGGAAATTATTGAACTATTAAAAGAATTGGAAAAGACATTTAATATGATGGCTGTAAGCGCAACATATTATAACATGGCAAAGAAAGATTCGAGCATCAATAAGTTGAGGGACAAATCTCGTAAACAATTGGAATTACAAATAAGAGTATATGATTTAATAAAACGAAGCATTCGTTATTAATGAGAAATAATATTTGGAATAAAGGTTGTAGGCTAAGAAGCGTGATATTCAAAGCCTATAACCTTTATTTTTTGTAATTCCTATATTTAGCCCGGCGGAAAAAACGGGGTAATTGTCTTACAGGGCGGATAAACCAGGGGAGGTATGGTTCATTGCGGAGCGGCATGTTTACATCTGTGACAATGCCGCCTCGTCTGCTACAATAACGACGTCTGTGTGGAGCTGTAGGACCGAAGCGGGTACGTCGGGGGTGATGG
Source organism: uncultured Eubacterium sp. (assembly GCA_910584245.1). Classification (GTDB taxonomy): domain Bacteria; phylum Bacillota; class Clostridia; order Lachnospirales; family Lachnospiraceae; genus Eubacterium_F. The sequence goes on from CAJTZF010000014.1 coordinate 52,763, forward strand.
GGCCGCGTATTACCTGTCTGAGTATTTCAGCCTTATCTTCACCGCTTACGACGACGACGATTTTTTTTGCCTGCATGATACTGCGGATGCCCATCGTATATGCCTGCCGGGGAACATCGGCTTCCGAGGAAAAGAACCGTTTATTCGCCTCAATAGTACTCGGGGCGAGGTCTACGCAGTGGGTGCCGCGGGGAAATACATGGGAGGGTTCATTAAACCCGATATGTCCATTGTGCCCAAGCCCAAGGAGCTGCAAATCTATGCCGCCGCTCTTTTCAATTATTCTGTCATAGTCCAGACATGCTTTTTCGGGGTCTGGTTCTAATCCATTTGGGACATACGTCCGCGCCTTGTCGATATTGACGTGGTTAAAAAGGTTCGTATTCATGAAATAGCGGTAGCTCTGTTCGTTATCTGGGCCAAGTCCCCTGTATTCATCCAGGTTAATGCTGGATACTCTGGAAAAATCTAAATCCCCTTTTTTATACCAGTCAATTAATTGCTTATAAATTCCAACCGGTGAAGAACCGGTAGCTAGTCCAAGTACGCAGTTTGGTTTTAAGATTACTTGCGCACATATTATATTTGCCGCTTTCCGGCTTAATTCCTTATAATTTTTTGCTCTGTATATAACCATGTTTTTAATTCCTTTCTTTTGGCATTCACAATAGTAGTATTAGTAATGTCTTTTTTTATATAAGTTTATAAGTCAAATTTCAATAAAAATCATAAAAGTTGGAGACACTTTGAATGACGGATAGAAAAAAGGAGGAAAAAAACAAATGAAAGAAAAAGTGCAAAGCTTGAAAGGAAAGCTGATTGTGTCTTGTCAGGCCTTACCGCATGAGCCGCTGCATTCTTCCTTTATTATGGGCAGGATGGCGGTAGCGGCGAAAGAGGGCGGGGCTTGTGGTATCCGTGCGAACACAAAAGAGGACATAAGCGAGATTCAGTCGAACGTAGACCTTCCCATCATCGGAATTGTAAAGAGAGATTATGCAGATAGTAAGGTTTATATTACGCCAACGATGAGGGAAGTGGATGAGTTAATGGAAGTAAAGCCGGAGATTATTGCGCTTGACGCCACTGGCGCCCTCCGCCCGCAGGAGGTGTCGCTGGACGATTTTTTCCGGCAGGTGAAGGAAAAATATCCGGATCAACTTTGGATGGCAGATTGCTCGACCGTAGAGGAGGCGTGCCATGCAGATGAGATCGGATTTGACTTTATCGGCACGACGATGGTCGGTTACACCGAACAGAGCAGGAATGACAAAATTGAGGCGGATGATTTCAAGATTTTGAGGGAAATCATCGCGGGAGTGAGAAATAAAGTAATTGCGGAAGGGAATATTAATACGCCGGAGAAGGCGAAACGGGTTATAGAGCTGGGGGCATTCAGCGTCGTGGTAGGCTCTGTGATCACCCGTCCGCAGCTAATCACGAAAGCGTTCGCAGAGGCGCTTGCAGACGAATAACAACGATTAAAAGGAAAAGGAGAGAAGCGCTATGAGAAATTTAGATAAGTATAAAGGTGTGATTCCGGCATTTTATGCCTGCTATGACAGCGAGGGAAACATAAGTCCCGAAGGGGTACAGACGCTTATAAAGTATTTTGTGGACAAGGGGGTCAAGGGTGTTTATGTAAACGGTTCGTCCGGAGAATGCATTTACCAGAGTGTAGAGGACAAAAAGCTTGTGCTGGAGCAGGTAATGAAGGCCGCCGGGGGAAAGCTTACAGTTATTGCGCATGTGGCGTGCAATAACACGAAGGACAGTATGGAGCTTGCCCGCCATGCGGAAAGTCTTGGTGTAGATGCGATCGCGGCAATTCCGCCCATCTATTTCCGGCTGCCGGAGCATGCCATCGCGCAGTATTGGAATGATATCAGTTCAGCGGCGCCGAATACCGATTTTGTCATTTACAATATCCCGCAGCTCGCCGGGGTTGCCCTTACGATGAATCTGTTTGCGGAGATGAGGAAAAACCCGAGAGTGGTCGGCGTCAAGAATTCCTCCATGCCTGTACAGGATATCCAAATGTTCCAGGCGGCGGCAGGTGAGGATTATATAGTTTTCAACGGCCCGGACGAACAGTTTATTAGCGGACGTATCATTGGTGCAGAAGGGGGAATCGGCGGAACTTATGGGGTAATGCCGGAGCTTTTCCTCAAAATGGATGAGTGTGTCCGGACAAATGATCTGAAAAAGGCAAAGGAAATCCAGTACGCGGTCAATGAAGTGATTTACAAAATGTGTTCCGCACATGGCAATATGTACGGTGTCATTAAGGCGATTTTGAAAATCAACGAGAATTTGGAGCTCGGAGGAGTGAGGAAGCCGCTTCCGGCGCTGTCCGGTTCGGATATGGAAATTGTGCAGGAAGCGGCCGGGATGATCCGGGCGGCGAAGGAGAAATATCTGCACTAGCATTAAGAAGGAGGGAAAAACAGCAATGCAAGGATTTACTGTTATTGATTTAATTATCCTAATCGTATATCTGGCGGCAGTTTTGTTTGCCGGCCTTCATTTCGCAAAAAAGGATATGAAGGGAAAGGAGTATTTCAAGGGGGATGGTACGGTGCCCTGGTGGGTGACCTCTGTATCTATATTTGCCACTCTGCTAAGTCCGATTTCATTTTTATCCCTGGCGGGAAATTCCTATGCGGGCACATGGATTATGTGGTTTGCCCAGCTGGGCATGCTTTTGGCGATTCCGATTACGATCCGTTTCTTCCTGCCCGTTTATAGTAAGCTGGATATTGATACTGCATACCACTATTTGGAATTGCGGTTTGGAAGTAAGGGTCTCCGCGTATTGGGAGCGGCGATGTTCATTATTTACCAGATCGGACGTATGTCCATTATCATGTATCTTCCCTGTATGGTGCTCGGAAGCCTGACAGGAATTAGTGTGAATTTGTTAATTGTCCTTATGGGGGTAATTGCGATTGTCTATTCCTATACAGGCGGGTTAAAGTCCGTACTTTGGACCGACTTCATCCAGGGTTCTGTATTATTGATCGGAGTTACGTTTGCGCTTGTGTTTCTGCTTATCAATATTGATGGCGGAGCTGGGGCGCTATTCGGGGCGTTGGCGCATGAGCACAAGTTCCTGGCAGCGGACCAGCCGATTTTTGATATTAATATTTTTAAGGACAGCGTTTTTATTCTTATCGTGGGAGCGGGATTTAATACGATGGGTTCTTATGTGTCAAGCCAGGATATTGTACAGCGGTTCACGACGACGACAGATACAAAGAAGCTGAATAAAATGATGCTCACAAACGGAGCACTTTCTATTTTTATCGCTACCGTATTTTACCTGATCGGAACAGGGCTTTATGTGTTTTACAAGCAGAATGCGCTGCCCCCTGCGGCGGCACAGGACCAGATCTTCGCATCCTATATCGCCTTTGAGCTTCCGGTAGGGGTTACGGGAATTTTGCTGGCGGCTATTTACGCGGCATCACAGTCTACGCTTTCGACAGGATTGAACTCCGTAGCCTCGAGCTGGACGCTGGATATCCAGGCCCGGCTGAGTAAGAAAGAATTAAGTTTTGAGCGGCAGACCAAGATCGGCCAGTATGTTTCACTGGCGGTAGGGGTATTCGCGATTATTGTATCTATGGTACTGGCAAACGGGGGTATCAAATCGGCCTATGAATGGTTCAACGGCTTTATGGGCCTGGTACTCGGCATACTGATCGGAATGTTTATTCTTGGGGTATTTACGAAAAAGGCGAACACGTTTGGCGCGGCCGTTGCGTTTATCGCGGCAACCGCAGTTATGGTGGGAATCAAATATTTTGTCCCCGCCGAGGCAGTCTCCATTTGGTCGTATTCCATCATTTCCATTGTCGTATCGCTCGTCGTCGGTATTCCGTCAAGTTTAATTTGGAGCAAAATCAAGGGGGAAACCTCTGTGCCGGCTCCGCACACGACGATCTACAACGTAAAGGAGGAACAATAGCATGGTTTTTGGTAATGTGAAGCATTTAGAGGAGTTTTCATTTTTGGACAGCTCTGTACGGGAATGTTTGGACTACTTTAACAGCCACGATCTGGCTTCCTATGAAAAAGGAAGCCATGAGATTGATGGAGAGCGGCTATTCGTAAATGTGGTGGAGTACACTACAACAACGCCTGAAAACCGCTTTTGGGAAGCGCACAGGGAGTATTTGGACATACACGTAATGATCCGGGGGCAGGAGCAGATTGATTTGAATTTTATCCAGAATATGCAGCAAAAGGAGTATGAGAAAAAGGATGATTTCCTGCCGATGGATGGTGAAAAAAACGCTTCTGTCGTAATGAGAAAGGGGGATTTTCTCGTATGTTATCCGAAAGATGGACACCGCACGGCGGTAGCGGTGGATGGGCCGGAGGATATAAAGAAGGCGATTTTTAAAGTGAGGATATAAGATTGCGGCGGCCGCCGTGATATATTATAATGAAAGACAGGCAGAGAACGGGTATGAAAAGGTATGTGAGTATTGACATAGGCGGAACTGCGATTAAATACGGGGTTATCCAGGAGGATGGCCAAATCGTAAGCAGGGATGTGATGGATACAGAGGCCCACAAAGGAGGCGCAGGTATTCTGGACAAGGTACAGAAAATGATTGAGCGGTTCCGGGCCCAGGAGGAGATTTGCGGTATCTGCATATCGACGGCGGGGGTCGTCGACACAGAACGGGGAAGCATCACATATTCGGCTCCCCTCATTCCGGACTATGCGGGAACAGAGTTTAAAAAAGTGCTGGAGGGCAGGTTCCACATTCCGTGCGAGGTGGAAAATGACGTAAATTGTGCCGGACTGGCGGAATACTACGCCGGGGCGGCAGAGGGCAGCCGGATTTCCCTTATGCTTACGATTGGGACCGGGATCGGGGGCAGCCTCGTAATTGACGGGGAAATTTACCGCGGGATCAGCGGAAGCGCCTGCGAGGTAGGATATATGCTTATGCCCGGAGGGGATTTCCAGACGCTCGGGGCGGCAAGTATACTGTCAAAGAAAGTGGCGGGATGGAAAAAGGAGCCGAGGGCGCGCTGGAATGGCTTCCGCATATTTGAGGAGGCCAAAGCGGGAGATGAGTTGTGTATCCGTGCAATTGACGAGATGACAGATGTGCTCGGAAAGGGAATTGCGAATATCTGTTATGTGCTGAATCCGGAAACTGTTGTGCTCGGCGGGGGAATTATGGCCCAGGAGGCGTTTTTGCGCAAAAGGATTGAGACGTCCACCGCGAAATATCTCGTTCCGGAGATCGCCCGCCACACGGTGCTCGCCTTTGCAAAACATGGGAATAACGCCGGGATGTTAGGGGCGTTTTACCATTTTCAGCGCTGTCAAGAGGGAATTGGAAGGGGTAACTTGCAATGATTATAAGCAATGTGAAGGTTTATACAGAGGATCAGACATTTCGGGACGGCGACATTGCAGTCCAGGGTGACCGGTTTACGGACATATCCGGGGAAGCGGCCCGCACCGGAAAAGATGCGACGGTCGACGGCGGGGGATGTTACGCCATCCCAGGTCTGATTGATATACATTTTCATGGATGTAAGGGAGTCGATATTTGTGATGGAACGAGGGAAGCGATCGCTGAAATCGCCAGATATGAGGCGTCAGCCGGAGTGACTGGGATTTGTCCGGCGACCATGACGCTTCCCGAAGAGGAGCTTATCCATATTTTATCCGTAGCGGCCTCTTACAAAGAATCCGAGGGAGAGGGAGACGCGCAGCGGGCGGATTTGCTCGGCATAAATATGGAAGGGCCGTTTATCAGTGTAGAGAAGAAAGGGGCGCAGGATGAGCGGAATATTATTTCCTGCGATGCCGGCGTGTGCCAAAAATTTTTAGAGGCATCGCACGGCCTGGTAAAGTTTATCGGAATTGCCCCCGAGAAAAATGCCGACGCCCTCTCGTTTATCCAGCAAATGAAAAGCAGAGTAAATATATCGCTCGCCCATACGAATGCGGACTACGATACGGCGATGGCGGCATTTGGCGCGGGGGCGAACCACGCAGTCCATTTGTACAATGCCATGCCGGCGTTTACCCACCGGATGCCGGGGGTTGTTGGGGCGGTAGCGGACAGCCCCCATGTGACGGCGGAGCTCATTTGTGACGGCGTGCATATTCACCCTTCCGTCGTCCGCGCGACGTTCCGGATGATGGGCGGGAGCCGCATGATACTGATTAGTGACAGTATGCGCGCCACTGGTATGCCGGATGGACGTTATATGCTCGGCGGATTGGAAGTAGAGGTGGCGGGAAACCGCGCGGCCCTTGTTTCCAACGGGGCGCTGGCGGGTTCGGCGACCAATCTCATGGATTGTATGAAGACGGCAGTGAAAAAGATGGGTATTCCGCTGGAGACGGCCGTGGCATGCGCGTCCGTAAATCCCGCCAAGGCGCTCGAAGTATACGAAAATTATGGCTCAATCGCGCCCGGAAAAAAAGCGGATGTCGTACTGCTCAATAAGGAACTGGAAGTGCAGATGGTAATCAAGGATGGGAAAAAAATAAATAGTCTTTCATAAGAGGGGGATAAGGAGATGTATGGGATTGATGTACTAATAAAAGAGCACGATAATATACGTGTGTTTACCAAGTATGTAAGGAAGCTTTGTTGTGACGTAATCGACGGAAAACAGGTAAATATTCCGGCATTTCAAAGTTGTATTAATTTTGCCCGCAATTATGCTGACAAGCATCATCACGGAAAGGAGGAGCAAATCTTATTCCGGGTGATGATTGAAAGGCTCGGGTCTGCCGCGGAAAAATTAATTCGAAATGGAATGCTCGTTGAGCATGATCTCGGCAGATACCACATAGGGGAATTAGAGCGGGCATTGGAACAATATAGCGGGAACCCGGCGACAAGTGGTAAACTGGATATTATTACACATGCCGCCGGTTACGCCGATATGTTGGAGCGCCATATTGAAAAAGAAAATAATGCCTGCTATTCCTATGCGGAGCGGGCGCTTTCGAAAGAAGATAAGGAGCGGATTGACGAGCAGACCAGATGCTTTGAAAAACAGGCGGAACAGAGCGGTGTGCAGAAAAAGTATGTTGCGTACCTGAAGGAAAAGGAAGGGGATTTATGATAATAAGTGCCAGCCGGAGAACGGATATACCAAATTATTATTCGGAATGGTTTTTTAACCGCATCCGGGACGGTTTTTTGTATGTCAGGAACCCGGTGAATCCACATCAGATCAGCGATATTGACCTATCTCCCGGCGCGGTGGATTGTATCGTATTTTGGACAAAGAATCCGGGGCCGATGCTCGGCAGATTGGATGAATTAAGCGGTTATCATTACTATTTCCAGTTTACGCTTACAGGGTATGGGACAGATATCGAATGTTATGTGCCGCATAAAAGAAAGGTGATGATTCCGGTTTTTAAACAGCTTTCCGGAGAGATTGGAAGACAGAGGGTTATATGGAGATATGATCCGATCCTTTTTACGCATAGATATACGCCGGAGTACCATATAAAGGCGTTTGGACAAATAGCAGCATCGCTGGAGGGATATACGGACAAATGCGTTATCAGTTTTGTAGACCTTTACGCAAAAAATAAAAAGAGTATGAGCGCTTTGAATAGTTATGATTTAGACGAAAGCCGGCTCATGGCATTTGCGGAAAAGCTGGCGCAAATTGGGTGGAAACACGGGATCGAAATAGCCAGCTGCGCCGAAAAACTTGATTTACAAAAATACGGTATCCGTCATAATTGCTGTATCGACAAGGATCTGATAGAACGGATAACAGCATGTCCGATACATGTTTTAAAAGATAAAAACCAGCGTCTGGAGTGCGGGTGCGCCGAGAGTGTGGAGATTGGCGCTTACAATACGTGTAAAAATGGATGCAGGTATTGTTATGCGAATAGCAGCGGCCTCCGTGTGGAAAACACCTGCCGTACATATAATCCGCATTCACCGCTGCTGTGCGGCGAAGTGGGGGAAGGGGATAAAATCAGTAAACGAAAGGTAAAGTCCGTAAGGGATCAACAGTTAAGTTTAAAGTTTGAATAACTACAGCCTGTCTTGCATAAAGTTTAATGGTAACAATTTTTGGACGAGTGCAAGGGGGCTGTTTTTATTGAAAAGATTAGCGACATTCTTTATGATGCTGGTCATTATTGCATGTTCCGCGGTGGGAATGTGGCTGTACCAGTCATGGAGGGAAGAGCAGGATATTGTGGGAAACCAGCAATTGGTAAACGTATATATGGTAAAAGGAAAAGGAGACAAGATTGCCGTCTATTCCCAAGAGGGGAACTTTGAGTTTAAGGTGAAATCTGATTTGGAGGAAACGGAGTATACCGGGCTTGGGGATGTTTATGTGAAGCGGGGTGAGATTGATAAGCTCGTGTGTAAGCCGGATCAGCTTCGGGAAAAGGTTTTGGCAATCGGGGAAGATTTTATAGAGTTGGAAAATTATGGACAAATTCCGCTGCACCAAACGTGTAGCTGCTTTGTTGTGGGAAAGGAAATTGATCGCGCTTCCCAGGATGATTTGTACGTGGGCCAGGCCGACGCGGGTTTCGTCGTCGCAGAAGGAAAAATTTGCAGTGTGCTGCTGCCACAGGAGGCGAAGAAAGAAGAAGCAAAAGAGACGGACAGCAACATCCGGGTTATGATTAAGACGGATAATTTTGCGGCGTATGAGCATGCCCAGGTGAAGCTGCGCGGAACGAAGAAAATATACGTCAAGAGCAAAAAGAAGGAAACGGAGGTCCAGCCGGGCGAAGAGATGGTATTTACCCCGGATTCCATGAAAGAAAAGCGGGTGAGCATCCGGAGCGAGGAGGGCGGGCGCATCGAGTTGTCTTCCCTGACACGGAGCGGACAAAAGCCGTTGTACCGTGGAAGTATAGAAGTGGTCAAGGCAGAACAGGGACTTCATATCATCAATGAGCTGCCGATGGAGGAGTATTTATACGGGGTAATCCCGAGCGAGATGCCGGCCGGGTATGGAAAGGAGGCATTGAAGGCGCAGGCGGTTTGTGCCAGAAGCTACGCGGCCAGGCATATTAAGAATAACCGTCTGAAACAGATGGGAGCCCATGTGGACGACAGTGTGTCCTACCAGGTATACAATAATACGAGGGAGGATGAGCGGTGTAATGCGGCCGTGGACGAGACAAAGGGAAAGAAGGCGTATTATGATGGAAAAATTGCTTCCACCTACTTTTTCTCTACGGCATGCGGTACTACATCGTCGGTGCAGGATGTGGGCTTCAGCAGCGAGAGTATTCCGTATTTGTGCGGACGTCTTCAAGAGCAGGCGTTTACCGATGAAAATGCGGCGGAGCGGGCAAAATTAGCGGCGGAGACGTTTGGAAATGAGGATCTTTTCCAAAAATTTTTGGAGGAAGACCGGAATGTACTGGAAAAAACCCAGCCGTGGTACCGCTGGAGTACAACGATTTCGATGGGCGAAATGGAAAATAATATTAATACGAAAATAGGCGGACGGTGCCAGGCAGCCGGTGAGAATATCCAGGTCCGCCAGCCGGATGGAACCTTTATAAGCCAGCAGGTTGACAGTATAGGAAAGTTGAAACGGGTCCGCATTAAACAGCGGGGAAGCGGCGGCGTCGTCAAAATGGCAGTTATCGCCGGCACCGAAAAGACGGTGCGGGTGTTTAACGAGTACAATATCCGGCTGCTGCTTTTCAATGAAAATGCGGTTGTGAAAAAGAACGATGGAAAAAATGTATTTGGCATGAGCATGCTTCCGAGCGGGTTTTTTGTGATCCGACGGTCCGGAAGCGCTTTTGAGATCAAGGGAGGAGGTTTTGGACATGGCACCGGGATGAGCCAGACAGGCGCCAATGAGCTGGCACAGGCGGGAAAGGGCTATGAAGAAATATTGCAATATTATTTCCCGGGAACCGAGGTGCGGAGTGAATCATAACGGTTTTGCCATTTTCCGTTTGCTCTTTTTGAATAGAATATTTCCCTCGGCCAGAAAACGGTTAATCAGCGCGCCAAAGAACAGAATGTTCATGCATACGTACAGCCAGAGCATGAACAGTACGATATAAGTCAGGCTTCCGTAGATAGAAGAGAAGTTCGTAAAATAGTCGATGTAGATAGAAAACAAATAGCTGAATAGTATCCAAAGAACAGAGGTAAACATAGCTCCCGGAATTTCTTCCTTCACGTTTGGTTTCCGGTCGGGAATAAACATGTATAAAAGAAGAAAGAACAGGAAAAAAATCGTAAACCCGAGAAAGGAACGAAGTGAAAAAATTCCGATAAATAGCGGCGTTTCAATGGAAAAGAAGGAGTCGATTGCCAAAAGAATCCGGTTTCCGTATAAAAGCACAATAAGGGAGACGAGCAGGATGCCGGTGAAGGCAAGTGTATATAGCAGTGAGGAGAGGCGGTTTACAAGCCAGTTCCGGCGGTTTTTCACATTATATATTTTGTCCAGTCCGTATGTGATGCCCATAAAACCCTTTGAGCCGGACCAAAGGGTTGTGATGACAGTAATTGATAGGATAGTTCCGGAGGATTGGTGGTAGGCCTCGTTGATCCAGGTAGTTAAAATTTGGCTGATGCTACTGGGAACGACCGCGTCGAGCAGCCGGATCAGACTATCCTCTGTCAGCGGCGTGTACTTGAGCAGTGTGAAAAAGAACATGACAAACGGAAAAAAAGAAACCATAACGAAAAACACCACATGTGCCGCGTGCACAGATAAGGTGTTTTCGCTAAATTTATTCATAAACCATTTCAATACAAATTGTAAATGCTTCAAATGTCCTTCCTCTCATTTTCCTAGAATCAGCGAAAGCCTTTCATCGCTATAGTCTAGTATATGTTTCTTAGATGAAAAAATCAAGGAAAATACATCTGCTTTCCTATTTTTTTATTTTGATCCGGACCGAGGCTTTTTTCCGGCTGCCATCGGTGGCTGTGGCCGTAATCCGTACGGTGTGTCCCCTTCCCTTTTTTTTCGCGGTTACGTAGCCGCGTTGTGTGACAGTCGCCCATTTTTTCTTAGAGGAAGTCCACTTCACTTTCTTTGACGACGCGCCAGAAGGGGTGACAACGGCTCTCAGCCTCAGTTTCTTGCCCGCCTTCAGCGTCTTTTTGGACGCCTTGATCTTTATTTTTTTTACCTTTACCTTTGGTTTTTGTTTCTTTGTTTGAACGGTGGCCTGGGGATTTGGCGGAGGATTTGTTGTATTGTTCTCTTCCGGGACGGGGACATACGTGTTCATTTTTTGCAGATCCAGGACACCGCCCGTCACACATTTCCCAGTTATTCCTTGGGTTTGTCTAGTACATGCCAGAAGGCGGCCCTTCCGGTTTTTTACGCTGTCACCCGGATAGACCTGGCTGAGCAAGGCGGCGGCCCCAGTCACCATCGGCGCGGCCATTGAGGTGCCGCTTGTCGCCTCGTATTTTCCGAATAGGGAAGTATCGGGATTTGCACGTGATATTCCGATGTCATCTAAATAATAAACCATTGTGCCAGTCCGCTTGCTGTTTGGTTCCAGACCAATTACTTTGAAATAAACCGTTCCGTCCGGTGCGACATAGAAGCGGTTTGTCTCACTTCCCAGTTTGCCGCTCGATGCCCTCGTGACATGGTCCCATGAGAAAATTCCGTCGGAATCCGTTCCGCCAAAGAGCATGGAAACATAGTAGACAGCCTCGGGGTCGAGCTGTTCGTCTGTCACGTCCATATAGAGATAGGCGGTCTGCTGGCGGATGTTTGGCGCGTTTAAATCAATGGTCCATTTGAGGCAGCCGGAGCTGGCGTTTGACCGATAGTCGATATCGGGCTCGTATGCCGTTTCCGCCGGTATGACCGGCTGCATCCCAACTTCCCGGTCCGTGTAAAGTCCGGCCGTTTCCCCACTGTCGTCAAACCGGAGCAGCGAAGAGGTTAGCTGCGTTTCCATCTCAGCCTGGTAAACGCCCGGAAAATATATTTCCTCGGGATAGGTGGACAAAATATTTTCACCCGGCGCAAACAGGTCTACGTCTGACGCCCCGTAATCGGAAAAGGAAGAAGGCATGTCGTTTACATCGGAAGAGCCGGTTATGACCATATAGTTTCGATTTTCTGCATAAGAACCGGTGTAGAGGTCATACGGACAGGTGGCTTTGACGCCGGGGCGGTGGTTGATCCCCTCATTTCCCGAGGCGAATATAAATAGAGTACCGCCCTGTCCGATCTGTTTTACGAGAGAGGGCATGGCGTAGCTGGAGTTTCCGCCTCCCCAGGAACAGTTGACGGCAGTGATATTGACGCCGGCGGCCTTTGCCTGGATAATGTAATTCAATGCTTTGATAATAATGGAATTACTTGTCGAGCGCTCCTCGTCAAAGATTTTCAGCGACATGAGCCTGGCGTCCGAAATGCCCGTGATCCCTTTTCCGTTGCCGGATACAGCGGCGATCGTCCCGGCACAGTGGGTGCCGTGCCCGTTTGTGTCCCGGCAGTCAGCCGTGTCGTCTGTAAAATTGTAACCGTACATTCCTGGCAGGAGAGCCGTGTTTGGATTGACCCACATGTGGTCGGCCAGATCCTCGTGGGTGTGGTCAATACCCGTGTCCATTACGGCGATTACCGGGGTGTTCTTTTTTTCTATTGATTTCGTGGAGGCAAAAGAAATGCCCGCGCTTTGACCGGAGAAGCTGCCCCCGCCGTCCAGGTGCCACTGTTCGTGTGCGAGCGGGTCGCCGGTATTGTCGTTCAGATATTGTTTATAATCCGGTTCCACAGCTATGACATAGGCTTTGTCATCCAGTTTATTGATTAGCTCTCTTGTGGAGTAGGTGTTAGAAGATACTTCTGAGATATACAATGTTTTGTCGGACAGAAACCCGCGCTGTCCTCCGGTTTGTGCGAGGGCGCCGGCGCTGCCGAAATCATAGCATTCCTCAATTGTAATGCCGGAGTCAAACGAAGCCGTTCCCTCTTTTGTGAGAGAAGTTTTTTTGGGCGATACGACGGTGACGATCGCCGTTCCTTCTATGTATTCGCCGTCTGTATACATTTTTGGTTGCGGGGAAGATTCCCCGGCTTCAGCCCGGACTGGTTTCCCCAGGCCAGAGCAAATCAATACGGACGCAAGCAGGATCGAAAATAGTCTTTTCTTCATCGGATACCTCCAGGAAAATTATGGATTCGCAGAAAAAAACAAAAAATTATTGTATTATCCGCTTATAACTGTTATTATTATAATAATTAAGTGTGTCGAAAAAGTGAAAGGAGAGAAAAAACGATGCTTTTTGTAAAAGTAGATGATTTGAAACCGGGGATGCGGCTTGGGAAACCCATTTACAATAAAAATGGGGTGTTATTATACGACCGCGATACCAGGCTGACGATGCAGGTGATTTATGGGATCCGAAATTTTGGCCTGATGGGGTTATACATACTGGAACCCGCTGAACCCGTACCACCTATGTCCGAAGAGGACATCAATTTCGAACGCTTTCAGACGATGGCTGTATTTAGTATCCGGGAGGACCTGGATTTGATTGTTGCCGGGAAAAAGGATAAGGGATTGGACTGGCTTTGCAGCCTGATTTTAAAAAATTACGCGAATATCCCACATAAAATAAATTTTGTACAGAGCCTTCGGAGCAACGAGGACTTTGTGTATAAGCACAGTATTAACGTAGCTCTGCTGGCGGCGATTATCGCCGGGAAGATGAGTATGCCCCAAGGCAGGACCAATACGATCGTCAAGGCGGCGCTGCTCCACGATTGCGGCGGCGTGAAGATAAACCGCGCCGGGGATATGGACGAGGACGAGACGATGCGGGATGCGGTCCGCGTAAATACAAGAGAAATTTTGAAAAATGACAAGGAGCTGGACGAGAGCATTTTGCGCGCAATCGAGCATATGCAGACGTTGGAAATGGACAATGCCTCAAAGGATGCGGTAGAAGCGGCGCGCGCAAATTCACGGGCGACGATACTCCATGTGGCGAATGCCTATGACCAGATGACGGCGATGAAATCCTATGAGGAGCCGACCAGCGAGGTGAAGGCGCTCCGGGTTCTTCTGGATAATCCGGATAAATATGACCCGGTAGCCGTGCAGGCGCTCATTAACGGTATCAATGTGCTCAATCCAGGCGTATGCGTAGAGCTTACGAACCATGTAAAGGGCGTGGTTATTATAGAAAATGAGACGGATATATTTAAGCCCTGGGTACTCAGCTTCCGGGATAACCAGCTTCATGATCTTTCCAATAGCAGTGAAGGTGATTTGCAGCTTATAGATATTATGAAGACGATGGATAACAGAATTAAGCTCGACCCGGATATTTTAAAGGAGTATTCGGCGGTATAAGCGGTGCATGGCTTGGTGTTTTGCAGGAGTATAGTCTCTGCTCCGCTAAGCCATTTACAGCGTATTCACCGGTGATGGAAATAAGGCAAAAGTGAGTTCATTTTGCAGAAATGAGGGAATTATGTACGAGAAAGTATCAAAGGATCTGAATTTTGTAGACAGGGAAAAAGAGGTTGAAAAGTTTTGGAGAGACCAGGACATATTCCGCAAAAGCATTGAGCAGCGCAGCGGATGTCCCACCTATATGTTTTATGACGGTCCGCCGACGGCGAACGGGAAACCGCATATCGGGCATGTGCTGACGAGGGTTATCAAGGATATGATTCCGAGATACCGTACAATGAAAGGGTATCAGGTACCGAGGAAGGCGGGGTGGGATACCCACGGTCTTCCCGTTGAGCTTGAAGTCGAAAAGCTTCTTGGCCTCGATGGAAAAGAGCAGATCGAGGAATATGGGCTGGATCCTTTTATCACCAAGTGTAAAGAGTCCGTCTGGCAGTACAAAGGCATGTGGGAGGATTTTTCCGGGGCTGTGGGATTCTGGGCAGACATGGAAGATCCTTATGTGACGTACAGCGATGAGTTTATTGAGTCCGAATGGTGGGCATTGAAGGAAATATGGGATAAGAAGTTATTGTATAAAGGGTTTAAGATCGTTCCCTATTGTCCAAGATGCGGTACGCCGCTCTCATCGCACGAGGTTGCCCAGGGGTACAAGGCTGTCAAGGAGCGTTCCGCGGTTGTCCGCTTCCGCGTAGTAGGCGAGGATGCGTACTTCCTTGCGTGGACGACCACGCCGTGGACATTGCCAAGCAATGTGGCGCTGTGCGTGAATCCTGACGAGACGTACTGTAAGGTGAAGGCAAAAGACGGATATACGTATTATATGGCGGAAGCTCTTTTAGACAAAGTGCTCGGCAAGCTTGCGGACGGAGAAGAGAAGGCCTATGAGGTGCTGGAATCATTTCCGGGAACGGACCTGGAGAGAAAAGAGTATGAGCCGCTGTTTAACTATGCCTCCGATATTTGTGAAAAACAGCACAAAAAGGGATTTTATGTGACCTGTGACGGCTATGTAACAATGACAGATGGTACCGGCATTGTTCATATTGCGCCGGCGTTTGGTGAGGACGACGCCCAGGTAGGGCGCAAGTATGAGCTTCCCTTTGTACAGCTTGTCAACAGCAAGGGCGAGATGACGGAGGAAACGGATTATGCAGGTATGTTTGTAAAAGACGCGGACATGCCGATATTAAAAGATTTAGAGAGTAAGGGACTGCTGTTTGACGCCCCCAAATTTGAACATGATTATCCATTCTGCTGGCGGTGCGATACGCCACTGATTTACTATGCGAGAGAGTCCTGGTTCATACAGATGACGAAAGTGAAAGAAGACTTGATCCGCAACAACAATACGATCCACTGGATCCCGGAGAACATCGGAAAGGGCCGTTTTGGCGACTGGCTGGAGAATATCCAGGACTGGGGGGTATCCAGAAACCGCTATTGGGGGACGCCGCTGAATATATGGGAGTGCTCCTGCGGGCATATGGAGAGTATTGGAAGCCGGAAAGAGCTGGCGGAAAAGAGCGGGGATAAGGCGGCGGAGACGGTCGAACTGCACCGCCCATACATTGATGCCATCACGATAAAATGTCCGCACTGCGGCGAGGAGATGCACCGCGTGCCGGAGGTAATCGACTGCTGGTTCGATTCGGGAGCGATGCCGTTTGCACAGCATCATTATCCATTTGAAAATAAAGAGCTGTTTGAGAAGCAGTTCCCGGCGCAGTTTATTTCGGAGGCTGTCGACCAGACAAGGGGATGGTTTTATTCCCTCCTGGCGGAATCGACGCTGCTGTTTAATAAGGCGCCATATGAAAATGTAATTGTTCTCGGCCATGTTCAAGACGAAAATGGACAGAAGATGTCGAAGAGCAAAGGGAATGCGGTGGATCCGATGGAAGCGCTTTCCCAATACGGGGCGGACGCTATCCGCTGGTATTTTTATGTAAATTCTGCGCCGTGGCTGCCAAACCGTTTTCACGCGAAGGCGGTGATCGAGGGGCAGCGTAAGTTTATGGGGACGTTGTGGAACACGTATGCGTTTTTTGTGCTGTATGCGAATATAGATCATTTTGATGCGACACAATATGAGTTAGAGTATGAGACGCTTTCCGTCATGGATAAGTGGCTGCTCAGCAAGCTGAACACTGTAGTTGGTGAGGTGGACGGGCATCTCGGGAATTACCGTATCCCTGAGGCGGCCAGGGCGCTGCAGGATTTTGTGGATGATATGAGTAACTGGTACGTGCGCCGCTGCCGCGAGCGTTTCTGGGCAAAGGGGATGGAACAGGATAAAATTAATGCCTATATGACATTATACACGGCCCTTGTGACGGTGTCTAAGGCAGCAGCCCCGATGATCCCGTTTATGACAGAGAGTATTTACCAGAATTTAGTATGCCAGCTCGATGCAGACGCGCCAGAGAGCATCCACCTTTGTGATTTCCCAGAGGTGAAAAAAGAGTACATTGACCGGGAGCTTGAAGGCCAGATGGACGAACTTCTTCAGATCGTTGTGCTCGGCCGCGCGTGCCGCAACGAGGCGAACATCAAAAACCGCCAGCCGGTCGGGAAGATGTATATTAAGGCGGATAAGGAACCGCTGGCACAAATTTATACAGAGATCATTGCCGATGAGCTGAATGTGAAAGAAGTGCTTTTTGCGGAGGATGTGAGGGCATTTACGACGTATTCCTTCAAGCCGCAGCTTCGCACGCTCGGAAAGAGATTTGGAAGCAGAATCCATGCGCTGAAGGAAGTACTAGCCGGCCTGGATGGCAATGCTGCGATGGATGAGCTGAATGAAAAAGGTGAAATCACGGTGTCTGTGGATGGAACGGAAGAGGTTCTTGCCAAGGACGACCTGCTGGTTGAGGCAGCCCAGATGGAGGGGTACGTTTCGCAGGAGGACCGGGGAATCACGGTTGTACTTGACACCAATCTCACAAAGGAGCTTATTGAGGAAGGTTTTGTGCGCGAGATTATAAGCAAGATCCAGACGATGAGGAAAGATTCCGGATTCGAGGTTACGGATTGTATTCAGGTTTATGAGGTTGGCAGTGATAAGCTGACGGATATTATTATAAGAAATGCAGAGCAAATCAAGTCGGAGGTACTCGCGGACCGGATTATCATCGGCGGTATGCAGGGACATACGGCAGAATGGAATATCAACGGCGAGGAAGTGACCTTTGGGCTGGCAATGTCCAAACGGACTTATTAATATGGGATAGATTATGCAATGCGGTAGGAAAGAGAGGAAAGAAAATGAATTATTTGACCGAAAACAAGAAACTTCAGTTTAAGCAGGATATTGAGAACTATATGAAATTGTTGTTCCGCAGACCAGTAGATAAGGCGACAAACCAGCAGCTTTTTCAGGCGGTGGCCTATGCGGTGAAGGACATTGTAGTGGATGATTGGATGGAAACACACCGGCAATACGAGGAGAAGGATGTTAAAACGGTTTATTATCTTTCTATGGAGTTTCTTATGGGCCGTGCATTAGGAAATATGGTTATCAATCTCAAGCAGGATAAAATTGTCCGGGAGGTGCTGGAAGAGCTTGGCGTGGACTTGGATGTCATTGAGGACCAGGAGCCGGATGCGGCGCTCGGAAACGGTGGTCTGGGAAGACTGGCAGCCTGTTTTCTGGAGTCTTTGTCGACGCTCGGTTATCCGGCGTACGGATGTGGTATCCGTTATAAATACGGCATGTTTATGCAGAAAATTGAAAATGGGTTTCAGGTAGAGGCTCCCGACGACTGGCTGGAGCATGGCAATCCATTTGAGATGAAACGCCCGGAATATTCGATGGAAGTAAAATTTGGAGGTTATGTGGCAGTCCGCAAAGATGAGAACGGCCGGGATTCTTATGTGCAGGAGGATTATCAGAGTGTAAAGGCCGTTCCGTACGATATTCCCGTTGTCGGATATGGCAACCGCATCGTCAATACACTTCGGATATGGGATGCCGAGGCGATAGATACGTTTAATCTCGACTCTTTTGATAAGGGAGACTACCAGAAGGCAGTTGAGCAGCAAAATCTCGCCCGTACGATCTGTGAAGTGCTTTATCCGAATGACAATCACATTGCGGGCAAGGAGCTTCGTCTGAAACAGCAGTATTTCTTTGTTTCTGCGAGTGTTCAGCGCGCGGTTGCAAAATATATGGAAAAGCATGAGGATATCCACGGCCTCCCGGAGAAGGTATGTTTCCAGCTGAATGACACGCATCCGACGGTTACCGTGCCAGAGCTTATGAGAATTCTTTTGGATGAGTATCATTTAGAGTGGGAAGACGCGTGGGATATCACATCGAGGACTTGCGCGTATACAAACCATACGATTATGTCCGAGGCACTCGAGAAGTGGCCGATTGATCTCTTTTCAAGACTTCTTCCGAGAATATACCAGATTACGGAAGAGATCAACCGCCGTTTCCAGAATGCGATTGCCGAGCAGTATCCGGGCAACTTTGACAAGGTGAAGAAGATGGCCATCATTTATGACGGCCAGGTGAAAATGGCCCATCTCGCCATTGCTGCCGGATTTTCGGTTAATGGTGTGGCCCGGCTTCACACAGATATTCTTAAAAACCAGGAATTGAAAGATTTCTATGAGATGATGCCGGAGAAGTTCAATAATAAGACAAATGGTATTACACAGAGACGTTTCCTGCTTCATGGAAATCCGCTTCTTGCCAACTGGGTGACGAACAAGATTGGCCAGGGATGGATCACCGATCTGAGCCAGATCGGCCGGCTGACGCCATATGTAGACGACAAGGCGGCCCAGAAGGAGTTTATGGATATTAAGTACAAGAATAAGGTGCGGCTTGCAAAATATATCAAAGAGCACAATGGGGTGGAGGTGGATCCAAATTCCATTTTCGATGTCCAGGTGAAGAGGCTTCATGAGTACAAACGTCAGCTTCTCAATATTTTGCATGTGATGTATCTGTATAACCAGTTAAAAGAAAATCCGGATATGGATATGGTTCCGCGTACGTTTATATTTGGCGCGAAGGCATCTGCCGGTTACCGCCGTGCGAAAGCAATTATTAAGCTGGTCAACAGTGTGGCGGAGGTAGTGAACCAGGATACATCCATCCACGGAAAAATCAAGGTCGTATTTATTGAGAATTACCGCGTGAGCAATGCAGAGCTTATTTTTGCAGCGGCGGATGTATCGGAGCAGATTTCTACAGCTAGTAAAGAGGCATCCGGTACCGGAAATATGAAGTTTATGTTGAACGGCGCTCCGACGCTTGGCACGATGGATGGCGCCAACGTGGAAATTGTCGAAGAAGTCGGAGAAGAAAATGCATTTATTTTCGGACTTTCCTCCCAGGAGGTTATTGATTTTGAAAATAATGGGCAGTATAAGCCGAGACAGATATACGAGAGTGATGCGGACATTAAGAAGGTCGTGGACCAGCTTATTGACGGAACATATTCCGGTGGGGATCCCGAGTTGTTCCGTGAGCTCTATTCATCTCTTCTCGATTCCAATGGATATGAACGCGCAGACCAGTATTTCATACTGAAAGATTTCCGTTCGTATGCAGAGGCGCATAAGGCAGTAGACGCAGCATACCGTGACAAGGAGTCATGGGCAAGGATGGCGGTGCTCAATGTGGCGAAATCCGGTAAGTTCTCATCTGACCGTACGATTGAAGAATATGCGAAAGAGATCTGGAAGCTGGAAAAGGTGACGCTTTGATAAAAGTCCCCTGTGGGTTGCATTTTGATCTTATAGTAAAGAAAAATATAAAATATGAAAACGGGACTGTCTGTCACAGGATAGTCCCGTTTTAAAAATGGAAGGGAGAATTAAACATGGCAGCTACGACAGTACAGCACTTTATTTCATTGGAGGATGCATTGTATTCCCTTTATGGGGATGGCATACGTATTGCGGGCGTGGACCGGATTACCGGAGGGGATATTAATCAGGCATATGGTTTGCGGTTGACGGATGGAACATATATTTTTATGAAGACGAATGAAAAACAAAATATATCCTTTTTTACGTGTGAGGCCGCCGGCCTGGATGCCATTGCCCGAACAAAAGCAATCGGCACGCCGCGCATTCTTTGCAGTGGGACGGACGAGGACAGGGGCGGATATTCCTTTTTGCTGTTGGAATTTATAAGAGGAGGCCGCCAGATAGCGGGTTATTGGGAGACATTGGCACAGCAATTAGCGGCCATGCATCGGGCGCCGACAGAGGATTTTGTGTCAGGCGGGGGATATGGTTTCAGTCATGACAATTATATAGGAGCGCGGCAGCAGGTGAATGCAAGGCACGATAGCTGGATCGCATTTTTCCGAGATTGCCGCCTGGAGCCGCAGTTTAGGCATGCGGAGCATTTTTTTGGCACATCGGACCGAAAGAAGATCATAAAATTGCTTGATCATCTGGATAAGTATCTTGTGGAGCCAGAGCGCCCGTCGTTATTACACGGTGATCTGTGGTCTGGTAATGTTATGACGGGAAGCGACGGCAGCGCGTGGCTTATTGATCCCGCTGTCTATGTCGGGCACGCGGAAGCCGACATTGCCATGACGGAATTGTTCGGGGGATTTCCCCGGAAATTTTATGCCGCCTACCGGGAAGCGGGTTTCCTGCCGCCTGGTTACTGTGACCGGCGTGAATTGTATAATCTATATCAGCTGTTGAACCACTTAAATATGTTTGGGTATATGTATCTTCCATCTGTGAACCATATTGTGAGAAGGTATAGCTAAAATTTGTATGACAATAAGAGGGGAATGGAACTATAAATCGACGAACAATAGGTGTTTGAAAAGTCCGAGTTTTCGGGCTTTTTTAAGTGAAGGTTCATGATTTACAAGGTAAAAT
>CAJTZF010000015.1 GCA_910584245.1 uncultured Eubacterium sp.
TAAAAATAATTTCGATTTTTCTCATTTTGCTATTGACATTTATTAGCTGGACTTCGGTAAATCCAGTGACTATCAAAGAAATGTTATTCTTTCATAAGATGCGATGATATACTGCAATATATATAAAAAAGTAAGGTAAAATCCTAGTCGGTATCCTAAGAAGGAAAATTGCATTATTTTTCTAATTATGGAGTTGTTTAGAAATATTATTTGTGTTATTCTTATGGGAGAAGTATATAGTTTTTTACGAATTGCATAGGGGGTTTGATTATGTTTGATAAAGCTCTTTTACAAAAAGTGTTGGAACAGTATAAGAGAGACTTCGTTCTTACACAGTGGGAAGATGAAAAATACAAATGGGAGGCGGTGAAATGTTTTCAGGATAATTGGTATGTGGAGGCAGATGATTTTGCAGATATGTTGACAAAATCCTTGTCTAAGACATACAATTTGCTGGCATCTGCGAATAATTTTCCGGCAAAAATGATTACGGAATTTGCGCAAACTGCATCAGAAGAAGTAAGGTCAATGTTTATTGTACTGTTCGATGAGCGAAAGGATGTGTATGAGCGCATTGAGACATTTAAGATGAGGTCATCCATGCTTTTAGAACAACATAGCGATGGGAATAGACAGCATTATCAGTACGAAAATGCAATAACTACATATTTATGGCTGCGCTATCCAGATAAATATTATATTTACAAGTACAGTGAAGTAAAGGCTGTAGCAGATGTATTGAAAAGCGGATATTATTTTAAGAAGGGTGCCTATGCAGACAATATTCGTCATTTCTATAGGCTATATGATGAGATTTGCCAGGAGATTAAGGGGGATACGGAGCTTGTTCGTTTGCTGAAGGGCAAGTTGACGGATTCCTGCTATCCTGATCCGGAGTTGAGGACATTGACTCTCGATGTAAGTTTTTATATCAGCCAGTCTTATTCTCAGGGGCAAGATGCTGGTTTATCTAAAGCGGAGTGGTTTCCAGCACAATATGATCCGGGATTATCGGTGGAGGACTGGGTCTGCCTTTTAAATGATGGTGAGGTATTTTCAGTCGGAAGTCTTGAAATTATGAAACGTATGAAGGATTATGGTGGTGCGGCAACTTGTACGCAGCTTTCCACAAAGTATGGGGAATCTGTTAATTTTTATAATGTGGGTGCGTCTTCTTTGGCACATCGTGTTGCAGATACAATGGAACTTTCTGCTGTGGAAATCAGTCCTGGAGAGGAGCGCTGGTGGCCTGTCCTTTTTATAGGGAAAGAGGCTGGCGAGGAGGAAGAAGGTGTTTTTGTTTGGAAACTCCGTGACGAGCTGTCCCAAGCCCTGGACCAGACGGATCTAAGTGATGTGGAACTGTATGCGCTGGAGGATCGAGGCAGAGATGGCTGCCGTTATTGGTGGCTGAATGCCAGTCCTAGTATCTGGAGTTTTTCTGATATGGCTGTTGGCGGTACGCAGTCTTATACGCTTTATAATGATAATGGAAATAAAAGACGTATTTTTCAAAATTTCCTGGATGCAAGAGCTGGGGATATGCTTATTTGTTATGAGTCAAATCCGGTGAAGCAGATTGTGGCAATTGGAAAAATTATTGCTGAGCAGGATGGTGAAGAGATTTTCTTTGAGAAGCTGGAAGGACTCTCCTCTCCTATTGACTATCAGGTACTGAAAGGGTACCCTGAACTAGAGGGTATGGAATTCTTTACCAACCCCAACGGCAGTCTGTTTAAGTTGACCAGGGAGGAGTTTGACTTTATTATGGATTTGATTCGTGAAGAAAACTCTGTTCAGAATGAGACACATATCGAATCATACTCGAAAGAGGATTTCCTTGATGAAGTATATATGTCCGAACAACGCTTTAAAACGCTTGTGTCTGTCTTGAAAAACAAGAAGAACATCATACTGCAAGGTGCGCCGGGCGTCGGCAAGACATTTATTGCAGAGCGGCTTGCATATTCTATAATGGGGAAAAAGGATGACAGTCGTATTAGGTTTGTACAGTTTCATCAGAATTATTCCTATGAAGATTTCGTGATGGGTTATAAGCCTGTTGAAAACGGTTTCGAGCTGAAATATGGTGTGTTTTACCACTTTTGCCAGGAGGCTTCCGATTATCCGGAAAAGAATTATTTTTTTATTATTGATGAGATAAACCGGGGAAACATGAGTAAGATTTTTGGAGAGCTTTTAATGCTGATTGAGCGTGGCTACCGTGGAAAAAAGGCGGCCCTTGCATATAATGGACGGCTCTTTTCGGTGCCGGAGAATATTTATATTATTGGTATGATGAATACGGCGGACCGCAGCCTTGCGATGATTGACTACGCACTTAGACGGCGTTTTAGTTTCTTCGACATGGAGCCGGGATTTGACTCGGAGGGATTCATTCGGTACCAGAACGCTTTGGATAATGAAATATTTAATAAGCTGATTTTGAAAGTTAAGGAGCTTAACGATGAAATCACAAAGGACAAGTCTCTTGGTAAGGGCTTTTGTATCGGACATAGTTATTTCTGTGAGAGGGATGTGTGCACGGATGAATGGCTCCATGAGGTGGTGGATTATGATATTATTCCTATGCTCAGGGAGTATTGGTTCGATGAAGTAGATAAGCTCCAGCGTTGGGAAAATAAGCTGCAAGGTGTGTTTCAATGATTAAGGATAAGAGCATTTTTATAAAAAATATTTATTATATGTTGTGCTATGCATTTACTCCATTGAGTCAGGATGGTTATGAATATGTAGAGAAAGACCAGTTTGAAAATATTCATGAACTGTTTGCGGCAATACTGTCAAAGGGCATCAGCCGGCAGTTGAAACAGGGCCTGTACCGGGAGTACGTTGAATGCAGGGAAGATGTGGTGACGATGCGGGGGAAGATTGATATGCAGGGGACGTTTCGGAACTACCTCGAAAGGAAAAGAGTTCTCTCCTGTGAGTTTGATGAGCTTTCCGTAAATAATCGGATGAACCAGATTATCAAGACAACGGTTATGCTGCTTCTTTGCTGTGAGGATGTGAAAGAGAATTATAAGTCTGGCTTAAAAAAAGAAATGCTGTTTTTTTCAGGGGTGGATAATATTGACCCAGGAATGATTAAGTGGCCGGCAATATGCTTTCAACGGGGAAATGCCGATTACCGTATGTTAATAAGCATTTGCCAGCTGGTGCTGGAGGGGATGCTGATTACGACGGACCGCGGTGAGTATAAACTGGCATCGTTTATTAAGCCGGATCAGATGAATCAGTTATATGAGAAATTTATTTTTCAATATTTCATAAAGGAGCATTCACAAATTAATACGGGTGCGTCCAGGATTTCGTGGGCACTAGATGACGAAAACCATGCCATGCTTCCTGTCATGAAGAGTGACATCACTCTTTCGAAGGGGGAAAAGGTACTGATTATTGATGCGAAGTATTATATGCATGCAACACAGACATATTACAATGTGCACAAATTGCACTCGGAGCATCTTTATCAGATTTTTACGTATGTGAAGAATAAGGATGCGGAGTTTGGTGATGCACCGCATGAAGTTTCTGGCATGTTGTTGTATGCAATGACGGATGAAGAAATACAGCCGGACAGCAGTTATCAGATGAGCGGCAACAGGATTAGTGTCCGTACGCTTGATTTGAGCCGTAGGTTTCCAGAGATCGCCGCACAGCTGGACCATATTGTGGAGGAGCATTTTTGAAAGAAGTGCTATGGCAGGGAGATGTTGAGATTAAGAGTGTTTTGACGAACCTAAGGCAGCCGGCCGTTCAGAAGTAGGAGAAGGCTCAGTTGACCAGGACACAACGAGCCAGAAATCGAATACGGACATAGGGAACCTGGACGCAAGTGGATAGAGCAGAATACTGGTGTAGGAAACCAAGGAACAGATAGCAGGGCGTTGTTCCGCACATCAAAAGGGAATATAAGTGGGGCTAGGGTGAAGCCTCAATTTACAAAAGGAGCTAAATAGTGAAATTTCAACAGGGGAGCCACGGACTTATATAAGTCACTGGCTCCCCTGCCGCTTGTTATTTATCATAAGCTGGAGACGGTTTGTAAAAATAAAATGCTTGACTTTTAAATCTTACTAGTGTAATATTTGAGAAAATGAATGACAGGAGGCGGCTATGAAGATAAAACGGTTGATTTGTTTGGCTTTGGTAAGTATAGGAGCAGTAGTTATTGTACTGTGGATGTCTTTCTTTTTTAGAAAAAAAGAACAGGAGAGGAAGCCAGAGGAGCTTCTGATTACTTATATGAATTATATTGCAGGCAGGGAATACGGAGAAATGTATGCGATGCTGCACAAGAAGGCATCAGGGATGATTGGCCAGGAGGAGTTTGTAAAACGGAATTCCGCTATTTATGAGGGAATTGAGATGCGGGATATGACGGTAAAAGGAATTGCATACGAAGAGGACCGGCAGATGGTAACATATGAAACTTCCTTTGATACGGTGGCAGGAGAGATTCATTTTAAAAATGAGGCGCATTTTGTGAAGGGTGAGAAGGGCTATGAGCTGGTATGGGACGATTCTTTGATTTTTCCGGACTTAGATGTTTCTGATAAGGTGAGGGTTTGTACCACGCAGGCAGCAAGAGGGAGCATACGGGACCGGAATGGCCGCGTGCTGGCCGGTAAAGGCGTCGCTTCTTCCGTCGGTATTGTCCCGGGGAAAATGAGGGACCGAAAGGAGACGGTGCAGAAGATAGCGGCGTTGTTAAACATAAAGCAGGAGACGATTGAGAAAAAGCTGTCGGAACAATGGGTGAAAGAAGACTCGTATGTACCTATTCAGATTATTCCTAAAGTAAAGGAAAGCGATTTGCTCTCCTTAAAACCAAAAAGAAAAGCGCGCGAGGAATGGGAGAAGCACGAAAGCTTACTTAAAATTCCTGGCGTGAAAATATCCGACACAGAGGTCCGGGAGTATCCGCTGGGAAAAGCAGCGGCACATTTAGTCGGCTACGTGCAGAGTGTAACCGCTGAGGATTTAGAAGAGCATGCGGGAGAGGGGTATGCGGTAGACAGTGTAATCGGGAGAAGCGGGGCGGAGGGGCTATTTGAAAAGGAGTTGAGGGGACAAACAGGCTGTAGGATTTTTATTGAGGATGCGGGTGGATACGAAAAAAAAGAAATTGCCAGTGTTTCAGTCCGGCACGGACAGGATATAATGCTTACAATTGATGCGGGACTTCAGACTTCATTGTACGAGCAGTATAAAGACGACAAGAGCTGTTCGGCAGCAATAGACCCGCGAACGGGCGAAGTATTGGCATTGGTAAGCACGCCGTCGTACGATAACAATGAATTTATTATGGGATTGTCCGAGCAAAAATGGGCGGCCCTGAATGAGAATAAGAAAAAGCCTATGTATAATCGGTTTCGGCAGGTTTGGTGCCCGGGATCTTCTTTTAAGCCGATTATTGCGGCTATCGGTCTGGATTGCGGCGCCATTAATCCAAAGGAGGACTTTGGAAAGGAAGGGCTAAGATGGCAGAAGGATTCGTCGTGGGGCGCTTATTATGTGACGACACTTCATACATATGCCCCAGTTATTTTGGAAAATGCGCTTATTTATTCGGATAATATTTATTTTGCCAAGGCGGCGTTAAAAATTGGGGCGGAACAGATGGAGGAATCGCTGCTGCGGCTTGGATTTCAAGAAGAACTACCGTTTGAAGTAAAAATGCAGAAGTCTCAGTTTTCGAACGAAGAACATATTGAGACGGAAGTGCAGCTGGCGGACAGTGGGTACGGCCAGGGACAGATTTTGATCAATCCATTGCATATGGCATGTATTTATTCCGCATTTTGTAATAATGGAAATGTCGTTAAGCCCGTTCTGGTTTACAACGAGCATCCAGAGGTATCTTACTGGATTCCCCAGGCATTTACGGGTAAAGCGGCGGGCAGAGTGCTGGAGGGACTGAAAAAAGTAGTGAGTGATCCGCACGGAACGGGGTACGCGGCACGGCGGAAGGATATTATTTTGGCAGGAAAGACAGGAACAGCGGAGATTAAAGCATCAAAAGAGGATAATTCCGGTACGGAACTGGGATGGTTTTCTGTTTTTACGGCGGATCCGAAAACCAGGCGGCCATTTCTTATCGTAAGTATGGTGGAGGATGTAAAAGAGAGAGGAGGGAGCGGATATGTTGTTGGGAAAACGGGCAAGAGTTTGGATAAGTGGCTGGAGGAGATGTGAAATAGTCATTCTGTTGGCAGTTCTTTTGTTGTGTGCCTGCGCAAAAAATGAGGGGAAAGTGGAACCGCCTGCTTCGGATGTGAAAGAGGTGGAAGAGAATAAAGAGGCCGCGGGATCTTTTGATAAGGGGTATGATCTGCCGGTTGATGAAGAGGAGAGAGCAGAGGCAGAGCGGGATTGTGGTGTAGTCATGAAGTTAATTTCGGATATTTATGCACAGGCGGATAAAGGGGAGGCATTAAATGTTGTTCTTCCGGCTGACACGGTTTTACAGATGAAGAAAAGGGTGGGCGAGTCCGGGTGGCCGGTTACTACAACGACGTCATATGCTAGTATGGAGAACTGGAAAGGTGTGGAACGGTTTTTAAAAGATTGCAGGGAGGGTAAGATTGGTGCGGCCGCTATATATGAGATACATTCAGATGGCGCATTGACGCGGATGAAATATAGTTTTGATGGAACGGATATGTATGTATTAACCGCAATTACGTGCTGGACGGAGGAGGGCCAGCCGGAGATGGCAGACATTACTTATACGCGGATTAAGGGGTGGACATACTCGGAAAAGGGGTGGTTTTGTTATGAGGTGTGTGTGCCAGAGCCGCCGGAAGTAACGGAAATAGTGGACGGCAGCTGCCTTGTCCGAATCCGGCCAAGGAACAAGAAGCAGCGCGAGCTGTCGGAAAAGTGTGTGTATGGGATAGGATACCAGGGAAATAATCTGCTTTGTTCAAACTGGGATGCCAGACATATGCAGGCATTAGATTATAATGGATTATATGAATATTTGTATGCGATGAAATATGGAAAAAAGTTTAATGGAGAAGATTATGCTGACGGGATCCCCAGGGCTCCATTTGAAAAGCTCATTATGGAATATCTTCCGGTGAGTGCGGAGCAAATACGGAAATACGCGGTTTTTAATACAAAAAAACAAACGTATGCATGGGTCCGCCTTGGATGTTTTAATTACACCCCCACCTTTTTTAGCACCTCTACGCCAGAGGTTGTGCATATCAAGGAAAATAAGGATGGCACGGTTACGCTCACCGTGGAGGCAGTGTGCGATATGGTATTATGCGATGAAGCGGTCATTACCCATAAGCTCACGGTTCGTTTGGCAGAGGATGGAAGTTTTCAGTATTTGGGAAATAAAATACTGCATGGCGGCATAAAGAAGATACCAGATTATGAGTACCGCATCCGCAAGGAGCAGCAGTGATGAAGGATTACCCGATATTTGTGCCAGATAAGATGGATAGTGCGATTTCGGATGCCCTGCTTCCGGTGGCGCCAGATTCCGCCGCTATGTTTACGGCAAAGAAACAGGTGTGCCCGGAACGTTCTACATAGCCGACAAACCAGCCGTTCACATCGAGGCCGTCGATACGTCCGGTCCCAGTTTTTCCGTAAACGTCTCCCACTTCGGATGTAAAAAGGAAAAGGGAGTCCTTGACTGCCCGGACGTTTTCGGAGGAAAATCCAAGACCGCTTTCGTGTAATTCTTTTAAGAGCATCACCTGCTCTACAGGGGAAATTTTCAGGGAAGATTCCATCCAGTAGGAGGAGAGGCCGCCCTCCAGGTGTTCGTTTCCATAGTGAATGCGGTCAATATACCCGCGGATGCGGGAGCCGCCTAATTGCCTGTCTATTTCCTGGAAATACCAGTTCACAGATGATCTCATCGCAGAAGATAATGTCTGGTCTGTGTTCCAAGCCGTGATGGGATAATGCACTTTGTCCCATGCCAGATAGGAATTGTCCGGAGTGATAAGTCCTTCCTCCAATCCAAACAGGGCGTCGTAAATTTTATACGTGGAGTTGGGAGATGTGCGGAAAGTGGCGCGCTCCCTATCGTGTATGTGCCAGCAACCATTTTTTGAGTCGTATAAGACAAAACTTCCCTCATAAGAACCAAAAAAGGAAGAAAGGTCAACGACTCTGACCGGTTCGGAGGACGTGTCCCATGAGTAGCGGGCGTCATCTGCCGCATAGGTAGATACGATTGGTGAAAAGGCGAAAAGAAGGGCAGTAGTCAGAGCAAAGGCGGTGAAGCTCTTCCATCGCTGCCGGAATGTTGGTCTTTCATACGAGGCAATGTTTTGGATCCGCCGGTGCAACTGTCGTATATTTCCACCAATTCCCGAAACAAACGGGAAGGGCAGGCGGGATACTTTTTCGGCAAAGTGAATAAGCGTAACGCCGTATGCCTCGCAGGAACCTTCGCCGAGCATTTGCAGTACGGAGGTGTCGCAGGCAATTTCCCTGTCATCCCGCATTTCTTTTAGCGCATACCAGACAAGGGGATTAAACCAATATAGCATTCCGGCAAGATTCATCACATACCCGGCCAGTGCATCCTTGTGTTTATAGTGTTGAAGTTCATGTAACAGCATATACCTCATATCAACGGCATTGTAATCTGAAATTAAATGAATGGGAATATAGATGCGTGGGCTTAGGAATCCGGTGATAACCGGGGATTTTAAAAAAGCAGTGCTGTATACCCGGATGTCTTTTGTTATGCTCAGCTCGGACAGGCAACGGCGGTACAATTCGCGGACGTCGGGGTTCTGGAGAGGGAGCGCTGAGTTTTTCACTGTGCGCAGGCGGACATATGCGCGCACCGCTAAAATACTCATCAAAAGAACACCGGCAGTCCATATGCCGCATAAGATCAGTTCCGTAGCCGCATATGTTTTACTGCTGACGGAGAGCGTGAAGTCTTCCATCCAGTTAGAAACCTCTGAAGGAGGATGGACGGCCGTTTTTACAAAAGCATCGTTTTCAACGGAGCCGGAATCGCTTGCGATATCCCTGACCCATGACAACACCTGCATCAGCCCCAAAGGCCGGCACGGGAGAAAAGGCACGGCCATCAGCCCGAGAAGCGCAAACCATAAATGATACTGCATCCTGCTGGACAGGCTTTTGCGCAAGAGCCTCTTTATCATTAAAAATATTCCGATGATAGCGCTGATGAAAATATTACAGAGAAAAAAACGCATTACAAATCCGGGCATGTCAGTTGTCTCCTTTTTTTGTCTTGCTGGCAAGAAGAGCGCGTAGGCCGTCAATTTCTTCTTCGGATAATTTATCGTTTTCGATATAGGCGGACAGCATGGTCGTAATATTTCCGTCATAAAAGCGTTTTAGGAAATGGCTGCTCTCCTGGCCGATGTATTCATTTTCTTCAACAAGCGGCGTATATACAAATACCCTGCTTTCTTTTTCGTACGTGAGCGCGCCCTTTGTCACCAGACGCTTAATGAGTGTCTGTACCGTTTTCGGACTCCACGACGTCGTTTTTGTTAATCTTTCGGTGATCTCATTTGTATTAATAGGGGCATGTTTCCATACTATTTTCATAACTTCAAATTCTGCCTCTGATATTTGTGGCAACATCTTCATAACTATTTTTCTCCTTCTATAATCCAAGTCCTTCTATATATAGCGTAACACTGATTCGTGGAATAATCAATGTAATTATTTTACTATAGTGCGGCGATTGACTTCCGGGTATCTTTTTGTTATAATGAAAGCGTTCACTTGCATGGAGGTGGTATTGTGGATGAAACAAGCCAGAAAATTGTAGATGCAGCTATGGCATTAGTCCGGGATAAGGGATATGCCGTCACGACGACAAAAGAAATTGCGAAAATGGCTGGTGTGAATGAGTGTACGTTATTCCGCAAATTTAAAAATAAAAAGGATATTGTTTTGCAGGGGGTCAGCCAGGCGGGGTGGAGAGCAAATGTGACGCCGGACATTTTTCAGGATGTCATATGGGATCTGGAGACGGATGTGGAGATGTTTATGAGGACCTATATGGACAGGGTGACGCCAGATTTCGTAAATTTATCCATTGGCTTGCGGGCGCCCCAGTTATACGAGGAGACCGCTGATTATATTATGAAGGTACCGCAGGCGTTCGTATGTGCTTTTACAAGCTATTTGAACAGGATGTGTGAAATGGGAAAGATTCCTGCTTCAGATTTTGACGCGCTTGCGATGACAGTTTTTTCTGCCACCTTTGGTTATACGTTTCTGTGCGCGTCCTTTGGCAAGAGACTTACCGAGGTGGAACGGGATGAATATATAACGAACAGTGTGGATATGTTTGTAAAGGGATTGAGGGGGAATGAATCATGCAAATCACAGGTGCAGAGCTATTTGTCAAAGCATTAAAGGAAGAAGGGGTGGATACGTTATTTGCCTATCCTGGCGGACAGGCGGTAGATATGTTCGATGCACTTTACGGTGAAACGGACATTGATGTTATTTTGCCGCGGCATGAGCAGGGATTAGTTCACGCTGCGGATGGGTATGCCCGGTCTACGGGAAAGACGGGTGTCTGCCTGGTGACGAGCGGACCGGGTGCAACAAACCTGGTGACGGGTATTGCCACGGCAAATTATGACAGCGTCCCACTAGTTTGTTTTACGGGGCAGGTGCCGACCCATCTAATCGGGAACGATGCGTTTCAAGAAGTAGATATCGTCGGGATTACGCGGAGTATTTGTAAGTACGCGGTAACGGTGCGCGACCGGGAATCGTTGGCGGAAACGATCAAGAAGGCGTTCTACATTGCGGGAACCGGAAAGCCGGGAGTAGTTGTTGTTGATTTGCCAAAGGATATCCAGCGGGCTTATGGCAGCGACCAGTATCCCGGACAAATAGCAATCCGGGGATATAAGCCCAATAATTCCGTACACATGGGACAGATCAATAAGGCGTGGGAAGCATTAAATCATGCGAAGCGGCCGGTCTTTCTTATCGGCGGGGGAGTAAAGATCGCAAATGCGGGGAAAGAAATGACGCTGCTCGCGGAGCGGACTGGCGTGCCGGTGATCACGACGATTATGGGGAAAGGCACAGTGCCGACGTCAAATGAATTGTATATTGGGAATATTGGGATACATGGAAGCTATGCGGCCAACCACGCGGTGAACAGCTGTGATGTATTATTTTCGATCGGAACGAGGTTTAATGACCGGATTACAGGCAAGATAGGGGAGTTCGCGCCCCATGCAACGATCGTCCACATTGATATTGATGCGGCATCCATTTCCCGGAATATTGTGGTAGATATTCCCGTTGTGGCGGACGCAAAACAGGCGGTCAGCGCGTTGCTTGAAAAGGCGGAGCCTTTAGAGCTCACGCAGTGGATGGCACAAATAGCGGAATGGAAAAAGAGCTATCCGGTCGGGATGGATGGGACTGGCATGACGCCGCAAAAGATCCTTCAGACGATTAATGATATGTTTACGGATGCGATTATCACAACAGATGTTGGACAGAACCAGCTGTGGAGCACACAATTTCTCGAACTCGGGCCGGATAAACAGATGCTGACTTCTGGGGGACTGGGAACGATGGGGTATGGTTTACCGGCCGCGATTGGTGCGAAAATAGGCAATCCGCAGAAGGAGGTTATTTCTATTTCCGGCGACGGCGGTATGCAGATGAATATACAGGAGATGGCGACGGCGGTAGTATATGAATTGCCGGTAATTATATGTATATTAAATAATGGATATTTAGGCAATGTGAGACAGTGGCAGGAAATGTTTTATGACAGGCGTTATTCCGGGACCTGCATGCGTTACCGCAGGAGCTGTGAGATCGGCTGCAACCAGCCTGATCATTATTGCCCGGAATATACGCCGGATTTTGTCAAGCTAGCGGAAAGCTATGGTGCGGCGGGTATCCGCGTAACCGCGGTGGAGGATATCCGGGATGCTTTTGCACTTGCGCGTCAGAATAAGAAGACGCCTACAGTAATTGAATTTATCATAGAGCGTGAAAGTAATGTGATGCCTATCGTTCCCCCGGGAAACACGCTGACAGATATGATTTTGTAGAAATGAGGGATAGGATGAAGAAGAGATGGATTTGTTTATTTGTGGAGAATGAAATCGGAGTGCTCGCGCGTATTTCTGGTTTGTTTTCCGGCAAGTCATACAATTTAGACAGCTTGACTGTCGGGATGACGGAGGATCCTACGGTGTCCCGTATGACGATCAGCCTAACTAGCGACGACAAGACGTTTGAGCAGATCAAAAAGCAGCTGGGCAGAAGTGTCGAGGTGATTAAGGTCGTAGATTATACGGATAAGACGATTCACATGAAGGAAATCCTGTTTATAAAAGTGAGCGGCTGTTCGGAAGAGGATAAAACAGAAATATTTAGAATTTCAGAGGTATTTGGTGTTCCAGTGATTGATTATGACGGAACGGCCGTTATATTAGAATGTACCCAGACGGAAAAGGACAACGATCATTTGATCGCTTTACTGAAAAAGAATTTTGTGAACCGGATTGAGATCGTAAGGGGAGGCAGTGTCGCTATAGAAGCAGTTGGTTTTGCAAAGGGGATGTTCAGGTGAAGAAAATATTGATTGTTGAGGACGACAAAGAAATCTGCGGACAGCTTCAGGAGTTTTTGGGGAACAATGGATACGTATGTGAGGCCGTGAATGAATTTGAGGATGTTCCCGCCCAGATTGTGGCGAGCGATGCGGATATGGCGCTTTTGGACATTACGCTGCCGGGCGCGGATGGTGAAAATATTTTGCGGAAGCTCCGGATGGAGTCGGATATTCCGGTCATAATGGTTACGAGTAAAAATACGGAGATGGACGAGGTCATTTGTATGAGCTATGGGGCAGATGATTTTATCGCGAAGCCGTATAATCCATCCATTTTACTTTTACATATCGAGGCAGTATTCAAGCGGTTATCCCGCGGCGCGGAGGAGAGCGTTGTGGCTTATGGGAATATACGGCTGGATGCCGCCCGGGGGAGCATGGAAATCGTCGGCGGGGAGGGATCCTCCGGTTTAATCGAGCTGTCGAAAAATGAGATGAGGATCCTGTTATACCTGATAAAGAAACAGGGGAAAATAGTGACAAGGGATGAGTTAATTAGCTACTTGTGGGATTCTGAGGAATTTGTGGATGACAACACACTCACGGTAAACATCAACCGTGTGAGAACAAAACTGAAGGAGCATGGCGTGGAGGATTTGATAAAAACAAAGAGAGGAATCGGGTATTTGCTGGGATGACGCTGAAACAATTTTTAAGGGAAAAGGTGGGTTGGATATTTGGCATTGCATTTCAATTATTTCTTGTGACAGTGTTTGGAAAGGCCTTTCAAGTCAATTCATCCTTTTTAGCTTGTGTTTATTTTATGGAGCTTCTTGTCCTTTTTCTCATGTGGGGAAACGACTTTCAGAAAAGGCGCGCATTTTATAATGATATGCAGAAAAAGCTAGACGATCTGGATAAGAAATATCTCCTTACGGAGATGATCGAACCGCCTGGCTTTTTGGAGGGGGATATTTTTTGTGAAACCCTGTATGAGACGAATAAATCAATGAATGAATGGGTGGGCGAGCGGGAGCGGTCTGTGAAAGAGTTTAAAGATTATGTGGAAATGTGGATTCACGAGATTAAGCTTCCGATTTCTGCCCTGTCTCTTATGAATTATAATGAAAAGACGGATATCCGCTTATACCGGCCGCAAATTGATAAGATTTCGCATTATGTGGAACAGATTTTATATTATGTGAGGGCAGACGCCCCGCAAAAGGATTTTTTGATGACGAGATGCTGTTTGAAGAAACTCATTCAGGAGGTGTTGTTGGAACACAAGGAGGTATTGATAACCGGTAAATTCTCAATTGAGCAAAAGGGAACGGAAGCATTCGTCGTGTCTGATGCAAAATGGATAACATTTATACTGGGGCAGCTTGTAAACAACAGCATCAAGTACCAAAAGGGAGAAACCGGGTACCTGGGTTTTGAGGTGGAGGAGACGGATGACAACGTGGTGCTTTCCATTGAAGACCACGGGATCGGAGTGCCGGCTAGTGATTTAAAGCGCGTGTTTGATAAATCTTTTACCGGTGAAAATGGCAGGCGGGTGGCATCATCGACCGGCATGGGGCTCTACATCTGCCGTAAGATGTGTAAGAAGCTCGGACATGAAATCTGGATGGAGTCCAGACAGGGGGAATTTACAAGAGTTATAATACGGTTTGGAAAGGATCAGTACTATGTATAGAAGGACAGGGAGGGAAGAAGTATGGAGCAAAACAAGGTTCTGATTGTAGAAGATGAGATTTCTATTGCTAAGTTAATATCAATGAATCTAAAGGTGGCGGGGTATGATACCACAATGTTTCATGATGGCGGGGAGGCGGCTGGGGCGCTTGAGAAGGAACATGGTTATGATATTGCGTTGCTCGACGTCATGCTGCCGGGAATGGACGGATTTGCCCTTTTTGAAATTGTAAAGACCTATGGAATCCCTGTTATTTTTCTGACAGCGAAGGACGACGTCAGTTCGAAGGTACAGGGACTTCAAGGAGGCGCGGAGGACTATATCGTGAAACCCTTTGAGATGCTGGAACTTATGGTGCGGATGGAAAAAGTGCTGGAGAGGACAAAAAAGCTTGGCGACGTCATTCACATTTTGGATGTGGAAATCAATTTATTGGAACATACCGTGAGAAAAAAAGGTGTGGAAATTTTATTAAAGCCGATGGAATTTGAGTTGCTGTGCGTGCTGGCGAGGAATAAAAATATAGCCATTTCCAGAGAGGAGCTTCTTCGGCGTGTTTGGGGAGTTGACTATGTGGGAGAGACGAGAACGGTCGACGTGCATATCGGGCAGCTTCGCAAAAAGCTTTCCTTTAATGATAATATAAAAACAGTATCTAAGATGGGATATAGGCTGGAGGAGTAATATGCGGTTAAAGACGAAACTTATTCTTATATGCTGTATGAGTATTCTTTTTTCTTCCATCATTTGCAGTGTGGCAGTTTTTTTCCTGGCTAAGAAAAATTCCCTTGAGGCGGCAGAGGGACAGAGCTTTAAAATGGCAATGGCCAGTATTTCCAAACTGGAGGATAGAATCCGGGCGCTGGACGATGCGAAAAAGGGAAGTGTTGACCGAAAAGTACTGGAGTACATTTTTAAACAGCAGCAGGACGAGCTGCTCATATGTTTTTCCGGGGCTGGGCAAGAGGGAGAGGAAATTTTTAATTCTACGGTTTTTACACAGTCGGATTTTGAAGCGTTAAACTATACGGTCATATCCGACCGTATACAAATGGCGGAACTGCAGTGGGAGGGAATGCATTTTTTCGTGTATCAGCAGTTGGGGGAGTATAGCTATAGCCTGTATAAACTGGAGAATGTTACATATGTGTGGGAGCGTATGAGACTTCTCGGTTTAGGACTTGCCATTTTATCGTGCGTTATTACAATGTTTGCCTGTCTCTTGTTATATCTCATCCTGAATAAGGTTTTGAGTCCCTTACAGAAATTAAATGAAGGGGCGAAGCAGATCGCCAGAGGGAGATATGAAGAGAGGATTGCGGTAGGAAGGAAGGATGAGATCGGGGAGTTGAGCGAAAATTTCAACCAGATGGCAGGGGCCGTGCAGTTGCGGATTGAGGAGTTAAAGGAGGCGGAGTGGAGACGGACGTTGTTTATGGGAAATTTAACACATGAGCTGAAAACGCCTATGACAGCGATCTCCGGGTATGCAAAGACGCTTTTAACCGTGAGGCTTCCAGATGAGGACAGAGAGGAGGCGCTTTCCTATATTTATAAGGAAAGCTGCCGTCTGGAACGGTTGTCCAGGAAACTTATGGATTTACTGCTTTTAGAGGAAGAGGACGCCATTGAGCTTACGGAAGTATGCGCAGACGTGTTGTTTCATAATGCGGCGGAGGCGTGCGGACGCAGCTTGGAGGAGGATGGCATCCATTTAGAATGTCATGGGGAGAGCGAAATTTTTTTCGTAGATGTCGAGCTTTTTACTGAAGTTTTGATTAATCTCATTGATAATGCAAGGAAAGCGAGCGGGAGTGGAGAAAGAATTATTCTTTCGGCGGCGGAAAACGTCATAGAGGTCAGGGATTTTGGAAAGGGAATACCAGAGGAGGAGAAGGAGAAAATTTTGGAGCCGTTTTATATGATTGATAAGTCCAGAAGCAGGAAAAGCGGCGGAGCGGGACTTGGACTTGCCATAACAGCTATGATATTGAAGAGGCACCATTGCCGGCTTCAAATCGAGAGTGAAGTTGGGCGGGGGACACGAATGATTTTACAATTTGTTTAAAAAACGATGAATACTTGGTGAATGCGTCTATGTTACAATATGTTCAACATAGACGTTTCTTTATTTATAGAAAGCAAGCCGCCGGAGCGGCAGAATGTGAGGGTTGAAAATGAAGAGAAGAGGGATCGTCATTATAATGTCAGGAATGCTCGCGCTTACGTTGGCGGGGTGCGCCAGCAATCCGGAGAAGTCTGTAGTACGGGAAAAGAATATGGATAAAATGCTGCAGGAGGCAGAGAAGACGGAAGATACAAGCACGTATGAGCAGGTTAAGGAGGAAGTGCAAAAATATGAGAAATATAAGACCCAGATTAAGGATAAAAAGTTGAAGGTCAATGTTGATGTCGACGCGAAAGTGGAAATACCCGGGGTAGAGAAGCTTTCCATTTACCGGGTCCGTGCGCAAAAGATCAAGCAGGAGTTTTTAGAACGCGTCCAAAAAGCGCTGACGCCGGACGTCACATATTACGATGGACACAAAGGGACGGCCAGGACGAAAGTGGATATAGCCAAGGAAATAAGGGAATGCGAAAAAGACCGGACAGAATATAAAAAATCAGGAGATAAGGTGGGAGTGGAAGAGGTTGAGAGCGAAATTGCAGACTTGAGAAAGGCGTATGAAAATGCGCCTGATAGTATTAAACTTACTGATTATCCGTTACAGAATAAGATCCTCAGTATTAAGAAGCTGCACGAAGACAACCCGGGTGATACGTTTAGCGACTGGCTGTATGATCTTCATGGAGACGGGGAGGTGTATTATGGATTGAGCGACGCGAAGGATGGAAATTATCATATGCTGTTTGTGCAGAATTCCGATAATTACGGAAATTGTTTGCGGTATGAGCGCAGCAAAGGAGGATACAGCGCTAGAATATACCATGCGGATGTTGAGAATGATCTTGATATGGCTGTCAAGAAAAAGGATGGCCAGGAACCGGATTTTTTTAATACCGTAGATGCAACGGTGTCCTGTGTTGATAATGAAACTCTGACTTTACCAGAGGAAGAGGCGGAAGAGAAGGCGAACGCTCTTCTTGGCCAGCTGGGACTGGATGATTATAAGTGTTATGACAAAGGGGTGTATTCGCAGCTTTTACAGAGGAAAGATGAGGATAAATACAGGGATGTTTACCGTTTTTTGTATTTGAGGAAGCAGGATAACGTATTTGTGGATAATCAGGCAGGTTTTAAGCTGACCGATGGCTGGCAGGGCAATAGTTACGTAAAAAAAATGTGGGGAAGCGAAGCGGTAGTTGTGACGGTGAATGACATCGGTATTGTAGGTTTCTATTATCTTTCCCCTCTCAGCATAAGTGAAACCGTGGTGAAAGAAAGCCGGATCAAGTCTTTTGATGAAATCAAGGGGACATTTGAAAAAATGGTCGTCATTGAAAATGCAGCGGAGGACAAAGAGGCGGAAGGAAGCGTATCCATCAAGGTAACGGATGTAAAGCTTGTATATACTAGAATTAGCGAAAAAGACAGTTTTGATACGGGACTGGTCGTTCCCGTCTGGAATTTTGAGGGGACAGTTGTCGATGAATACGGGGGAAAAAAGGGAGGCGAACAGGAAGGGACGATTCTTTCTATTAATGCGATTGACGGTTCTGTCATAAATCAGGAACTGGGATATTAGAACTTTGTATGCCTGACAGGAAGGATCATAACTATGAATAGCTTTGAAACGGATTTGAAACGGGCGTTTTTCAGTGTAAACTTTCTCGCGGGACTGCTGATCGAGTGCTTTATTCTATGGCGATCCGGCTTCCAGTCGGAAATGTTTCGAATTAGCGTGCCAGTGCTGTCTTCACTTCCTTATACGACGGCATGGCTCGGCGATTATAAGAGCGGGTATATAAAGGCATATTTGCCGAGGAGTGGAACAGCCTCCTATATATTAGGAAAGTTTTTATCGTGTGGGATTAGCGGG
Source organism: uncultured Eubacterium sp. (assembly GCA_910584245.1). Classification (GTDB taxonomy): domain Bacteria; phylum Bacillota; class Clostridia; order Lachnospirales; family Lachnospiraceae; genus Eubacterium_F. The sequence continues at coordinate 18,293 of CAJTZF010000015.1, forward strand.
GGAGCGCTGCTTGTACTTGCCTGTATGGCCATTCCGGCGGGGGAAGAAGGGGATCGGGAGGGAAAGCTTTTTCTCATATTTCTCTCTGGCATGTTTTGGGCGGTCGTGTCGGCAACCCTTGCCGCCGCTGCAAAGAGCCGGTATGTCGCTTATGGCGGTGCGTTTGTCCTGTTCTATGTACTTGTCATATTGTATGAGCGCTATTTTAAGGGATGGTATTGTCTATACCCGGTGGAATGGTATGCGCCCGAGCACACATGGGTTTTAGGGGATATCGGGATTATATGGATGCTTACAGGCATGATTGTTGTAATTGGCATTTTGTATTATGAAATACTGAGGAGGTGTATAGAAAATGTATAAAATGAGGCAGATGGTCCATATTGCCCGTTCTAATTTTCGTAAGTGGCACAAAAATCCTCAGATCATAATGTGTTTTCTGCTCGCCTTTGTTTTTTGTTTCCTATTGTCCGATAAGGTCATGCAGTTTGCACAGACACATGGTACTTATTTGCAGGCGATGGAAGCTTTTATATGGACGTTTGGGGATTCCCAGTCCGTGCTCGCGATTTCCATATTGCTGCTGCTTCTTTTTTCCGATCTGCCCAATCTTTCGAATGAAGTTCCGTATTTTATGGTTCGGACAGACAGGACGGTATGGATGCTGGGGCAGATCTTGTATTTAATTGCCGCTACTTTTTGCTTTTTGGTTTTTATCCTGGCGTCAACGGCGCTTTTGTCAGCGGGCAGGGCATATCCGGCGAACCTCTGGAGTGATACGGCGGCAATTCTGGGGTATTCAGGGATCGGTGAACAGCTCGCCGTGCCGGCCTTTGTCAAAGTATTGGAACTGACGGATCCGTATCGGTGTACGCTTCAGATTTTTTTTCTGATGACGGGCTATACCATAACAATGGCGGGCATTATTTTATTTTTAAATCTTTTCCGCAGCAATGGAGGCATGATAGGGGGCGTTTCCTTCAGTGCATTTGGGCTTTTGATGAACCCGGACATTGTGGCGGACTGGTTCGGCATATCGATAGAGAAAATACGTTTTGCCAATATAGTAAGCGGCTGGATTTCCCCTTTGAATCATGCGACGTATTATATGCACAATTTTGGTTATGACAATCTTCCCAGGCTGTGGCAGTCCTATCTGTTTTTTGTGCTTTTAAGCGCCGTGCTCTTTACGGGAGCGCTTATTAAAATAAAAAGTTACCCATTCTCATTTACGGGAACATAAAAACACGATTGGAGGGATGAGAGAGATGGAGGAAAAAGTGGGAATTGAAGTGGAACATGTGTATAAATCATTTGGGAAGGAACACGTACTTAAAAACATCAGTTTTAAAATACCCTCTGGCAGTATTTACGGGGTGGTTGGAAATAATGGAAGCGGAAAAACCGTGCTTATGAAATGTATATGCGGCTTTATGAAATGTGACCGGGGAAGGATTGTTGTAAATGGCAGACAGGTGGGTAAGGAGGTGGACTTTCCGGACCGTCTTGGAGTGATTATTGAGACGCCGGGGTTTATCCCCAATTTGTCAGGATACAAAAATCTGAAAATACTTGCCGCACTAAAGGGAAGAATCGGGAAAACGGAAATCAGGGAGACGATACGGAGAGTAGGGCTTGACCCTGACATGAGGAAGCCTGTGGCAAAATACTCTCTTGGGATGCGTCAGAGGCTTGGGATTGCGCAGGCAATTATGGAAAATCCAAGCGTACTTGTTTTGGATGAGCCATTGAATGGGCTGGACCGGTACGGCGTTGTGGAAATAAGGTCTTTGCTCAAGGAATTAAAAGCAGATGGGAAATCCATCCTTCTTGCCAGCCACAACGCACAGGATATTGAAGAACTTTGCGACCATGTACAGGATTTGATGTTAGAAAGGAAGGAAGAAGATGAATAGGCGGAATTGGAGGAGAGTATTAGCGATCTTGTGTCTTGCCGGCTGCCTGGTTTGCAGAGATGGTTTTGACCGCCCTCTGGCGCGTGCTGAGCAGAAGTCCGCGGGTGAAGCCGGACAGGACAGCGCGGACGGGGAAGGAAAGCAGGGGATGTCGGACGCAGGGGGGATGGCAGGTTTCGTCATAGACAACCAAAACATATATGAGGGGATGGATAAGTCCTATGCCCGGGGATATGTTCCGAAAGTAGGAAGAAAAAAAGCGGTAGTTGTACTGCCCTTGCTGGCAAAACGCAAGATTGCGCAAAACCGGCTGACCGCCGCCGTCCGGTTTGGGGAGACAGATCCTTCACCGTTTGTGCGGAAAAATTATGAAAAGGCAGTTGCCTTTGCCAATCATCCGACAGGGAGGTCAGGACAAACGATGGGGTGCTATCTCGTGTCGTTCCAGCTTGAATTGAAAAAAGAGCGCTATAATGGGAGCTATCCTGTCATGTTTTTGGTCAGTGCAGAGGACGAAGCTGGCAATGAAATCAATCAGGAATTCACGGTGTATGTGACGATAGCGGACGGAAAAGAGGCAGGAGGAGAGGGAAGTCAGGGAATATCCGATACAGGGGGCATGACAGGTTTTACGATAGACAGCCGTCATGTATACAAGGGGATGGGAAAGTCCTATGCCCAGGGGTATGTTCCGGGAATAGAAGGGAAAAAGGCAGTCATCGTGCTGCCGCTGCTGGCGAAGCATAAGCTGGCCGGAAATAAGGCGACTGTCACACTCAAATTCGGAGAGACAGAAAATCTGCCGTTTGTGCGCAAAAACTATGAGAAAGCAGTTGCTCTCGGAGCGCATAAGACGGGAGAGGGGAATAAAAAACAGGAGTGCTATCTTGTTACCTTTTCGTTGAAGTTAAAGGAGGAGCGCTATAATGGAAGCTATCCCGTGACTTTGGCTGTCGCCGCACAGGACGGAAACGGCAATGAGATCAATCAGGAATTTACAGTGTATGTAACGATAACAGATGGAAAAGATCCGGCTGCGGACGGCGCGGCGCCAGGCGCCGACAACAGCCTTCCCCAATTTGCGCCTAAAGTTATGGTTCACACATACAAATTTTCGAAGAAAAAAGTTTTGTGTGGGAGAGAAACGACAGCGAAGGTTACGCTTCTTAACACGAGTAAGACAGAACCGGTGAAAAATATGCTTGTAACAGTTGCACCGGATGAAAATGTAGAGCTGCTTGATAAGACTGGCAGCAGCTACGTGGGGGAGCTGGGGCCGGACAGTACATGTGATATATCATTTAAATTCCGGGCGCGCGCGGCAGTGCCAAGCGGGCAGTATAACATTAATATCACGATGGATTATGCGGATAGCAAGGGAAATCCGATTACCGCCCAGGGAACGGTAAAGGTGTCGGCCCGGCAGCAGGTACAGATTGAGCTTGCCCCAGTCCATGTGCCGAAGGAATTGCAGCTGGGTGAGACGGTGGAATTACAGGTTCAGGCAATGAACCTGGGAAAAGGAAAGCTGTATCATGTGCGCGCCAATATGGAGGCGGACGGTTTGACGCCATCCGGTACAGCATTTATCGGGGATATGGAGGCGGGAACTTCTATGTCTGGCAGCATGGAGCTCACGGCGGAAGGACTGGACGGGGATTCCTTATTTGGTGCGACCCAGGGGAAGATCACATTTTATTACGAAGATGAGGGGGGGAATGAGTTGACGCAGGAACAGGCATTTGAGACTTCTATCGTATCTCCGCTGAGTGGGGAGGGGGAAGACCAGACGGAGGATGATACAAGACAGTGGTGGATTATAATGACGGTAATCGTCGTAGTTCTCGTCCAGGCAGCCGTTATATTTTTTATGAGAAGGCCGAGGAGGGCGCATAGGGGAGAAGTGGACTATAATGAAAAATAAAATTCGGGGTTTTTTAAAACTGAGAAAGCAGAGCGATACCGTAAAGCTGATCTGCATGCTTGCATTCGTGGAAATCTTTTTTCTTGCCAATACTATTTATCATGCGTGGGGAATTTATCATTATGTTAATACACCTGCGGAATACATCCTCATGGGAACGGAGGGGGGCCGGGGGGAACGCGTGGAGGAACTGCGCCGGAGTGGCACAGTGGAAATAGTAAGTTGTCAAGAGGATGTCCCGGTCACGATTATGGACCGGGGAACGGGAGTGGAAGTCGACTGCACGATATTGTCCCAGGAATATGTGGAGGAAATGTTCGGCGTGAAGCTTTCGGGCACTTCGAGACGCATTTATATGAATGAAACGGCATTTTCGGATTTGAAGGAGGCATTATCAGAAAAAAGTGAGAGCGTGTCGCATCTGGAACAATCCAGGCAGGGAGAGGGAGGCTTAGAATTTGAAATCCGTTATTCCATGCCTGAGCCGGCGGACGGACAGGAGGGAGAGGGAGGCGGCATGGCTGCGGCGCCGCAATATAAAAAAGCGAAGCTGGTAGTCGTAAACATGGGAGAGAAGGAAGACAAGAGCATCGTCTGTACAGCGGAGACGGGCGGCAAGTTTTTGAAAGAGGCCGCAACCTTGAGAGTACAGTTTCAAAAACATGATCTGGACGGACTTCAAGTGAGTAATTTGAGAAAGATGGGATATAAGATTGAAAATGAGGAGGTAGTAATTGCAGAAGAGTATGAAATAAAAACCCAATTACTCCATATCCAGTACGGAATGATTGTCTGTGCAATTTGCCTCGTATCCGTTTTTGCATTAAGCCGTGGGGTGAGGAAAAAATAAAAAGTGCCTTCGTAAATAGTGTCGGTATACTGTTTGCGGGGGTATTTTGCTGATTGTAAAAGAAATGGGTTGAGTTCTGGATTTCTTTTATGTATAATTGAAAACAAACAAGTGGAAGGCGGGGAATAAGGAATGATTTCATTGTTAGGCGAGGGGGCTATCATAAATGATGAAAAATGGTTTAATGATATGCTGGAAGACTTGAATATTAAGTACATTCTTTTTGGAGTAAAAAGTGTATCGGGCGGTTATGAGATCGAGGAAATGTACCGGATGTTCCCGAAAAATAAAGAAATGATGGAATTTCGGAGAACGGTTACAAAGGATATGGAGAAAAAAGACATCCGGGAATTGTTTGAGGAATATTCACGAAAAATGAAGGTTGTCAGAGGTTTGGAAAAAAGTTCCCAGTTCTCCAATATAAGTCCCCAGCGGTATAAATTTCATTGTGATGCGTTAGGCATTTACTTTGAAGCCATTGGACAATTAAGGGATGGATTATTCCAAAAAAATTCCTTATCTCCTGCAATTCAATCTATCCTGGAGGAAATAAAGGGGTATCTCTCAAATAACATTATAATGCAAAATATAAATAATGTGAGGGAAGTAAAGGAATTTTTCCGTCATCATAGTTTTACCATTTCTGTAGGAAAAGATTTTTTAAAAATCAGAAAAACGAAGCAAGAGGATGATCCGCAATCCGGAGATAAGTTTGGAAATTTATTTTTGGGCGAGACCGGAGTGAAAAGCTTTAGCAGTGATGGAAATTTACTGCCAATAGAAAAGACGCTGGTTCAATATTTTGAACAGAACGAAAAAGTTATACTAAAGAAAATGAAGCAGTTGTGGGATATTCAAGTCGATGAGCGTTTTTTGACATTAGAAAAGGAATTGCAGTTTTATTTAAGCTTTTTTAAGTACATTGCCCAGTTTGAACAGAGAGGTTATGAGTTTTGCCTGCCTGAATTAGCAGATGGGATAGAGATTGAAGATGGTTATGATTTTGCATTAGCGGGAAAGGAATTAAGCGGGCCGAGAAGGGTAATTACCAATTGCTTCCGCATTGAGGGGAAGCAAAGAATGGTCGTTATAACAGGCGCGAATGGCGGCGGGAAAACCACTTATGCGCGAATGGCCGGGGAAATCTTATTTTTTTCCAACCTGGGCTTGCTTGTTCCCGCGAAGTCTGCAAAGGTACCTTTCTTTGGCAGGATTTTAACTCACTTTTCCACGGAAGAAAGCGAAAAAACTGGCAGAGGAAAGTTGCTTGAGGAATTACATAGATTAAAGCCGCTGTTTGAGAATAAGGAAGAAAACCAGTTTGTCATTTTAAATGAGCTTTTTACAACAGCTGCCACAAAAGATGCTTTGGAGATGGGCGAGTGCGTTATGGATATGGTCATTGACCGAAATATGCGGGGAGTTTATGTGACTCATATTCAAGGATTAGCGAAAGAAACCGACCATGTTGTAAGCATGGTTGCCGAGTTATGTGAAGATCATAAAACACGTTCATATAAAATTTCCAGAAGGCTGCCAAATGAAGAGGAATATGAAGATTCTATTATTGAGAAGCATCATTTGTTGGAAGGCCAGATAAAGGAGGTGCTATCTCATGTGCTATCAAAATAGTATCCGGTTTTTTAATGTGGGAAAACATAAGTATAAATCATTTCATGAGTTGGCAAAAGATGTGAATTTTGGCGTGATATTGAACTATATGGCATCGGAAGATAAAGACGATATACCTTGGATTACCAATGTAGTTTCAGTTCCAATGCTGGAGGAACAAGAGTTGGGAAAGCGGCAGGATCTTATTCGTTTTTTGTGTGGTAATCCAGCTATTATTGACGAAGCTTATCGCTTGATTAAAAAATTTTATGATAAATATTCCCGCATGTTTAAGTTGGTGGAGAATGGGAAAAAGGAAATGGATCAATGCAGTTCAACGGCTGCCTCTTGTATTGAGTTGCTGCAATGCCTGTCGGAATTTGTTTCTTCGTTTAGTGGACTAATAAAAAAATACAATTTATCAGAAATAAAAGAATTTTCTACACTTTGCAGTAGTTTTTCCGATTTTGCCAATAGTCCTTTTTGCGGGGAAATGGCATCCTGCATAGATTCTTATAAAAAAGAAGGCCAAATTACTTTTCAAATAAGTATTGGACAGGGATTCAAGTTTTCCAATATTGCATTTGACAGTATAGATTGCACAAAAGAGCGGAATTATGTTTTTTTACCACGGAAAAAGGATGGCTCCTTTTTATACAGGGACGATTCTGTCTGTGCCGGCGGTATGGCGTTAGCTGATTACTTTTTGGTTAATCTTGTAAAAGATAACTGGCTTGAGTTTCAGGAGTGGGTATTCTCTTTTGAACATTTGCGAAGCCAGAGTGCCTTTTTATATGGTAGTGTTAAATTATACAAAAGGGGGTTGGAGCGGGGGTTCTATTTTTCCTATCCGCAATTGGCAAATAGCTCATGTGAAATGAAAGAATTGTATGAGCTGTCGCTCGCTTTTCAGACTACAACCTTTCCGATAACGAACGATGTGAGATTGACAAACAAAAAAGGATTGGTCGTAACAGGCACAAATCAAGGCGGGAAATCTACATTTTTAAGAAGTTTAGGCATTGCACAGCTGATGTATCAGTGTGGCATGTATGTTCCTGCCGCGGAGTATTCGTCAAAAAGATACCGGCAAATCTTTTCCCATTTTACAAAAAGAGAAGATTCCGCGATGAATACGGGGAGATTTGAGGAGGAATTAATACGGATGGAATACATACTGCAAAATGCTGAGGAAGGTTCGCTTATTTTGTCGAACGAAACATTTTGCGGTACTACGGAGGTGACGGCCACGCAGGTTGCAATGGCCATTGCAGAGGGGATAAAAGATTATGACATTGATTTATGGATGGTTACGCACATATCCCAATTTGCAATTAATCTTTATAACCAAAACAATAACGATTACGTATTCCTTTCAGCTGCCCATAAAAGTGAGGGACAGGAACCGTTTAAAATGATCGGGAAAAAACCAGATAATACAAGCTTTGGAATGGAATTGTTTCAGAGTGTTCTTTTTGAGGAATAGACCCAGTTTTGAAAGCCACAATTTTTCGCTGACTGATAGACTGGGTGTATAACCTCCTCCAGTGCACGGGAAAATTGTGTAAGGGACAATCCTTTTTTATAAATGCGGCCTGTGATCTCGCTATCATTTAAGTGGTCCGCGGCACATTTTCGAAATGTCTCCATAACTGCTTTATTTTTTTCCATCATTTCATAGGACAAATATTCTAGGCGACATAGCTTGGGAAAGTAGGTTTCCCAGTCGGGAAGGTGGTTGCTTTTACTGCTATTGATTCCTTTTGTTGTCGGATGAAGATTCCAGAACTCATCATGGGCTACGTATGACCAAGGTACAAAGTGATCAATTGAAATATCATGTTCTGTAATAATTTTATCCCCATAAATTTCATGGATGGGGCCCATCTGAATCAGTAATTTCCAGTATTTTTGCACTTTATCCAGTTTTCGTTCTATTGGCGGACGCAGTTTATTTGCAATGCCTGGTACACTTGGGTTGCGTTTTTGTAGATACAGGATCATGTTATATTGGAGCCATCCTTTTAGGATCTCTTGATTGTTATGAATATACGTAGTCCATTCCGGTTGTATACAGATTGCTGTTTTCATTCCGCTCAAAGTAGTAAAATAATATATCAGGTGTTTTTCACGATTTATGTTATGAATGAGCTGTCGCTCCGATACATTCCATGCTGTCCCCTTCATATTTATAAAGGGCGCTTGCAGCCGATATGGGACGTTGTATGTAAGCGTCCGTTTTTTCTGTATTACTTCGCGGTCTTTGCAAGTTTTCAAATGTTCTAGTATAACATTCTTTTTTTCGCATGGCTTTAAATCACTGTTGTTATAAATGTGATGTACCAGTCGTCCAGTGTGTCGTTTGGTCCTAAATTTAGATGATATTCCGCTACCATATCCAAGCATCTGCAATCATCTCATCAATTAGCTCTTCATATAAAATAACATCCTTGCCCTCCAGAATTTTTGTAATGATAGCTTGAAACCAGAAAAACTTATAACATTCACTCGTATTTTCAAATAGACGGCTTAACGTAAAATAAGTCTTGACATTTTAGGTCAACTGTATATAATAATACATATACAGTATATACAGTATGTTGAAAAGGAAAAAGGTGTAACATGAAAATTATTTTATCGAATCAATCGGAGTTTCCAATTTACCGGCAGATTTTTGACCAGATTGTGGAGCAAATCCAATCGGGGGACATTCCTGAGGGAACCACTCTTCCGTCAATTCGCGGCTTGGCAAAGGAACTGGGGATCAGTGTCATAACGACGACGAGAGCTTACAATGAACTGGAAGGCGAGGGGTATATCGTTTCGAGGCAGGGGAAGGGAAGCATCGTTTTGGGAAAGAACAATTCTGTTGTGAAGTCCCAGTATCGGAGGAGGATGGAAGAGTCCTTAGAACTGCTGATTGAGAATGCCAGGTATTTGGAGATGTCGGAGGAGGAAATTGTAAAGTGTGTGGAGGAGAGGTTGCGGAGATGAGTGCAATAGAATTTAACCAGGTAAGTAAACATTTTAAAAACTTTTCTCTCCGGGAGATCAGTTTTGAGCTGCCAAGCGGCTATATTATGGGATATGTCGGACAGAATGGCGCCGGGAAGACGACGAGTATCAATTTGATAACCGGTATGTATAAGCTGGAGGAGGGAAATATCCAGGTGGCAGGAATGTCAGTGAAAGACAATCTCGTGGAGGTGAAAAAGGCTGTCGGCTATATCGGGGATGAGTCGTATTATTATCCAGAATTTAAAATCAGGGATGTGCGCTCAATTATGAAAAGCTTTTATGACAGTTTTGATGTGGGAGAATTCAACCGCTATGTAAAACAGTGGAAGCTGCCAGAACAGAAAAAAATCGGTGAATTTTCCAAGGGCATGAAGATTAAGCTTATGTTTGCAGGTGTGCTGGCAAGGGAAACAAAGATTCTGCTATTGGACGAGGCGACGAGCGGCCTGGACCCGGTGACGAGAGAGGAAATTCTCGGAATATTGCAGAGATATATCGAGGACGGGCAACATAGTGTGCTCTTTTCCACGCACATTATGGAGGATTTGGAGCAAATAGCAGACTACATTTTCTATATTGAGAATGGCCGGAAAATATTTTGTGAGACAAAAGAGGAGCTGCTTGAGAGTTATGCACTGGTAAAGGGTGGAGTGGAAGAGGTAGAAAGGGTAAAAGATAAGGGAGTCATTGGTATTACCGAATCGGAAGTTGGCTTTTGGGGGATATTGCCAATAGAAAGGGCGGTAGGCCTGCCCAAAGGGCTTCTTCTTGAAAAACCGACGATAAACCAGATTGTCGTGGCATATCAGAAAGAGGCAAAGGGTATGAAAGAAGGGAGGGAATCTGTATGAACTGGATTCAATTTATGAAAGTGGATTTTCGGTTGACAAAAAAACAATTATCATTTTTTATTATATTCCCGGTTTTTGTTGTGCTAATAGCTTCGTCCGGGGTGGATATATTTTTTATTATTTCGTATTTATGTTTTGGTGTTCTGATTCTTTCCACGACTCCGTTTGTGATGGAGGATAAAAAGCTTTCTTCTTTCGTGCAGCTTTTGCCGGGAACGGATAGGGACAAAGTGATGGGCAGATATAGCTGGTTTCTCACATTATATTTAATCTTTATGCTGTTTGGGGTTGTCATATCTTATATTATAAGCCAGTTTGAAATTGGAGAAGTGCGTATCGGGGAAGATGATTATTATTTTTGTCTGGTAACAGCACTGGTCTGTTTAGTTATTGGCTGTGTTCAGATGACTGTCTTTTATTTACTTGGGCGTGCGAAAAGCCAGCAATTTTTTAATATTATTCGAATGGTTCCAGCCCTTATATTTTTCATGGGTTCTAATTATGTGAAAGAGCACTCTGATATGGCAGAGCGGGTATATCAGATTGTACAGTTTTTGAAAGATAATCAGGCAATGATGATTCTGGCTGGCGTAGCAGTGGTGGTATTCATGTTCGTAATCTGCATTATGATATCTGCTTATTTTGTCAGTCGCCGGGATATAAGTTAAAGATGAGATGGGAATGATTCGTAATATTTTTTTAAGTGGAAGTAATGAAGGAGTATTCCAAAAAGATGAATTTGAGAATACTCCTTTTTCCATTCTTACAAAACCGTAAGTTTCCGTAAGACAATTCGATGGAAGCATTTTCATATATGCTTTATACTCCAATCATACCAATTAGTACAGGGAAGGAGATGGTATACTATGAAAAGCTTTATGCAAACGGTCAAATTATTTGTCAAGACGCCGCAGATTATAGTGGCGTACCTCGTGTTGCTGGCTGGGAGCAACGTGTGGTTTATACAAGTCTTTAAGGCTTTTGTAAATGACTATAAGCAGTGGGGGGATGCGAGGACAGATGGCATTTATTATTTGGGCGACATTGGTATAATAGGCAGCTATGTATATTTTATTTTCTGGCTCTTTATCTCCTATGAGTTTTTCCGGAAATCAAAAGAGGTTGATATTCAGGAGACCTTGGATTGTATGGGGGCGAGGGGAGGTATTTTTTACCTTCACCAGATTGGGACGTTGTTACTTGCGGTTTCAGTCATAGTGTTAAATGTGTTTGTCTATTTTATCGCAGGCTATTTCAGATTGGATTTTTCGGTTGTGCCTGTGCTGAAAGAGCAAATATGGATCATGCTTTTGGTAGATGTGTTTCTTTTATCTATCGCTTCCGTGTTTTGCGGGTCGGCGTTATCGCAGGTGAGAAACCGTTTTGTAGGGTATGGAATCGCATTGGCGCTGAGTTCGGTTATGATGTGGGAGCTGCTTGAGCCGATTGCATGGGGATTAGGCATAGGTGGAGACGTTTTGTGTTTTATCCGGGACTTCATCTGCTTTCTTCCGCCCGATATGTCAGCTTCGTATGATGCCTTATATGGATTGCCGATGGATGGATACCGAATTGCGATTATGGGTATTTGGATCGTGCTTGGCAGCATATGGATTCTACGCAAAATATTTATTTCCTCAAGACGGGCCTCAGCGGTGGGAACAGGAGGCTGTATGGTCCTTATTGCAGTGCTGGGTATTCTGGCCTGGGACCGGGGAAGTGTTCTTCTGCAGAGTGAATCGAAGAGGTCGGCGATCCAGGAGCAGTTTTTTGACGGGGAGACGAGGAAAAAGCAAGCGGACTTTACGATTAGCGGGTATCGGATGGAACTTCGTGTTCGAAAGGAATTGTCTGCGGAGTGTAAAATAGAGCTGGCGGACGGCGATCCGAAAGAGGAATATGATTTTACCCTTTACCATTGTTATAAGGTTAAGGACATACGGGATGATAAAGGCAAGGAAATGGCGTTTAGCCAGGATGGGGATTACGTCACGGTGAGGGGGAATAAGGATGTTGGAACAAAAGAGATAACCTTTTTCTATGAGGGAGGCAGCAGCTTATTCTATTCCAATAGCCATGCATGTTTTCTGACGGGGATTATACCGTATTACCCGAAGGCTGGTTTTCAGGAAGTGATTTCCGATGAGCGGATGGAGGTGAAACAGCCGAATGATTCGGTGGTATGGTTTGACATCGGTTTTGACATACCGGGAAGCGTCGTATCGAATCTGGCATATTCAGAGGGAAGGTATAAGGGGAAGACGGATAGCGCGCTGTTTGTAAAGGGATATTTGGATTCAGAATACTATGAGAAGACACAGTGTGTATGTTATCCCATGCAGCGTTCCAGCTATGAAGTAGTGGAGGCTTACCAGAATGGCGCTTTGCAACAGCAGATTGATCAATTGACGCAGTATCTTGGAGCAGAGCCAGTCCGGCTTGAGAAGAAACAGATTATAGTAATTCCTACTAGCACTGCCTTTTGCTCCAGACTGGGAAGCTACTATGAAACGGATTCCTATGTATTGCTGACAACTGGCACGAGTCCGTATGTAGTACTTCAGGAGAGGTTCGATAGAAAAGGAGATAGTGAGCTTCAGCAGGTATTCTTTCAGCTTTCGATGTCGCCGGATTCGGAGATAGAGGACTTTGTAATATGGAAAGACCTTACTAGTGATCCGGATGATTATACGAAGAGGGACGAATTAAATGACCGGATTGTCGGGAAAATGAAAGAAGTTGGAATACAGGAAATAGCGCAGAAAATTTATGCGCGGCTCGTCTCTGACGGATATGCGGGGGATGTGGAAGCGGATATAGAGTTTATAAAGAACGTACGTAAGGAGGGAGCGCTATGATTCAAGTAAGCCATGTTACTAAAAAGTTTAGGTCAAAAATTGTATTAGATGATGTTTCGATGTGTTGCCACCAGGGGGTATATGGGATTCTCGGGCCGAATGGAGCCGGGAAGACGACGCTGATGCGGTGTATGATAGGGTTGTATCCGATTAATGATGGTGTGGTTGATGCGCCTGAACCATCGAAAATCGGATATCTTCCACAGAAGTTTGGCCTATTTCGGGAGATGACGGTTTATGATATGCTGTATTATCTTGCCACACTAAAGAAGATTACAAAAGAGAACAGGGAACCTTTGATTGAACGGGCGCTTGGGAAGGTCCATATGGAAGGGTGCCAAAAAGAACGGATATCCAAGCTGTCAGGGGGCATGCAGCGGCGGATTGGGATTGCGCAGGCGATATTAGGGGAGCCGCCGGTGCTGTTTTTTGATGAGCCGACTGTGGGTCTGGATCCAGAAGAGCGGAGCCGGTTCAAATCGGTAGTCCGGCAGCTCGGGGAGAAGTGTACGGTTCTGTTTTCCACGCACATCGTAGAGGATTTGGAGGCGGTGTGCGACTCGGTAATCGTTATGGACCGGGGACGCATACGGTATTCCGGAAAAATGGATGAGATTCTTGAATGGAATGGGCAGAAATTTCAGAAACTGGAGGACGCCTATTTTGCTATTATCAAGGGGGCGGGAGAGTATGCAAAGGACTAAGGGAAATACGGCGGCATATATAAGCTTAATGCTGCGGAGCCGGACGGTTATTTTGCTTTTACCGGTCGTTTGTGGCTATATCCTGCTAACGATTATTTGTTTCTATTACCGGGAGATGTATATGCAGTATCCGGACGTACTGCTCGATTATGTTACCAAGTGGTGCCATCAGGTAATTCCGATGCTTGCGTGCTGGTGGGCGCTTTTCCTTCAAAACCAGTTTGTGAGTGGGGAGGGCAATGAGCTGTTGTATCTGTATCTTTCCCATAAGGAGATATTAAAATGCCAGCTGGTGGCAATGGCGGCTTATGGCGTATGGATCTGTATGTATATCGGGGGTATGCAGTTTTATTTTGACATGAATCTGTTTTTCCTGTTCCGGATTTGCTTGGAATCTGTTTTTATAGGGGGTGCAGCATTTTTACTCGTGTCCATTGTACGCAATACGGGTATTCCCATTTTGTTTATTATGGTGTATTGTATGTATGTTGACCAATTGCTGTGCGCGGCGCCGCTGGAGCAGCTTTCACAATCTCTGAAAAGACAGGAAATGTCGCCGCTAAACATGAAGTGGGCAGCAGAAACGCTTATACTGGCGGCTGCCTTTCACATCGGCGGATTTATGATATATAAACAGGTTAAAAAATATGAGTAAAAAGGAGAGTAAAAAGATGGATGCAATTTTGAAGCTTGAAAACGTTGAAAAATATTATGGAAATAAATCAAATCTCACGAAGGCGCTGGACCAGGTGTCATTTGAGGTGGAGAGCGGAGAATTTCTAGGAATTATGGGCGCAAGCGGCTCGGGAAAGACGACACTGTTAAACTGTATTTCCACAATTGACCGGGTGAGCGCCGGCCGGATACTTGTGGAGGGGAAAGAGATTACCGGTATGAAGGGAAATGCATTAAACCGATTCCGGCGGGAGAAGCTCGGATTTATTTTCCAGGATTTTAACCTTCTGGATACGCTTACCGCTTACGAAAATATTGCATTGCCGCTCTCGATCCAAAATGTGGCGCCTTTGAAAATTGATGCGAAGATCGGGGAATTGACCGAAAGGCTCGGGATTGGCGAGGTAATGAAAAAATACCCATACCAGATGAGTGGGGGACAGAAGCAGAGAGTGGCGGCGGCCAGAGCGCTGATTGGCGACCCTGCGCTTGTGCTGGCCGATGAGCCGACCGGGGCGCTGGATTCGAAATCGGCCCGGAGCCTGCTCGAGAGCATGGAGGGAATGAACCAGAATTATGATGCGACGATTCTTATGGTAACCCATGATGCAATGGCGGCTAGCTTTACGACCCGCGTTATCTTTTTGAAGGATGGACAGATTTTCAACGAGGTGCGGCGGGGAACCGATACGAGAAAGCAGTTCTTTGACCGTATCATGGATGTGGTTACACTAATTGGCGGCGCGCTATGATTGTTCGGCTTGCATATAAAAATATAAGGAAAAATTCGTCAGACGATAAGGTGTATTTTATTACGCTCATAATAGGTGTTGCTCTTTTTTATGTTTTTCATGCTATATCCGGCCAGATGCTTATACAAGAGTTCCTGGTTGGGCGGGACAGTATGCTTACCGAGTACATCCAGTATGCCTTGCCGGCGGCAAAATATATTGTTACGGCCGTTTTAGCGGGTCTGGTCGTATATGCCAACCGTTTCCTTATGAAGCGGAGAAAAAAAGAATTTGGTCTGTATCTTTTGTTTGGCATGAAGAAAAGGAAAATTGCAGGAATCCTTTTAGTAGAGACGGCCATTGTCGGTATGGTTTCCCTTGCAGTGGGAATCGCGCTTGGTATTTTTCTGTCGCAGGGGCTGGGGGTGCTGGTGGCAGACATGTTTGAGGCCGATATGTCCGGTTTTACGTTTGTAGTATGTGGGGCGCCGGCTGTGGAGACGCTTTTGTGTTTTTTGGTGATGTACGCAATGGTTTTTGTGATGGATATGTTTGTGGTGGGGAGATTCCGGCTGATCCAGCTTTTGAATGCCAGCCGGGGGGCAGAAAAGAATATTGCGGGAAATGCCTGGGTTTGCATTCCGGTGTTTGCCTTGAGCGTTGTCCTGCTGGGGCATGCCTACTATATGGTAACAGCCCGGATCGGGGAACTCTCGGCGCCCAAACCAATTTTTGTACAGATAGGAAAGATTGTCATAGCCACGTTTTTGATTTTTTGGTCGCTCTCCGGCATGGTGATGGCTCTTGCGCAATTACGCAAGAGGTTTTACCTGCGGGGAATCCACGCCTTTACAGTAAAAGAGATGAGCAGCCGGGTAAATACAAATGTAGTGGCGGGAAGCATGATCTGTATTTTAATGTTTATAGGAATTACCATGTTTACTTTGTGCTTTTTAGTTAGCCATACGATAAACCGTAATTTAAAGGCGCTTGCTCCGGTAGATGTATTTTTCCAGATTTCATGTGGGGAAGAGAGAGGGCTTCCCTTTGACAGTCAAATCCGGACAGTTGGCGGACTGTTCCGTGACCAGGGAGTTGATACGGCGATGTTTCGGGATGCCGTAGAGATAACTGTCTATGAGTATTATGAATGGGATGAGGGCAGCCAGATAAGTTATAGTGACAATACTATGCTTCCCGGAGGGGAAGAGGTCATAAAGCTGAGCGATTACAATAAGCTTTCCGGGTTGTACGGCGGCAGACAGTATACGCTTGCAGATAATGAATATATGGTGATTTCAAATCAAAAGGATTTTGTCCAGTGGTTCAACCGGGAATTTTTGTCCCAAAATCATATTATTACTTTTGGGGGAAAGGATTACGTTCCAAAGTATAAGGAGTGCCAGGATGGGTTTCTCCGAATGGCTTATACCCCGTCTAATTTTGGGTTTACGGTCGTTCCGGACAGTGTGTCCGCGGATCCGGATCTTCACCCGGAAACCAGCTGCTATATCGCTAACTACAATGCCAACAATGATGAAGAGGCGCGCCGTATAGATCGTTATGTAAAAAGTGACGGCTTTTATCAAAAGGCGTGTCCTGGTAAGAACTCATCTGAATGGGATTTGTGGGGGTATTATAAAAGTGATATTTACCGCGATAGTATAGGAGTTACCACGGTGACGTCATTTTTGGGATTGTATGTAGGGATTCTATTTTTTATCGTAGGTGCAACGCTGTTTGCCCTGAAAGAGATGTCCCAGGCGGTGGATAGTTGCGGCAAGTACAGGACGCTCCGGGAACTGGGGGTGGACCGGGGGATGCTGCGCCGTTCCCTGTTTTGTCAAAATGCGGTTTTCTTTGGAGGGCCGGTGCTGCTTGCCATACTTCACTGTGCTTTTGGGATACGGGGATTATCGAGGCTGGTTTCATCTATGATCGTCATGGAGTTAGACCAGAAAGATATGGTTCAGTCGTTGGGGATAACGGTGTCTGTTTTATTGGGGATATATGCGGTCTATTTTGCAATTACGTACCAGGGTTGCAGGAAAATAGTTGAAGAAGGAAAGGAAGGATTAAGATGATTGGCAAATTAGCATTACGTAATATTAAAAAAAGCATGTCCGATTATGCAGTATATTTCGTCACGATGATTATTGGTATTTCAGTATTTTACGTGTTTAATGCGATATCGGACCAGACTGTTTTAGTAAAAATACTAAAAAGTGACCACAGCGTAATTGATTTATTAAAGAGCTCACTCTCCGTAGCGAGCGTAGTCGTTTCTATTGTATTGGCATTTCTCGTTGTATACGCCAGCAGCTTTCTTATGAAGCGCAGGAAAAGGGAGTTTGGCGTCTATATGCTGCTTGGCATGGGGAAAAAGAAGATTGCCGGTATCCTTATGGCGGAGACAGTAATTATTGGTCTGATTTCACTCGGAGTGGGGCTGGGGCTCGGTATTGTCTTATCTCAGGGGATGAGTATATTGGTAGTAAAGCTTTTTGAGGCCGATATGTCCCAATTTGCGTTTGAGTGCTCGATGAATGCGGTTGTCAAGACGGTGATCTACTTTTTGGTTATGTATGCGCTTGTACTCGCTCTTGATCTGTTTGTCGTGGGCAAATCCCGTTTGATCCGTTTATTGAACGCGGAAAAGAGAAACGAGAAGAGCGCAGTGAAGAATCCCTGGATCTGTCTCATTGTTTTTTCGGTGGCGGTGGTTGTGCTCAGCCATGCGTATTGGATGGTGACAGCAGAAGCCTCCAGTATTACGACGGAACAGCAGTTTTTGACGCAGATCGCGAAAGGGATCGTGTCGACCTTTTTAATCTTCTGGTCGCTTTCCGGATTTTTGATTTTTGTGGCGAAGCTTCGCAAAAAGTCGTATTTCAAGGGAATCAATGTGTTTACGACGAAGGAAATCAGCAGCCGTGTCAACACAAATGTATTTGCGGGAAGTATTATCTGTCTCCTGTTGTTTATTACAATTTGTATATTTTCCACATGCTTTTCTATTAATAAATCACTGAACGATAATTTGAAAACACTTTGTCCGGTGGATATCAATATTGTGAAGGCGGTGGATACCGAAGAAGAGGATGATAAAAGAAAGGACACGTCGCCTATCAGTTCCAGTTTAGAGGAAAAAGGAATAGATACTACGATGTTTGAAGGGGTAGTTGAGATACCTATGTACCAGGTAAAGGATGCGGATGTGGAGCAAATAGAAGAAAATGAATTTGTATTCGGGAATGTTATGAAATTGAGTGATTACAATAAAGCGGCAGCAGTAAATGGACTGAAACAACTTGCCTTGAAGGATGATGAGTTTATAGTGGTGGCGAATTATGACTATAATGTCCGGCTTTTGAATGAGGAAATTGCCTCTGGACACAACGTTACACTTGGTGGAAAGACGTATCATTCTGCCAGGAAAGAGTGTGTTGACGGTTTTGTGGAGATTTCAGGAAATTACTCAAATTTGGGATTTACAGTTGTTCCCGACTCCGCATTACAAAATGAGAGCGTAGAGCTGGTAAGATGGTATTATATTGCCAACTACAACAAAGAGCATGCGGCTGGCGTGGATAAAATTGACCAGAAAGTAAATAGTGAAAAATTTCAGAAAAAGCTGGGCCAATTTATTTTTGTAGAAACGAGAACGGACATTGCCCAGAATAGTGTCAGCCTTACGGTGCTCGTCGTTTTTCTGGGGTTGTATCTCGGAATTGTTTTTCTGATCGCAAGTTCGGCCCTTCTTTCGTTGAAGGAGCTCTCTCAGGCAGCAGAAAATAGGGAGAAATATTTGATCTTACGGAAGATTGGAGTGGATGAGAAAATGATCCACCGTTCCCTGTTCCGGCAGAACGCGATTTTCTTTGGATTGCCTCTTTTACTTGCGATTGTGCATTCGATTTTTGGTATACAGGTCTGTGTGCAGATTGTGGAGGCCTTTGGAAGAACGGGACTGCTTCCGGCTATTATTTTTACGGCTGTGATGTTGCTTGTGATTTATGCAATTTACTTTGTTGTGACGTACCGGTGCAGCCGCAGGATTTTGCAGTGAGGCTGGCCGCCGGGAACAGCGATAGATTTTTGTAGCGGAATAATACCGACAGTATGGGGAACGTGCATGCTGCCGGTATTTTAATAACATCTATTGGAATTGACAGCATATGGATTGTATGATAGGATGTATATAGGAAATTTAGTGCAGTTTGACATACATCATTTTATTGTTACATAAAACCGGGAGGACGAAATGAGCGAAAAAAATTATAAATTATTTGATTCTGAAAAAAAGGTGATGGAGGTTCTCTGGGCAAATGGTACGATGACTGCTGGGGAGATTGTTAAAGTGTTGCGCGACAGCATTGGCTGGAATCGGAATACGACGTATACGGTCATAAAAAAATGTATTGCAAAGGGCGCGATTGAGCGAACGGAGCCGAAGTTCCAGTGTACGGCGGCGATTTCCAAAGAGCAGGTCCAGGATTATGAGACAAATGAGCTGGTGGACCGCATGTTTGACGGGTCAAAAGAAAAATTCTTCGCTGCTTTTTTAGAGGGAGGGAAGCTGTCGGAGGATGAAGTGAAAAGCCTGAAAGAAATGGTTAATCAATTAAAATGAGAATTGTATTAGAGAATAATGTATTTTACATTAGTTTTGTTTCCACGGTATTAATAGTACTATTGTTATTAATTCGTGGAATTCTTGGAACAAAAATTCATAAAATGTTTTTTACAATTGCCTGGACATTCATCTTAGCGCGTCTTATTGTGCCGCTGAATTTGATTGTTTCGGTGCGCTGGCCGTATTGCGTTAAGAACCTATGTAAATCGTTTGCAACAATTTCATTTGCCAGGTTCTTGTGGATTTGGTGTGCGGGGGCGTGTGTCACGGCAGCTGTTTTTGTCGTGCGTTATGTCCTGTGTGGCAGGATGCTCCGGGAGGCGCTGCCGATACAGAAGGTGCCCGGTATTGATGAGGAAATGTTTACGTTCATGGGCATTCGGGTATATGTATCGGACCGCATATCTTCGCCTATTACATTTGGCATTTTACATCAAAAGGTGCTGCTCCCGAAATATTATATGAATCTGTCCAGGGAACAGCTGAAATATATTTTGATTCATGAAAAGGTTCACATCGACTGTCATGATAATCTCAATAAGTTTCTAGTTATTGTAGCGGTGTGTATCCATTGGTTTAACCCATTTGCATGGTTGATGTACGTGTGCTATAACCAGGATTTGGAGCTGGCATGTGACGAGAAGGTTATACGGCAGGTGGGGGAGGTCGGCAGGGAGGCGTATGCCAATGTGCTGATCAGCCTTGCGTCAAAGGATATTATAGGTGAGCCGGTATATAGTGGTTTTGCAGGCAACGCCATTCGAAAAAGAATTATTATGATTATGGGATACCGTCATACTAGGAAGTGGAATTATGGTCTGTATGCTGTGGCGTCTGTTCTTTTTATAGCCACGTTTGCGGTTCCCGGACAGATCGAAGCGCTGTCCGGGATGTCGTCAGCGGGAGCAGTTTCCGGCGGCGCTATATCACCTGGCGCTGCCGCGTCAGCGGAACCGGACAAAAAGGAATATAAGGCAGTGAAGGTTCATCGGATATTAAAGGATGATTCTTCGGGGGCCCGCACTTATGTGACGGTCAAGACCGTGGAGGGTGTCGAGCTAAACATAAAGATACTTTTAAATAAGAAGATTGCTGTTACGACGGGTTCTGTTTTGACCTCTTATCTGCCTGAGGGAGAGAGCTGGGGAGCCGGAATGGATACGGCGTATGACGGGGTGGTGACGATTCCCGAGGCAGTCGCGTTTGAGGGCGGGCAGTATCCTGTACAGAAGATCGGTTCCTATACATTTTATGAGTGTAAAAAGGTAAGGAAAATCCGTATTCCTGATACAGTTAAGGAAATTGAGGCAAAATCGTTTTATGAGTGCGAGGCGCTGAAGAAGCTGCGCCTGCCACCCGGACTTGAGGTGATGGGAGTGAATCCGTTTGTCGGATGCAGTTCCTTAGAGGAGTTTGAAATGCCGGAGAGCCACATGCAGTACCAGGTGAAGGATGGCGTGTTGTACACAGATTATGGACGGTATCTGAAGGTTTTCCCACAGGGATCAAAACAGAAGGATGTCGTCGTTGACAGCGATGTGGTGCAGATCGCTAATTGTGCCTTTTATGGGGCGGGGGTGCAGAGCGTTACTTTGCCCGACGGCCTGGCCCGTGTCAAAAGCAAGAGCTTCCAAAACTGCCGCCAGCTGTTACGCGTGAGAGCCAGCCGGAAGACACGTTTTGTTTCCGACGCCTTTCAGGGGGCGGGGCAGGCACAGATTATAAGATATGAAAGCCAATGAAATGGTGACGCAGTTCACCGGCCATTGGCTTTTCCCCGCATCCGCTCATTTTTTCTTGACAGCGTTCTGTTAGGGGAGTAAACTAAAGAGAAGAGATTATATATTACAGCAACGCAGAAATGGGGAATAATATGGAAAAGAAAGAGTTGGATTGGGCAAACATAGGTTTTTCTTACCGGCAGACGGATAAGAGATTTGTTGCAAATTACAAAAATGGCGCGTGGGACGAGGGAACGCTGACAGACGACCCCAATATTGTAATGAGCGAATGCGCGTGTGTGCTCCAGTATGCCCAGACGTGTTTTGAGGGATTGAAGGCATATACGGCGGAGGACGGACATATTGTATGCTTTCGCCCAGATATGAATGCGAAACGTATGGCGGATACGGCGAAACGCCTCGAAATGCCAGTGTTTCCAGAGGAAAGATTTGTACAGGCAGTCATTGAGACAGTACGTGCCAATGAGGCATATGTGCCGCCATATGGCTCTGGGGCTACTTTATATGTACGTCCGTTTTTATTTGGTATTGGGCCGGTTATCGGTGTGGCGCCGGCGGATGAATATCAGTTCCGCATTTTTTGTACGCCGGTTGGGCCGTATTTTAAAGGAGGGGCAAAACCGATCACGATACGCGTATCCGATTTTGACCGAGCAGCGCCAAATGGTACAGGCCATATTAAGGCTGGGCTGAATTATGCTATGAGCCTGCATGCTATCGTGGACGCCCATGATCAGGGATATGCTGAAAATATGTATCTAGATCCAAAGACACGCACCAAGGTTGAGGAGACAGGCGGAGCTAACTTTATATTCATTACGAAGGATGGCAAGCTGGTTACCCCGAAATCAAATAGTATCCTTCCGTCTATCACAAGGCGCTCCATCGTTTCGATTGCCAGGGATTATCTCGGTATGGAAGTAGAGGAGAGGGAAGTGCTGCTCGAGGAAGTAAAGGATTTTGCTGAGTGCGGCCTATGTGGTACTGCTGCCGTTATATCCCCGGTCGGGAAAATCGTGGACCACGGGAAGGAGATTGTTTTCCCGAGTGGAATGGATGAGATGGGTGAAGTGACGAAAAAGTTGTACGATACGTTGACCGGTATGCAAGTGGGGAGGATTGAGGCGCCGGAAGGGTGGATACAGGTGATTCGGTAGTAGTTCCCTTTATATGGTATGCCGCAAATATTGATACGCGCAACAAAGCAAAAGGAAATGAAGTTCATTTTCCAGGAGTGAGGTAGAATATGAAAACGATTACAAGCTTTACTGTGGACCACTGGAAGCTTTTACCCGGGGTGTATGTTTCTCGGAAGGACTGCACCGGCACGGATATTGTGACAACGTTTGATATCCGCATGACAAGGCCAAATTTCGAGCCAGTTATGAACACAGCAGAGATTCACGCGATAGAGCATCTGGGCGCAACATTTTTGCGCAACCACCCCAAGATGGGAGAGAAGATCGTGTATTTCGGCCCAATGGGGTGCCGCACTGGCTTTTATCTTATTTTGGCAGGGGATTATGAGTCCGCAGACATAGTACCTCTTTTGAAGGAAATGTTTACTTATATGAAAGATTACGAGGGGGATATACCCGGGGCTTCGCCGAAAGAATGCGGAAATTATCTGGATCTGAATTTGCCTATGGCAAAATACATCGCAAATAAATATTTGTCTGAAGTGCTGGATGGTATAACGGAGGACAGGCTCGTATATGCGTCGTCCGACCCGGTACAGGCATAAACGTTTACTCCCAGGTATGGCGACCGATCCCCGTGTCATTATTTTTCGGTTTTTGCATATTTATAATAAAAAGAATGTAGTGCGGGAGCCATACGGATGTTCGAGTGGGAAGGGCGAATTTCGGACAACAAAAGCATACAGGTAGTAAAAGCGGCACTTCCTTACCTGGATATCCCTGTAGGGAGCATCATTGATATAGAAGGGCTGCTTCGTGCTATTCGGAATTTCTGCCATCAGCGGGAACAAAAAATGATTGACATGTTCCTGAATTTTTTCATGATGAAGCGCGTCATGTCAATGATGTCTGTTATGAATCAGATGAGTGAGGCTGGTGATGCTGGTGCTGCCGGAAATAGCATGGATGGGATGCTGAATATGTTGAAAAGCCAAATGCCCAAGGAGCAGCAGGATATGTTTGACATGGTTTCAATGATGATGTCGGCAATGGCGGACGGCAGTGCAGAAAATAACGGGGAGGAAAATAGCGATGACGGGCCAGGAGGACATTTTCAAGAACATGCATCCAGTGAAAGCCCAGATTATCCGGGAGTTGGAGATGAAGACCAATGGGAAGGATATGAAGAGTATGATGCCGCTTATTATGGAAGCGATGCAGAAGCTGAAGATGCACAACCTTTCGTTTTCCCAGCAGGAGGTTACGGTCCTTTTAGGAATCTTGACAAAGGACATGAGTCCTGCGGAGAAGCAGAAGGTAGAAATGATGAAACGAGTAGTGAGCAATAGAACAAGAAATAGTTAAGTAAGCCAAAGACAGCAGATGGACAGTGAGCAAGATGTTCAGGAAAGAGTGGGATAAGGTTTCGCTTATACACGGAAAGGAAATAGAGGATAATATGACGAAAAGGATGACGAAGGCGGTTGCGGTTTCAATGGCCTGCACGATGCTGGCAGGATCTGTTGGGATTTTTCCGGCGGATGAGGCCCGGGCGGCTGCCGGGCCGAAGCTGAGTAAAAAAAGTATCACGCTCAAGAAAGGAAAGTCAAAGAAAGTTCAATTGAAAAATAAGGCGGGTGTAAAAAAAATAAAATGGAGTGTCAGCAATAAAAAAGTTGTACAGCTCAAAGGAAAGAGCGGGGCCGCGACAGTCAAAGGGTTAAAAGCGGGATCTGCGAAACTCACCTGCCGGTTTGTTTACAGAGGGAAATCGAAAAAACTTGTGTGTAAGCTAATTGTTAAACAAACGTCGCAGCCAAAAGGTGGGGCCTCTGCGGCCGTATCGTCATCCTTACCGTCAGCAGCTGTTCCGGGAACGCCTGCGCCGGCTGCTTCCCAGCAGCCGCCGGTGTCCAGTAACCCAGGGCAATCAGAAAATCCGGCAGCTACGAATACACCGGAGCCGATTCCGGTTATGGAAGATATTGATGCAAATGCCACGTATGACATTCAGGGAAGCTTAAAAAGCGCGCTGGGACGGTTCTTTGGTAATGTAGGAACGTCCGTGAATATTTTCCAGCTGGATTCGTCACAGAGTCCGTTTCAGGATGATAAAGGGGCAATGTTTGAATTTACGAAGAATCAGTATAACAGCATTACTCCGGAAAATGAGTCGAAACCGTGCAGGCTTCTTAATATGGGAACCGATTTTTCGGATTACTTTTCGACCGATTTTGAGGCTGAAACGATGCCCGTCTCTGAAGCGAAGGCAAATAAATATTATTATGTGCCAGATAATTATAAGGAAGAGGTATGTCCGAAAATAAATTATTCCCAGTTTGACGACTATATGAAGAAGGCGGCGGAAAGCGGGCTTCGCATTCGCTTTCACGCATTTGTCTGGCACCAGCAAACCCCGAAATGGCTTTTTAAGGAAAATTATAAGGCAGATGGTGACTGGGTTACTCCAGACGTGATGAATGCAAGAATGGAATACTACATTAAATCTGTGATCCGGTATATTTGTATGAGAGAAGAGGAGAACGGATGGGGAGATGTCATTTACTGTTATGATGTGGCGAATGAATATTTCCACAACAACGATGGCAAAGATGAGGACGGCAATTTCATTAAGTCGTACTGGGACGAGGTGTACTATCCGGACAACAAGATCAATGAGAAATCGGGGGCGTATACGCAGACGACAGAGCCGGTATATATTAAGAGCGCATTTGCGTATGCCAGGGAGATGCTTGACAGCTACGGCAAGCAGAATGTGACCCTGTTTTACAATGACTACAATACGTACCAGGTAACGGAAAATATTATTTCTATGGTGGAATATATAAATAAGGAAGGGACAATCTGTGACGGGGTGGGTATGCAGAGCCACCTGGATGTCAGCTACCCTTCTGTTGCGGCTTATACTGCTGCCCTTACGAAATTTCTTGCCTGTGACTTTATTCACCAAGTCCAGATCACGGAGCTGGATGTAACGGCATATCCGAACAAGAGAAAAACATTGGACGACCAGATGGCATATTACTATGACCTGATGAAATCCATTCTCAACGTGCGCAAGCAGTATCCGGAAAAGATGACCGGTTTGACCTTCTGGGGACTGTATGATAGTTTTTCCTGGAGGAGAGATGGAAGACCATTGTTGTTTGAAAGCACATCTAAGGCGAAGGGCGTCTATTATAAAGTGCTTCAGGCAGCGGCGGAGAGCGAGAAGGAACTTGGCAAATAATGGAGAATATTCTCTGATCTAATTGAAATTCGGGCGGTACCGTTGGGTGCCGCCTTTTCCACAATGATATATTTTTTAAGGATTATTTAATATTTAACATGCTATACTACCTTTACAAAACCAAAAGTTTGGTCGAAAAGGGGGAAAAACATGTACTTTCGAATTTTAAAAAAAGATCTAAAGAGAAAGCGGACGATGAACGCAATTCTGCTGGTTTTTATTATTTTGGCATCGACCTTTATCGCCAGCAGTGTAAACAATATGACGGCGGTCATGACGGCGCTGGACCGCTATTTTGACAAGGCGGAGGTGCCGGATTACGCGTTTTGCCTGACGAGTAAAGAGGAGACAGATAAGCTCGTCCGTATGCTGGAAGAGCATTCCTATGAGTTTCGGTGCCAGGAGCTTTTACAGGCAAACCCAGCAGAAATCAAGATGAAGGGGGAGCCATTTGATTATGCGAACAGCCTTTGCCTTTGCAGGCTTCAGCCGGGGAAAATGATCCGGATCTTTGATGCCAATGACAGGGAGCTGACAGAGATCCGGGATGGAGAGATTTATCTGACGGCGGAAATCACGAATAGGCCGGACAACTATTTGCAGATCGGCGATACAGTGGAGATAACAGTCGGCCATAAGACGAAACGGTTTACCGTGGCAGGAAGTACAAAGGATGCGGTTTTTGGCTCATCAATGGCCGGTATTACCAGGTTTTTGATCAGCGAAAACGATTATCTCGAGCTCAGCGCGGAAGAAGCGGCGTCTTTTTATGATTTTGTCGGTGTTTATACGGATGATGGAGCATTTATGGACCGTTTCAATGAATCCGGGGTTAATGTTACGATGAATATGGACCGGAGTGCAAACAAAAGCATGTATCTTATGGACATGGTTGCAGCGGCTGTTATGATAATTGTCAGTGTGTGCCTTATTTTGATTTCAATGGTGATTCTCCGGTTTACCATTCATTTTACGATGAGCGAAGAGTTTCGGGAAATCGGCGTAATGAAGGCGATCGGAATCGGTAATGTGAAGATTCGCGGGCTTTATATCATAAAATATCTTGTTATTTCCGTTGTGGGGGGAATGATAGGATTTGTGGCAAGCGTGCCATTTGGAAACCGTATGCTCCGCGACGTATCCCAAAAGATTATATTGGACGGAGGAGATAATTACTATTTGAACCTTCTTTGTGTTGTCTCTGTTGTGGCGGTTGTTGAGCTGTTTTGCTATTTTTGTACGAGGGGTGTAAAACAGTTTGCTCCAATTGAGGCCATCCGCAATGGTGAAAAGGGGCAACGGTACCGGAGAAAAAGTGTTATAACACTGGAGGGTTCCAGGCTTGCACCAGTCATATTTATGGCGGCAAATGATATTTTAAGCGATATCCGGCGGTTTGCAGCTATGGTCCTGATTTTTATTTTAGGAATGTTGCTTGTTATTATACCAGTGAATACGATAAATACGCTTCAATCCGACGGACTGATTACCTTATTCAATATGGCGGAATGCGACCATGTCATTAGCGGGGAGCTATTTTACACAGCGGAGGGGAATAGCCGAGCCCAGATTGAACAGCAGCTGCGAGATTTACGTAAGCGGCTTTCAGAGGAAAACATAGAAGCGGATGTTTTCCAGGAGATTATGTTTAAAATGACGATTTCATTTGGGGAAAAACGGTCGTCTTCCCTGGCATTCCAGGGGATCGGGGATATTACGACAGACCGGTACGAGTATTTGGAGGGCACGGCGCCGCAGGGCAGGGATGAGGTGGCGGTCTCCCATCTCATATCGGATGCCATAGGCGCCAGAATCGGTGATACGGTACAAATCAAACACGGTGAGACGGAGGAGAAATATATCGTGACGGCCATTTACCAAACGATGAATAATCTGGGGGAGGGGATTCGGTTCCATCCAGATGCGGAACTCGATTTCAGCTATGCGGGCGGCTCCTTTGGCAGACAGATCACCTATAGGGATGACCCGGATAAAGAGGAACGAAATAGCAGGAAGGAGCTTTTGAAGAGTATATGTGACGAAAGCAAGGTGTTCACGGCCGGGGAGTATATAAATGAAATGATCGGTGATATAGCCGGACAATTTCAGGGACTCAAACAGTTTATATTAGTAATTGTCCTGTGTATAAACATATTAGTCACCGTACTTATGGTCAAGAGTTTTATTGCGAAAGAGAAGGGGGAAATCGCCGTGTTGAAGGCGATCGGATTTCGAAATACATCGCTTGTCCTTTGGCAGACCGTTCGGATCGGCATAATTTTATTTGTATCTGTCATCGTTGGTGTGTTGCTCGGACAGCCCGTCTCGGAAGTATCATCGGGGCAGGCATTTAAAATGATGGGGGCATATAGTATCCAGTTTGACATCGCGCCATTTGAAGTATATGTTTTGTACCCGGCAGTTGTGTTCGGGGTCACCGTCTTAGCCGCCATGCTTGCGGCATTGCAGGTCCGCTCGATTCCAACGGCGCAAATTTCGAATAATGAATAAAAAATGAGGAGGCAAAAGGCATGGAAGCGATCTTAAATGTAAAGAATTTGTGTAAAACTTATATTGTAAACAAGTGTCAGAACAACGTATTAAAAAATGTGAACTTTGCTGTTTCAAGTGGAGAAATGGTGGCAGTCATGGGGCCATCCGGGTCTGGAAAATCAACATTGCTTTATACCGTATCGGGAATGGACGACGTAACAGCGGGCGAAGTGCGTTTCTGCGGAACCGATATCGTTGGGTTGTCCCAGAAAGAGCTGGCCGGACTGCGGCTGGACGAGATGGGGTTTATTTTTCAGCAAATGTATATGCTAAAAAATCTCACCGTACTTGACAATATTATTTTGCCGTCCTGCCAGTCAAAAAAGAATACGGCCGGGCGCAAGGAGAAGGTGAGGTATGGACAGGAGCTTATGCGGAAACTGGGCATTATAGATATCGCCGATAACGATATTAATGAGGTGTCAGGTGGACAGCTTCAGCGCGCGTGTATTTGCCGGAGTATGATAAACCATCCCAAAATGATTTTTGCAGATGAGCCGACTGGAGCGCTAAACCGTTCGTCGTCGGAGGAGGTTATGGAGGAATTGTCCAAGCTTAATGCCGAGGGGACGACGATCATGCTCGTCACACACGATGTAAAGGTGGCGGCGAAATGTACACGGGTGCTTTATATTGTAGATGGGAATATTAAGGGGGAGCACCATTTAGGCGCTTATACATCATGTGCGGAATTGAGGGAACGGGAGCGCTCTTTGAATAACTGGTTACTGGAGCTTGGATGGTAAGGCATTTGCGGCGGCGCATGGGGAAGGAGGAACACATGACAGATATTTTAATTGTGGAGGATCACAAAGAGCTTTTCGGTTTGCTGCGGGATTTTCTGTCGGCAGAGGGCTATGTTGTCCGGATCGCCGAAACCGGGGAGCAGGCCTTGCAGCTGTATGAAGAATACGGCGCAAGGCTTCTTGTGCTCGATATTTTGCTGCCGGGCATGGATGGTTTTGCCGTCTGCCGGAAAATCCGGGAAAGCAGCAATACGCCGATTTTGATTGTGAGCGCGAGGACAGAAAAGGAGGACAAGCTAAACGGGTTGTTTTCCGGCGCGGATGACTATATAGAAAAGCCATATGATATTGATATTATGATTGCAAAGATTAAGGGCATCTTCCAAAGAAGATATGCGCTGGATGTAATTGCGGACGGCGATTTGCAGTTAAAAAAGGGAGACCGGGCCGCGCTGTTAAGAGGAGAGGAACTGGAGCTGACAACGAAAGAGTTTGATCTGCTTCTGCTGCTCATGGAAAACAAAGGGAAGGTGCTGCATAAAGAATATATATTTAACCAGGTGTGGGGACTGGACAGTTGTTCGGAGCCGCAGACATTGACCGTGCATATTAAATGGCTTCGGCAAAAAATTGAGGTGGATCCAAAGCATCCGAAACGGATCATAACCGTATGGGGAGTGGGGTATCAGTTTGTATGAGAAAATGGAACCAGTGGATTGTAGTTGTCATCGTATTTTTATTATGTATGTTTATTGGGGGTAATTTTTTTCTCGTATCCTATCTTCCGGTTTCCCAGGAAAGGCAATACCGGGTTGAAGTGGGCAGGCTGGCGAGAGAGATAGAAGAGGGGGGATTGGACCAGGTTCACTTGTCTAAGTGTAGCTATGTGACGCATATACAGCGGCGGGATGGTGGTGACGCTGCCTTTTTTGATGCGAATAGCGACTATGTGATCCGGGTGATCAATGGAGAGATGTATCGGTTCGACTATGTGTTGCGGCCGGCGGAGGAACGCTACAACATCGTTATTGCAGTGAATGTGGTTTTTGTGGGACTGTCTTTTTTGTTGCTGGCAATCATGCTTTATATTCGGGAAAAGATATTGAAGCCTTTTTTTCAGCTCCGCGACATTCCCTATGAGCTTTCAAAGGGAAATTTGACAGTGCCGCTCAAAGAGAACAAAAATCGGTATTTCGGTCGTTTTGTATGGGGGGTCGATCTTCTGCGGGAGACGCTTGAGCAGCGCAGGCAGCGTGAACTCGAGCTGCATCGGGAGAAGAAGACGCTTGTGCTTTCCATTTCCCACGATATAAAAACACCTCTTTCTGCAATAAAGCTCTATGCCAGGGCTCTTTCCCGGGGACTTTACGAAGAATCGGGCAGGGCGGCTGAAATTGCTGGTTGTATTGAGGCGAAGACGAGCGAGATCGAGCGGTTTGTCTCCCAGATCATTCAGGCATCGAACGAGGGATTTCTTGATATAAGAGTAGAAACGGGGGAGTTCTATTTGTCGGAGCTGGTAGATAGTGTGGAGGTATATTATAAAGAGAAGCTGGCGATTGCTAGAATTTCATTTTCAGTAGGGGACTATGAAGATTGTATACTTAAAGGGGACCGGGAGCGGGCGGCTGAGGTGATCCAAAATACGATGGAGAATGCAATTAAATATGGCGATGGCGGCAGCATTGAGATTGTATTTTCAGAAGAGGAGGACTGCCGGCTCGTGACAGTCCGAAATAGCGGCTGCACGTTGCCCGCAGGGGAACTTCCCCATATTTTTGACAGCTTTTGGCGCGGTTCCAATACCGGCAGCCATCCGGGCAGCGGACTTGGATTGTATATTTGCCGCCAGATTATGCACAAGATGGACGGAGAAATTTTTGCACAGATGGAAGGGGGGTGCATGTGCATGACGGCGGTATTTCGGAAAGTAGGATAGAAAGGAAAAAATTTTTATTTGAACTTATGATGTAAAATTAAGTATGGTACTTAATCTCCATATATGTTACAATAAATAGATAAAAATGTAGATAAAAAGGAAATCAAACGTGTTAGGAAAACATGATATATTTTACTGTCCCTTTTCTTAAAGCTGAGTTTTCTGAAAGTAATATCACAAATCAATTAATTAAATTAGGAACATTATTTACAGAAATACGGTGTGTTATCTTACTTTGAGCCTACAGCATCTTCTTTTTTGATATGACTTTTGACTTGGATTTGCTCCCTGCATGGGGGCATTAAGCAGGGACCAATGTAGGGGAGGAAATTTATGGATAGAGAACAATTAGCATTAGAGCTGGCAATTATAAAGTTGCGTAGCTCTAACATACAAACAGATCAACCGATGAGACAGCTTTCCCGATATTATCACGAGATAAAAGGTTATATGAATATTCAAGATACTCAAAAAGACTCAAAAAATACTAAAAACCCACTTTCAGAATGACGATATTCCCCCATTAAAATTAAAAAATGTTATTTTGTTAGCACTCACTATTGACGAGTGCTAACAAATGTGTTATAACATAACTGTAGATAGAAATGCAAAGTATGTCTTTCTTATTGTTTGGGCAGTATAGCACACTAGAAAGGGTGATCATTATGAACATTACAAAGTTTACACAAAAGTCAGTGGAGATTTTGAACAGTCTTGAAAAGATCGCATACGATTTTGGGGCACAGGAGATTGTGCAAGAGCATTTATTGTATGGAATGTTGACGATTGAGGACAGTCTTCTGAAAAAACTTGTCGAAAAAATGGAGATTGACAGTGATGTTTTTTTGGCGCAAGTGGAAGGACTTGTGAGAAAGCGGCCGCAGGTAAGCGGAGGGCAGGTTTATATTGGGGAATCGTTGAATAAGGTGCTTGTCTATGCTGAAAATGAGGCAAAGGCTTTGGGGGATGAGTATGTTTCTGTGGAGCATTTGTTTCTGAGCTTGTTGCGGAAGCCATCCAAAGAGGTGAAGCAGCTGTTACAGGATTTTCAGATTGACCGGGAGCGGTTTTTGCAGGCGTTATCCAAGATCCGGGGAAATCAGAAAGTGACGACGGATAATCCGGAAGCGGTTTATGACAGTCTAAATAAATATGGTTATGATTTGGTGGAACGGGCGAAACAGCACAAGCTGGATCCGGTTATTGGCAGGGATGCCGAAATACGGAATATGATCCGCATTTTATCCAGGAAGACGAAAAATAATCCGGTGATGATCGGGGAACCGGGTGTTGGAAAGACGGCGGCGGTGGAGGGGCTTGCCCAGCGGATTGTCCGTGGGGATGTACCGGATGCCTTAAAGGATAAACAGATTTTTGCTTTGGATATGGGGTCTCTTGTGGCAGGGGCAAAATATAGGGGTGAGTTTGAAGAGCGGTTAAAGGCTGTGCTGGAGGAAGTGAAGGAAAGCGACGGGAAAATCATTTTGTTTGTCGATGAGCTTCATACCATTGTAGGAGCGGGGAAAACAGAGGGCGCTATGGATGCGGGCAATATGCTCAAGCCGATGCTAGCCAGGGGAGAGCTGCACTGTATCGGCGCTACGACGCTGGATGAGTACCGCATGTATATAGAAAAGGATGCTGCTCTTGAGAGAAGGTTCCAGCCGGTACTTGTGGATGAGCCTACGGTAGAGGACACTATTTCCATATTGCGTGGGTTGAAGGACCGCTATGAGGTTTTTCATGGGGTAAAAATAATGGATGCGGCCCTAGTCAGTGCGGCCGTGCTTTCTAACCGTTATATTTCAGACCGTTTTTTGCCGGATAAGGCGATAGACTTAGTAGATGAGGCATGTGCCCTGATTAAGACGGAGCTGGATTCCATGCCAACGGAACTGGATGATGTGCAGCGTCACATTATGCAGCTTGAGATAGAAGAGGCGGCGTTGAAAAAGGAGACGGATAACCTAAGCCGGGAACGGCTGGAGAATTTGCAGAAGGAGCTCGCCGAGCTAAGGGAGCAGTTCGCTGGCGCAAAAGCGAAATGGGACAATGAAAAAGGAATTGTGGAAAAAATACATGCATTAAAGGCGGAGCTGGAAGATGTCAACGGTCAGATTGAGGTGGCGAAGAACAGCTACGACCTGGAGAGGGCTGCCCAGCTTCAGTACGGAGATCTGCCGAGGGTTATGAAGCAGCTTGAGGAGGCAGAGGAAAAGGCTAAACACAGTGATCAGTCGATGGTACATGAAAGCGTTTCGGAGGAAGAAATCGCGAAAATTATTTCCAGGTGGACAGGGATTCCGGTTTCCAAACTTACAGAGTCAGAAAGAAATAAAACCCTTCATTTAGATGATGCCCTACATAAGCGGGTTGTGGGGCAGGATGAGGGTGTGACGAAAGTGACGGAAGCAATTCTTCGTTCAAAAGCAGGGATCAAGGATCCGAATAAGCCAATTGGCTCCTTTCTTTTCATGGGGCCGACGGGAGTGGGAAAGACCGAACTCGCGAAAAGCCTGGCAGAGAACCTATTTGACAATGAGCAGAACATGGTGCGGATAGATATGAGCGAGTATATGGAAAAGCACTCTGTCTCTCGTTTGATTGGGGCTCCTCCGGGATACGTCGGATATGAGGAGGGCGGACAGCTTACAGAGGCGGTGCGCAGAAAACCATATTCTGTTGTGCTTTTTGATGAAATTGAAAAAGCGCACCCGGACGTATTTAATGTATTTCTTCAAATTCTTGATGATGGGCGGGTGACGGATTCCAAAGGGCGGACGGTGGACTTTAAAAATACGATTTTGATTATGACCTCAAATCTTGGCGCGGAATATCTTCTGGAAGGAATTGATGAAGATGGATCAATCCGCCCGGAGGCTGAAAATCTTGTTATGGAGAAATTGCGGAGGAGTTTTAAGCCGGAGTTCTTAAACCGCCTGGATGAAATTATTATGTTTAAGCCATTGTCACGCGACAATATACGGGGGATTATTGATTTGCTCGTGGCGGATCTCAATCGTCGGCTTGCGGACCGGGAATTGTCTGTGGATCTTACGGATGCTGCCAGGGAAAAGATTGTAGAGCAGGCTTACGAACCGGCTTATGGGGCAAGGCCTTTGAAGCGGTATATACAAAAAAATGTAGAGACGCTTCTGGCGAAAAAAATCCTTTCAGATGAGCTTCATCCAGGAGAAACATTTCTTATTGATGAGAACAGCTTTTGATTATGTGTAATCCGGTGGAAGAAATGGATTACAACATGTTATTTTCATGAATAAGTATTTTGGCCGACGCAAAAATGATTGACAAGAGGACTGGCTTTGGAGTAAAATAAAAAAGGAATGCGCCATTAAGGCGCATGAGAAAAGAAAGGAGAAAATGTAAATGAAAAATTATGTAAAAGCAGTTGTAACTTTTGTTTTTTTGATGGCGGCTGTGGCTATTGCACCTACGGTGTCTAAGGCGGCTGTATCAGCGCCGTCCAATTTAAAGCAGACCGATGCGATCAGAAATGCAGTCGAATTTTCCTGGGATGCAGTAGTGGATGCGGATGCATATTTTTATGAGTGGAGTGCAGATGGAACCAGCTGGTCAAAGACACAGTATACCTTTGAGCCTAAGATCGTAATTGAAAACCTCAGCGCCGGAAAGTCATACTATGTGAGAGTATCCAGCGTGAAACTGGATCAAACGGGCGGTGAAAATGATGAAATCAGTGACTGGACGGAACCGTTTGAAGTGGTTACATCGCCAGATGCTGCTGAATTAAAAGTAACGCCTACCTCTATTTTGTCAAATTCCATTTCATTGTCATGGCAGAATGTTTCAGGCGCGACCTCCTATGTGATAAAGGATGGGGCAGACAAAGTTCTTGAGACGACGACATCGACATCGGTTACGATTGGCAACTTAGTACCGAATACGCTTTATACGATTGATGTTTTTCCAGCCAGGACATCGGCATCGGGATATCAGGCAGCGACTTCCTATTCCCATCATACAATCCGTACGGCTTCAAATCAAACAGTGCCAGTACCACAGCCAGTTGTAGTAACGGAACCTGGTGCAGCATCGACAGCAAACTTCAATTTATATAGCATGCCGTCTAGTACGTCGAATGATGCTACGGTAAGCTTTATCGCAAAGGATCCTTCTGGAAAGGCAATGGGATATGAAATTGAGGTATTTAAAGTAAAAGGGAATAAGAAAGTAAAGACGGTTTCTTCTACGTCTACAATTTCCAGCAGAGTAAAGCTGTCTAAAAATGTTCCTTATAAATATCGTATGAGATATTTTGTTCAGACAGGCGGGCAGAAGAAATATGGGTCATATTCTGGATTCCGTTACTTCTGTATGCAGAAAATAAGCGGCAAAAAGTATTATAATACCAGATCGACTGCTTGCAAGATCAAAATGAAATGGTCCAAGGTTGCCGGTGCTTCCGGTTATACCGTATATGTATCTAAGAGTGCTACAAAGGGATTCAAAAAGGTTAAGACTTTAGGGAAAAATGCAAAGAGCGTTACATTTAACAAAATCGGAAAGAGTAAGATGAATAAGAATACGACATATTATGTTAAGGTTGTTGCCAATGTTAAAGATGGTAAGAAGACGGTTGGCAATGATGCACAGAGAATTCATCGGACATATTAATAATTTGTAATTTGTGAATAATTTAAAGAAGGCGGTGCGCCGTATGGCGTCCCGTCTTCTTTTAAAATTTGTAGAAATAATTCAACCAGACTATTTACAAAATTGTTTATCAAAATCAGGGTTGGAATGCAACGCATTCAACCAGACTATTTACAAAATTGTTTATCAAAATCAGGGTTGGAATGCAACGCATTCAACCAGATTATTTACAAAATTGTTTATCGAAATCAGGGTTGAATGCGTAGAAGTTTTTGCTGTTCAAGTCATCCAGAACAAGGCGAAGTCCTTCGCCGAACCGTTGATAGTGTACAACTTCACGTTCGCGTAAATAGCGGATTGGGTCGCACACTTCTGGATCCTTTACGAGACGCAGAATATTGTCGTAAGTTAGTCGTGCCTTTTGTTCAGCTGCCATATCTTCGTGCAAGTCTGCGATTGGATCGCCGGTGGACTGAATCATAGAAGCGCTCCAAGGTTCTCCCGAAGCTGCCTGAGGCCATAAGCCAACAGTGTGGTCAATATAGTAAGGGGCAAAACCTTGTTCCTGGAGTTCTTCTGCAGTGAGGTTTTTTGTGAGCTGGTGCACGATGGCGCATACTATCTCCATATGGGCTAGCTCTTCTGTTCCTATATCCGTCAAAACACCAGCCACTTTACGGTTTGTATTGGAATAACGCTGCGAAAGGTAGCGCATTGCAGCGCCAACCTCGCCGTTTGGGCCTCCAAACTGGCTGGTTACAACTTTTGCAATTTCGGCGTTTGGCCTTGTGATCTTTACCGGGTACTGTAGTCTTTTTTCATAATTCCACATTGATTAACAACCTCCTTCCCAAGGCCAAGGACTATCAACCCATGTCCAGCAGCCATTTTCAATATTTACATTTTCATTCGTAAGCGGTCCGTAGTACTTTGTGTATTCTTTTGCTGCCTCATGGTGCATTTTTTTATATTTTTCATAGTATCTTAGCGCATCTTCGTCGGTCGGGTGGGTATCCAGATAGAGTACGACATCGTCGATGGCGAACCCAAGCTCCTGAATGTAGCGGAGCATTTGTGCTTTGTCTGACTGATTCATCGCATACCCCTCCTCATATAATTATTGTTGCAATTGCAATTTTTTTCATTTCTTTGGTGGGAAGGGCAGGCACAGGCAGCCTTCACTCCCTCGAAAGGAAGAACAAGATCTTCAAAAATAGTGCCATGTTTTAATCCGCCGCAGCCATCCATGACATTCTGCCATGTCTGCCAGGGGACATATGCCATAGCAAGGCTTTTATGGCCCTTGTGCGGCATTGGTGCGGGCGGCATTCCCGGCTGTTCACAGCCGCAGGAATTCATATAAGGATTGTTCATTCGAAAAACTCCTTTTTGTTTTTTAGTATAATTTATGACAAAATTCGTCATGAGTGAAAAAAATAAAAAAAAGTGTTGACAAAAACAAAAATATCGGTTACTATAAAATAGTAATAGTTATTATTATTAAATGAGGTGGAAAAATTGGCTGGAATAAAATACAGTAAGCAGAGGGAGGCGATCCTGGCTTATCTGCATTCAACGACGGAGCAT
Source organism: uncultured Eubacterium sp. (assembly GCA_910584245.1). Lineage (GTDB taxonomy): Bacteria > Bacillota > Clostridia > Lachnospirales > Lachnospiraceae > Eubacterium_F. Next base: position 55,658 of record CAJTZF010000015.1, read on the forward strand.
CCGACGGCAGAGACAATTTATACCAATCTCAAACAGGAAAATGCGAAACTTAGCCTTGGTACTGTTTACCGCAATTTGAATCTGCTGGCGGCAAGCGGCGAAATTCAAAAACTGTGTTGTGGAGATGGTACAGATCATTTCGACGCCACAGTGGCCCCACATTATCACTTTGTATGTGAGGAGTGTGGGAAAGTGATGGATTTGGATATGCCGCAGATCGCGTTTGCGGATGAAAAGGCAATGGACAAATGGATTGGCGAAATTCATAATCATCAGGTATTTTTTTACGGATTATGTAAAAAATGTATGTAGAGACGTTCTTGAAGGTTTTGGCCGGAGGGACTAAAAAAATAAAAATAAAAAAGGAGAATGTAAATTATGAAGAAATTTGTATGTACTGTATGTGGATATGTTCATGAAGGAGACTCGGCGCCGGACAAGTGTCCGCAGTGTGGTGTGGGACCGGAGAAATTCAAAGAGCAGAGCAGTGATAGCATGACATGGGCAGCAGAGCATGTGGTAGGCGTAGCAAAAGGCGTCAGCGAGGATATCGTAGCTGACCTCCGCGCAAACTTTGAGGGCGAGTGCTCAGAAGTGGGGATGTATCTTGCGATGGCCCGTGTGGCTCACAGAGAAGGATATCCGGAGATCGGTCTTTACTGGGAGAAGGCGGCATGGGAAGAAGCAGAACACGCTGCAAAATTCGCAGAGCTTCTCGGTGAAGTAGTTACCGATTCTACAAAGAAAAATCTGGAAATGCGTGTGGCTGCTGAAAATGGCGCAACGGCAGGTAAATTTGATCTTGCAAAACGCGCAAAGGCTCAAAATCTGGATGCAATCCATGATACCGTGCACGAGATGGCAAGAGACGAGGCTAGACATGGAAAAGCGTTTGAGGGACTTCTTAAGAGGTATTTTGGTTAATCGTACGAATGCTTTGTATAGGGGGCTGTTGAAGAGTCGGCAGTCCCCTTTTTTGTTGTCCTATATCACAAGCACAATGAGTGTTATGTTAAATACAGGTCAATTGTCACTTGGACAAAATAATATAGGGCATGGTAAAAATCATGCAGAAAAGAGGTTGAGATGAAATATCGTAATGTCGGAAATTCAGGTTTAAAGGTAAGTGAAATTGCAGTCGGGAGCTGGATGACAGATCTTTCGGGAAGCCAACAGACAAAAATAGCGGAAGAAACGATCCGGCTCGCCTACGACAGCGGCGTTAATTTTTTTGATTGTGCCGATGGTTACAGTGGCGGACAGGCAGAAATATTTTTGGGCAGGGTTTTGAAGAGTTATTCCAGAAGTAGCTATGTCGTGTCGAGCAAGGTCTTTTTTCCGACCGGTTCCAGCGTCAACGAACGGGGGCTTTCGCGGAAGCACATTTTTGAAAATATAGACCGGTCGCTAAAAAATTTGCAGCTTGATTATATTGATTTATATTATTGCCACCGTTTTGATAGCACGACGCCAATGGAAGAGACGCTTCGCGCGCTAAGCGACTTAGTGTCCCAGGGAAAAATACTCTATTACGGCGTCAGCGAGGAGTGGAGCGGTTCCCGCCTGGAGGAAGCGCAGCGCATTATTGATAAATACCAGCTTCATCCGCTGACGGCCGTCCAGCCGCAATACAATATGGTCGACCGCTATATTGAACATGAAATTATGGCCGTTTGCGAAAAATACGGGATTGGTATTACGCCGTTTTCTCCTCTTGCGCAGGGGCTTTTGACTGGGAAATATAAAAGGGGACAGGCTTTTCCAGAGGGTTCCCGGGCGACACATCAGGCGGATAAGCAAATCAACAATTTGCTCACGGATGAGAATTTAGGGAAAGTAGAAAAATTAGAGAAGATCGCAAATGAAATGAATATATCCGTTTCCGTGCTGGCGCTGGCCTGGATTTTGCGCAAACCAATTATAAGCAGCGTTATTACCGGCGCCAGTAAACCGGCACAGCTCGCCGGGAATCTGGCTGCCGCCGGCCTGCGCCTGCCGGAGGACGCACTTGCGGAAATAGATTTGGTTCTCGGATTTACTCCGTTTGAAAGGCATGTGGGATAGCTGTGCGCTGATATCGAGCTCAGGTGTGTGTGTCTGTGGAGGTTTTGCATTTGGCCGATCTAAAAAGTGCCAGCACGAGGAACAGCATAAGGACGATTCCCCCGGCTGTTCCGGTGTTAAGCCATTCAGAAAGCTGTATGCGTTCGTTTACAGATAAGACGGCGAGGACGGCGAGCAGAATACCGACCAGTCCTTCACCGGCAATCATGCCGGAACTGAACAGGATTCCATTGCTGATACTTTTCTTTTTATCCTGTTCTGAGCCAGCCGTTCTTTTTTCTACCAGTAAGCGGACAAGGCCGCCGATCATAATACAGGTGCTAAGTTCCAGCGGCAGATACAGGCCGATGGCGACCGGCAGAACCGGGATACGTAGTATTTCGATTACGATGGCGATGAAAATGCCGATGAAGATCAGGTTCCAAGGGAGATTGCCGTTCATAACCCCTTCGACGAGCATTTTCATAAGCGTTGCCTGGGGAGCGGACAATTCGGTGGAGCCAAATCCCCAGGCGGCGTTGAGCAAATAAAGGACGCCGCCGATGGCGAGGGCGGCACAGACGGTTCCGACCAGTTCGCCAATTTGCTGCTTGCGCGGAGTGGCGCCCAGGATGTATCCCGTCTTTAAGTCCTGGGATGTGTCGCCGGCCATACAGGCGATGATGCATATAATAGAGCCGATGGAGATTGCGCCCTGCATACCGTGAAAGCCGGAGTCGCCAAACGCCTTCAATATGAGCGTGCAAAAGAGGAGGGTTGCGATCGCCATACCGGAGACAGGATTGTTGCTGCTGCCGACTAACCCGACCATGCGGGATGAGACGGTGGCAAAAAAGAACCCGAAGAGGATCACCATGACGGCGCCGGACAGGGTGACAGGAATGGAGGGAAGCAGCCAGATTGCGATAATCATAAGCAGAATGCCGACAAAAATGAATTTCATATTTAATTCCCGGGCGGTTCGCTCCTGTGAAAGCTGTTGCTTTCCAGAGAGGCTTTTAATGGAATCACGAAAGGTGGAAAGGATCAGCGGCAAGGATTTAATCAGGCTCAGAATACCGCCTGCCGCTACCGCGCCGGCGCCGATGTAGCGGATATAAAGCCCCCATATTTTGCTTGCGCCCCCGGCGGCATATAAGCTGCCGATTGTGTCATCTCCGGGATACAGTATAGTCTCTGCCCCGAAGAGCTGGATGGCGGGAATCAGGACAAACCAGCCGAGGATACCGCCGGCCAGCATGTAGGAGGATATTTTTGGCCCGCATATATAACCGACCCCGATCAACGCGGGATAAACTTCTGCGGACAGCTCTGTTTTCAGAAAATGAAATTTAGCGGATATGGATCCCGGGATAACTTTTAGGCCGTCTACGAGAAATTTACATAGGGCGGCGATGCCCATACCGGAAAATACAGTTTTTGCGCTCGAACCTCCCTTTTCGCCAGCCAAAAGCACTTCCGCACAGGCGGTGCCTTCCGGGTAGGGCAATTTTTTATGTTCCTTTACGATCAAGGCATTTCGGAGGGGGACCATGAACAGAATGCCGAGAATGCCGCCGCACAGGGAAATCAGTGTAATTTCACCGATGCCAGGCATTTCTATTTTTCCCTCGGAGGCCCATAAAAAGAGAGCTGGCAGCGTGAAGATCGCGCCGGCGGCGAGGGACTCCCCGGCGGATCCGACGGTTTGGACCATGTTGCTCTCAAGAATTGAATTTTTTCGCAGTATTACGCGGATGACGCCCATCGAGATTACGGCGGCCGGAATCGAGGCGGAAACGGTCATGCCGACCCGCAGCCCGAGGTAGGCATTGGCAGCGCCGAAGACGACAGCCAGTATAATTCCGAGAACGATAGAAGTGGTAGTGCATTCCGGCATCTCTCGGTCTGCCGGGATAAATGGTTTAAAATCCTTGTTTTTCATATAATTTCGTTTCCTTTCCATAGATGGAATTATTTTGTACTGAACTAGCACTTTTATACATTTGAAAATTGTTCCATTTTCCGTTGACACAACGTTTTTTTGTGGTTATACTTCAATTAGGTTTTGCTGATACCGGCACACAAGGGGTTGTCTGCCGGAAATTGACGAATAAAAAGGGAAGGAGGTATAAAGTTACGATATGGGGCGTCCGGCAAAACTTGAAACGAAAATGAAAGTCGATGTATTGGAGGTTAATAATGAAAATTGTAAAAAAGGGGAAACGTCTATTTTCCGCTATTCTGGTTGGCATGCTCATTTTAGGGAGCTGTGTTGTACCAAAGACAGAAACAGCAGCAAGCGAGACACTACTTAACACCTATGGGAAAACGATGGGGCGTTTTGGAAACTGCGTTACCTTGGCCCAGCTTCAGGATCCGGCTACCCTGTCCCACATCAAGTCACAGTACAACAGTATCACACTCGAAAATGAGATGAAGCCGGATGCGCTCTTAGGCCGCCAGCCGTCTTTGTTTCATCAGGACACGGCGAAAAGCCAGGGCTACTATGTTCCATCCTCGATGAATGAGACATATGTTCCTAAAATTAATTTTGACACGATTGATAAAGTGCTTAAGATTTGTTATGAGAACGGCCTCGGAGTCCGCGCCCATACGCTGATTTGGCACAGCCAGACGCCGGATTGGTTCTTCCGGGTAGGTTACTCGACAAATTATGGATATGTTTCGGAAGCACAGATGAATAACCGTATGGAATATTACATAAAGACAGTGATGAACCATGTATATACTAGCAAATATGGAAGTGTTGTCTATGCGTGGGATGTCGTAAATGAATATTTACATGCGACGCCATCTGGCTGGAGTTACATTTATGGGAACTGCGGGAATAAGCCGGCCTTTGTAAAGCGTGCGTTCCAATATGCACATGACTGTATCAGCTATTTCAAGCTTACGGATAAAGTCAGCCTGTTGTATAATGATTTCAATACCTACATGGAAGTGAATGATATTATTACGATGATCCGCTATATCAATGCAGAAAAAAAGATTTGTAACGGTGTAGGTATGCAGTCGCATCTCGGCACGGCCTTCCCTAGTGTATCTTATTATACAGACGCGCTGCGGGCTTTTGTCAACGCAGGGTTTGAAGTCCAGATTACAGAGCTGGATGTCACGAACAAATCCGACGCAGACCAGGCGTCCTATTTGTACAACCTGATGAAGAATGTTTTGAGCATTAAAAAAGCAGGAGGGAATATTACAGGACTTACGTGGTGGGGAATTGCTGACTATGTGACATGGATCAAGGGCGAAAAACCATTACTCTTCTCTTACCTGAATGTGCCGAAGTCCTCCTATTACAATGTATTGCAGGCATACAGGGATTCCGGTCTCGGCTCTTCGGATACGAATTATGAGACGCTTCCAGATGGCTGGTATTACATAAAAAATATTAATGCCCAGAAATATCTTCAAGTAAAAGATAATGTGGGTGGCAACGGCGTCAATGTGGAAATTGGTACAGGTTCCGGAGTGAAGGGGCAGAAGTGGTATTTGTCCAATCAGGGAAATGGCTATGTTACATTGAAGAATGGAAATGGTTACATGCTGGATATTCAGTACGGGGCGAAGGAAGATGGCACAAATGTGCAGACGTATTCCGCCAATGGAGCAGACGCCCAGAAATTTAAAATTATGAAAACTTCCACAGCAAATGTTTACGGTATTGTGACAAAAGTGACTGGCGATAAGAAGTCACTGGATGTATACAATTTTGGTACGCATGACGGAGCAAATGTGTGCCAGTGGACTTATTACGGAAATACTTGCCAAAAATGGATTTTTGAACCTTGCTGGAACTAAGAGCATAAATAGTGGGCGGCGTCCCTGCAGAGGGACGCCGCCCCAAAAATAATACTTGACAGACCTTGGAAAATGTGGTAACCTAACAACGGTGTAAAAAGCAGAGTTATCCACTCTCACCTTGCCGTATAGCAGAAATGTTATCACACGTCAATGGTTTACCATATTTTCATTATGGATGAATAGTGATTTTTTTGTGGATAGCTGGCTTTAAAAACAGTTATCTTTTTTTATTTCATTTGGAGGTGCAGGTTATCAGCGGATTAATGATTAATGAGCAGATCCGGGACAGAGAAGTCCGTGTGATCGGCCAGGACGGAGAGCAACTTGGAATTATGTCAGCCAAAGAGGCTTATTTGATGGCGAGAGATGCCGATCTTGATCTGGTGAAGATCGCCCCGACGGCGAAACCACCGGTCTGCAAGATTATCAACTATGGCAAATATCGTTATGAGCAGGCGAGAAAAGAAAAGGAAGCCAAGAGGAAACAGCGGACGATTGAGGTGAAAGAGATTCGGCTTTCTCCTAATATTGATATGAATGATTTGAATACAAAGGCAAATCAGGCGCGCAAATTCCTATCAAAGGGTGACAAGGTGAAAGTGACCCTTCGTTTCCGCGGCCGCGAAATGGCGCACAAGGATGTAGGACGCGAGGTGTTGAACGCTTTTTACGAGAAACTGGGCGACGTTGCGGCGATCGACAAAGAAGCCAAAATGGAAGGAAGAAGCATGATTATGTTTTTAACAGCCGCAAAATAGTGATAGAGAGTTTTTCTATCAAATACAACATGGAGGTATTATCATGGCAAAGCAGAAAATGAAAACAAAAAGAGCCGCTGCAAAACGATTCAAAGTAACCGGAACCGGCAAGCTGGTTCGCAATAAGGCGAACAAGAGCCATATTTTGACAAAGAAGACGACGAAGAGAAAAAGAAATCTCAGAAAAGCAACATTAGTAGATGATACGAATGTTAAAACGATGAAGAAGATTTTGCCATATGCATAATGGAATGGCAGTTATGACGGTTCATTAAAGGAGGTAAATGCCAAATGGCTAGAATTAAAGGCGGATTAAACGCAAAGAAAAAACATAAAAGAGTATTGAAATTAGCAAAGGGATACAGAGGAGCGAGATCTAAGCAGTACCGTGTGGCAAAGCAGTCCGTTATGCGCGCGCTGGAGACTTCCTATTCAGGAAGAAAGCAGAGAAAAAGACAGTTCCGTCAGCTCTGGATCGCACGTATTAATGCGGCGGCTAGGATTAACGGTCTTTCTTATAGCAAATTTATGCACGGCTTGAAGCTGGCGGAGGTTGATATAAACCGGAAGATGCTTTCGGAAATGGCGATTAGTGATCCGGATGGATTTGCTGCACTCATTGATGTTGCAAAGAGCAAACTCGCATAATTTTGACATAACTTTTCGATAATATAATCAACACACATCGCAAAGGGTACTTCACGATAAATGAGGTATCCTTTTTTGGACTTAAGGGATTCGTCAAAAGCTGAAGGGAGACGGAAAATGGAGAGTAAAATGGGAAAAAGAGCAGGAAGAATTTGTGTTTGGTTAATATGTTCACTTTTAATCGGGGGAATGCTGCCGGCAGGGGAATCACATGCAGCGAAGAAAAAGACCGCGCTGCCGCCGCGTACCCAAAAGGCAAGTGTTGAATCGGGGGCGGTTGAGCATCCGGCGGCTTCTGCCAAGCCGTCAGGAAAACCGCTGTCATCGCCAAAGCCGCTCGCGCTGAAAAATGCAGGCGTGAAGTTTTTTAAGGGCGGACAGAAGGGGATTGGATACGGAAAAGTAAAAAAACGCAAAATATATCATTTTTACACATATGCGACGGACGAAGTCAGGCTCAGGCCCACGCAGAAGTCTGTGTTTAAAGTGGTGGGAGGCATTCGGAAAAGTGATGTCCGAAAGAAAAAGGTAGTAGTCAGGCAGGATGGAAGGGTGATCTGCCGGGACAAAGAGAGGGATAAGAAGCAGTATGCCATTATTCGCATTACGTCTGTGCGAACGAGAGAAAGTATTTACGCATATGTGTATTTTGCCCCGCGCATGTACGCGAAAAATCCCAAAAAACGGTTGGTTTACCAGGGGAAGACAACGGTGCTTTCTTACAACTACCCAAAGAAAAAAATACGTTTTACATCTTCGAACACAAAAGTGGCAAGGGTGAGCAAACAAGGTGTAGTGACGACTGGGAAAGAGGGGACGGCAGTCATAACCGCCAGCATAAAAGGCTCCGCAAAAAATATAGTCAAGTCGACGATTTTAGTCAAGGAGGAGCCGTGGCTCGTTGACGACCGGGATACGGTTTACAGTTATGAGGATATGACGGCAGACCTGAGAAATATCGCCCAGAAATATAAGGGAAAAGCGTCCTTGAGCAGCTTGGGCACAAGTGAGGACGGAAGAAATATATGGTGTCTGAGAATTGGTCGGCTGGGCGCCGGAAGAAAAATAGTGATTGATGCCGGTATTCACGCGAGGGAATGGCTGAATCCACAGATGCTAATGCGGAAAAGTGAGGAAATTCTGCGGCAGTATGAGGAGTATAAGTCCACCCTGAACCATGTGTGCCTATATGTGGTGCCGATGATTAACCCAGACGGCATTTCGATTTCCCAATACGGATTTGATGCGGTGCGGTCAAAAAAACTTCGTAAAATATGTAAGAAGACGAAAGCGTCGTCAAGAACATGGAAAGCGAATGCCAGAGGCGTAAATTTGAATTTCAATTTTCCTGGCGGCTGGAACAAGAAAGACAAATCCAAGAAACCGGACGGAATTTCTTATCCGGGAGAGAAGGCGGCCTCGGAAAAGGAAACAAAGGTTATGATGCGGTTTATCAACGGACTTTCAGGTTTAAAGGGCGCATTAAATTATCACTCGACGGGAAGTATACTTTATTGGAATTACAATGTGGAGGCAAATGCGGCGCTCTACCAGAGGCAGTCGGCGCTTGCCTCAAAGGTCAATTCCTACACGAAATACCGCCTGATGCCAAAATCAATAAGTACGGATCCGAACGGAGGATTAGGGGACTGGCTTATTTATAACAAAAAGATCCCAAATGTAACCGTAGAGACCGGAACGGTTATGTGTCCGCTCCCACACGCGCAGCTCAAGCGGATCACAGACCAGAATTCGGAACTTTTGAGTTGGTTTGTCAAAGAGTATGCAAAATGATGAAAAAAGTATTTGACATTTATTCGAAAATTTGTTATTATAGTCAAGCAGATGAGCGAATGAAATAAGTCGCGAATACAAATTTTCATAAGTGTATGCGGAGTTGCTGGAATTGGCAGACAGGCATGACTAAGGATCATGTGTCTCTGAGACGTGTGGGTTCAAGTCCCATACTCCGCATTATTTGGTGGTGTGGCTATTGGAAACGGTAGCCACACTTTCCGTTATGCCAGAGCTGGAGGGAAGAGATAAATGATGAAAAAAGTTAGAAATTATGCGGCGGCATTTGTGTTGCTGTTTGCGGTGGGACTTCAAGTATCCGGACATGAAGTGGATGCGGCTGGGAGTAAGGTGATTGCGATCGACGCCGGCCATCAGCTCAAGGGAAATTCTTCGTTGGAGCCAAATGGTCCGGGTTCGAAAACAAAAAAAGCGAAAGTGACTTCCGGCACATCCGGTTGTGCGACGAAGCTTCCAGAATATAAGCTGAATTTACAAGTTGCAAGAAAATTGAAAAAAGAGCTGGAAGGCCGCGGCTATAAAGTAGTTATGGTTCGGACAAAGCATTCGGTCAATATATCGAATGTGCAGCGCGCCAAAGTGGCGAATGCAGCGAAGGCCGACGCGTTTGTCCGTATTCATGCCAATTCTGCGGATGCTTCGTCTGTGAGCGGCGCCCTTACGATTGCGCCGACCGCTGAGAATAAGTATATGAGCAAAAAAATACGTAAGGCTAGCCAGAAATTGTCTAAGCTGGTGCTCCAGAAATATTGTAGCGCGACAGGGGCAAAGAACAGGGGCGTGATGTATACGGACACAATGACAGGCATAAACTGGTGTACGGTACCTGTGACGATAATCGAGATGGGATTTATGAGTAATCCGGCAGAGGACCGGAATATGGCTTCCGCATCTTATCAGAAGAAGATTGTCCGCGGCATTGCAAATGGGCTGGATGCGTATTTAAAATAATCGTTTGCCTAACGAACAAATTTGTGTTACAATAGTCAACATATGGCAAAGCCATTGTGAAAAGCAATACGGAGGAGGGAAATGAACGATGGCACTATTGAAGGAATGGCGTGATTATGCATACTCGGAGGAGATGCAGAATTCAAAAAAGGGGGAGGAGCTCTGGAACAACTATTTTCAACTGGAAAAAGGCATTTATGAAAAGCTGCTTGCAAATCCGGATGAAGTGGTAGAAGGTACGGTAGAGGGGCTGGCCGAAACATATGACGTGCCGCTCTCTATGATGGTAGGATTTCTGGATGGAATCAATGACAGCTTGAAGGAGAAAAATCCGATTGATACGATGGAGAAGGACACCGTCGTAAAATTAGATATTGACTGTGAAAAGCTATATTACAATATGGTGGAGTGCAAGGCGGAATGGCTCTACACGCTGCCGCAGTGGGATGCGATTCTCACAAAGGAGCGTCAGAAGGAATTGTATCGCAAACAGAAGGAATCCGGTACGATCCGGCATGAAGAGCCGAAGGTCGGCAGGAATGACCCGTGTCCGTGTGGAAGCGGTAAGAAATATAAGCACTGTTGCGCAAAGTAGCAGGGCGCGGTTTTGCATTCGGTAACCAAAATTAATGATAGAAAAAGAAATGGAGGAATATCCTATGTTAGTTTCAGCAAAGGACATGCTTACGAAAGCAAAGGCAGGTAAATATGCAGTTGGCCAGTTTAACATCAACAATTTGGAGTGGACGAAGTCCATTCTTCTCACAGCAGAGGAATTGAAATCGCCGGTTATCCTTGGCGTATCAGAAGGTGCGGGCAAATATATGTGCGGTTACAAGACCGTTGTCGGAATGGTGAATGGAATGCTTGAGGAACTTGGCATCACGGTGCCTGTAGCGCTTCATCTTGACCACGGCAGTTATGAGGGAGCGAAAGCATGTATTGAAGCAGGATTTTCCTCGATTATGTTTGACGGGTCCCATTATCCAATTGAAGAGAATGTTGCCAAAACGAAAGAGCTTGTGGCGATTTGTAATGAAAAGGGAATGTCCATCGAAGCAGAGGTAGGTTCAATCGGCGGGGAAGAAGACGGCGTAGTGGGCGCAGGTGAGTGCGCAGATCCGGAAGAGTGTAAAATGATTGCGGATCTTGGTGTGACGATGCTTGCTGCCGGAATTGGAAACATTCATGGGAAATATCCGGAAAACTGGGCGGGGCTCAGTTTTGAAACACTGGATGCCGTGCAGAAGCTTACAGGAGATATGCCGCTCGTGCTTCACGGTGGGACAGGAATTCCGGAAGACATGATTCAAAAAGCAATCAGCCTTGGTGTTTCTAAAATAAATGTAAATACGGAGTGCCAGCTATCTTTTGCTGACGCGACACGCAAATACATTGAAGCGGGAAAAGACCTTGAAGGAAAGGGATTTGACCCGAGGAAGCTGCTTGCGCCGGGAGCAGACGCAATAAAAGCGACCGTAAAAGAAAAAATGGAATTATTTGGTTCTGTTGGAAAAGCTTGATTCGTATATCCGAAATAAAAAAAGCCATACTAATCCTGTAACGAAAATGTTATAAACAGGAGGCAAACTACTATGGCTAAGAATTTTTTAGACGAGTACGACGAAAAGAACAGTACTAAGAACAACTCAAAGAACAGCACCAATGGAACGAACAGCACGAAGAACAGTACCAACGGAACAAACAGCACGAAGGACACTTCTTCGAAAAACAGCACAAAAAATGGTACGAAAAACAATTCGAGCAATAATTCCAGCAACTCTACGAAAAACGACACGCAGAATTATTCCAATAGCTCGACTTGTTCGAATTGCAGGAATTCATCCAACTGCCGCAACCGCGCAAAGAATTCAAGCAATGATACTTCGAAGTAGTATTGGTTCATGTTAGGTGCCTGCAGGCCGTCCCCCTCTGGAGACGGCTTGCTTTTCTTATTTCATTGTCACAAAATGTCGAAAAAATCATATGATATAAGAAAAAAAGAACGTGGTTTACTATGAGTTTTTCGATTATACCCATCCAGGACCTGGAAAAAGTGACGAGACAGCCGGGGACGATTCTTATAGATTTACGAGACGAAGAAGATTATCGGAACGGCCATATCCCAGGAGCAAAAAATATCCCATATGAACAGTGGGAGATTGAGAAGGAGACGTGGAAACACCGTTATGGAACGGTTGTCTTTTATTGTGAGAGGGGAAACCAGAGCATGTATGCGGCAAAAGAAATGAATAAGCGGGGATATTATGCGATCAGCATTGCCGGTGGGTACCAGGGGTACAAAGTATGGAAAGGAATAGCAGTCGTAGATGAAACGTAGTACTTATGAATTAATTGCGCCATGCCATTTTGGGATGGAGGCAGTATTGAAGAGGGAAATATTAGAGCTTGGTTATGAAATATCCTCCGTCGATAATGGAAAAGTGGCATTTATCGCGGATGCCGAGGGTATATGCCGTGCGAACCTTTTTTTGAGGACGACGGAGCGCGTATTGCTCAAGGTGGCTGAATTTAAGGCGGTGACTTTTGACGAGCTGTTTGAGGGGATAAAAAGTATACATTGGGATCAGTATATTCCTGAGGATGGAAGATTTTGGGTGGCAAAGGCGTCATCTGTGAGCAGTAAGCTTTTTAGCCCGTCGGATATTCAGCGTATCGTGAAAAAGGCTATGGTGGAATGTCTGAAACAGACGTATCACACAAGCTGGTTTGCGGAGGATGGAGCAGACTATCCTCTGCGCATTAGTATTCGGAAGGATATTGTGACGGTGGGCCTGGATACGACGGGGGTATCCCTGCACAAGCGGGGGTACCGGAAGCAAACGGCTCCGGCCCCGCTGACCGAGACACTGGCGGCGGCGATTCTCCTCTTGTCGCCGTGGAAGCGGGACCGCATTCTTGTCGATCCTTTTTGCGGAAGCGGGACAATACCGATTGAAGCGGCTATGATCGCCAAAAATATAGCCCCTGGCATGAACCGGGATTTTATATCTGAAAACTGGCCGAACCTCATACCTAAAAAGGAGTGGTATGAAGTGGGACAGGAGGCGATGGATCTCATTGAGGAAGACGCGCCAGTGGCGGTCCAGGGATATGACCTGGACGCGGAGGTTTTAAAAATGGCAAGGGCAAACGCCGCCCTCGCCGGTGTGGACAAGTATATTCATTTTCAGCAGCGTGATATTGTAAATTTTAGTTCGCCGAAACCGTATGGGTTCGTTATCTCAAACCCACCGTATGGGGAGAGGCTTTCCTCTAAGCAGGAGATGGAGCTTCTTTACCGCACGATAGGAAATATTATAAAGGAAAATGAAACGTGGTCCTTTTTCCTGCTGAGCGGATACGAGGATGCCCAGAAAGCAATTGGGAAAAAGGCGACGAAGAACCGCAAAATATATAATGGTATGATGAAAACGTATTTATACCAGTATATGGGGCTGCGACCGCCGAGACCAAAACCGGCGTCGGTGACGAAGGACTTATAAAGGCTGGCAGAATGTTCTTGCTATTTTTGTAAAGAACGATTATACTATTCATTTAGGAGGAAGGAATGGGAAAACGACTTATTTTTGCTACGAACAATGAAGGAAAGGTAAACGAAATCCGGCAGATTCTAGGGGATGGTTACGATGTATATTCTTTAAAGGATTTGGATATACATACGAATATTATTGAGGATGGACATACGTTTGAAGAAAATGCAGTGATTAAGGCGAAGGCGATCTGTGAGGAGACGCATGAGATGGTTTTGGCCGATGACTCAGGATTTGAGGTGGACTATCTCGGCGGGGAACCGGGAATTTATTCGGCCAGGTACCTGGGAGAGGACACCCCATATGAAATAAAAAATGCAGAGTTGTTGAAACGGTGTGAAAAGGCAGAGGGACAAGAGCGGACGGCCCGCTTTGTCTGCGTGATCGCCTGTGCCTATCCAGACGGAAAGGTTGAGACTACGACAGGGGTTATCGAGGGGGTGTTGGCCCGTGAGCCGAGAGGTAAAAATGGATTTGGGTATGATCCGATCTTTTATTTGCCGGAGCGGGGATGCACGACGGGCGAAATGGAGCCGTCGGAAAAAAATAAAATCAGCCACCGGGGAATCGCGTTGCGGAAAATGGTGGAAAAGCTGCAGAAAAGTGGAGAATAGAATGGCAAAGTATTTGGTATTCAGCGATTCGCATAACAGAAATGAGAAAATGCTGGAAGTGATCCAGCAGTACAAAAAGGATATTGACGGCCTGTTTTTTCTGGGTGATATCGAGGGAGATGAAAATGTGCTCCGCAACTCGGTTCCAGGGCCGGTGTACATGGTGCGCGGCAACTGTGACTGGTTTGCGCAGACTCCCCCATACCAGGTGCTGAAGCTGCACGGGCACACGATAGCCATGACGCACGGACACCAGCAGAGGGTCAATATGGGCGTTGATATATTGAAATACTGGGCCTTGGAAAAAGAAGCAGACATTGTCATGTATGGGCATACCCATGTGCCCTTTTTGGAGCAGAGCTCAACATTGACGGTGCTCAATCCCGGAAGCATATCGAGGCCGAGGCAGAGCAGCCATATACGGACGTACGCGGTTATAGAGTTCCAGGAAGATGGCGAGGTTCGGATAGAATTGTGTGAAAACAAATAAAGAAAGGAAGAAAGAATAAATGTTACATTATATACTTGTTTTTTTGATTTCGATGGTGCCAATCGTTGAACTGCGAGGGGCGATTCCATATGCCGTGGCATGGGGGATTCCGCTCACGGTCGCATTTCCGCTGGCGATTGTGGGAAATATGATTCCCGTACCCTTTATTTATTTTTTTGCGAGAAAAATACTTGTGTGGGGATCCGATAAACCAGTCATTGGCAAGTTCTTTACCTTATGCCTTGAGAAAGGCGAAAAGGGAGGGAAAAAGTTGCAAGAAAAGGCAGGAAAGGGACTTTTTGTAGCGCTTCTTCTTTTCGTGGGAATTCCGCTGCCCGGCACGGGGGCATGGACAGGTACTCTGGCAGCCAGCCTTCTGGATATGGATTTTAAGTCCAGCATATGGGCGAGTATGGGCGGTGTTTTGCTGGCGGGAATTATTATGGCTACGCTGAGCGTCGTCGCGCGGGAGACGTTTATGGCAGTGTTTTTATAAACGTTATTGCCGTCAGACACAACCTTTCACAATAAAAATAAAAAAGTTTGAAAAAACACTTGACAAAAGAAGCTTGTCTGAATATAATAATTAACAGTGCTGCTGATAAGCAAGCAAATGGGATCTTAGCTCAGCTGGGAGAGCATCTGCCTTACAAGCAGAGGGTCATAGG
>CAJTZF010000016.1 GCA_910584245.1 uncultured Eubacterium sp.
GCCGCCTGTGCTGCAGCCAAACGAGCGATTGGAACACGGAACGGTGAACAGGATACATAGTCAAGGCCAATCTTGTTGCAGAACTCAACGGAAGATGGGTCTCCACCGTGCTCACCACAAATACCGCAGTGAAGTTTACTATTCACCGGCTTACCAAGTTTAAGAGATGTTTCCATCAGCTTGCCAACACCCGTCTGATCGAGCTTAGCAAACGGATCGTTTTCAAAAATCTTTGCATCGTAGTATGCATCAAGGAACTTACCAGCATCATCACGGGAGAACCCGAATGTCATCTGCGTCAAGTCGTTCGTACCGAAGCAGAAGAAGTCTGCCTCTGCTGCGATCTCGTCTGCTGTAAGTGCTGCACGAGGAATTTCAATCATCGTACCCACTTCATACTCAAGATTGCTGCCAGCTGCTGCGATCTCAGCATCCGCTGTTTCTACAACGAATTTCTTAACGTATTTGAGCTCTTTTACATCGCCAATTAATGGAATCATGATCTCTGGTTTCACAGTCCAGTCTGTATGCGCTTTCTGAACATTGATTGCCGCGCGGATGACAGCCTTAGTCTGCATCTTAGCGATTTCTGGATAAGTTACGGCCAGACGGCATCCACGATGACCCATCATTGGGTTAAACTCATGCAGGGATGCGATAATAGCTTTAATATCCTCTACCGATTTACCCTGTGCATCAGCCAGCTTCTTAATATCTGCTTCTTCCGTAGGAACAAACTCATGAAGAGGCGGATCCAGAAAACGAATAGTAACCGGGTTCCCCTCAAGAGCCTCATAGAGCGCCTCAAAGTCACTCTGCTGATATGGAAGAATCTTATCCAGCGCTGCTTCCCTTTCCTCTACCGTATCCGCACAGATCATCTCACGGAACGCGGCAATTCTGTCTTCCTCAAAGAACATATGCTCTGTACGGCAAAGACCGATACCCTCTGCGCCAAGCTCACGTGCTTTTTTCGCATCTGCCGGTGTATCCGCATTCGTACGCACTTTCATCGTACGGTATTTGTCTGCCCAATCCATGATGCGGCCAAACTCACCGGCGATAGTAGCATCTACTGTTGGGATAATTCCATCGTAAATATTTCCGGTAGAACCATCTATGGAGATTGAATCCCCTTCGTTAAACTCTTTTCCATTCAATGTAAATTTCTTATTCTCTTCGTCCATGTTGATATCACCACAGCCGGATACACAACATGTACCCATACCACGGGCAACAACAGCAGCGTGGCTTGTCATACCACCACGAACAGTCAGGATACCCTGGGAAGCCTTCATACCAGTAATATCCTCTGGGGATGTCTCAAGACGAACCAATACGACTTTCTCACCGCGCGCATTCCACTCAACTGCATCTTCTGCAGTAAATACAATCTTACCACATGCAGCTCCCGGAGACGCACCAAGCGCTTTGGCCATTGGCGTTGCCGCCTTCAAAGCAGCCGCATCAAACTGTGGATGGAGAAGCGTGTCCAGGTTACGCGGGTCAATCATGACAACAGCCTCTTCCTCTGTTCTCATTCCCTCGTCTACAAGGTCACACGCAATCTTAAGAGCTGCCTGTGCCGTTCTCTTGCCATTACGTGTTTGCAGCATGTAAAGCTTCTTATTCTCGACAGTAAACTCCATGTCCTGCATATCTCTGTAGTGGTTCTCCAGTGTAGAACAAACTTCCTTAAACTGTGCAAATGCCTCTGGGAATTCCTGCTCCATCTGGGCAATCGGCATCGGTGTGCGGACACCGGCAACAACGTCCTCACCCTGCGCATTCTTCAGGAACTCGCCCATAAGCTTCTTCTCACCAGTAGCAGGGTCACGGGTAAAGGCAACTCCCGTACCACAGTCATCACCCATATTACCGAAAGCCATAGACTGTACGTTTACTGCTGTTCCCCATGAATACGGAATATCGTTATCACGACGGTATACATTCGCGCGAGGGTTGTCCCAGGAACGGAATACGGCTTTAATTGCACCCATTAACTGCTCTTTCGGGTCGTCTGGGAAGTCAGCGCCGATTTTCTCCTTATATTCCGCTTTAAACTGGTTTGCCAGTTCTTTCAAATCATCCGCAGTAAGCTCAACATCCTGCTGAACACCGCGGTCTGCCTTCATTTTATCGATCAGTTCTTCAAAATATTTCTTTCCAACCTCCATAACAACATCGGAGTACATCTGTATAAATCTGCGGTAGCAGTCCCATGCCCAACGTGGGTTGTTTGACTTCTCAGCAATTACCTCAACAACTGTCTCATTCAGTCCAAGGTTCAGAATCGTATCCATCATACCTGGCATGGAAGCACGTGCACCAGAACGAACGGAAACAAGAAGCGGATTCTCTTTATCACCAAATTTCTTTCCCGTAATCTCTTCCATCTTAACGATATATTCGTTAATTTGACCCTGAATCTCATCATTGATCTCACGGCCGTCTTCATAGTACTGTGTACATGCCTCGGTCGTAATCGTAAATCCCTGCGGCACCGGAAGACCAAGCGAAGTCATCTCAGCCAGGTTCGCACCCTTACCACCCAAGAGCTCACGCATGTTGGCATTGCCTTCACTGAATAAATAAACCCATTTGTTTGCCATGTCTATAAATTCCTCCTATAAAATATAGTATTTGATTTTGACTTTCAAAAATTGCATTTGAATCGTCGGTGTGAATATTATAACACAAAAGCCTATGAAAGATAAAGCACTTTTTTGTAAATCAACCTATTTTTGACGATTTTAACAAAAAATTCAAAGAAATCCACACCTTTTGTTCTCCGTTTTATAACATTAGTTCTTAAATTTCACAGCTGTACCATATGCCATAACCTCGGCTGCCCCCTGCATAACAGCTGCGGAAGCGTAACGGACATTCACAATCGCATCGGCGCCAAGCCCCTCTGCCTCTTCTACCATCCGTTTTGTAGCTAACGCCCTTGCATCATTCATCATGTCTGTATATGCCTTCAGTTCCCCGCCAACAAGCGTTTTAAAGCTCTGGGTAATGTCCCTTCCTACATTTTTCGACTGAATGGTGCTTCCCTTTACGAGCCCCAGCATATCCAGTTCTTTTCCGCTAATATAATCAGTATTTACTAAGATCATCTTCTTCGCCACTCCTTATCTCTCTAATTCTGCTGACAGCCACCCCAATCATTACCCCCGATAAAATAAGCGGCACTAAAATAAACAGTACCTTGACAAACAGGGACATATCTTTTGCAAAACCAAAACAGGTGGCAATCCCTACAAAATACAAAACGGTCAAAACAGTAATAATAACAGGGGCTGCCATCTTTTTTACATGATGGCCCATTTATACATCCATCCCCTCATCCTTGAGTGTATCCTTTACGCCGGCAATCACTGCCGTCACAGCTGCAATAACTACGATTACTGCGACCACAACAATTCCTAACACTCCTGCGATAAATCCCATATGCCGCACCTTCCTTTCAAAAACCCGGAGAACTGCTGTCCCTCCGGGTTTTATGTTTATAATCCGCTTTTATGCACTTATTTTGCAAATTCCTTTACCTTGGCATAAATACTGTCCGCATCCAAACCATACTTCTTAACAAGCTCTACCGCAGGGCCAGATTCGCCAAAGGTATCCTCAATACCAATTTTCATAACCTTCGTCGGACATTTCTCAGAAAGGACATCACACACAGCGCTGCCAAGACCGCCGATCACGGAATGCTCCTCTACCGTAACTACCTTGCCCGTCTCTTTTGCAGCGGCAAGTACAAGTTCCTCGTCCAAAGGCTTAATCGTGTGGATATTAATAACTTTCGCATCAATTCCTTCTGCCGCAAGTTTATCCGCAGCCGCAAGACATTCCGATACTGGCAGTCCTGTAGCAATGATTGTCACATCTTTGCCCTCGCGCAGCACAACTCCCTTGCCAAGCTCAAACTTGTAATCCGGCTTTTCATTAATAACGGGAACCGCAAGTCTTCCAAAACGGAGATATACCGGTCCTTCGTGTTCAATTGCCGCGCGTACTGCCGCTTTCGCCTCCACGTCGTCAGACGGATTGATCACAACCATGCCTGGAATCGTTCTCATAAGAGCGATATCCTCGTTACACTGGTGTGTTGCGCCGTCCTCTCCTACTGAAATCCCCGCATGAGTTGCCCCAATCTTTACATTCAGCTTCGGATAGGCAATGGAGTTACGAACTTGCTCAAAAGCGCGTCCAGCTGCAAACATCGCAAACGAGCTCGCAAATGGAATCTTTCCTGTCGCCGCAAGTCCAGCTGCAATTCCCATCATATTACATTCCGCAATACCACAGTCAATATGCCTGTCTGGGAACGCCTTCTTAAATACTCCTGTCTTTGTCGCTGCCGCGAGATCTGCATCCAATACCACAAGATTTTCAAATTCTGCCCCCAGCTCTGCCAAGGCATTTCCATAACTCTCACGAGTTGCAATCTTCTTTACTTCACTCACAGGGACTCACCTACTTTCTCTAAATCTGCCATAGCCTGCGCATACTGCTCGTCATTTGGAGCAGCGCCATGCCAGCTGGCTTGATTTTCCATAAAGGATACACCTTTGCCCTTTACGCTCTTCGCGATGATAGCCGTCGGCTGTCCCTTTGTCTGCTTCGCTTCATCAAATGCCTGTTTTAATGCGTCAAAATCATGGGCGTCCACATTGATCACATGGAAATTAAATGCCTTAAACTTCTCATCTATCGGATACGGAGAACATACGTCTGCCACATCTCCATCAATCTGAAGACCATTATTGTCCACGATCGCCACAAAATTGTCCAGCTTGCGGTGTCCGGCAAACATCGCTGCCTCCCAGACCTGGCCTTCCTGTATTTCACCGTCTCCAAGAAGTGTATACACACGGTAATCCTCTCCGCTCAGCTTGGCAGACAAAGCCATGCCAACTGCCGCAGAAATTCCCTGTCCCAGAGAACCGCTCGACATATCCACACCCGGAATATGCTTCTTATCCGGATGTCCCTGGAGATACGATCCTGTGTGGCGGAGGGTTTTCAAATCCTCAACCGGGAAAAAGCCCCGGTTTGCCAATACCGAATAATATCCCGGCGCCGTATGTCCCTTGCTGAGAACAAAACGGTCACGATCCGGTTTCTGTGGGTTCTTTGGATCAATGTTTAGCTCTTCGAAGAAAAGATACGTATAAATGTCCGCTGCAGAAAGCGATCCGCCCGGATGGCCGGACTTTGCACTGTGCACAGCAGTAACAATACCTTTACGAACTTCGTTAGCCGTCTTTTTCAATTCTAACGTATTCATATTTTCCTCCATTCACACACACCATTTAGACAAAATAGCGCGCGCACTACTTATTCGTTTACATTTTCAACTGCGCCAGCACGCTGGCACAAACAACTAGTGGAGACGTTACTCATAGCTCCCCCACTGTTTTAATCACCAAATACAGCCTTATAATCGGCCTGGAATTTTGCGATACCCTGGTCTGTAAGCGGATGCTTCGTCATCTGCTCAATAACACTGTAAGGCACCGTAGCAATGTCAGCTCCCGCCAACGCACAATCTGTCACATGAATCGGATTACGCACGCTTGCTGCAATAATCTCCGTATCAATTTCCGGATAATTTGCAAAAATACCGGAAATGCTCTCAATCAGATCAATTCCTGGCTGTGAAACATCATCCAGACGTCCGAGGAACGGTGATACAAACGTTGCTCCTGCCCTTGCTGCCAAAAGTGCCTGGTTCGCACTGAAAATAAGCGTCACATTTACTTTAATTCCCTCATCTGTCAATGCTTTTGTCGCTTTCAGTCCCTCCACAGTCATAGGAATTTTAACGACCATATTCGGATGAATTTTGGCAATCTCCCTACCCTCTGCAATCATTCCCGCTGCGTCCACTGTCGTAGCCTTTACCTCACCGCTAATCGGTCCATCTACAATCGATGCAATTTCAGCAATGACCTGATTGAAATCTCTTCCCTCTTTTGCAATCAAAGACGGATTCGTCGTAACACCACAAATCACACCCATATCGTTTGCTTTTTTAATATCCTCTACATTGGCTGTGTCAATAAAGAATTTCATTTCATTTTCCTCCTAAAATTAATTATTTATATCATGCGGCATTTGTATTCAGCTAAATGCCACATAATTTCCTATTTATGTACCGGCTCTATGCAATTGACTCCTGCGCATCCAACAGCCTTTCAAACTCCTCCATTGGCATCGGCTCTGAATACAGATACCCCTGGCTCACATCGCAGTGGATTGCTTTTAAATAACTTGCCTGGTCCTCTGTCTCTACCCCTTCACAAACAACCATCTTGTCCAGTTCCCGAATGAGCTCCACCGTTTTCCGTATAATAATCCTGCTCACTTCCGATGTTTCCGTTTCATCAAGAAATGTTTTGTCAATTTTAATTGTATCTACCGGAAGCTTTTTCAAAAGATTCAGAGAAGAAAATCCCGTTCCAAAATCATCAATTGACCATCTCACGCCGATCTCTTTCAACTCTGACATCATTGACGCCATCTCCTCCAAAGAATCGGAAAAGATGCGCTCGGTTAATTCGAGTTCAATCAAAACCGGCGGTGTATCATAACTGCTCAACATCATTGCAACATCGCTTGTATAAGTTTCGCTATTTAAAAGCACCCTGGACTGGTTAATCGAAATTGGCAGACAAACCTTCTTCTCCTGAAGCCTTCTCCGCAGCATAACACACACTTGCTCAAGCATATAAAAATCCAGTTTATTGATAAATCCGTTTTTTTCAAACAGCGGAATAAATTCGTCCGGATAGATCATCGTGCCATCCTCCCGAATCCATCTCACTAGCGCTTCTGCCCCTACCATCCGCTTTGTCATGACGTCATACTTAGGCTGGAGATATACCTTAAATTCTCCATTCTCCAACGCCTTTGACATATTCTTTTCGATTTCCTTGACCCTGCGGTATTTTCCAAAATCCACAGGGTTAAAATAAGCCATGCTGACCGTACTGCTCCCATGCAGGTTCTTTCTCGCCTGGTCCGCCATCTCGATCATGTCGTCAATGGAATCCGACATCTCTTCAATAACAGAAACTCCGATACCGAGCCTTGGAAGCGCCTCTTGAAACCGTTCCAGTGAAACTCCATTAAACGCACGGCAAAATTCTTCTAATTCATACCGAAGCTTTTCCTTGCTCACAAAATCTACAAGTATAACAAAATGATCCGCCGTATTGCGGCAGTACATATGCAACCCGAAATCAATCTCCTTAATCGCCTGCGCCAAATCAATTAAAAGCGTATCTGCCATCCGATTTCCATACAGGTTGTTTACGCGCCCAAAATGGGTAATATCCGTGTACAATAATGCATATTTTGATTGATCTTTTTGCTTTTTTAAAAATGCCCTGACGCCTTTTTTAAACGTGTCAAGATTATACACTCCAGTAAGGGGGTCATACTTGCATGCAGTCCCTTCCCTATATGACTTCTCATCATTCATCAATCCCCCTCCTCCTATCTGTCCCATTTATCGCACAGAGAATTGATTTGATCGGTAAACTTGGCAGCTTCCTTGTTGCTCAACCCCTTATTCTTCCGAATCACTACTAACAAGCGCTCGCCAGCTGCCACCAGACGTTCAAATATATCCATAGCACGCCGCTTCGCCGACTCCTTCTTGCGAATTCGGACAGGATCCGCCACAACAGTATATTCGCCACGGATCAGGTCAAATATACTTCCGCTGTATGGTGCGCTTGCATTTATTCCATACTCCTCATTTAAACATGTGGCAAAACTATCACAAACCTGATCGTCGCCGTGTACGACAAAAACTTGCGAAGGAGGCTCTTCAAACGCACATGCCCAGTCAATAAGCCCTTTCTTGTCCGCATGCCCGCTAATTCCCGAAATCTTTACGATCCGCGCCTTTACTTCTATTGTTTCACCAAAAAGCTTCACACTCGGAACACCTTCCAAAAGCGTTCTTCCCAAAGTCCCCTGCGACTGGTAGCCGACGAAAACAATCGTACTTTCCTCCCGCCACAAATTGTGCTTCAGATGATGGCGAATCCTTCCCGCTTCACACATACCGGATGCGGAAATAATAACCTTTGGCTTCATGTCTAAATTAATCCATTTACTATCATCGCTCGTAACCGACAGCCTCAACCCCTTAAATCCAATCGGATTGACGCCCTTTCTGACCAACTCCCGCGCCTCTTCGTCAAAACACTCCTCCACATTTTTTCCAAATATATTTGTAGCGTCAACGGCCAGAGGACTGTCCAAATATACTTCAAAATCCGGATTTGCCTTTACCAGTCCCTGCTCCTTGATCTGACGGATAAAGTAGAGAAGCTCCTGTGTTCTTCCGACCGCAAACGAAGGAATCACCACATTTCCACCCCGCTGAAACGTACTCTCAATCACCTCTGCAAGCTCACGCACATGATCGGATGCTCCGCCGTGCAAACGGTCCCCATAGGTCGATTCCATCACAACATAATCCGCATGCTTGGTATAAATGGGATCTCTGAGAATTGGTTTGTTTTTGTTACCCAGATCACCGGAAAAAACGATCGTGCGTTTTTCCTTTCCCTCAGTGGCAAATATTTCTATGGACGCGGATCCAAGAAGATGGCCGACATCTGTAAAACGGATGGAGATGCCGTCACACAGACAAATTTCACAATCGTACTCACATGGTAATAACAGCTGAATCGCTCCCAGCGCATCCTCCATCGTATACAGTGGAACATAAGGTTCCCTGCCCGCACGCTGCGCCTTCCGATTTCTCCACTCGGCCTCAAACTGCTGGATATGCGCACTGTCGCGAAGCATAATCCCACACAGGTCGACCGTCGCCTTCGTGGCATAAACTTCTCCCCGGAATCCCTCAGCATAGAGCATCGGAAGCAATCCCGTATGGTCAATATGGGCATGCGTAAGCAATATGTAATCAATTTCAGCCGGATTTACCGGGATCGCCTGAACCTCAAACAAATTCTGTCCCTGCTCCATCCCAATATCCACACACAGCCTCTTATCCCCGATCTCTAAATAATGACAGCTTCCAGTAACCTCGTGAGCAGCACCTAAAAATTCCAGTTTCATAGCACCCCTCCAATTTAAAAAGCAACCCCTCATATAAGATATAGTATATCTTAAATACCAATATTTTTCAACAGATTTTTTAAAAAAAGGAACCACTTCTTCCAAAGTGATTCCTTTTACTATCTCTGCCAAAAAAGTCTGTCCTGCAGACATTCCCAACAACATATGTGCTATCTTATGCCTTCTTTTTCCGAACAAGCATAACGATACTCTGAATAATGAGGAACAGACAAAGCATAGAAGCAATAGTAATTCCTGTCCACCAAGCTTCACCCAGCCCGGCTGTAGTAACGATATTCTGTATCGTAGAAAGTGAGAGCACACCAAACAATGTTCCGATAATGTTGCCGACACCACCCGTCAGCATCGTACCTCCGATAATAGACGAAGCGATCGCGTTCATTTCCATTCCGGTCGCATGCAGTGGTGAACCTGAACCAATATGCAGGAAGTAGATAAAACCGCCAAGCCCCGCCAATAGGCTACATATCATGTGAGCGACAAATTTTGTTCTTTTCACATTGATACCGAGCATAAGCGCACTCTGATGATTTCCTCCAACTGCATAGAATCCTCTACCGGTTTTCGACCAGCGAAGCAAACAGAACAGCAAGGCTACAACCAAAAGCGCAACGATAGCACCGATTTCTACATACGCATCCACATAATTTCCAACGCGGTTGACCGAGCCAAGACCAGGGATGACTATATGTGTGTCTTTCAAATTTACAAAAGTTTTATTCTGAACATTAAACGGGTCTGTATGGACAATGGTCGTCATACCCCGGGCAAAGAACATTCCCGCCAGAGAAACAATAAACGGCTGAATATCCAAATATGCCACCAAAAATCCCTGTACTAAACCAAATGCCAAACCAATTCCCAAAGCGATCAGAATTGCAACAAATATGTTTCCACCGTGATAATCAAGATAAACGGCACAGCACATACTGACGAGGGCAGCAACACCTCCGACTGAAATATCAATGCCGCCTGTAATCATTACTACGCTCATTCCACACGATGCAATAATCAATGCCGCATCAGAGTTCAGTATATTTAAAAATGTCTGCGCCTTTAAAAATCCCTGTCCCTGAAAGATCATGGCGCCAATGTACATGACAAAGAAGACCACAATTGTAATCGTCAACAACAAATTGGTATCGGTTATGCCGCCAATCTTGCTGCGCTTACCCACAGCCAGTGTTTTTTTAGATGATAACATATTAAGCGACCTCCTTTCCAGTCTGTGTTGCCTTTATCTTTTTACTGAGCAAGGAGAACTTCTCTCTCACAATTGGCGCACTTAGCACAACAAGTATAATTACAACTACTGCCTTATACGCCGGGAGTGCAGTCGATGGCACATCAAACTTATAAAGTGTCGTCGTCAGGAACTGAATTACATAGGCACCAAGTATGGAAGCGCTCATATTGAATTTACCGCCGCCAAGTGCATTTCCTCCGAGTGCGACCGCAAGGATTGCGTCCATTTCAATATCTTTAGCGATATCGGAATAATTGATCGTAGAAATACGGCTTACCTTGATAAATCCTGCCACAGCAACACACACACCTAAAATAACAAATGACAAAAGCTTAATCATCTGCGGATTCAAACCATTCAATCTCGCTGAACTCGCATTGATTCCAACTGACTGGGTGTACAATCTCAAGTTCGTAAACCGAAGAACGAGCGCAATAACAATCATACATGCCAATGCTATAAAGACGGTGGACGGAATTGGTATTCCCGGGAAAAAGCCTCCGAAATAGCTAAATACAGGATCATTGATAATAGGAAGCTCATTATTGTTGATCCACGCTGCAATTGAGCGCCCTGCCGTGAATAAAATCAGCGTCGCAACCATCGGCTGGATCTTAAAGTATGCCACTAATACGCCATTAAATACTCCACAGAGCATCGCAGCAATACATCCAACTAAAAATGCTACAATAATCGGCATCCCACTCGAACCATTAAGCATACGGAGCACAACACTTCCGCTAACCGCTATCGTAGCGCCAACACTGATATCCTGGCCGCCGGAAGCCGCCGTAACCAAGGTCATACCAATAGCAAGAATCGCAAGCTCGGAACCATAGTCTATAATACTTATCAGATTGCCGGACAATACAGGATTACCTAAACTGTTTCTCCCAAACTCAACGGCAAAGAAAGAAGGGTCTGCAATCAAATTGAACAGGGCAAGCGCAAGCAGTGCTGCGATCGGAATAAATATCTGCCGTCCAAATAAACTTTTCATTTTACTCTGCATCTTGTTTGCCACCTCCCGCAATCGTACTCATGATCTTATTTTGTGTCAAATCGTCACCAGAAAGTTCTCCCACAACCTTGCGGTCCCTCATGACAACCAGACGGGAACAGGTACGTAGCATCTCATCTGTTTCCGAAGAAATAAACGTAATACTCATACCGCCAGACGCAAGCTGTAACACCAATTTCTGTATGTCAACTTTCGTACCGACATCAATACCACGCGTAGGCTCATCCAGAATCAAATATTCCGGGTGGGTCAACAGCCAGCGGGCCAATATTACCTTCTGCTGGTTACCTCCCGAAAGCGACTTGATTGGTGTATCCGCAGAAGCCGTCTTGATTGCCAGCAGCTTAATATATTCATCCGCAAGCTTGTTTGCCTCTTTTCTTGTAAACGGCTTGAAAAAGCCTTTTAAAACCTGCGCGGCAAGTATTATATTATCACGAACCGAAAGATCTCCTACAATGCCGTCGATTTTACGATCCTCTGGCAAGTAAGCAATGCCATTTTTCATCGCATCAATCGGTTTTGATATTTTCACTTTCTTTCCACTTACTTTTACCGTTCCGCCAGTCACCCTGTCCGCACCAAAAATTGCCCGTACGCACTCACTCCTCCCGGAACCAAGCAAACCTGTGAAGCCGTTCACTTCACCCTTCCTGATAAAGAAATCAAAAGGCTTGATACCGGCGTCGCTGACCAATCCTTTTGCCTCCAGTACAGGCGCTTCCGCCTCATTTTGTTCATATGCTGCCTGCTCGCCTTTGATGTCTGACATATCATCCAGCTCCTTGCCAAGCATCTTAGAAACCAGCTGCACACGCGGAAGATCCTTGATTTCATACTCTCCCACAAGCTGTCCATCTCGCAGAACCGTAATCTTATCACACACCTCATACACCTGATCCAAAAAGTGTGTAACGAAAATAATCCCAACTCCCTTTGCCCTTAAGTCACGCATAAGTCCAAACAGTTTCTGAACCTCCTGATCATCCAGAGAAGAAGTAGGCTCATCCAGAATCAATACCTTACAATCCATATCTACTGCACGGGCAATGGCAACCATCTGCTGAACCGCAATGGAACATCCTCCCAGCTGCTGTGTAGCTTTAGCTGGAATGTCAAGCGCCCTCAATATCTTCTCCGCATCCCGGTTCATCTTTTTCCAGTTTTGTCCTATTCCACTTCCGCGGCCTATGTACATATTCTCCGCAACAGAGAGATTCGGACAAAGCGTAATCTCCTGATAAACCGTACTAATCCCAAGCTTCTGCGCATCCTGCGGTGAATGAATCGCAACTGCACCATCATTTCCTTTGAGGAAAATCCGACCTTCGTCTTTTCCATAAACTCCGGTTAACACTTTAATTAACGTGGATTTTCCCGCGCCATTTTCACCCATAAGTGCGTGAATCTCACCTTCGCACAACGTGAAATCCACTGCTTGCAAGGCTCGTACTCCAGGAAAGCTT
Source organism: uncultured Eubacterium sp. (assembly GCA_910584245.1). Taxonomy (GTDB): domain Bacteria; phylum Bacillota; class Clostridia; order Lachnospirales; family Lachnospiraceae; genus Eubacterium_F. The sequence goes on from CAJTZF010000016.1 coordinate 12,866, forward strand.
TTATGAATATTCTTCATTTCTAATACAGCATTCTCTTTCACCTGTGTGTTCACCCCCTAAAAAATTTCTAAAAAAGCGCGGTGGCGGCGTACGATTTCACTTACGCCGTGCCGCGCTATATAGCTATAAATAAACAATCAATTACTCGCCGATACCAAACTGGTCAATGTCTTCCTGTGTAATCGTTTCGGCATCAAAGCCCTTCTCGTCCATAACAATCTTTTTCTCTTCGATTGTCTCACCAGCCTCAAGCTTCTTGATTACATCCTCGATGTAGCCAGACTGGAATGGGTTACACTGACCATCATAGTTCCAATTCTTAGCGAGAACTTCTCTCAACGCAAACTTGTTGCAGTCAAATCCCATGATAATTACGTCTTTACCAACACCATGAGAAATGTTTGCTTTGTCAAGAGCTGCTACTGCTCCTTTTGCCATATCATCATTCTCAGCGTAAATTACATTAAAAGATTTCTTAGAGTCAATTGCAGACTGAACGATCTGCTGTGCCTGCTCTGTCTTCCAGTTAGCTGTCTGCTGTACTACAAGCTCCCAGCCCTCTGATTTAACAGCCGCATCAAGGGCAGCACTACGTCCCTTCTGTGCTGCTGTACCCATCTGTCCCTGGATGTGAAGGATTTTATACTCTTTAAGATTCTGTTTTTTCAGCCAGTCAACTGCTGTCTGTCCTTCTTTATCCATGTCAGAAACGATAGACGCTGCATAAAGGCTCTCATCTGCATCAATTGTACGGTCATAAAGGATTACCTTTGTTCCTGCTGCTTCTGCTTCCTTCAATACAGAATCCCAACCCGATGTATCTGCTGCTGAAAGAAGAAGATAGTTTACACCATTCTGAACAAGCTGCTGTGCTGCTTTGATCTGCTCGTCGTTTGTTTTACCATAAACAAAGGATGCCTCATATCCGTTTGCCTCAGTAAACTTAGCTTTCAGATCTTTGTCGTTTGCTGTACGATAACCGGACTCATTTGGGTCATTGTTTACCACACCAACCTTGATCAGTTTTTTGCTGTCAGTGTTGTCTGAGCTGCTATCCTGCTGCGTTGTTGACTGGTTACTACTGCTGCTGCTGTCTGTTTTGTCATCCGTGCTTCCGCATCCTACAAGCATGAATGTCATCATGGATACACACAATAATGTGCTTATGAGTTTTTTTCTCATTTTTAAAATATCCTCCTGTCTTTATTTGCCTTACGGCTTTACAAATAGGATACAAGAAATTATACTAAAAAAAAACGGAGATACTTTAGGATTAAGTTATTTTTTTTACTATTTGTTCAAAAAATTACAAAAAGGTTTGTATTCTTACTTAAAAGGTATTATTTTTTACTTTTCTATCTTCGCATTAAGCTTGTGACTTAAATTCCCTCGGCGTGCATTTCTGCGTTTTTTTAAACAAATAGCTAAAGTAATGGGCATCTTTATACCCGACTGCATAAGCAATTTCCGACGTCTTCATGGAGGAGCTCCGAAGAAGCTCTTTCGCCTTTTTCATGCGTACCTGCGTCAGGTATTCAATAAATGTCTGTCCCATCTCCTGACTGAAAATCGTACTAAAATAATTGGGACTCAGGTTCACGCTGGCGGCGACAGAGTTCAATGAGATTTCTTCATTGTCAAAGTTATGTTCAATATAACTTCTAGCTGCCTTAAGAAGAGAAGTGTTTGTATATTTTGAGACGCCTTCCCTCAATTCAATTGCCGTCCCCATCACATTACTAATATACCGTTTTGTCTGCTCCACCGTCTGGAATGTGCGGACCATATGTTTAAAATCCCCGCACCGGCTCACCAGCTCATTCGAATCATAACCGATGGACTCCAACACAGCCGCCGCAGTCACATAGACGTCCATCGTCACATACTGCCGGAAAAAAAGCGACTGCATATTATTTTCACCGAGATTCCCAAAAAACTCATTGACAAAATGAGTGACTTCTCCCTTAAGGCCTGTCCTCATAAACTCCTCTGCCACCCGCCTATCCTGACGAACAATTTCAAGAGAACTCAGGTCCAGCTCGACATTGTCCATAATTCCTTCCGAAATATCCTCACTGCCGATCATCTGGTTCCATTTTTTTAAATACCGGTATGCAAATACCCGCTCTGCTTCATCTACCGAATCTTTTAACTCGCGGAGCCTCAATACCGGTTTGCCCACCGCGCCAAAATACTCCAGCTGAAGTGGACAGGAGCTGATAATCCGATTAATACACTCTCCTACAGATTCTACCTTATAATTCATTTGACGCTCGTCCTCTGCCAGGCATAATACAACCCATCCCTCTAAACCACGGCGGAAATAGTAGACCCCCTTTTGCTCCTCCAGCGTTCTTTCCACATCGGTAAACACGTCCAGCATATGGTTCTGTCCGTCCGCGCCGTCAAAATCTCCCGTGATCTTTAGGAGAATGGCATTGTACAGCCTTGCGCTTAAGTCCATTGACAAAATCTTCCCCTGCGCCAGTATCTCTGTTACCGATAAACTCTGTGTCAAAATACGGGTTAAAAACTCTTCTTTTTTGTACTCTCGGTTTTCCCACATATCCTCTTCATACTTTTTCAGCAGCTCCTTTTCTTCCCATTCCTGTATGACAGATACTGAAACCCCTCTCAGTACCTTCAGCAATTCCGCGGAAGAAACCGGCTTCAACAGATAGTCCTCCACCCCGATCTGAATCGCCTCTCTCGCATACTCAAACTCAGCGCATCCGCTTACAATCAGAATTTTAATGTCCGGAAGTTCCTGCCGGACGAGCCTGCTTAGCTCCAGGCCGTCCATAAAGGGCATCTTAATATCTGTTATTAAAATGTCCGGTCTTTCCTGCACAATCATAGGATAGGCCAGCTCCCCATCGCTGGCCTCACCTGCGACCTCATACCCCTCTCTCTCCCATTTAATACTGTTCTTGATTTCCTCCCGGACTGCAGTATCACTTTCCACTATAAAAACCTTTATCATAAACCCCTGATGGCCTCCTAATTTCATCTTCTCCAAAACTAAAAACATGCCGCAAACGCGACAACTAGTACTTTAGCCATAATCACCATTGCGCCGGCATCTTATAAATGCCAAAAAGCTAATAAAAGGGGCAGCAAACAACTACAGCCCCTTTTTCATAGTGCTACCTATATCTCAACGTCCTCTGTATAGTCTACATTATCATATCCAAATCCAAACATATGATAAAACTCATCCCAGAACTCCTTGATGTCGGCAAGCTCCTGAACCGACCCGGAATCAATTCCATCCCACACATCGGCAATCTTCTGCTGTACCTCCTCTTTCATCTCATAGTCATCCATCCGGATCCTTCCCTGGTCGTCTGTCTCTACATCCCCCACAAGCTTATCCAGGAACAAACGGTTCATCTGCTCAATACATCCCTCATGCAGACCAGCGTCTTTCATCACCCGGTACAATAACGAAATGTATAGGGGAACAACTGGGATTGCCGCGCTAGACTGGGTCACAAGCGCTTTATTTACTGCTATGTATGCGCGCAGACCGATATTGGCAAATTGCTCTGACAGCTCCACTGAGGTATCGTACAAATGCTTTTTTGCATGTCCGATACTGCCTTCCTTGTAGATCGCATGAGTCACGACAGGACCGATATACGAATAAGCCAGGGTAACCGCCCCCTGCTTGATTACTCCGGCCTCGTTTAAGGCTGTAATCCAGTCCTTCCAGTCCTCCCCGCCCATAACCTGTACCGTAGCCCGCACTTCTTCCTCATTCGCCGCCGGGACAGTCACTTCTTTAATTTCATTTGTCCGCAGATCAATCGTTTTGTTTGTAAATGGTTCGCCAACCGTTTTCAAAACAGATGAAACCGACGTGCCATCCGGCAGTGTGCGTCTGGGCGCCGCCATACTGTAAATAATCATATCTACTTGTCCAAAATCCTCCCGTATGCACTCGATAACTTGTTTCTTTATTTCCTCCGAAAATCCGTCTCCATTGAAAGATTTGGCATAATAACCGTCTTCCTTCGCAAATTTTTCGAACGCCTTCGTATTGTACCAGCCAGCCGTCGCCGTCCGCTTCCCATTTGATTCCCTCTCAAAGGCGACGCCAATCGTACCGGCCCCATATCCGTAAGTAACAGCTATACGCGAAGCAAGTCCATACCCGGTAGAGGAGCCAATGACGAGAACCCGTTTGGGGCCCTCTACCATCCCAAATTTTTTCGTACTGGCGATCTGTCTCCGGACACTCTCCTCACATCCTTTCGGATGCGCTGTCGTGCATATAAATCCTTTCACTTTTGGTTCTACTACCATTTGTTACTCCTTCCTGTGCTCCCGCACATCAAAATCGGTCTTTTTACCGCAAAATCACATAAAACAGTATCATAAAGAAATGAAGAACACTTCCCGCTATGACAAATAAATGAAACAACGAATGCATATATTTCCTGCTCTTGCCAATCCCATATAATACGGCGCCTACCGTATAAGAAATCCCGCCTGCCAATAAATAAACCATGCCGCCCGTTCCAAGCATTTCCGCTGTCGGCTTTATAAAGAAAACAATGCACCACCCCATACCGAGATAACAGATCATAGACAGCTTTTTGTATTTATTCAGGTCAATGGCAGTCAGCGTGGCCGCACAGAGACAGCACGCCCACACGATGCCAAATACGACAAACCCAGTCACCGGATGCTCCGTCCGCAGTCCTGCAAGCGTGATCGGGGTATATGTACCAGCGATCAGAAAATAAATTGTACAGTGGTCAATGACCTGAAAAACCTTTTTCGCCATATCGGACCGAAGCCCGTGGTAAATACTGGACATCGTGTATAAAATAACCATCGTCGCCCCATAAATCGCCGAAGCCACGACACTCCAAGGATCCCCTTTCAGGGCGGAGCACACGACACACAGCACGAGCGCCGCTACCGCAAGCGCCCCGCCCACAATATGGGATACCATATTAAACACTTCTTCTCCCCTCGTATAAAAGGGAAGTTCTCTGTCTCTCAACCTCGTACGTTTCACAATTTACCTCCATTCGCGCTATCGTCAATTTTATTTTCCCTCTTCCGATAACAGATGAAACAGCGCCGTCTTATAAATCAATACCAGCCTGACGTCACGGTCACAATAGCGGTTCGCCACATATTCTGACAACTTATATAAATATACCACCATCATAACTCCCATCGCAGCCACCTTGACTTCCAGCAATGCCGGCATCAGGGACAACGCCAGTATACCAAAGACAAACCCCGCCGTGATGTAAAAAAAGATTTGGCTAATCTTCACGGAAAGCTGAACCGTACGCAGCAGGTTCAGCAAGCGGTCGCTCAGATGCTCATCCGAGCTTAAATTCAGATCCAGATAAATATCACAAAAAATGTCCATGCACTCTTTTTGGTCGAGCTTACTGCAGTATATTTTATATTTATTTCTCCCAAATTCCTTTTGAATCAATTTCCCCAGAACACTGTTCACATTATTTCTCCTTCGGTTTTTCATCCTCATCTTTATAGTATTCGCCGATACCTTGTTCGGTTATGCAAGAAACAAAAATTTTTATATGAAAGCAAGCCAAGCGGACGAAGATGCGTCATGCTTGCATGTAAGCAGATTCGGACATTTGGCTTCGTATTGAAAATACTAGTGACAGAACCGGTAAACCGTTGTAGACGTAAATGTCTCCCCCGCCTTCAGCACGCACGAATCAAACGAAGGCACATGGATGGAGTTGGGGAAAAACTGCGTCTCAAAGCACACTCCACATCTCTTTGTGTACACTGCGCCATTTTTACCCATTTCTTTTTCGATAAAATTGCCGGTATAGAGCTGCATGCCCGGAAGATCTGTATATACCTCCATCGTGCGCCCGGTCGTATCCTCGGAAAGCTCTGCAACCTTTTCCAACTGCCCCGCCTTCTTATCGAGGGCGAAGTTGTGGTCATACCCGCCTGCGATTTTGAGCGGCTTGTAATCCGCCTCAATTTCATCTCCGATCGCCTTTTTCGTACGGAAATCCATCGGTGTGCCCGTCACATCAACGATCGTGCCATTTGGAATCAAGTCATCACTTGTCTCCGTAAATCCATTCGCCTTAATCCACACCTTATGTCCGGTCACCACGCCGCCATCATGGCCCTTCAAATTAAAATAAGAATGATTCGTCACATTACAGAGCGTGTCCTTGTCTGATTTTGCATCATACTGGATTTTCAGCTCATTGTCCTCCGTCAGCGTGTAGGTTACGCGTATATCCAGATTTCCCGGATATCCCTGCTCCATGTCCGGACTTATCCTCGAAAATGTGACACTGTCCTCACTGGCTTCTGCCTCATACATCACATGATGATACCCCGGCGTCCCTCCGTGAAGATTATTTTCACCATCGTTTTTCTCAAGCTCATACGTCACACCATTTAGCTCAAACTGCGCGCCGCCAATCCGGTTTCCGTGTCTTCCGATAAAGGAACCAAAAAAGCAGCCATTCACCTCATACCCCGCCACATCATCGAATCCGAGAACTACATCATCCAGTTTGCCATCTTTACCGGGTACATAAAGGGAAACGATGTTCGCGCCGTAATTGATAAATTCGGCTTTCATACCATTCGTGTTTGTCAGTGAATAGAGCGTTACCTCCTCGCCATCTTTTGTCGTTCCAAATTTCTTAGTCTCCAAACTCATTGTCCTGCCTCCTCCTTTTCCTTCTTGTTCCATTTCTTAAAATATAACGATACGGAAGTCAAAAGATCCCATTTCGCCCCGACCTTTTGACCCCGGTACCGTATTATGCTTATCTACTGCACCTTTGACACCTCAATGCCAAGCTCCTCCAGCTGCTTTTGATCAACCGCGCCCGGCGCCTCCGTCAGTGGACAGGACGCATCCTTCACTTTCGGGAATGCGATCACCTCGCGGATATTATCTTCTTTCGCCATCAGCATGACAAGGCGGTCAAATCCATAAGCAAGCCCCGCGTGCGGCGGCACGCCGTATCGGAATGCATTGAGCAAAAATCCAAACTGCTCGTAGGCAGCTTCCTTCGTAAATCCCAGACAGTCAAACATCTTTTCCTGTATGTCATTCTGGTGGATACGGACCGATCCGCCGCCAAGCTCCGTGCCGTTCAGTACGATGTCATATGCCTTTGCCCTCACCCGGCCCGGGTCTGTTTCCAAAAACGGTAAATCATCTTCCACCGGCATCGTAAACGGGTGGTGCATCGCCTGGTACCGTCCCAGTTCTTCATTGTACTCCAGCAATGGAAACTCCGTAACCCAAAGAAAATGAAACTCATTTTTATCCAAAAGCTCCAGCGTTCTAGCAAGCTCCAGCCGCAGGTTCCCAAGTACATCATACACGACCTTATTTGCGTCGGCGGCAAATAAAAGCAAGTCGCCCGGTTCGCCCTCCATCACCTGCACCAGTGCCTGAAGTTCCTCCTCGGTCATAAATTTGGCAAAGGACGATTTAAAGCTTCCGTCCCCGTTCACGCACAGATAAGCAAGCCCCTTCGCTCCAAAATCCTTCGCAAAATCAACGAGCTTATCAATTTTCTTTCTCGGCATAGCTCCCTGTCCTTTCGCATTGATGCCGCGAACGGAACCTCCTTGCTCAATCGCACCGGTGAACACGCCAAAACCGCAATGGCGAACTACCTCTGTCACATCGTGTAGCTCCATACCAAATCTTGTATCCGGCTTGTCAGAACCAAAACGGTCCATTGCCTCCTGCCATGTCATGCGAGGAAACGGAAGTGGAACTTCCACACCGGCAATCTCCTGAAACAGCTTTTGAAGCAGACGCTCATTGACATCTATTACATCATCTACATCTACAAAGGACAGCTCCATGTCTATTTGTGAAAATTCCGGCTGACGGTCCGCACGCAAATCCTCGTCGCGGAAACACTTGGTAATCTGGAAATAACGGTCATACCCCGAGCACATGAGAAGCTGTTTAAATAGCTGCGGTGACTGCGGAAGCGCATAAAAACTTCCCGGGTGCACACGGCTCGGCACAAGGTAATCCCTGGCCCCCTCCGGCGTACTCTTCGTCAGCATAGGCGTCTCAATTTCCAAAAAGCCCTCCTCAGCCAAAAACTGCCTCGTCATCATCCCCACCCGGCTGCGCAGCATAAGATTCCGCTGCATATCTGGCCTTCTCAAATCAATATAGCGGTACCGTAAACGGATATCATCTTTTGTCCTGCTATTCTCCTCGACCGGAAACGGAGGCGTCTCTGACTCTGCAAGAATCCTTATCTCTTTTGCCCGCACTTCAATATCTCCCGTCGCCAGATGTTCATTGACGGCTCCCGAACGATGTTCCACCGTGCCCGTCACTGCCACGACAAATTCAGCGCGCAGCCTGGCCGCCTTTTCGAACCCTTCTTCCCCCGTGTCACTTTCTTCAAAAATAATTTGAATAATACCGGAGCGGTCTCTCAGATCGACAAATATAATGCCGCCCTTATTTCTACTCTTCTGAACCCATCCCATCACGGTCACGGTCTGTCCCACATGGGACGCCGTAAGCTCTGCACAGCGGCACGTACGCCGCAGTCCTTTCATTGATTCTGCCATTTTCTCGCCCTCTCTTTATGTTATTAAAAGCTGTCTGCAAAAAATTCCTTGATATCCGTATACCCATCCTTTGCCAGCTGTTCCTTTTGAAACTTTTTATTTTTTTTCATGATGCTTATATTCACGCGGTAACCGGCCGCCCTTTCCTCATTCGCCTGCTGTAATACTTGCCGCATCCGTTCCGGAGACGCCTTCTTATCAATCAGATATGCTATTTTCTTCGCCGCCGACGGAACTTCGAATCCTCGCTCCAAAAGAAGCATGACAATCCGCTCAAACCCAATCGAAAAACCACAGGCACAGGTGTCATTCCCGGTGAACTTTCCGATCATTTCATCATAGCGCCCGCCGCCGCCGACGGAACCGCTAAATCCATCCATTGAAATCTCAAAAATTGGCCCCGTATAATATCCCATGCCGCGAACAAGCGTAGGATCGAATACAACACGAAAATCCGCGGTCTTAACTTGCTCTACAGTGGAAATAATCGCTTCCATATCCTCTGCCGTCCCCTCCTCCAGGCAGCTGCCGAGGACTTCCTTTATATACCGCACGCCCGCGATATCGTTTGTCACTGTGCGGAACAGTTCCATACACTTGCGAACCTCTTCTGCTCCATATCCGGTTTCCAGAAGCTCCGCCTCCACGCCGTCCATTCCGATCTTATCCATTTTATCTAAAATGACAAATACATTGTCATACTCGTCGGCTTCAAAACCACAGTATGCCGCCATCGCCTTTAAAATCCTGCGGTTATTGATCCGGATGGTAAAGTTTTTAAAATCAAGCCTGCCAAGCAGCGTCGTGGTCGCCAGGATCAGCTCAATTTCAGCCAGTATGGATGGCTCCCCTAAAATATCAATATCGCACTGCATAAACTGACGGAAACGCCCCCTCTGCGGGCGGTCGGCGCGCCATGAATTCCCCATCTGGAGCGCCTTAAACGGTGCACCCAGCTCGTTCGAATTATTGGCATAATACCGGGAAAGTGGAACCGTGAGGTCATACCGCAGACCGCTGTCTACCAAATCTGCCTCGCACGCCGCTGTATCCAGCTTCAATTTTTCCCCACGCTTCAATATTTTAAAGATCAGCTTTTCATTTTCACCGCCCTGCTTATTTGACAGGTTGGCGATATGCTCCACGCAAGGTGTCTCGATTGACGAAAATCCAAATGCCCCATATGTCTCCTTTATTAATCCAATCACATAATCCCGGATTTCCATTTCCCGCGGTAATATATCCCGCATGCCTGTAACTGGCTTCTTTTTTAACTCCATGATTCCTTTCTCCTTATCATTTCATCTATTCTACTTATGTAGTCCTCCACGCTTTTTACGTTTTCCACCCGTTCCATCCGGTTTTCCCCGGGGAACACATATTTTGACGAACCGCCGCTGCCCAAAGCCAGAATCGTCTCCAGTTCTTCCATCATAAAAATGTTGTACAGACATTCCTTCCCCGGCCTGGCATACGCCACATTTTCCTGGTTGGTATTCCTCGTCGTATATGCCTTGTTTTTCTGGCGGTACATATAATATGGCCCGTAACCGTGTTTTCTGCAAAATGCCTCCGCCTCAAGCTGCATTGCAGGAATCCGGACATCCTCCTCTAGCATCGGCTCCCCCCGCTCCCTATACGCTATACCCATACGCGATGCCCGCTTGATCACGAGAGTGTGAACCGTAATGCTGTCGGGTTCCAGCCGGTGTACTTCTTCCAGCGTAACTCTAAGGTCCTCCAGCGTTTCCTCCGGCAGTCCCACGATTATATCCATATTTATATTATCAAACCCATACTCCCTGGCCAGAGCAAAAACCCGCCTCACATCGTCCACCGTGTGCCTCCTGCCGAGAAGCTCCAATGTGTGCTGTTTCATGCTCTGGGGATTAATTGATATCCGGGACACCCCATATGCTTTCATACAGCGGAATTTTTCTTCCGTAGCGCTGTCGGGCCGCCCCATCTCTACCGTATATTCCCGCACCTGTTCCATCGGAAGATAGCGGTCAACCATGCCGAGCAGACGGGCAAACTGCTCCCCGCGAAGGGAAGTAGGCGTTCCGCCCCCGATGTACACCGTTTGCAGCGTCTTTCCCCGGATAGCTTCCCCCGCATAGGCGATTTCCCGCTCAAGGGCATCTAAATAGGCATCGACTTTTTCCTCGTACTGCCGGACCGGATAGGAAGAAAAGGAACAATATGCGCAAATACTCGGACAAAAGGGAATGCCGATATAAATATTTACGCTGTTCCCATGATGGATGCCCGCCGTAAGGGAATATTCCTTCTTCGCCACATCCAGGGCAAGTCTGGCTTTCTGCGGGGAACATCGGTATTCCTCACACAATATGTTGAAAATTTCATCCTCCGGTCTGCCCTCCGCCAACATATGAAATGGGATTTTAGCTGGACGGATGCCGGTCAAGATCCCCCACGGCAGCGTCTTACCGGAGTTCCTGCATAAAAAATCATATACCTGGCGTTTTACTTCATTTTTCGAGTAAGGCGCCGCAATCGTTTCTTCATACTGCCGGACACCGTCCATTTCCCACAAAATATGGTATCCATCGTACTTCTCCCACCCGGCTTCCTCCTGGACAACACACTTTTGTTCCGGGTAAAATGCTTGGGCGAGAGCCTTCATATCATAGGAAAACTCCCGATCCCTTATCTTTATTTGAATCATGGACCGCCCTTCTTTTCACATAACAAATGGATTATTTTTCTTTTCATACCCGATATCCGTGGCCGGGCCGTGACCGGTATACGCTTTTACATCGTCCGGCAGCGTCAGAACCTTTTGTTTCAGTGAATCCACAAGCTGACGGCCATTTCCGGTCGGAAGGTCACTTCTGCCAATTGATTCAAAAAATAAGGTGTCGCCGCAAAACAGCACCTTTTCCGGCTCCATATAATAACAACAGCTTCCGGTTGTGTGTCCCGGCGTGTGAATAACCCGGAACTTCATATCTGCCGTCTCATACACTTGTCCGTCGCGCAACCGTACATCTGCCCGCAAACTCACGGGCTTTCCTGTCAACTCCGACACATTTAGGCCAGCGTCCCCGAGAAGTCCACTCTCCCCTTCAAAGATACAAACTCTGCCGCCGGCGCTGGAAACCAGGTCCGCAACCCCCATCACATGGTCAAAATGGCCATGGGTGAGCAAAATATCCTCTAAGCTCAGGCCGTGCTCCCGAATATAACGTCCAATCTCTTTTCCACTGTCCCCGGGATCTACTACAACACACTTAGTGTTTCCCTCCCTGTACACGATATAGCAATTCGTTCCAACACTCCCCACCACAACTGACTGAATGACCAAACCATTCTGTTTCATAGCGATACCTCATTTCTATCCATTTGTCCGTCTCTCAATATCAATAATACTCTGCACTCCCCGCAGTTTTTTCACAAGCTTATTTAGCTGTTCCACACCCCTTGTCTCAAACCCTACGACGAATGTCGCCTTATTTTGCTTCGATGTGCGCACATTCATAGATTTAATATCAATTCCATTTTCGGTAAATACCTTTGAGACATCAAAAAGTACGCCGCTCCGGTCAAACGTATAAATCACAATTTCCACCGGATAATATTCCTGGTTCTTATTCGCCTTCGGACTCCACTCCGCCTCGATGAGACGGTTTCTCTCCTCCACCGGCAAATGTATCATATTGACACAATCGGTCCGGTGAATTGATATGCCCCGCCCGCGGGTCACAAACCCTATAATTTCATCCCCCGGTACGGGATTGCAACACCGGGAAAACCTCACCGCAAGATCGTCCAAGCCTTCCACGATAATCCCGCTTTTCGTATTGGCATATAAGCCGCCGCTCCTCGCATCCTTGGCCGCCCTGGCTTCCTTTACGCTCTCGATCACCTCAAGAACCTGCTCGTCAGACACGATTCGTTTATTCTTCTTATCGTATTCATATTGAAGCTTATTGATGACCTGGCCTTCCTTCAGGCCGCCGTGCCCGATCGCCGCACAAATGGAATCCCAGTCCTTAAACCCATATTTTCTCTTACACGCCTCTATGTATTCCGGCTTTGTGAGCTTATACAAATCAATATTTTTTGATTTTGCATACTGCGCCAGAAGTTCCTTCCCACGCACAATATTTTCCTCTTTAAATTCAGAACGGAACCACTGGTTAATCTTATTTTTTGCCTGGGTACTCTTGACAATCGCAAGCCAGTCCCGGCTGGGCCCTTTGCTGTTTTGGGATGTGGTGATCTCTATCCGGTCCCCGTTTTGTATCTGATAATCCAGAGTAACAATATTTCCATTGACGCGGGCGCCCACCATTTTATTTCCGACCGCAGTATGTACCGCGTAGGCAAAATCTATAACCGTAGATCCTGCCGGAAGCGTTTTCACATCTCCATTCGGCGTAAAACAGTATACGCTATCCGAAAACAAATTTAAGTCGCTTTTGAGCAGGTTCAGAAATTCCTTATTATCCGACATATCCCGCTGCCACTCCAAAATCTGCCGGAGCCACGACATTTTTGCCTCTTCGTTCTCGACGCGGGGCTCGCTTCCCCTGCCGCCCTTGCCTTCTTTATATTTCCAGTGCGCCGCAATGCCGTACTCCGCCGTCTGATGCATCTCATACGTGCGGATCTGGATTTCAAACGGCTGGCCGTCCGGACTAATCAGCGTCGTGTGCAGGGACTGATAGTGATTCGCCTTCGGCATGGCAATATAATCCTTGAACCGGCCCGGAATCGGCTTATACATCTCGTGGATAATGCCGAGCGCCGTGTAACACTGCTGCTCCGTATCCACGATAATACGTACGGCAAACAGGTCATAAATCTGATCCAGCGTCTTATCCTGGTTCACCATTTTCCGATAAATACTGAACAAATGCTTCACCCGTCCGTCAATTGTAGAATGGATATCCGCCTGCTCCAGATGCTCCCTTACCTCTTTCATAATATCTTTGACAAAGGTTTCCTTTTCTACACGCATATGATTAAATTTCTCTGTCAGCTCGGCATATGCCTCCGGCTCGAGGTATTGCAGGGACAAGTCGTCCAGTCCAACCTTTATTTTCGAAATTCCGAGACGGTTCGCGATCGGCGCATAGATGTCCATCGTCTCCCTGGCTTTTTCTCTCTGTTTCTCCGGCTTCATAAACTGTAGCGTACGCATATTGTGAAGACGGTCGGCCAGCTTAATAATGATCACGCGTATATCCCTCGCCATCGCAAGGAACATCTTCCGCAAATTCTCCGCCTGCACGTCCAGCTTATCGGCCGAATAATTCAACTGGGTCAGTTTCGTCACGCCGTCGACAAGAATAGCTATTTCCTCGCCAAACATCTCTTCTATGTCTTCCACTGTGTATTTGGTATCCTCTACCACATCGTGAAGCAGACCGCCCACGATCGTTTCCTTGTCCATGTCGATCTGGGCCAGAATAATTGCGACACATACCGGATGAATCAAATATGGCTCGCCGGATTTGCGCTTCTGGTCTTTGTGCGCTTCCTTAGCCAGCTTATAAGCCCTTGTAATAAAATCAAAATCTTCCCCCGGATGATCGGTCATAATTATTTTTTTCAGCACCCGGAATAACACATCAGGATCGGTAAAGTTCGGTGGAATAATGTCCTGCGACAGTTCACCAGTATCGAATTCTTCTATTAAGCCACTCTGTCTGTCCTCTGTCATATCAACCAATCCTTTCTTATAAAAATCTAATTTACATATTTTTATTATCACATACCCACCATTATATAGGAAAGAAGTAAAAAATGCAACCTTGCAAACAATACAAAACACCTGTTTTCATCCGCTAAGATAGAAAACAGGTGCAACTTTTGTTTTTTTATAGTATCTTATATAAATTTCTGTAGTCCGAAACAAGGAAAACGGTCAATGTGCGCGCATTTTCTGCTCCAACCGTATTTTATCGGCAATAAGCGCTACAAACTCCGAATTTGTCGGCTTACCTTTGCCGTTATTTACTGTATATCCAAACAATTCGTCAATCGTGTCCACTTTGCCTCTCGTCCATGCCACCTCAATCGCGTGCCTTATGGCCCGCTCTACTCTGCTCGGTGTCGTTTTATGTTGTTTTGCAATCGATGGGTATAGAATTTTGGTTATTGAATTAAGCATTTCACTGTCATCTACTGACATCATAATCGCATCTCGAAGATACTGGTATCCTTTTATATGTGCTGGTACTCCAATTTCATGAATGATATTGGTAACATCCATCTCTAAGTTGTATTCTGGTTTGTCATCTCTCTTGGTGTACTGCTCCCGGTTATTTACCAACATCGCCTTGTTATCCGGCTTCAACTGCTGTATTTTAGCAAGAATCGTCTCTTTTTCAAATGGTTTCAGTACATAATAAGATGCTCCGTACTGAAATGCAGTTTGCATCACATTTTCCTGTGTCACTGCTGTGACAACGATAAAGTCCGGCCTTTTCTCGATTCCTGGAAGTCCCTTGCTCACCTTCTCTAATACGACAAGGCCGTCCATTTTCGGCATGATCAAATCTAGAAAAACGACATCTGGCGACGTTTCACGTATCATTTCGATTGCCTCCACGCCATCCTTGGCATGTCCGACAATTTCTACGTCTTCGTCTTCTTCCAGACTATCCTTGATCATCGTAGCCGCTCTCACGCTGTCATCCACGACTAAGACTTTTAGCTTATTCAATATCGATTCCTCCCATACATAAACTTGACATAACATCCGAAATATCGGAGCTATCTTTTGCATTATATATGCTTTTTCAGCATTTTGCAAGACAATTTCATAACTTTAAAACAATTTATACAAGCCAATTTCTCATTTTTCTATGAATTTCGTCAAAATATACCAAAATTGTGATATTTTTCGACATTACTTGCGCTTTTAGGCGCACAGCCCACTTTGTATTTTTATGGCCGGCCGACCATATACCCACCGCCGCCATATCCTTCCTGCCGCGCCGCCCACAACTCATTGAGCACCGGCTTTCCGGACTCATTATAATAGGAAACACTGTACCCCACAAACATCTCCACATGATAGATGCCCTTATACCGTCCGTTGTTCTCCCCTGTCTTAAAAATCAGATCCCCCGGGCGCAGCTTCATGTTCTGTACTTGATTCCATGTATAAGACTTCGTGACAATCTTTTTGTGGCTGGCACACCATTTCGCAATATCCGCCGCTACGGGAGCGTAAGTTGCATTTCCAAACACCTTTCCCATATTTTTATAGGACTTCCAAACGAGCGAACTACAATCATAGTATCCCGTCTGCATCCTTTTCTTCTGGCTGTATTTCCACTTCGCGCCAATCCGCTTCGCTTTATTTACGGTCTTTTCTAATTTAGGTGTAAGGACAGAAATGGCACACCCCACCCTGGCATCTCCCAGTCTCGCTGTGACAACGGCGTTTCCGACTTTCCGGCAGCGGACAGTCCCGTCACCGGATACCTTTGCCACCTTGGCATTGCTGGACGTCCACACCGGTTTTTCACTTGTTCCCTTAACCCGGAGGGAAATCTTTTTTCCTTTCGCCGTCACGGCGCTGCTCTTGGATATTTCCAGCATGGCAACATTAATATGGATGAAAAAGGGTTTTTCATTTATGATAACGGTCAATGTGCCGCTCCCCGATGAATAAACCGAAATTTGCAATTCATTGTCCGCGAGCACACAGCTCACATCCATATCGGCATCATCCGAGTTATAGGTAATAACGGAATTATCTTCATTTAGAATGATCGGACTATAAATCTTTATTTTTCCCACATACGTGCGGTCATCTGTCGTATATCCCGTAATGCGGTCTGACTCCAGCGTGACGTTTGTCATATCGACCGTAACGGTCATTTGGCAGTAGCCTGTAAACACGGCTATGCCGGCCTCTGAGTAACCAATGACGGAAATTGTCACCTCACCGCAGCCAACAGCCTCATAATATCCCGTAGAATCAATGCGGACAACCTCTCCTGTAGTATCTCCGTAACTGATATACGACCAGGCCGTCACGTTCACCGGCTGCCCCAGCGCATCCGTCAAATTGTCAGTGACCGGCTGAATATGCCCCGTATCACCTACATGTACCCTCACATCCGGCTCACTGCCCGGTGCCACCTGCACATCTACTACTGCTGCCTGGGCGGACTGTCCACACCACACGGTACAAACCAAAACAGCAAAAACCGCCAACATCCATTTTAAAAACCTAAACATTTACTTTTCCTCTCCTCTTCTGACGGGCTCCAATGCTATTCGCCAATTATTTCTATATTATACTATAATACAACTCAAATGTCAAAAGGGATCACGAGTATTTTTAATGCCAAAAGGCAGAGCTCACAAAAGCAGCCCTGCCCCACTTGAAACGATTTACCCAAAGTTCCTTTGCCTTATTCGATCGTTATAAACTTCCGCTCCTCCACCGCGGGCTTTTCCTCTTTTTTCGGAATGGTAAGCCTCAGTATTCCGTCTTTAAAATTCGCCTTAATGTCTTCCTCTGTCACTTCTTTGCCCACGAAAAAACTTCTCTGGCACTGTCCGTAATAGCGTTCCTTCCGGATGTACTTTCCGTCACTGTCCTTTTTGTCTTTATTCTCCGTATGATTGGCAGATATCGCGAGGTAACCGTCCTTCAAATCAGCCTGAATGGCCTCTTTTGTATAGCCCGGGAGCTCTAAATCCATCTCATACCTGTCGTCGAATTCCTGGACATCCACGTTCATGCCTTGCACTTTCGACTTCTGCACTGTGCTAAATGGGAAGCGGAACATATCATCAAAAAAGTTGTCTACAAAATTGTCCTCAAAGATACTTGGTACTAACATAAAGCATTCCACCTTTCGATACTATAATGGCAGCGGGCTGCCCGGCTGCAGCGCCCTGCCTGCTCCTTTATAGTCTATCACATAAATACGGCGGCTATACTTATTCTGTTCTATTTCTTTTGAAAATGCTGATAATCCTTCAGGGACTTCCAATCTCCTCCCCACGAAAAACCGTGCCGGGTAAAAATCCGGTAACAAGCATCTTTTTTTGTGATTTTATGTGCAAAATCCTTTTTTCGGTTTAGGAAGCGCTTTCCATTTTCCGGCTCGCATACCGTCTTGCCATTCTTTTTATACACATAAGGGTTATATCTTGGATTCACATCAATCGCCAGTCCATAGCTGTGTTTCGACAAATGCGCCGTCCCCGTCACCTTGCGGAAATTAAAACACGAAGTGTTGTTATCCGCCATTGACAAATCGTCGTCCGCGTCGTACTCATCCACCAAAACCATTTTCTCAATCTCATATTTCTTCTGGTACAACTCATAAAAAATCTGGCGTATTTCATCTGCAACCGATTTATTTGTAATCAGCTCCCCTATGTGCACCTGTTGGTCAAATCCGTAGTGAAGCACCCTGACATAGCGCAGCTCCGATTTGGGAACGGTGCAGTTTTTCTTATAGGACTTCCCGTAAATCCGTTCAAACAGCTTATTAGAAATTTGGGTCTTATAAAACAGCTTCCGGACCTGCTTTTTACTTGCGCCCGATACATCGACCGCCGTAAATGCCCTCTCCTTCTGAAACTGCTTTCTGTAATCGTTGACAGACGCGGCGGACGCTATATTTGCAGTGGAAACAGGCCGGGAGAATGCGCCCAAAAAGCAGAGCGCAAATAAAAACAGAGCGGCCTTCCCGGTAATCTTTATTGCTCTCATAAAGCAGTTCCTTTTTTCTTCTGAAAGAAATCATCAATATTTTTCTTTATATCTGCCGGCTCTAAATGCTTTAACAGATAGCCCGCAGGCTTTAGGGACATTACCTTTTTTACGCTTTCTGGATCGTTTTTTCCGGTCAGGAAAATAACGGGAATATCGGCCAGCGCCTCGTCGGAACGTATCATCTCAAGCGTCTGTCTTCCATCACAAACCGGCATTTCATAATCTAAAAGAATCAGGTCCGGTTTGTTTAGCGTAATGTTCCGGATTGCGGCGAGACTGGATTCTGCCAGCGTGATATCGTAATCCTCGCACAGCAATTGGCCCATATGATGCCGTACCGTCATAGAATCGTCTACGACAAGAACCCTTGGGTTTGTATTTGATGTCTCTCTCTCTTTTAAATACTCTTTGACCTCGTCCATAGCGTTCTCCGCCTCAATCGGAGTCCCGATGCTGTTTTCGAGCAAATGGGGCGCAATATTGCAATAAGCGAAATATCCGTCGCCTGTGTTAAACAACAGGCTGATTTGAGGTTTGTCTTTTGCAAAAACCTTTTGAAATTGCTCGAATGACAGGAGATTTTCCGCTTTCAGTTCGTAAACCTGATCCTTCGGAAATTGTTCCATAACACGCTTCACAAACTGCCTGGCCGTATATCTGGCAGCGTGGACCAGCATATTATCCAGTTTATTTGTTTTGATTCCCATAATTTTCCCAACCGTATTAATGAGCAGCTTTTCTTCAAAAACTAAAATGACCTCTTGTTTCTTTTCATTATTTTTAGTTCCATAAATGAGACGGTAGTAAATACCATTTCCAAACTTTTCCGCATTATATGTATCACTGACCAGATGCGATTCCAGTTGGAACATATCAAACAAAAGCTGGATAATCACCTTTTTCATCGCGGCAATATCTTCCTCTGGCAGAAGATTCGTCTGTTTCTTCATCTTACCCGTGATGGCGACATCTTCTGTCAGCGTATGTCCGATCAGCCAGCCGGCGCAAACGCCCAGGAAATGTTCTATGGCATCTGAAGCGTACCCGGACTGTTCCAGTTCCTGCTCCAGTGCGGGAAGCGTATTTTCACGGAATCCCTCATGAAGACGCTTGTGCTGTTCCGCCCCCTCGTATTGGATGGAATCCATATACGCTTCTTCGTCAGAAAAATGATTCACCGCATGTCCTTTAAAAAATTTAATTCCCTCCCTGCATGCCCACTGGCGGGTCTCTTCGTCCTCTTTAAATGCAAAAAGCTTATTAATTATTTTAAAAAGCTTTTTGTGTTCCTTATCAATAACGTCTACTCCGATATTGAACTCTTCCTTCCATGCAAATTGGGTTTTCATTTCAAATCCTCCTATTTACAATATATTTATAGTTGATATACCTGGCAAGCCAGCCAGACCATTATCCACTGGCAAACAAAAAACCGCTATTTTGCGACAAATAAATTCTCGAAAAATAGCAGCTTTCTATTTCATGATTTGAAAATTGATGCCAGGAAAAGGGGTACGTTTTACCCCTGGCCTGGCTAACAATTGAAGTTTTTGCCCAGCCCCTGTCAATTCTCTTTATAGTCACGATAATACTATACAGTGTAAACAAGGTCATCTCCGCACGGGGAGACAATCCACACTTTAAACATGCCGCTGCTGTGGCACAAACAAACGATATGCTATATTTATTATAACATCCCCTCGGAACAAGTCAAGATATTTTTATAACATTTGCCGCTCTGTACTAATTCCATTTTCACATTGATTTCCAAAATAAATCAAGATATAATAACTAATATATAATTGCATAAAAAACAAGGAGGAATCCATTTGCACAAAATAATGAGACGGATTGGGGCGGGATTACTGGCATTTTCGCTTCTCTCCGGATGCCTCCCACACGCGGGGAATGTAAAACTGAAAGCGGAAAAAAGGATACGGGGAGGCACTATTACAATCGACGGCGACGACATTCCGACAAATAATGTGAATGGACTGACCTACAAGGGATTTGGCGTGTTGAGTGGAAACTCCACCAGCGATTTGCTGATGGACTACAAAGCGGAAAATCCGGAAGCCTATTCCCGGCTCCTTCAATATCTATTTAGCGGGGATTACCCGATTATGAATCACGTAAAACTGGAAATGGGAAATGACTGTAACAATTCGACCGGCCCCGAATCCGCCACAAAACGCAGCAGCACAGAAGAGACAAACATACTTCGCAACCCGGGATGGCAGCTGGCGGCAGATGCCAAAAGGATTAATCCGGATATAAAGGTAAGTATTCTGCGATGGAACCAGCCCGCATGGGTGAAAACCGATGAGAATATTTATACCTGGTACCGGGAAGCGCTCCTGCAAGCTTATGAAAAATACGGGTTTATGGTAGATTACATTAATCCCAACATTAACGAGCGGTGGCGAAACCGCACCGATGTAAACTTTACAAAAAAATTCGCCGGCTGGATTGCCTCAGAAAATGAACAGACAATGCCGGATGAGACAGCGCGCGATCTATTTCAGAACATCAAATTAATTGTCTCCGACGAGGCCGCAACCGTCTCTTCTACAGTTGCAGAACAATTAAAGACCGACGAGGATTTTTATGATGCGGTTTCTGTCGTTGGCTACCACTACAGTCCAAATGACGACACAAACGGAGGAATGGCCTGGCTCGCGGAAGAAATGGATAAAGAAGTATGGAATAGTGAAGCACAG
The DNA here is from genome assembly GCA_910584245.1 of uncultured Eubacterium sp. Lineage (GTDB taxonomy): Bacteria > Bacillota > Clostridia > Lachnospirales > Lachnospiraceae > Eubacterium_F. The sequence continues at coordinate 33,899 of CAJTZF010000016.1, forward strand.
GCGACCTTTTCCAATTCCGCTTTCCGGCCCTCAAATAATATGAAAAGCCCTTCTGTGGCGGGAACCGGACTTGGGGGAGCCGGAAGCGCCCTGGAAATGGGAAATACTTTTATAAAAGGATTTGTAAATTCCCGTCGCTCCCATGTCATCTACCAGCCGGCGATCGGCTCCTTCTACGAGGGAGGACAATACTCTTTCAAAGAGCTTGTGAGCGCCAGGGATCCCTGGTCCGGCTGGATGCACTATGACGCGGGTCTTCTCATACTTGCGCACCTGAGCAAATTTGCCAAAACGGGATGGGAGAACGAAGATAACACAGTGGGCATTTGGCGGGCAGTGCCGGAAGCAAGCAAATCGGAAGCCGAGGGGATCAATCCTGTCAACGGACGGAATGGCGGGGAAAATTATATGACGCTCGCAGCGCCCTCAAAAGACAACTTTTCCACTATTATCGTAAATGATAGTGAATACGAGATGAACTATACCGTGTCTGTAAAAAATATGGAAATAGATCCGGACAATAATAGCTTGAACGTATGGGAGACCATGGCGTCCGGCAACGGCGCATTTAATGAAAATTATATGAAAAGACGGGACCGCATTGGGGCCAACGCCGAAGGCAACTACACCGTAACGGTAAAACCGTATTCTATCATAACTTTGACGACATTGGACAAATCCGAGAGCGACGAGCATGCTATGGCGCTGCCGGTGGAGGGAGAACGCACCATCCTGGATACTGACAGCACCGGAAACGCTTACGATCCCATTGATTCTTATTTGTATACTGATGATTTTGACTACACGGGCAAGACTGTTCCCGTTTTAGACGGGCAGGGTGGCTTTACCGGGGAAACAGAGGACTATATCGCCTCCCGCGGCGGGGAGACGGGCGCTATGGCACGCTATACCCACACTCTCAACGGGGCATTCGAAGCCTATAAAACGGACTCTGGAAACTACGTGCTCCGCCAGCAACTGGACAAAGACGCTTATGGCGTCGGGGGTGCATGGAACGCGGGAGATCCGGCCGTCGCTATCGGGGACTTCCGCTGGTTGAATTATGCGGCATCCGTAGACGTTCTTTTTGAAGGAGAAGAGAATTCCCCCTATGGGGCCGTTTCTATCCGGCAAAATGGCTCCTCTCATAAGATGGAAACCAGCTCAGGCTACACATTAAAATTGTTCCAAACCGGGGACTGGGAGCTGTATCGCAAAGATCAAACCGTACTTACCGGCACAGTGACAGAGGAAGATGGATTTCAAACAGGGGCAAATGTATGGAACCGCCTTACACTTGAGGGAGAGGAACATACGATCCGGGCATACATAAACGACAAACAGATCGGTGTTTATGAAGACAGCGAACCTGTCACTTCCGGACGCGTCGCCCTGGGCAGCGCTTATACCTTTACCCAGTTTGACAACCTCGCCATCACGACAATCGAAGGAACAGTTCCCTATTACACCGAACTGCTTGACAATATGGAGACGTACGATCTGACGCCGGAAAAAAAGGAGAAACTCCGGTACAATGAAAAATGGTCCCACGAAAACGGCCAGGGAATGTACGTTTACCAACGCAGTATGTCCACGAGCAGGCAGGTGCAACACTATCCTACACCTTCAACGGAACCGGGCTGGAAATACTGGCGGGGACGAAAAAAACCGCTGTACTTCGTGTCACCATTGATGACGAGATCGTGTCCGAAGACGAGGAAACACATACGGCAGACGATATGAATACGATTTATTCCCTAAGCGGGCTAACCTATGGACAGCATTCTATAACGCTTGAAGTCTTGGAGGGAACACTTTCAGTCGATATGGTTGGCATACTCGGAAACCGCTACCAGACGCCACCTCCCCCGACCGCGGAGCCGCCGGCGCCCGAAACACCGACACCGCCTGCCGGTAACCCGCATGCGTCTGCCGCCCCGGCACCCCAGACATCTTCACCCGCCATTCAGACGCCGTCTCTAAACGCTGGCTTGAAAAAGGGCACAATAGTGACGGCTGGCAAGGCCAAATACGAAATAACAGATCCCGCAAAAAAAGAGGCCGCCTACAAAAAACCTCTAAACACCCAAATTACTACGGCAAACATTCCGGCCGCCTTGAAACTAACAGAGAATGGGAAAAAGGTTGCCTATAAGGTAACAAGTATACGCAGCCGCGCCTTTGTCGATTGCAAAAGATTGAAATCCCTCGTGGTCGGAAAAAATATTAAGACCATTGGCAAGGAAGCCTGTAAAGGATGCCGCAGCCTAAAAAAAATCAAGCTCCAGTCCTGTGTGCTAAAACAGGTGGGAAGAAATGCGTATCGGGGAATCTATAAAAAGGCTACAATCACGTGCAATAAAAAGGTTCTGCACGCATATAAGAAACTATTTACCGCCAAAACAGGGATAACACCAGCGATAAAACTAAAAAAGAGCTAACCGTACAAAAAGGGGGATGCCTGTCATGCAAATATTTGAAAAAAAACTGACCTTACAACAAGACTCACTGAATGCCCTCCACACTTTTTTACAAGACGACGGAGCGCACTTCTGTTTTTTTGATATTGAGACAACGGGACTTTCACCGAAGGTATCCTCCCTCTACTTAATTGGTGCTCTGTGGTGCGATGGCGGCGCCGCACATACAAAACAGTGGTTTGCTGACGACTATATAAGTGAACAGGACCTGCTGGCCGCCTTCACCGCTTTTTTGTCCGGCTTTACAACTCTGGTACACTACAATGGTTCGGGTTTTGACATTCCCTATATCGAAAAAAAATGCCGCGAATGGGAGCTCCCCTCTCCATTTGAAAACATAAAAAGCCTTGATCTCTACCGGGAAATCCGAAAACTAAAATCACTCCTTGACACGAGAGATCTCAAGCTATCAACCATTGAAAATCTTGCGGGTTTTATGCGTAAAGACACTCTGACAGGAAAAGATTGTATCCAGGTTTATTCAAATTTTATGCAGAAGAAATATTTCAGGGACAATACAATGGAACTTGAACGGCAAAAATTATTACTGCACAACATAGAGGATATCATTGGAACTTATTCGTGCGCGCGGCTGCTCGCTTACCGATGCCGCGCCTCTTTCTCCTGTCTCGAAGAGGCGGAAGGTTTCGTGCGCGCCAGCTTTACCTGTCCCTGTACTTTCCCCTTTCCCGCAAAACACCGCATACCCCTTGACAACAAAACGCCTTCCTCTCCCTCCTATCTCATAAGTTATGAGAACAATCACATTCAGCTGGACATCCCGCTGAACAGGGGAGTACTCCTCCATTTTTACAAAAATTATAAAGACTATGTGTACCTTCCAAATGAGGACACCGCCATCCATAAAAGCGTCGGTATGTACGTGGACAAACAATTCCGCAAACCGGCCAGGGCATCCAACTGCTACACAAAAAAGGAAGGGCTGTTTCTGCCTTTGCCCCCGGGTCTGGACTGCGAAAACGATATCTTGTTCCGCACGGATTACAAATCCAGACAACACTATATTTTATGGGACGATAAAGCAAAACAAAACCCTTCCCGGATGGAAGATCTACTCCATAACGTGTTTTAACCACAGTTCAAATCATGTTGCTCTCACGACTTCCTTTACTCTTACATCTGCCTAATATAAGCCTCATAACCGAGCTCATCTAATTTCTCTGCCTTCGCAGTCACACCATCTTTCATCTCGGTTTTATATTCTTTCAGCTTCTTACGAAGCTCCTTGTCTGAAACGGACAAAATCTTTGCCGCAAGAATACCTGCATTGGCAGCGCCGTCAATCGCCACCGTAGCTACCGGGATTCCCGATGGCATTTGCACAATGGAATACAGGCTGTCCACACCTCCCACCGACTTTGTGTGGATCGGAATACCAATGACAGGAAGATCAAACAGGGCGGCGCACATACCAGGAAGATGCGCTGCTCCACCTGCGCCCGCGATAATTACTTCAATTCCTCTCTCCTCCGCCTTCGTCGCATAATCTACAAATACATCCGGCATACGATGTGCGGAAATAATTGTCATTTCATATTCTATTCCGAATTTCTCCAGCATCTGCGCTGCCTTCTGCATTACTGGCAGGTCAGAGTCACTACCCATCAAAATACCTACTTTTTTCATTTTTTCAATCATTCCTTTCACTTCTTTCCTGTACAAACAGGTTTTTTTCACACCTAGTATAGCATATATGTTTGAAAAAAACCAGCTGCTTAAACATTACATTTCTCCGTTCCCGCCAGCACGAATTTGCCGTCTTTAATAAGCACAATCTCATCCCCATCCTTTGTAACTACCACGATGTCGCCGAGCTCATCGTACGGAATCGTCACATCTGTATGACAGTTAAAATATGCTTTTTCAATATCCGTCTTGCGAAGTATGGAACACTCATTATCTTTTGCGACAATCTCTTTCCCGTCTGGATTGTGAAGAACAATATCCTCGCTCATCGAATAACACGTATCACCCACGGCAAAGTGCGGCCCTGTTTTCTCCGCGATGAGAATCGGAAGCTTGGCCTCAATACCATATTTTCTTCCCATTTTGTAAGCTAATGTATTCGTGCCAATCGCAAATTCCCCCATCGGAAGTGTTTCCCGGTTGTGCAGCACATTCTCGCGGATATACTTCTTATTCTCCTGCCCGGAGCCGTAATTGCTACAGTTGTAGTCCACAATCATCCCATCACGGAAAGTCATACGGAGATTCTCATACCGAAGTTGGTTTAAATACACCTTTGTCACATGTAAAACACCATTTGTCCCTTTGAGCACTGGCGAAGTAAAGACCTCCCCTACCGGGATGTTGACATCCGCGAGGCAATTTTCAAAATTCGTCTCCTTCTCTGGATGTTTCAATTCATGGAGCTTTACCGTGATGTCCGTCTCATTCTCCCCCCGGCCGGTAATATGCACATGATCGCCTTTATCCAGCGCATCAATTAACGCCTGGTGGATCCCTCGGTACACATCCATATCCAGCGTGTTCAATTTAATCGTTTCCTTAAAAATTGCTTCAAAATCCTGTCCGATTTCGGGAATCGGGAACGCAATGATCGTAAAGCTTCTCTCTTCTTCTTTTATATACCGGCTCTGTATAAGCGTATAATCCCGCCGGTAATCAACAGATAATTTTTGCTGTTCCGGTGAGTACGCCGGGCTCTCACTCTTCGTCTCCGGCACAAAAAGCTTCTCACCAAAAACCTCAATCACAGCGGGACCGGCAAAACCTCCGGCCTCACTCTTAAAGGCGGCAAATGTTTTCTCAACATGGGAAAGCTTCTGTTTCACAAGCGCATGATTCAAATACAGGGCATCATCAAACCGATGGTCGTACAAATACTGCTTGTTCGCAGGTGTCGTACGCACGCCGGCCGACTGCGTGTTGCCAATCATAAAAATAACCGGCACAAGTCCCATCCCCTCAAACTGCCGGACGGCTTCCCGGACTACCCGCTCGAATCCGATATGATAGTGGATATTTACCGTTTCTTTTTTGGATAAATCAATACCCGCAGCCACAAATCCCTGCCGGTATCCTTCCGTATACGTCGACGCCATAAGCTCAACCGTCTCCTGGGGAAGAGACCGGATATAGGCGGCCGTCCCTATTTCATTTTCCGTAATATTTTCCCCGTAATAATATAAATATCTCTCCTCGGCTAGATTGCTGTCCATCACAATGCTGACAATCCTTTTTAAGGAAGGATCTATTTTTCTGCGTACACTTTTCCCGGTATAATACTCATCGTAGTCATGTACAAAATAATATAATGTCTCTTTGAGCCACCGCACCGGATCGTCTTCTGTCGTCAGTACCGTATAAACCTGCAAAAACAATTCCATGAGGAGAACGAGCGCCTCCCTGTCGCCGTCATAGGCATCGAGAATGCCGTCACGGAAACGGCTGTAGAAATAGCACAATACCCCGCCTTCCTCTCTGCCGAATTTTTTACAGGAAACCCGCGGATTGGCATAGGACGTCTCATATTCTCCGCCGCGGAGCTCTTTATATAATTCCACATTCCACCTCTTTAACTCATCTGTGGAAACATCCTCCATCCCACCACTATTTACAGCAGTGAAAATATCATTCAGTGTCAAAAATAATTGCGCGGTCCTCAGACAATATGCACTATATTTTTCCTCTATTTTATCCTCGGAAACCATACATTGGATCCGCTCTATTGCGAGTTCGTATCGCTCCTTCATTTTTACCCTCATTTCTTTTTCTATATAATATAAACATGAGCAGCACGGTAAGCCGAGTTCTGTCGTTGGATGATCATCTATCTGGACCTGCTGTTGCCAACAGGCTCTAGCGACCTACCCGAAAGCACGACGGGCCGCCGTATCGCTTTCTGTTCGGTCTTGCTTCGGATGGGGTTTACATATGCCCTTTCTGTTACCAGAAAGGCGGTGAGCTCTTACCTCGCCATTCCACCCTTACCTGCAGCTGCCACATGAAATGGCTGCCGCGGGCGGTATATTTCTGTTGCACTAGCCTGGGAGTCACCTCCACCGGACGTTATCCGGCATCCTGCCCTGTGAAGCTCGGACTTTCCTCACCTGAAACCTTTCGGCATGAACAGGTGCGATCATCTGTGCTACTCATGATTATAACAAAACACCTGGGTTACCCCAGTAAAATCCCTCCACCGATAAACTCCCTTATAATAGAATTTAACGGAACCTCCTCGGGATTGATCCCTAGGAAATAATCTAAAAATTTCAAAAGCCGCTGCGCCTCCGCATACTCGTCACTTCCCCTCGGCACTTTAAACAACAGCGGTTCCGCATATTGTTTCAGCGCCGCCAGCTCATACACGAGAGAAGAGTTAAACATGGCGTCCGCCTTCTCCTGAAATGGAAAAATATTTTCACTCTCCCCGTGCCGGACGGATTTCCACATGGCAATAGAGGTCTGCGCCTCATGTCCCCTTGTCCTGGCATCCCGTATAATCCGCCGGAGCAATCTGCCATCGGAAGTCGGGATACGGTTGTGCTCGTCAATATTTAAAGTTGTGAGAGCACTGATATATATTTTAAACTTATTTTTAGCAGGTACCTTTTCGGTCAGCTTGTCATTCAGTCCATGAATCCCCTCAATAACAAGCACTTCATCCGGCTCCAGCGCAATTGGCTTCTTGTTGTACTCCCGCTCGCCTGTGATGAAATTATAAGTCGGAAGTTGTACCTCCTCACCGGCAAGAAGCTTTTCAAGATCATGGTTAAACAACTTCGTATCAATCGCTTCTATACATTCATAGTTATAGCTGCCGTCCTCCGCTTTCGGCGTATCGACCCGGTTCACGAAATAGTCGTCGAGGCCGATCGGATGGGGCCGCAGGCCAAGCGTTTTCAGCTGTGCGGAGAGCCGGTAAGAAAACGTCGTCTTCCCCGACGAAGAGGGGCCCGCAATCGTCACTACCTTTGTCTTCCCAGATGCGGCAATTTGCTCCGCGATATCGCCGATTCTCTTCTCGTGCAGCGCTTCCTGGACAAGCATAAGATCGCGCATACCGCCGTTTACGATGACATCATTTAACTGCCCTACATTCTCCACTCCGAGCCGTACTCCCCACTTCGTCGTCTCAGAGAGCGTCCGGTGCAGCTTCATGCTCGGAACAAAATCCGGTAATACGTCCGGGTTCCCGGACCTGGGAACTACAAATACAAACCCCCGGTCAAATTTCTCGAGCCGGAATAACTGAAGGATGCCTGTACTGTATGGCATCGGACCATAAAAATAATCCAGCACCTTTCCCAATTTATAAATGTTTACCTTTGAGCTTCTCCGGTATTTGAGCAGGTTACTCTTATCATACATTTTCTTCTCCGTAAAAATACGGATCGCCTTATCCACGCTCATAGATTTCTTTTCAAACAACACGTCTTCCTTCACATATTTGCTCATTCTCGCCGCCACGCGCCCAAGAAGCTCCTCCGTGACGTCCACGCCCCCGGAAAATGTACAATAATATCCGGTATCCAGACTGGTTTCTACCGTAATTTTCTCAAATTTGTCTTTCGGCACCTCTTTATAAAATGCCTTGAGCAGAATCATCTTAATTCCCCTTACATACGCCTTCTTTCCCTCCATATCCTCATAGGTACAAAACCGGATGCCACACTCCTCTGACACCGGATACGAAAGCTCTTTCACCACCCCGTCTACCTTTGCCACAATCGCCGGCCTGCTATCGTTTTTTTCTGCATATTGTACAGAAAGCTGGTACAGCGTAGTCCCCGCCTCGCAAGTGGCCGGTTCCCCATTTACTAAAACCCGAATATTCTCCATCGGTACACCTGTCCTTTCTACGGTTGCAGCACATAAAAAGCTGTCTAAGCCGCCTTTACTGGCAGTCCGGCCCCGACATCATCTGTGCAAGACATTTATCAATCTCGTTAATTTTATGCAGAAGCCCGCGTCTGCGTTCGTTCTCTTCCTGCCCGGAATCAAATTTCCTTAAGATTTCCTCATATTTTTTCCGTTCTTTATTCAGATACTGCAAAAGTACGCTGTCTTTTTTTTGAACCAAATATGTACCGTAGCGATACTGCCACTCCTCTTCCCACGTCGTCTGCCGGTCTGCCGGACACCTTTCGGCGCGCATCGCAAAATAATATTTCCCATCCTCCACACAGGCCTTCTCTTCCGTCAGCGAAAACCCTTCCCCCAGCACGTATCTTCTCACAGCATCTATATCAGACTGTGGCTGTAGCACAAGGCATTCCACATGCTCCAAAACGGCTCTGCCCTCCTCGAGAATGCGGATCATAAGCAGTCCGCCCATGCCAGCGATCATCAAAGTGTCAACCTCTCCGGGAACCAGTTTCCCTGTTCCATCACTCTGGCGGCACGCAATGAAATCCTCCAGTCCCGCCTGCCTCACATGCTCCCGTGCCCGTTCAATCGGCCCTTTATTTACATCCATCGCGATAACTTTCTCTGCGTTTCCCTCGCTCGCAAGCCAAATGGAAGCATAGCCGTGGTCACATCCGATATCAGCCACACGCGCTCCCTCCGGCACAAGGGATACATTCATCAACAATCTCTTCGACAGCCGCATCAGTCCAGATAATCCTTTAATTTTCTACTGCGGCTCGGATGGCGCAGCTTGCGGAGCGCTTTCGCCTCAATCTGACGGATTCTCTCCCTCGTCACATCAAATTCTTTCCCAACCTCTTCAAGTGTCCGCGCGCGCCCATCATCCAATCCAAACCGCAAACGAAGCACCTTTTGTTCGCGGTCAGTGAGCGTGTTCAGCACCCCGGAAAGCTGTTCCTTTAAAAGCGTAAATGCGGCTGCCTCGGCCGGAACTGGTACATTATCATCCTGGATAAAGTCTCCCAGATGGCTGTCCTCTTCCTCTCCAATCGGAGTTTCAAGCGATACCGGCTCCTGTGAAATCTTCTGTATCTCCCTGACACGGTCTACCGGCAGCTGCATCTCCTTTGCAATCTCCTCCGGATAGGGCTCGCGCCCCAATTCTTGCAAAAGCTGTCGCTGCACACGTATTAGCTTATTAATCGTCTCTACCATATGAACCGGAATACGAATCGTTCTGGCCTGGTCGGCAATGGCGCGCGTAATCGCCTGGCGGATCCACCATGTGGCATAGGTACTGAATTTATACCCCTTTCGGTAATCAAATTTCTCGACTGCCTTAATTAATCCAAGATTACCCTCCTGGATCAGATCAAGGAAAAGCATGCCACGGCCTACATAACGCTTGGCAATACTCACTACCAGTCTTAAATTCGCCTCTGCCAGCCTCTTCTTTGCATCTGAATCTCCCTTTTCCATTCTTTTGGCGAGATCAACCTCCTCGTCTGCAGACAGAAGCGGAACTTTCCCAATTTCTTTCAGGTACATGCGGACCGGGTCTTCAATGCTGACGCCATCGGGAACCGAAAATTCGATATTCTCCAGCTCTTCCTCCGTCGGCTCGTCGTCTACATCCAAAATGATGTCGTCCTCTGCGTCTGTGTCAGAAACCATTGCCACAATGCCATTCTGCTCGAGATAATCAAGAATTTTCTCCGTCCTGTCTCCGTCCAGATCCAGGTTTTGGAACATCATATTAATGTCGCTGAAGTCGAGAACTCCATCCTTTTTCTTTCCCAGCTCCACCAGGGCATTCAGGGATTCTAAAAACTGTGCCTGCTCGTCTACCGTATTCTTATTCTGCTTCATAGCTTCCTCCATTCTTACTCCTGAATTGTAATATGCAAATGTTCTAATTTCTTTTTCTCCTCGATCAGCTTCTGAAGCTGCGCAATGTCGGTGATTTCCCTGCTCCGCTTATCCAGGCTCGCTTTCTTTAGTGTTTTAACCATCTCATTCAACGCCTTTTCCCGCTCCCCGGTCTCCTTGACCTCTTTTACCCGACGGTTAAATATGCCTGCTGCCACGGATTGCTCCTCTTTGCTCTCAAAACAACTGATGATTTTCGCCGGTGCGATACTTCCCCCATCTGCTTGTTCATACAACATATCGGCGATCGTCCGGTACGGCTCGTCCAAAAAGTCCCCGGGCCGTATATACTTTTTCACGGTGTCATATAAGGAGAGGTCTTCACTGAGCCATGTCAGAAGTATTCCCTGAATTCGCTGTGTTCCATCCTCTTTTCCCTGTTTTTCCCGCTTTTTCCCATCTTTTTTCAACCTTTGGTACGTAATTCCTGCCATCCTCGCCGCATGGTGGCGGACAAGCTGCTTAAAATCCTCTGTGCGAACGCCATACTCCCGGCAAAAAGCTTCCATGTAATTATTCCTCTCTATCTCATTTTCAAACGTGAGGCACTTCCCAGCCGCCTCATTCATAAATTTGGTTTTTTCCTCGGGATCGTCCATATTGTAATCCCTCTTGAGTATATCAATCTCATAAAAAAAACTATTCTGGGCGCTGTCAATCCGTTTCTGGAACTCCTCTGCAGACAGCTGCTTTATAAACTCATCCGGGTCCTTGTACGGCTGCATGCGGATGACCCGGACTGTGACGCCCGCCTCCTTCAACATCGGTATTGCCCGCAATGCCGCCTTAACCCCTGCCCCATCGCTGTCATAACAGAGATACACCGTATCCGTATACCGCTTGAGCAGACTGGCCTGCTGGCTCGTAAATGCTGTTCCCAAGGAAGCGACGGCATTCGTAAACCCTGCCTGGTGAAGGGCGATTACATCCATATACCCCTCGCATATTATAATCCCATGACTCAGCTTGCCATGCACAAAATTTAACCCGTATAAATTTCTGCTTTTATCAAAAATTAATGTTTCCGGCGAATTTAAGTATTTTGGTTTTGCATCCCCCATCACCCTGCCGCCAAACGCGATAACCCTGCTGTTGCGGTCCATAATCGGAAACATGACCCGGTTCCAAAACTTATCCCCCGCCCCATGCTTCTCATGAAAGGTGAATAATCCTGTCTGGTTTAGTATAGTATCGTCAAAACCTTTCTTTTTCATGTATTGATATAAATCATTGCTATATTTATCAGAATAGCCAAGGCCAAAATGCCGTATCGTTTGTTCCGAAAGCTGCCTTTCCAGCAAATACCGTTTCGCCTCCACGCCCCGCGCTGAATTTAATTTCGCATAAAAATAATTGGCCGCCAGCTTATAAATTTCCAAAATACGTTCCCTCATATCCCGCTTTTCGCGGTCTTCTCCTGAGCTATCTTTCTCCGGCAGGGCGACTCCCGCCTGCCCGGCAAGCTGCTCCAAAGCCTCTGGAAATGTCAAATTTTCGTACTCCATCAAAAAAGTAAATACATTCCCACCGGCGCCGCATCCGAAACAATAATACATCTGTTTGCCTCCGGATACGGAAAACGAAGGCGTTTTTTCATTATGAAACGGACACAGTCCCAAATAACTGCTGCCGCTTTTTTTTAAACTTATATAGGAGGAAATAATGTCCACAATGTCACTCCGCTGCCGAACTTCCTCCACAACATCCTCACTGTAATACATATTGATCTTCCTTTGATTTTGCGATGCCATTATGTACGTGGCGAGTCCATCTTTGCCTACACTTAAATATTTCAACATGAAAAAGGAATTTCCTCTTTTCTATATTGAATTTTTTGCTTTTTTCGTTTATGATGATAACTATGTGATGATACAGCATCATATGATAATCATAATAGGAGGTCTACATATGGCAAGAACTGGAAAGAACGCCTGGTCTTTATTCCTGCTGCTCCTGGCAGGCGTTGTTTTGGGAAGTCTGATCGCACAGCTGACGAGCGGTGTCTCCGCACTCTCCTGGCTCTCCTTTGGACAAACCTTCGGACTCGACACACCGCTCACATTGGATCTCGGTGTGCTCGTACTTACCTTTGGATTAAAAATCAAATTTACAATTGCCGGAATCCTCGGCATTATTCTGGCGGCAATTATATACCGGTTTTTATAATTCACTGGCTATTCTGTCATTATTTGCCGTTTTCTATCCTTCTTATTCCATTTCGTCAAATTTTCCGTATAACATCCAAAAACTCGGGTGATCCTATGAATATGAAAGTTTAGAAAAGGAGTAAACGAAATGAAAGATAAGCTTTTTGGTGTTCTACAGCGTGTCGGAAGATCCTTTATGCTTCCGATCGCCATTCTGCCCGTTGCAGGCCTGCTACTGGGTGTGGGCGGTTCTTTTACGAATAAAACCATGCTTGAGACATACGGCCTGCTGAAATTAATGGGAGAGGGCACAATTTTCCATGCTATTTTCCAAGTAATGAGCGACGCGGGCGACATCGTCTTTGCCAACCTTCCCATTATATTTGCAATGGGTGTGGCCATCGGCATGGCAAAAAAGGAGAAGGAAGTGGCGGCTCTTGCGGCGGCCATCGCATTTTTTATTATGCACGCATCTATTGGCGCCATGATAAATATTAGCGGCGGTCCGGATAATATGCTTGAGGGTGCGAGCACTTCTGTCGTCGGTATCACATCGCTACAGATGGGCGTCTTCGGCGGAATCATCGTCGGCCTCGGCGTCTCGGCGCTCCACAACCGATTTTATAAAATCGAGCTGCCGCAAGTACTCTCTTTCTTTGGCGGGACCCGGTTTGTGCCGATTATAAGCGCGCTCGTCTATACGGGCGTCGGCATTTTACTATTCTTTATCTGGCCGGTTATCCAGAGCTGGATTTATGCAGTAGGCAACGTCGTCCTGAAATCCGGTTATGCCGGTACGTGGGTATATGGCCTTATGGAACGTCTTCTCATCCCGTTCGGCCTTCACCATGTATTCTATCTCCCGTTCTGGCAGACTGCGGTTGGCGGTACATTTGAAGTTGCGGGCCAGGTGGTGGAAGGCGCACAGAACATTTTCTTTGCGCAGCTCGCAGACCCAACGGTAGAACGGTTTACTGTCTCCGCCACCCGTTTTATGTCCGGGAAATTCCCTCTCATGATCTTTGGACTTCCCGGTGCGGCGCTCGCTATGTACAAAACAGCCAGGCCGGAAAAGAGAAAAGCGGCAGCCGGCCTTTTTTTGTCCGCCGCGCTTACGTCCATGCTGACTGGTATCACAGAACCACTTGAATTTACGTTTCTTTTCGTGGCCCCTGTCCTCTATGGAATCCACTGCGTCTTTGCCGGACTCGCCTATATGTTCATGCACATGTGTAACGTCGGCGTAGGAATGACCTTTTCCGGCGGTCTTATTGACCTGTTCCTATTTGGTATACTACAAGGTAACGCAAAAACGAATTGGATCTGGATCGTCTTTGTCGGTATTGGCTATTTCATCGTTTATTATTTCCTGTTCTCGTTCTTAATCAAAAAGTTTGACTTCAAAACGCCGGGAAGGGATAATAACGAGGAAGTAAAACTATACCGCAGGAGCGATGTAGAAGCCAGAAAAAATGCCTCCGGCGGGCAGGCGGATACCGAAGACGCACTTTCCCTGGCGATCTGCCAAGGACTGGGCGGAAAGAAAAACATTTCCGATGTGGACTGCTGTGCAACCAGACTCCGCTGTACCGTCCACAAGGCACAGCTCGTCAACGATGGACTTCTTAAATCCACCGGCGCATCTGGCGTTATTCACAAGGGAAATGGCGTGCAGATCATTTATGGACCACGGGTTACCGTCATCAAGTCAAATCTGGAAGATTACCTGGAAACTGCACCCGACGAGGAATTTACAGGCGGCGCCGGGCACAGGGCCGAACCCGTCCCAGCGGCTCAAAAGCCAAGCGGAGAAAAAGTTGTGGATTCCGTTATTATTTCCAGTCCGATGAACGGTATTGCGGCGGACCTGTCCACAGCGCCGGACGAAGCCTTCGCCGGCAAGATGATGGGAGACGGGGCTCTCGTCACACCGACCGATGCGACAGTCTATGCACCGGAGGATGGGGAAATCCTATTTGTCTTCGATACAAAACATGCCGTCGGGTTTCAGACGACCTCCGGAATCAGCCTGCTCATTCACGTAGGCATTGATACGGTAAAACTCAGCGGTAAAGGTTTTGAAGTATTCGTAAAAGACGGACAGACCGTAAAGAAGGGCGACCCGCTCCTGAAACTGGATCTGTCTTATTTGGAGACCCACGCACCGTCCCTCGCCTCTCCGGTTTTATGTACAGAGCTGCAGGAAAACCAGAAAATCCGACTTTTAAAAGAAGGCGAAATCAAGGCGGGGGAAGCGCTTTTTGCGGTAGACTGCGTCTGACTTATATGCCTGTGGCAAACTTGCCCTGCGGCAGAACCGCTTTTCCAATAACCAAACAAGGCCCAGCTAAAAATGCGGGCCTTGTTTTCATTTAAAATCATTCCATCATTAATTACTGATGCTTTTACCAAATGCATGGGAAACTTCAGAAATAGTCACAAATGCATTGGGGTCGGTCTTTGTCACAATATTTTTTAACTTAATTATCTGAAACCGATTCACCACAAAGTAAATAATCGTCTGGTCACTGTCCGAATAAAATCCCTTTGCATTAATATGCGTCACCCCGTGGCCGAACGTTTCGGACAGCTGGCTGCTGATCTCGTCCGCCTTTGTCGTAACGATCATCGCAGATTTTACTTTATCCAGCCCTTCTACAATAAAATCGACTGTCTTAATCGCCGCTCCATATGTAATGATGGAGTACAGCGGAAGAATCCAGCTCTGGAATATGCAGCCCGTTACAAGATACAACAGGACATTATAAATCATAACAAACGTTCCAACCGTAATCCCAAGCCTCTTTGCAAATATGACGGCAAGCACTTCCACACCATCAATAGCGCCTCCAAACCGTATCGTCAATCCACTTCCGATCCCTGAAATCATCCCTCCGAAA
Source organism: uncultured Eubacterium sp. (assembly GCA_910584245.1). GTDB lineage: Bacteria > Bacillota > Clostridia > Lachnospirales > Lachnospiraceae > Eubacterium_F. Next base: position 49,211 of record CAJTZF010000016.1, read on the forward strand.
ATAGCGCATAATAACAAATCGGAACCGGCAAATGGAGAGGCTGTCGCCACATCTACGGGAAGAATATACGTAATCAGACAAGACGAGGCAGAATAAACAAGCACTGCAAAAATAGAATATGTCGTAAATTGCAGACCCAATTTCCTATGGCCATATAAAAAGAACGGGATGTTTAAAATAATAAGAAAGGCAGACAGGGACCAGTTGTCAGAAGTCAGCTGTCATACGAGCATCGAAGTTCCAGAGAAACCACTGTCATACAAGTTTACGGGGGCGAGAAACATCGTTACCCCAACCGAATTAATAATTCCTGCAAAAAACAATATGACAAAATTAAAAGGGTCGTAATTTTTAAATTTCATTTATATTATATCCCCCATTTCTGCGCTGTTGGCTAATACACCTGCCACGTCGTCGGAACCATTAGTTTTTGGAACGTGGTTACCGCATAGCGGTCGGTCATGCCGGCTATATAGTCGCAGACGGCCCGTTCCACCGTTTCCCCCTTCTCCCATACCATTCTCGTATACTCTTCCGGTAATTCCTCCATATGCCCTACATAATACTCGAAAAGCTGTCGGATCATCCGCTCTGCTTTTCCCTCCTCCGCCTTCGCACATGAATTAATGTATACGTTGTCAAACATATATTTGCGGAGCTCGCGCAGAGCTTCATATTTTTCTTCTGACATAATGATGTCATCTTTTCCCACGCTGTTACTGACAATATCGTGAATAAGCGTATTGAGCCGTTCTCTCAGCGAGCTGCCCAGTACCCTGACGCACCTCTCCGGGAGATCACTCTCACGGATCACCCGTCCCCGGACCGCATCATCAATATCGGAATTGACATAGGCGATCTTGTCACAAAGACGTACTATCTTCCCTTCCAGTGTCGCGGGCGTGCCGGAAGTTGAGTGGTTGCATATGCCATCCCGCACCTCTTTCGTCAGGTTCAGGCCGACGCCGCCTTTTTCCAGTTTCTCCACCACACGGACGCTCTGTAGCTGATGCCGGAACCCGTCACTGCAAATCCGGTTCAGTTCCCGCTCCCCCGCGTGGCCAAACGGCGTATGGCCGAGGTCGTGGCCGAGCGCAATCGCCTCCGTCAGATCCTCGTTCACGCGCAATGCCTTTGCAATCGTTCTGGCATTTTGGGAAACCTCAAGCGTATGCGTCAGCCGCGTGCGGTAATGGTCGCCTTCAGGGGCAAGGAATACCTGTGTCTTCCCTTTCAACCTGCGAAACGCCTTTGAATGCAAAATCCGGTCCCGGTCCCTCTGGTATATCGTCCGCAGGTCACACGGTTCTTCAAACACATCCCTGCCTTTCGAACTGTCGCTAAAAGCCGCAGAGGGATGAAATATATCATGCTCCCTGTGCTCAAATTCCTCACGTAACGTCATTTATATGTAGTCCTTTCCTAACGGCCTCAATCCTCCATAATGTCGACATTCTCCCCGCGGAGAATCTTATTAATATTTCTGACCGCACACATTTTTCCGCACATTGTACATGTATCCTCTTTCTCCGGTTTACTTTCCGCACGGTAGCGGCGCGCTTTCTCAGGGTCAATAGCCAGCTCAAACTGTCTCTCCCAGTCAAGGTTTCGCCTCGCCTCACTCATCTCATAATCCCAGTCCTTCGCCCCCGGAATCCCCTTCGCCACATCCGCCGCGTGGGCTGCAATTTTCGAAGCAACAATTCCCTCTTTTACATCCTCGACGGTCGGCAGGCGAAGATGCTCCGCCGGCGTCACATAGCAGAGGAATGACGCCCCAAACGTCGCGGCAATCGCACCCCCGATTGCACTCGTGATATGATCGTAGCCCGGTGCCACGTCGGTCACAAGAGGCCCGAGAACATAGAAAGGCGCCCCCTTGCACACCGTCTGCTCAATTTCCATATTGGCGCGTATCTGATTAAGCGGCATATGCCCCGGTCCCTCAATCATAACCTGGACATTGTGCTCCCACGCCCGCTGTGTCAGCTCGCCCAGTGCCACCAATTCCGAAATCTGGGAAATATCTCCCGCATCCTCAATACTCCCCGGACGGCAGGCATCCCCGAGGCTGATTGTCACATCATATTCCTCGCAAATATCCAGAAGCTCATCATACCTCTCATAAAATGGATTTTCATTTCCTGTGAGCTCCATCCATGCAAAAATAATAGAGCCGCCACGGGATACAATATTCGTATGACGGAGGTTTTGTTTGAACCGCTCTGCCGTCGCGCGGTTAATCCCGCAGTGAATCGTCATAAAGTCCACGCCGTCCTCGGCATGCATTTTTACCACATCCATCCACTCGTCCGCCGTTATGTCCTTGAGCGCTTTATTATAATATACGACCGCGTCATAGATCGGAACTGTACCGATCACAGCCGGGCATTCCGACGTGAGTTTCCTTCGGAATTTCTGCGTATCTCCATAGGAACTCAGATCCATAATCGCCTCAGCCCCCATATCTACAGCCGTCTTTACCTTCTCCATCTCTACATCGAGATCCAGGCAGTCACGGCTCGTTCCCAAATTTACATTTATTTTTGTTTTTAACTTATTTCCGATTCCATATGGCTTCAAACACTTGTGATTTTTATTCGCAGGAATAGCGACCTGTCCCTTTGCCACAAGGCCCATCAGGGTGTCTTTATCCATCCCCTCGTATTCGCACACACTTTTCATTGCCTCTGTGTAAATCCCTTTTCTCGCAGCATCCATCTGTGTCGTGTAGTCCATCTCTACCGTCCTCCGTCGAAATATTTTATTGTTGTCATTGTACTAAATACGGGTATCCTTGTCAATAATGGCGGGATAGAATCTCACAGAACTCCCCATACAGGGCAGCATTCATATTTTCCTTATCCAGCCTGTTCCACACGGCATCTCCCTCTTTTTCCACCATATCAAAAAGCTCCATCTTTTCATCATATGACATTTGTGCCTTTTCCAGCACCCGGAACAACTCTCCCCGCGTGTCATTTTTCGAAAGCGGCAGCCCCTTTGGAAAAGTTACGCATATTGGTTCTCTCACATTTATAAATGGAAGCTCTACCGTCAGCCGACGCCCTTCCGGCTCATATTGTACTGCCGCCTCAAGCGCTTGCCCGCCCGCTTGTACACAGGGCGCCTCCGTGTCACATACGCCGCAGAAAACCAGCTTCCATTTCCTCTCCGGCGGAATAACCTTGAGATTCCCCTCCGCCCGCTGTATTTCCAATTTCGGATATTCTCCCCCAGCAAATGAAAACGTGGTAGACGCCCAGTTTTCCTCCCTGTCATCCGGCGTGTCACCGGCGTCTTCCCACATCGTAAAGCTTCCGGATGCCGCGGGGAAAATGTATACTAGCATTTCCTCAGGGTTCTCCACAAAATTGTCATATTTTGTCATATCTTTCATCGGAATAATCGCACCAGCTCTCATAAGAACAGGAATCGTTTCAAGTCCCCTCCAAAGCGTGAGCATGTGGCCGCCCCCGTATATGTGGCCTGTGAAAAAATCTATCCACGTGCCATCCGGAATCCACGTTTTTACTCCCGCTGACTGCGCCACCTTGTCCTGTGGCTGCGTGATCGGCGAGACAATCAATTCGGAACCAAAATAATATTCATTCGGAACCTCATATGCCTCCTGGCGCTCTGGCTCCGCATAGTACATCGGCTGAATAAGCGGCATGCCTTCCCGGCTCGCGCGACGGTTCATCGTATACAAATACGGCACAAGACTGTGGCGCAGCCGCAAAAACCGCTCCATAACCTCCTGTGTAACACGGCCGTACTTCCAGGGCTCCTTTCCGCTAAAAAGATTCCACGTACTGTGCAGCCGGTTAATAGGGGAAAATACTCCAAACTGCGTCCACCGCGCCATCAGCTCATCATCCCGGTACCCGTGCATATGCCCGCCAATGTCATGGCTCCACCAGCCATACCCGACATTGCTCGCCGTACTCGTAAAGTAGGGCTGGAACTGCAAGCTCTCCCAAGTGACATGCGTGTCACCGGAAAACCCGACCGGATACCGGTGACTGCCGATGCCAGCATAACGGGAAAACGTAATTGGACGGGTTCCCTTCCAGCTGCTATCCATATAATGGTAGTGGTTCAACATCCACAGTGGATCCAGCCCCGGAAATTTCGTCTGTGTCCCCTGCTGCCAGTCAATCCACCAAAAATCAACTCCCTCTTCCTCCATCGGATGATGCAGTTCCTCCAAATACACTTTCATAAATTTAGGATCCGTCGGGTCAAATTCCACTGCCTGCCCGCTTGATGGGTCAATACCCATTTGTGAGGCAATTCTTTCATAGGCATCCTCATATGCGCGCACCCCGTCTGCAGGATGTACATTGAGCGCGACCTTCCTGCCCCGGTCATGAAGCCAGGACATAAAAGCCCCGGGATCCGGAAATAACTTGCGGTTCCATGTATAACCGGTCCACCCGGTTCCATATTTCGGATCCACCTCTTCTACAAGATGCCAGTCCATATCTATAATAGCGACAGAAAAAGGAATGTGCTCCCGGTCAAACCGCTCCATCAGCTCCTTATATTCCTGCTCAGTATACCGGTGGTATCTGCTCCACCAGTTTCCTAGAACGTACCTTGGAAGAAGCGGGGTCTTTCCGCACAAATGGTAAAAGTCCTTCAGGCATTCCACATAGCGATGTCCATATCCAAAAAAATACAAATCGGCTGCATCCCCTTTTCGCGGGGCAATCCAGCCATCATCTGTCAGCAGCATAGACCGGGTGTCATCCAAAAGCGTCCAGCCATCCCTGGAAAGAAGGCCGTGCCCGAGTGGAACCGAACCATTCACCTCGTCGAGCGTGCGCACAGTCCCCCCGAGATCGTTCATTTCATCCCCGAAACGCCAGCACTTCACTTGCTCCATCCCAGTTCCCATATGTATTTGAATCGTAAGCCCTTTCGCCGAAAATGGCTTTTTATCATAACTAATATCCAAATACTCCGTATGAATCCGGAGCATCCCCTCTTCTTCCCGCACATCAAACGGCGGTACTACAAAATTTCTGTCGATAACGCGCTGTGTCGCCCTGTCCTCAAAATTTCCATCCACATCGTATTCCAGACGGACCAGCGAAGACGTCAGAACCGATAACCGAAAAGTATCTCCCTGTATTACACAGCCACGCTCACATACCGGATTACCGGTCAGACAATATTGTTTCATGCACTGCACCTCCATTTTTTGTAATACCACCTAAACCATTATTTTTACAAGCTTTCCAGCGTATCCCGGACGGCGCGGATGAAATCCTGGCTGTTTAATACAGTCACCTTGTCCAAGCTCGTAATCAAGGCAAGATCCTTTGTCATTTTCCCATCCTCAATTGTTTTCAGCGTCGCCCTCTCAAGCTTCTCCGCAAATTGCTGGAGCTCCTTATTATCATCCAATTCACCGCGCTTGCGGAGCGCCCCTGTCCATGCAAAAATCGTAGCCACGGAATTTGTGGAGGTCTCTTCGCCTTTCAGGTGCTTATAATAATGACGCTGAACCGTTCCGTGAGCTGCCTCGTATTCATATACGCCGCTCGGTGACACAAGCACAGAAGTCATCATCGCAAGGGAACCGCATGCAGATGATACCATATCGCTCATCACATCTCCATCATAGTTTTTACATGCCCAAATAAATCCGCCCTCTGCTTTCATCACACGGGCCACGGCATCGTCAATAAGCGTGTAAAAATACTCGATGCCCGCCGCCTCAAATTTTTCCTTGTACTCTGCATCATAAATGTCCTGGAAAATATCCTTGAAATTGTGGTCGTACTTTTTCGAAATCGTATCTTTCGTAGCGAACCACAAATCCTGCTTCCTATCCAACGCATAATTAAAACATGCCCTTGCAAAGCTGGAAATGGACTGGTCCGTATTGTGTATTCCCTGCAAAATGCCTGGACCGTCAAACTCGTGTATCGTCTCGCGGATCTCGGTTCCGTCTTCTGCGGTAAATACCAGTTCTGCCTTTCCCTTACCCGGCACCTTTATCTCTGTATTTTTATATACATCCCCATACGCATGTCGGGCAAGTGTAATCGGCGCCTTCCAGTTTTTTACGCAAGGTTCAATCCCCTTCACCTGAATCGGCGTACGGAAAACGGTCCCGTCCAGTGCGGCACGAATTGTTCCGTTCGGGGACTTCCACATCTCTTTTAAATTATACTCTGTCATTCTAGCCGCATTGGGCGTAATCGTCGCACATTTCACTGCCACTCCATATTTTTTCGTCGCCTCGGCAGAATCAACCGTCACCTGGTCATCCGTCTCGTTTCTATACGCAAGACCGAGATCATAATACTCTGTCTTCAAATCTATATACGGTATCAATAACTCATCCTTTATCAGCTGCCACAAAATACGTGTCATTTCGTCTCCATCCATCTCCACCAGCGGTGTCGCCATCTGAATTTTAGTCATATTTATTTCCTCCATTTCTTTATTATTCGTTTATCATCTTACCACATTAATTTCCTTATTGTCAATCGTCCTTCATGTGTATATGGGATAGATCGTTTATTTTTACCGCGGACACAATTCCTTTATTCTTCGTTTCTTGATATTTTTCGTTTAATATAACATTTATAAAATTAAAACTACCTTTAGGTGTAATAACTTTATCTACCGCTTTTACAGAATTGATCTTATATTTTGTCTGTAAAGCAGCAAAGGTAATTTTATCCTTGCCTTCATAATTAAATTCCACTTTACTTTTGTCTTCTGTATCATCATACAATGTGTCACAAATATATGAAATAAATCCATTTTCCGACAACGCGAAATACTTCCGCGCTTTCTTATCATCACTTTCATATATGTACTCTTCTCCTTCGTCATCTGCTGCCCTATATTTTAGACTATCTTTATCTACACCAAAAAGTTCCACATACTTATCTTTAAGATTAAAACATCCACTCTCATATTGCATATTCAATATACCAATCTGGGCGTTCCAAATATGTTCGATTTCATCGGTAAAATCAAATGCCACCATCCAGTCATCCACTGGCTCGCCCATAACATTTTTTATTGATTTTATAGCGGAAAATCTTCTTATAAGCCCCCTTAAATGTTTACATGGAATTAGTGTTCTTTAAGTCGTCCATGAATATCCACCTTTTAATTATTTTTGTTCCGTACCAAGCATAGGAAAGGGGTATCCTTGTATGTTACTATTAACTTATTGAGAATACCCCAAACCCTTTAGTAAACTGAAATTTTCTTGTTTTAACCAATCAATTTAGCATTGCAAAAATCAGATGCCCTGAGTTCGTAATCAATCGAAGTCTGCAGTTCTCCTAATTGATCTTTCCATGAATTTTCATTTACGGCAATTTTTTTAAATCCTAACAACTCATAGACATGTTGCGCCCTTGTATTCTTTAGATTGGTATCTAAAAAAATAAGTTCATAACCCGTACTGAACAGTTTTTCGATAAGCATACTTAATATTACTCGTCCCAGACCTTTCCCTTGAAAATCTGAATTGCAGATTTTGATTCCTATCTCGACCTTTTTGCCTTCATAAACATAGAAGCTCATTTCACCGATTGATGTTCCTCTATATTCAATAATAAGTCGTCTTTTTGTGTCATCACTGTCATTAGCAATCTGCTCTTTAATCTCTTCCGCTGTTGTTCCAAGTCCATTAGGAAACCCTGCATGAGCCATAACACTTCCGTCATTCCACCAAGTTGCAAGCTGTTCGCAATCCTTTCCCTCTGCGTTTCTAATGCATAAATCATTATAAATTATTCTCATTTTATTTCCTCCTGTATTTTAATATTGGAGGATTATTTAATGTATATCCTCCAGCCACATAACATATTATTTTTCATAAATCTCGTATCGTTTTATATTGCCGTAGCACCATCTAGTCACCAAAGCAAAAAAATGATTGCTGCTTTGAGCTTCCTAAAAGTGAAAAAGTCCGTGTTTACAAAGGATTTTTCCCATTAATGCTTATGGATACCATAAAATCAAATATTATTTTTTTGGACTTACGTTAGCCTTGTCAATCTCCCCCGGCTACAAGAGCAACCATAACGCATCCTTTCTCAAATAACAATACTTTCTGCACGAAACAACAATTTTCCCTCGTTTTTGGAAAAAAAGAGAACTTAAACCAGCCTTCTCTTTTCCCTATCCACTTTCCCATTATGCGCATACAATGCCCTGTCACCGGGTTTGATTGCTTTGTGCACTGTTCCCTCCTGAACCGTGACAAACTTTCTGGTGCTTTCGGCTGGTATGCTATAAAGCAGGCTGTGGTCCGTATCCAGCTTTTTCAGATAACGCCACTGTTCTTTATCCTTGTAGAAATTTGCGTACGGTTCCCCTCATGACCTCAAGCAGACAGCCCTGCACGGGAATAAACATCTTGTTCATATAACTCTGGTTAGCTTGCCTGCGGCGGCAAAAGTCCGTATAGGACAGCTCCATATAGATACTTTTCTTGGTGCATACTTCACCGTAAGTACCTCCCATCTGAATTTTTGAAATACTAAAATCCAGATGGAGAGGATGGGGAGCGGCAATGAACGCCAGAAACAGCCGTGCGGCACATTCCGATAAAAAACGACAAAAGAAATATGCGAAGCAAAAATATTACATAGCGATTACCGAAAGTGAACGGAGGATTATCATAAATGCTTTGAACACCCTGCATAACAAGCTACTTACGGAGGGGAGATATACCGACGCCGTTGATGATGTTTTAATCAAAATAGCCTACGCACCAATCAGGAAATCAGAATGACGGGTATTTTTACAGACCCCGTCATTTTTCAATTCATGGATGCCTTATATTCTTCGCCCCAATTCCACAGTGCATCAAGAATAGGCTTCAAGCTCTTACCTAACTGAGTCAGAGAATATTCTACTCTTGGTGGGACTTCCGCATACACTTTACGATGAATAAGACCATTTTCTTCCATATCACGAAGCTGGGCGGTCAGTACCTTTTGAGATACGCTGCCTATGAATTTCTTCAATTCTCCAAAGCGTTTTGTGCCGGGGAGCAAGTCACGCAAAATCAACACTTTCCACTTATCACCGATTAAAGTCAAAGTTGTTTCCACAGGGCAGGCAGGCAATTCCTTTACTGATTTTTTTTCGCTCATCATATCATTTCCTTATAATAGTTTCTGTCAGAAACTTCGTATAATATTTTGCCATACTCCCTCAAAATAATCAATATCCCAAATTGAAATCGACGGCGGATAAAACTTTTCAAAAAAATTTTTACGGATATAAAATCGTCAAAATGCCCGAAACCATGCATTTGTTTCCTTTTGGTAACTGCCTAATAGTATCATTTCGGTAACTACACCACAATAAAGTGCTTACTTTACACTTGAAACTGCCGTTCGTATAATATAGTCAAGAGCTACGGAGAACGGCCGCTGCGAAGCTCGAAGCAAATCCAAAAGGAGAAATCCGCTATGAACATTTTTAAGAAATTTTTTGGCAGCAGCCAAGCGAATATGAAGGAGGAAACTACAATGACAAACACACAGAAAGCTCTCGACATTCAGATGATTTATAACACCGTTCATCAGGTGCTTGCACATGGTAATTATGTCCTTGCAGTCAGCGAGGGTACTTTCGGCGGCGCACCTACCGCTTACTATGACCTGTGGCGTGTCGAGGATGGTAAGATTGCTGAGCATTGGGATGTAATGGAAACCATTGCGGACAAATCTACTTGGCAGAATCAGAACGGCAAGTTCTAAATGAAACAGCCAAAGCCTCGCACGTTTATCCAAACTGCGAGGCTTGGAATTGTTTCTTAATTATGGATAGGAGGGCAGCAAATGAACTATTTGCATTATTTAGAAAAAGAGATACATTCCGTTATTATGGCGACGGTTGATGATAGTGGGCTGCCCGTTACCTGTGCTATCGACATTATGGATAGCGATGAAAATGGGCTGTACTTCCTGACAGCAAAAGGAAAAGGTTTCTATGACCGCTTAAAAAAAAGCGGATATGCCGCATTAACGGGAATGAAAGGCAGCGATACGCTGTCCTGTGTGACGGTTTCTGTTCGTGGCAAGGTACAGAAAATCGGCAACACACCTTTAAAAAGGCTGTTTGAAAAAAATCCGTATATGAATGAAATCTATCTGACGGAACAATCCCGTCAGGCTCTTACTGTTTTTCGGCTCTATGAAGGCAGCGGCGAGTGGTTTGACCTTTCCAAAAAGCCGATTGAGCGAGCCGCTTTTACGATTGGAGACAAACAGGAAAAAACACGGGGCTATGAAATTCCGTCTGGCTTGTGCAAAACTTATAAAACAGCAAGGTCACGAGGAAGAAACAGGCAAGGCGAAAATTACGCCTGCCTTACCAAAAAAGATAAGGAATTATTTACATCCTGCTACCGTTCCTGTTTGGAACCGGCCGAGCAAAATGGGTTGGAAAAGCCCTATGCGCATTTATTAAATATCGTGAAAGGTAAGGGCTATTTTGTACTAACCACAAATGTTGGCCACCAATTTCAACTTGCAGGCTTTGATAAAAAGCGTCTGTTTTATGCGCAGGGTGATTATGGACTTTGGCAATGTTCCAAAGCCTGCCACGATAAAACTTATGATAACGAGGAAATTGTGCGTCGGATGGTTGCGACACAAAAGAATTTGAAAATTCATCCCCAAATGCCCCGTATGCGGCGGCAAACCGCTATGAGAACTTTATCAGGCAGCATAAAAATTTGAATATTTTGTTTTTAGAGCCTGGCGTTGGTGCAAATACCCCTGCCATTATCAAATATCCGTTTTCTGGTTTCATGGTGAGAAGCAGCGTTGCATAAGCAGGGATTTTTTTAACCGGCTTCCTGCCATTCCCCGATATGCTATGTATAAACTGCCTTTACTCTGACTAGACAGATGAATAACTACCCGAAAACGGATCATAAAAAATCCCTCCAAACTTGAAAACCCTGGTCTGGAGGGAAGTCAGTTAATCCTATAAGCATAAGAAATCATCTACCAAATCAACCGCTCTTTTATTTGGTGGATTTTACACAATATAGGTATAACATGCGCTATCGCTCTCTACTATTGTTTACCTGCCTTCTTTGCCATATATTTTTTGTTTCTGATTCCCGTCAAACTGGTATTCTGTAACATTCATAAAGTCATTATTTAAAACATAATAAACCCGGTTTTCTTTCACAGAATATACAAAAGAAACCCGTGTTGCCCAAAGCCCCTCTTGTCTTACTAATTTTAATATGCTGAATGCATCCGCGACCGAAAATTTTTCATTCTGCCTTTTTAACTGTTTATCAGCCCTCTCAAATCTGTCATCTCCAGATACAATGTAAGGTTGGGTTATTTCGGGATTTAATACCGAATAGTTGGTAATCAGAGAGTACTTTGTATACTCGAAACGGTATCCTATCCCTGGCTCAATAATAAGGACACGTCCGTTTTTATCAGAAAGCATAGCCTGCATGGTGGCGTCTTTTGCATATACAATTTTTTTGCTCTGGACAATGTCAAGTGCATCGTCAAATAAAATTTCACCTTTAATATAGCTTTCTGTCAAATCGGCAACTGTAATATACCCCTCACCGTCGCGATATTCACCGTTCTTATTTCCATTCACATAAAGTAAAGTCCCGACATTCCCGTTTCTATTGATTCCATGAAAAGAGTGGTATTCATTATCTGGCATCTTAATGCCAATAAAAAACCTGTCCTTTTCTGCAATAACTGTATGTGTCCATACAGAAAGGTCAATGTCAAAATTAAATCCGACAACTGTATTGTCTCCGTTATAAACAAATCTCGTACACATATTTAACCCTCCATAAGCTCCTTGATACATCCCGACTGTATTGCCGCTATATTTCGGGCAATTTTTTCTTTTGGCCAGTCCCACCATTTGATACAAAGCAAATCAGAAATAACATCTTCATCAAAGCGTTTTTTAATTGGCTTTGCTGGAACGCCTCCTACAATGGTATATGGCGGCACGTCTTTTGTGACAACGGCACGAGTGCCAATAATCGCCCCATCGCCAATCTTAACTCCTGCTAAGATAACAGCTTCATAGCCGATCCATACATCATTGCCGATTATAATGTCGCCCTTATTATCCCAACTCACCGCCACATTCTTTTTATCCAACTCCCATTCTTCAAAAAAGAGCGGAAAAGGGTATGTGCTTAATGAAGCCAACGTATGATTAGCGCTGTTGAAAAGAAATTTTGCACCACAGGCAATGGAACAAAACTTTCCGATTATGAGCTTGTCCTGATTGATTGGATAATGATACAATACATTATTTTCTTCAAATCTCGCAGGGTCATTTGAAAAATCGTTATACATCGTATAATCTCCTACTTCAATATTGGGATTAGTAATCACATTTTTAAGATAAACTGTCTGCATATCTCCTGTACGCGGATATATTTTCTTTGAATCAGCCATTTTTAAACCCTCCTGCCGGTCATGTATAAAATAATTTTATTCATCTACTGCGGTATTTTCAATACACCAAACATTACAGGCGTAATGTGTAAAAAGAGAGCCGCTTTTCTTTAAGCAGCTCCCTATCATTATTTTTGATATATTATTTTTCTAATAGCATACACCGAAAGATGGTAAAAATCCGCAAGATCCTCCATAGATATACCTTGCTTATAATCTGATATAATCTTTTTATTACGGTCTTCAAGCTCTTTTCGGTAACCAGATAATTCTCCCCAAGATTTATGTTGTTCAGTTTTTGCAGGAATATAGATATAACCTGCCTGCATATACTTTTGCAATTCTTCAACCAACCTAACAGGGAGAATTTCATTTGCATTAATATATTTCATATGCGGCTTCCTCCTTGATTAATTTAGTCAAGCAGCAAAGCCAGCAATCTATGTTAGCGACTACTATTTACTCCATGCAAATGTCGCTTATACTGGCTTTGCATGGAGCCAAGCTTTATTCTTTCTTTTCTTGTTTATACACATAAATATCACCACCAGTGTTCTTTTTACTTACCAGAAGAAATTATACCATAGAGGTTTGGACAAATCAAGAAATGTCACATTGTCTTTTGCATACAGAACAACATATTCAAAAACAAGCGACAGAGCTTTTACCCTCTGCCGCCCTGTCCATTCTAAGGCATTTTCTTCCTTTAGCTATTCTTTTGCCCTGCGCCTGTTTATCAATGTCGGCAAGGTAAGCATTGAGCCTGCCGCTTATGAGAAGATTGGTATATGTAACCTTACGGTACTGCTTCACATAATCCAGATGCCGTTTTCTCACCTGTCGGCTCGCTCGGTCCGCAGCTTGAGTTCCACTGGCACTGGCTCATCCCCCATGTGCCTATCGGCTGTTCTTCTTCGTTTGGTAATCTTAAATCTAGAATAAGATACCCATTTTCTTCGTGGTATGTGCCGCCTAACTATTCAAATATTGATTTCATATGCAAAAACTCCTTTTCTGTATAGTCTGGTTTCTGCGGAGTATCTGCAAGCAATGTATCAGCAGGCTGTATGTATATATTATCTTTAAGTTAAGTAATCCCCCTGTATACTGTATTGTCATCATCCTCAAAACTCCTTTCTTCCCAGTAGGGGGCTATTACAACAAAAACCATGCAGAACATATCCACATAGTTTCTATATCCATGAAAACTGCCCTGCCACATAAAAACGGCGGCTTTAATTGTTATTTCAAAACCGCCGGACGGCATGAAACTCTTCTTTTTATACGTAGTGATACTTTTCTCTATTCTGATGAAGAAAGACCAGTGCTACAATCATGGTGATTAGCTCTGCTATCGGTACTGCAAGCCATACACCCGTTACGCCCAAAATATTCGGCAATATAAGCAACAGCACTGTAATCAGTCCAAAAGTCCGCAGGAATGACAAAATTGCTGACAGCTTCCCGTTTGATAATGCTGTAAATGTGGCAGAAGTAAAAATATTCAGCCCGCAAAACAGAAAGCTAAAGGGGAAAATCAAAAATCCGTTTCGTGCAATTTCATAAACAGGCGTTCCCGTTTCCGTAAAAATACCAACCAATGGCGAACCAAAAATCAAAGCTATTGCAAAAACAGAGATAGAAACAAAGACAATGAACCGCATACAAATACAACATACATTCTTTAACTGTTTTTTGTCCTGCTTCCCATAGTTATAGCTGATCACAGGGGCTACTCCCATAGAAAAACCTATGTAAAGGGCGCTCAATAAAAATTGCGTATAGATAATGATTGTGATTGCCGCAACTCCATTTTCTCCAAGCAGTTTCATCATAATGCGGTTAAAAAGGAATGTTGTAACCGCTGTTGCCGCCTGACTTACCATTTCCGAAAAACCATTGGTACAGCTTTCAGCCAATACGGAAAAATCTATGACTGGCTTCCTAAAATGCAGACTGCCTCTCTTTGCGGAAAAGAACCATAATCCAATCACCGCCGGTATCATATAGCCAATGCCCGTACCAAACGCCGCCCCCTTAATGCCCATGTGAAGCGGCACCATAAAAATATAGTCCAGTAAAATATTAGCAATTCCCGCACTTACGCCAAGCACCATACCCATTCCGGGGCGTCCCGCTGTTACGATTAGATTTTGAAAAAGCACTTGCAGGATACTTGCGGGCGTGAATAACAGCAGGATAAAAAGGTATTCTTTACAGTATGGAAATAGAATACTGCTCGCTCCAAGTCCCCATACAATCCTGTCAATAAAAACCGTTCCCAACACTGCAATCAATCCACCTAACAAAATGCCCGCTGAAATAATCAGCGTAAAATCCTGTGCCGCCCTACTTTGTTCTCCTGCTCCCATTTTGCGTGCTACTATCGCGCTTCCTCCTGTTGCAATCATAGTTCCAAGACCGACAATCAGATTGATAACAGGGCAGACAATATTCAATGCCGAAAGCGCATTTGTACCTACAAATCGTGCTACAAAAATTGTGTCAACGACAGTATATAGCCCCATGAATATCATCATCAAAATGGTCGGAAATGCAAATTTCAGCAATGATTTTATTGTAAAGTTCTGTGATAGTGGATTTATGTCATTCATTTTCTCTTCCCTCCGATTCTTCTTTCTGAAGTATAAACCGCTGTGTCGGATAGCCAAATTCAATCAATAGTTCTGCTTCAGTGAAACCAAGACTTCCCCATACCTCCCGATAACCTGTGTCTGCCTTGTCGCCCTCCCGAAAAGTTGTCACGCTAATCTGTGCGGAACGCGCAAGTTCACATAATGCTTTTTCACAAAACGCTTTCGCTATCCCTCTTTTCCGATACTGTGGGTGTACCCCAAAGAAATCAATGCTCCCCGTTATCTCATTAAACGCCATAATCCCGATTGCCGTATCGGTGTCTTTCAAAATCAATGCCCGTGATGTTGTATCATTTTAGTTGACACCTTTTACTCAAGGATTTGATGTATAATC
>CAJTZF010000017.1 GCA_910584245.1 uncultured Eubacterium sp.
TCCTGCTTGTATGCCCGTAAATCAAGGCTTTTTTGAGATAATCAACCATTTTATAATAAAAACAACTGGCATATATCCCAATGCCAGTTGCAATTATAGCTATTCCTGTTATATAGCGTGACCACCTATAGAAAATGCACTTTTACATCTTTCTCATCCCTTTCGCTCCCGTATGAATTTCCATACATCACGTTCCTCCGGCATAACCTTTAATGCTCCTTTTCTTGTTGTAATAATGGAAGATGCCGCATTCGCAAATTCCAGCATATCATACAACCTCTGTGTGTCCAGTTCACCCAGTCCATATTTCAAAACCCAGTGCAGCACACACGCCATAAAGGTATCCCCAGCCCCTGTTGTTTCTATTGTATTTTCATTCAAAAAGGGGGGACATTCCACCCTGTTTCCCGCACGATAAGCTCTGCTTCCCCTTTTCCCCATCGTAGCACAAACCAGCGGCGTATGGTACTGCTCCTGTATCCGCCTCACTCCTTCGTCAATATCCGTCAAGCCTGTAAAAAAGGCAATTTCATCATCCGAGATTTTTAATATGTCACACTGGCGGATGCCATATGAGATCTTTTCCTTTGCCGTGTCCAGACTTTCCCACAGGGGCGGGCGCAGATTTGGATCAAAGGAGATCAGGGCGCCGGCACTTTTTGCCGTCTCTAATGCCATTTTCGTGGCCATTTCTACACCTTGCGCGGTCATGGACAAGCTTCCAAAATGAAAGAGACGGGTATTTTTTAATAAAGAACTATCAACTTCCTCTTCCTTTAACATCATATCCGCCCCCGGGTTCCGATAAAAGGAAAAACTTCTGTCTCCATCCGGGGCGGTGTGTACAAACGCAAGTGTTGTCGGCACTTTCGCATCCATCCGCACGTTTCTGGTATCAATCCCCTGATGCGCTACAACATCCCGCAGCCTTTCGCCAAAGGAGTCCTTCCCCACCTTTCCAATAAACGCCGTTTTATCGCCGAGCTTTTGTAACATAGACAATACATTGCAGGGCGCGCCTCCCGGATTCGCTTCAAAAACCGGATTTGCCTGGGCACTTGCCCCGCTTTCTGTAAAATCTACCAGCAATTCCCCCAAGGCTACCACATCATACTCTTTCAAACAAATCGCCCCCCTCTTCTTCCCCGTCCAATATAATGTTATATTTCTCTATATTTACTCTCGCCCTCTTATCACACACAAACACAATATCCTGGGCATCAAGCGGCGTATAAAAAGTAGAAGTAAATGTCTGTACCCCGTCATTTACAAACAGCTCCACAGAAAATTTATCTAATAGTAAGCGGAGTTTCAATGTCTCCCCTGCGTTTTTGATCTTCATGCTTCTCTGGCAGACAGCATCCCTCTCCATTCCGGAAAATGTCCGGTCAAATTCGATGCACTGTGTGGCACGGACATAGCGGAAACTGGTATGATATTCCTCGTTCCCCGCAAAAGAAACAGTAAATTCCCTATAGTCTCCCCCCTGCAATTCCACTGTCAAATCCAGCACCCGCCCCCGGACGCCCGGTATTTGACAGTGCCCGGATATTTCCTTATCCTTGTATACAACCGGCTCTGTGCGGTACCTATCCAGTTCTTTCACCGGATACTGGTATAATACATGATTCCGGAGTTCCAGCTGCCTCGGAATAGTCATCATCCCATTCCATCTTTGCTCCGCCGGCTTTATATTCATATCCCATGACTGCATCCACGCAATCATAATCCGCCGCCCGTCCTTCGTCTCCAACGTCTGCGGTGCATAGAAATCTGTTCCATAATCGAGGGAAACTACCTGTTCTTCCCGCAAATGATACGTCTGCCTGTCATATTCCCCGATTAGGGCAGCTGCCTGGTTCCCATTGTGAAATTCTGCTCCGTCTGCCCGCATATCCTGTGGGGAAACTACCAAAATATACTTTTGCCCCAGAGAGAAGAAGTCCGGGCACTCCCACATTTTCCCATACTTTCCCTGGTTATGTGCAAGAACAGATATATACCGCCAGTCTTTCAAATTCTCCGACGCAAAAAGCACTACCTGTCCATTCTGGCTCCCGTTTCTATTGCCTGCTACTAAATAATATGTTTCCTCTTCCCGCCACACTTTTGGATCTCTGAAATCCTCCCTGGAAAACCCGTCTGGAAGCAGCTCTGCCGGAAGCACAGGATTCCCATCTGCTTTTTCATAATAGATTCCATCCCCTATGGCCATACACTGCTGCTGGACGACTTCCTTCCCCCCGTCCGCTCCCTTCTTTTCCATAACCCCGGTATAAATCAGCACATGTCCATCTTCTGTCTCTATGGCGCTGCCAGAAAAACATCCGGCAGCATCATAGTCTTTATCCGGCGCCAACGCTATCGGAAGTTCCTTCCATTTCACAAAATCTTCCGAAACACAATGTCCCCAATGCATCGGTCCCCATGTATCACGGTATGGATGATACTGATAAAACAAATGAATCTTTCCCTGGAAAATGGAAAATCCATTGGGGTCGTTCATCCACCCTACCGGCGGGGTTACATGAAATACCGGTTTCTCACTTTTATCAATCCGGTTTTCTTCCTCATATTTATTTGCTCTTGTCAAATCCGTCATGCCAAACCTCCTGCTTCTCACATACTGATCGCCTTTTCCGTTTCCGGCTCAAAGAAATGCATCTTATGTGGCATCATTACAAAATCTACCGCATCGCCAACCTTACTAACCTCATATTTTGATACCCGTGCCACAGATGTGATCCCACCGAATTCAAAATACAAGTTATTCTCATTTCCCATAATCTCTGTATTGTCAATAACTGCCTGCTGCATTGCGCCCTTATATACATCCAGGTTCTGGTCGTCAAATTTAATATCCTCACCGCGGATACCCATAATCACATGATTATGTCCACGCAATTTTTCTGTTACCGCATGCGGCAGCCGGATACTCTTACCATCCTCAAATATAATGCTATCTTTCTCAACTCTGACATCATAGAAATTCATCTGCGGTGAACCAATAAAACCTGCCACAAATTTATTACATGGATGTTCATACAATTCCATTGGCTCTCCCGTCTGCTGCACGACGCCATCCCTCATAATGACGATCCGGTCTGCCATTGTCATCGCCTCTACCTGGTCATGTGTCACATAGATCGTTGTACTGCCCAGTTCACGGTGCAGCTTGCTAATTTCATTTCTCATGCTGACACGAAGTTTTGCATCCAGATTGGACAGCGGTTCATCCATCAGGAATACTTTCTGGTTCTTGACAATCGCACGCCCAAGGGCAACCCGCTGTCTCTGGCCGCCAGACAGATTCTTTGGCTTGCGGTAACGGTATTCTTCTAAACCAAGAATTTCAACTGCCCAGTCTACCTTTTTCTTTATTTCATCTGACGGCACTTTCATATTTCTCAACCCGTAAGAAATATTCTTTTCCACCGTCATATGGGGATACAGGGCGTAATTCTGGAATACCATAGAAATTCCCCGGTCCATCGGCGCAACCTCATTCATTTTCCTGCCATCAATAAACAGCTCTCCGCTGCTGATTTCCTCAAAGCCGGCAATCATCCGCAATGTCGTCGATTTTCCACAGCCCGATGGCCCGACAAAAGCGATAAACTCCTTTTCCTCAATCGCCAGATTAAAATTGGTAACTGCATTTTTATCCGTCTTATCATATTTCTTGCATACATTCCTTAATTCAATAAAACTCATAGCTTTAGCCCTCCTTTGAACCTGTGGATACAACGCCTTCCACAATCTGTTTTGAAAACAGCGAGTAAATAATAATAACCGGTATCGTAATCATTGTAATAACCGCCAGCTTCTGTCCCATCGTGGTGTTGTCATTGGACGTAATTGCATTCAAACCAATTTGTGCCGTAAGCAGATCGCCCGATGTGAATACCAGCGACGGCCACAAATAATCATTCCATACATTCAAAAATGTAAATACGCTGACCGTGGCAACCACACTCTTCGACATAGGCAGCACCATTGTAAAAAAGTACTTAACCGGCCTGCAGTGGTCAAGTTGTGCCGCCTCATATACATCATCGGGGAGGCTGATAAATACCTGCCGGAATAAAAATATGTTAAAAGGATTTACAATCATCGGAAGAATATATCCAATGACGGTATTCAACAATCCAAGTTTGGCAATAAACAGAAAGTGGATGGTGATAATCGTCTCCATCGGCACAATCATTAGCAACATAATAATCAACAGCCAGCGTTCCCGGAAAGGAAACTTTATTTTTGCCAGTGCGTACCCGGCAAGCCCATTTACAATAACTCCAAGTACAATTAACACAGCCGCATAAAATAACGTATTTACCATATACCTCACAAAAGAAGTATCCGTCAGTATCTTCATGTAGTTGTCGAAAAAATTCCCATTCAGGGCCGGTGGAACAAAGGCGGAGAATGAATTCATATCATTCGTAATCTCTGCATCCGGTTTAAAAGAATTTGCGAGCATCCATATAACCGGAAACAGGAAAAACATGGATGCTACAATCATAACAACAACCAAAATCCAATTATTTCTTTTTTGTTTTTTTGTCAACATCTTTTCCCTCTTTTCTGCGCTGCTTTCTGCGCATATAACCGATGTTTGTGACAAGCCATGCTATGGCTTTGCAGCGCGCAAACACAAACCCGTAGAGCGAAAAATTTATTTTTCACTCTTTGCCTCTTTATCTCTGGTCGCGATAGTCTGAATTACGGTAAGTATCATAACGAATATCGCAAATACGATCGCCATCGTCGATGCCAGTCCGATCTCCCAGTTTACCGTACCGGTCTCATAAATATCATAAACCATCGTGTATGTGGAATGGGATGGTCCTCCTCCCGTCATAACCATTGGCTGTACCAGCATCCGAAACGCTCCGATCGTTATAGTAATAAATACGAATATGCAAAGCGGCTTCAACTCCGGCAGAGTAATATCTTTAAACTTCTGCCAGGGGGTTGCATGATCCATATCTGCCGCCTCGTACAGCGCCGGGTTGATCGCCTGCAAGCCGCCTAAGAAAATGATCATCTGATACCCCACACCCTGCCATGCACTCATAATAGCGATGGACGGCAATGCCTGAGACGCGCTGTTAATAAACGGCTGCGCCGAAATTCCAAAGTTCTCCAAAATAGAATTCAGTATTCCCTCCGGGCTGTAAATCTGTATCCATAAAGTGGATACAACGGCCAATGACATAACTACCGGGAGAAAAAACGCCACCTTAAAATACTTCTTACAGTGTGTGACCTTATTAATCAGCAGGGCAAGCCCCAGTGAACCAAGCCCCTGCAGGGGCACAATAATCAGCACAAAACATACGGTATTGACAAACGCTCTCCTGAATTCCTCATCTTTAAATATCTGAAAAAAATTATCCAGTCCTACAAAGTGGGTCAAACTTGGATTCAAGGCAAAGAAATCCGTAAAACTGAATATCAAAGTAAGTATCATAGGCAGAAACAAAAATATGGTAAGCAATACTAACGCCGGTCCAAAAAATGCCATGCCTAAAAGAGATTGTGATTTTTTCTTCATCCTTCATTCACTCCTTTTTTTGCGCTGCCTTCTTCTCATAACGAGTTTATGTCTTCCCCTATCATAGATTGGCAGCGCACAAACACTAATCTTGCAGTTGAAACTCTACATTTTCAACTTTTCACTTTATAACGCTTTAACTTGGCGTTAATCTTTTCGATTGCTTTCTTCAATTCATTTTCGTGTTCTTCTCCGGTCAGCACACAATTTTCCATGACTTGTTGGAACGATGTGCTTACTTGTGGGTAAACGGGCGTTTTCGGTCTCGGATGCCCATAACTGCTAAGCTGGTTATACAGCGCCCGGTAATTCTCATCCGTCCTGAAAATATCAATCGACTCAAATGCCTCATACGTTGATGGGAAGCATTTTGCCTTCTCCCAAAGCATCTTGCCACTCTCCACACCGCTCATCCATTTTACCAGTTCTGTCGCCCCCGCAATATTGTCCGTCTTTGTCGACGCCGCATAGGCCCATGATCCTGTCGGGGTATACCGTTTCCCATCCCAGTTGTCACCGACAACATAAGGCGCGACCCCGAGCTGGATATCCGGATAACTATTATAAATAGTATTTACTTCCCATGCCCCATCAAACTTAAAAGCCGCACGCCCGCTCTCAAACAAATTGTCCACTGGCACCTTTGACATATATCCTTTATCCAAAAGTGTTTTGAAATACTCGATCGTCTCAACATTCTGTGCTGTATTAAATACATTGTCAACATTCAATCCGGTATCATCGACCAGATTTCCTCCATTGGCCCAGAAAAATGGCGCATAGAAATATATCGTTGTCTCTCCTACCGGGAATGTCATATCCAGCGCGTATCCCTTTTTCTTTTCCACAACCGGCTTTATCTTTTCCAAAATGTCAAGAAACTCAGAATGTGTCCACGGATGCTCTGCATCCGGAATGTCCACACCAGCCTCTTTCAAAATTTCTTTGTTGTAATACAGTCCCACGCTGGATTCCATCGCACCCAGGGCATACAATTTGCCATCATATGTTCCCTGTTCGATAATAGATTCCAGATAAACACCCTTTTCTTCCTCTGTCAGCTCTTCTAACGGCTGGATAATCCCATTGGAAGCATACGCCGCAATATTAGGTCCGTCCACGGTCAGTACATCCGGCAGATCCCCGGACATAACCGATGCGTTAATTTTATCGGAATAACCGCCGCCGCTGTCATTTCTTGGGATAAACTCAATATCCGCAAAATAGGTGCCGTTATACTTCTCATTAAATGCCTCCACAGATTCCCGGTAACATCTTCCCTCGTCGGTATCTTCAATGGAATGCACCCAGATAGAAAGATACTGCTCCCCTTCATCGTAACCGGCAATATCACCCGGACTTGGTTTTTTCCCCTGGCAGCCTGTCAGGGAACCGACAAGCAGCGCGGCAGCCAACATGGCTAAAGGTAATCTTCTCATCCTCATTTCTCCTTTCTTTGCAAACAATCTCCTTCTAACCCTAAAATCTCACGTAAGTGCATACACTTCTCCGTAACCGGTTAAGTAACCGGTTACTTTATGTCTTCATCTTACCATCTTCCACTCCCTCTGTCAATACCTTTTTTCGAAAAAGTTATCGGTTACTTAACCGGTTCTTTTTTTATTGATTTTTTCATAAAATACTGCTATACTATTGTCTAATACATAAACACGGAGGTAGCTGCTCAATGAGTAAGAAGAAAGTGACATTTGATGACATCGCAAAATATACAAATTTTTCGAAAACAACAATATCCAGATACTTTAATAATCCGGATTCCCTGACCGTAAAAAATCAGGAGATCATTGCCCAGGCCCTCGTTGATTTAGATTATCAGGAAAATAAACTGGCAAAGGTGCTTGCAAATGGGAAAAGTGAATTTATCGGTATCATTATTCCCAATCTTTTTCTTCACTACTATGCGGAAATGTTAAATCAGATTTTGAAAACTTATGAGACGTTTGGTTACAAATTTCTTGTTTTTATTAGTACTAATAATGAAGAGGCGGAACGAAAATACATTCAGGAATTAATGGCATACAAAATCGAAGGCATGATTATTTTAAGCCATACGATTCCATCACAAGAACTGGCTGCCACCAACATCCCCCTTGTTACTATCGAGCGTGAAGACAAATATGTGAACAGTGTAAATACGGATAACTATATGGGAGCAGTACAGGCGACAAGCCTTTTGGTAAAAAGCAACTGTGACATCCTGCTGCATATCAATTCAGATGTTCCGGAAACCACTCCTTCTTATGGACGTATTGTTGGATTCCAGGATATATGCAGCGAACATAATATGAAACATGAACTTATTTTGAGAAATCTTGGAAACTCATATCGGGAAACCGTAAATTGCATGCAGGAGATTTTTGATTACATTAAAAAAGAATACCCGGAAAAAAACAAAGGACTTTTTATGGCAAATGATACCCATGCCAATATTATGTTAAACATTATTTTTCGTGAATACGGAACCTTACCGGACGAATACCGTATCATCGGATTTGATGACTCCCCGATCGCAGAGGAAGCCATCCTTCCTATCAGCACCGTCGGACAGCAGATTGATAAAATCGCATTTGAGGCCGTAGCCCTTTTAGTAGAGCAAATGAACGAGCGGAAAAAACGCCGCCCAAAACTACAAGATGGGTTAATCCACAAAAAAATAACCCCGGTTTTGGTGCGAAGGGAAACAACCGAATAACCTTCTCCCCTTCTCACACAATTCTGCAAAAATCGGTCACTACAATTTGCAGGGAACGAAAACCGCCGTACTCATCCACAGACGGATAATAAGCAAGTCCCAGGTCAATCTGGTTCGGCTTCCCCTGATACAGCTTTTCCAGCTCCTCTTCGCCCCATTCCTCGCATATTAGCTGCTCCAATTCACCAATATTCCGAAAACAAACGGCATCTATGACAGTGCCGGCTATATTTGCCACCTTCATTCCCAGTACGTTTTTATTCTTTCCGTACTTTGCCGCCCTCAACAGCTTAAAATGCTGCTCAGCAAAGACTGGTTTTGGATTTCCATTACCGAACGGCTCCAACCGCTCCAAATCGGCAATCAGCCGCTCAGAAATGTGCCCCACAGGCAATGGCACATCAATATGTAAGACCGGTACAAAATCATCGGGCTGGAGACCCGAATTTTCATTTAACCGCTTTTCCAGTTCGGGTAAGTCGCACTCCCTCAACGTCATCCCCGCTGCCATTTTATGTCCGCCAAAACGCAGCATCAAATCCTGGCACTCCATGAGGCGGTCAAACATATGGTAGCTCTCGATCGAACGGCCAGAGCCTTTAACCAGGCCATCGCCCACAGATGTAAAAACGATGACCGGATGATGATACCGCTCCCGGACTCTCCCCGCCACGATTCCCGCCAGGCTCTCATGGCAGTCCGGGAGATAGATGACCTGCACTTCGGGCAAGGGCGCCCCGCTTTTCTCCAGCTTCTCAAATGCCACTGCCGCCGCGTCCTCCGTCATCTGCTTTCTCGTGTCATTGATTTCCTTTAATTGTTCCGCCAGTACAAGGGCCTTTTCTTTCTTTGTGGCGTCCAGTAGTTCAAATGCTTTTGCAACGGTGTCGATCCGCCCCGCTGCGTTAAAACATGGCCCGATAACAAATCCGATGTCATAGGCCCGTATATCCCTTTGCGTCAGGTTTTGTACCTCAAGCAGCGCGCGCAGCCCCACATTTTCCGTCGTTTTCAGACGCTTTAACCCCTCCTTTACAAGAATGCGGTTCTCACCCTGAAGCTCCATCACGTCCGCTACTGTAGCAATCGCCACATACTCCAGCAGCTCCTCCCGCCTGGAAGCCGGAATCCCAAACCTCTCATATAAGGCGCTAATCAGCTGAAATGCCACGCCCGCACCACACAGGCCTTTGAACGGATAATGACAATCCGCCTGTTTCTGGTCGATAACCGCTTCTGCCCGGGGCGCTTCCCCCTGCACTTCATGGTGGTCAGTGACGATGACCGGCAGGGATCTATCCCTGGCATAGACAATCTCTTCCTTTGCCGCAATCCCATTGTCACAAGTAATAAGAAAACCCGCCCCCCATTCCAGCGCCTCGTCCACGATGCGCCGGTTCAGACCGTATCCCTCCGCGATACGGTCGGGGGTAAAAATCTTGCCTGAGATACCACAAACCTCAAACCCCTTTTTTAATATAAACGCTGAGAAGATCCCATCACAATCAAAATCCGAGGCAATTGCCGCAGATCCCCCCCGTTTTTCCTGTATAAGATCCACCGCCTTATCCATATCCTTAAACAGCCAGGGCGAGCTGATACTGCTATATGTACCATTTAAGTATTCTTCGATTTCTGTCGCAGCGCTAACGCCCCGGTTTACAATACACCGCGCCGCCACCGGCGATATTTCATATTTCTCTCCGATCGCCCGGAAATCACTTTGTTTTGTCTGAAGGATCCATCGTTTCTTCACAACTGTTTCCCCATTTCGTAAATATTTTTTAATATTGTAAAAAGGTGCAGCTAAACAACGCGCACCTTCCGCATACTAAAACTTTCTATAGGCAAAAAAGTCCCCCAATAAATGAGGGACATTCTTACGTGGGTTAGAGGATTCGAACCCCCGACCTTTTGGTCCGTAGCCAAACGCTCTATCCAGCTGAGCTAAACCCACAAAATATATTCAACAAAAAGCATGTTACCATAAACAAACAGTTTTGTCAATAGTTTTTAAAAAATTTATTATCCCGCGTGTCCATGTTTGCCTGTTATATATCCCCGGAGCCGGTGCAGGATTTTCTTCTCCATGCGGCTGACCTGGACCTGGCTGATTCCCATTTTCTCTGCCACCTCCCGCTGGGGATGGTTCTCATAATACCGCATTCGGATCAGATCCCTCTCGCGGTCGTCCAAAAGCACCATCAACTGCTCGATCAGCATCTGGTTTAAAAGCTGTTCATTCCAATCCGATTTTTCCTGTAGCTTTTCCTCGAGCAGCACCTCCTTTCCGTCTGAAAAAGAGATTGGTTTATAAATCGACTCTACCTCTGCATTTGCCTCGAGGGCAATGACGATGTCCTCCGGCGGAATCTCCGTCGCCGCCGCCAGCTCTTCAAGAGAGGGTTCCCTGTTTAGCTTCTGTGAGAGCTGGTCCGCCGCCCGCTTGATTTTCCACCCGTTTTCCTTAATGCTCCTGCTGACCTTTACCATGCCGTCATCTCTGAGAAAACGTTTAATCTCGCCGTTTATGAGCGGAACCGCATACGTAGAAAATTTTACATCAAAATTCATGTCAAACTTGTCCACTGCTTTAATGAGACCAATCGCCCCGATCTGACTAAGCTCCTCCCTGTCATATCCGCGGCCTGCATAGCGGCTCACAATACTGTATACAAGTCCCATATTACTTTGTATCACCTGGTCCCTTGCCAATTTATCCCCTTCGCGTGCCATTTTTATAAGCTCTATGGTTTCCATTGACACAATCCCCTCTAAGAAATATTTATAGCGCTATAGATCGTTTTCCGCATTTTTACCTTCGTTCCGCTGCCCGGTTCCGATTCCACCTGAAGGTCATCCATAAAGGCCTCCATAAAGGCAAATCCCATGCCGGAGCGGTCAAGCTCCGGCTTCGATGTATATAACGGTTCCATCGCTTTTGTGATATCGGGAATCCCCTCCCCCTCATCCGAAATTTCCAGATAAACCGTATTTTCTTCAATTCTCCCCGCAATCCGGACCATACCCTGGCACTTTTCGTAGCCGTGGATGATTGCATTCGTAACCGCTTCCGACACCGCTGTCTTAATGTCTGACAGCTCTTCAAGCGTCGGATTCAGCTTGATCACAAATGCGCTTACTACCGACCGGGCAAAGCTCTCATTTTCGGATATACTGCTGAACTCCAATTTCATTTCATTATATGTACTCATTCCCTTTTCCTCCATTTATTCCAGCGGCCATGCGGCCGCGCCTTCACACCTTCTGAACAATTTTATATAAGCCGGACATGGAAAAAATCCGGTCCACACCGGCTCCCACGCCTGTCACAAACACATTTCCTCCAAAATAATGCATTTTCCGGTAGCGTCCCATAACCATCCCAATTCCCGAGCTATCCATAAAAGTCATGCCCGAAAAATCAAATACAACATTTTTTACATTTCCCTTTTCGATCAGAACATCGGTTGTTTTGCTAATTTGGGCCGCCGCATGGTGGTCCAGTTCTTCGCTTATATGTAAAACAATATTGGCCCCTTTCCTCTCTAATGAAAAATTCTCCATAACAATCTCCATTCCCGCGCACTTCTGTGCGCAATAATATTATAAAAAAGAACTACAAAAGAATGGAACATAATGTCCTTATTCTTCCGTAGTTCTTTCTAATCCATTTCGATGTCTACTGCCCAAGTTGTCTCATGCGGGTTCTCGCCTCAGTCGCACGCCCCGTTTTATCATCTACATCGAGAACTTTCTGATAATACTCCTGTGCCTTCTTCTTCTTTCCCCTCTGGTGATAAACACGCCCCATAAAATACAGCGCATCCTGGTTTTTCTCGTCATATGACAGCACCTGTAATAACAGTTTCTCCGCATCGTCATACTTGCCGCTGTTGAAAGCTGCCCTGCCATCCTCGAATAACTTTTTCACATCCTGTGCGGTAAGCTTTTTCGACACCATCTTAAACAGTGCTTTCGTCTCCTCCGTATCAAAATCGCCCTCTGAATATCCGTTTACAGACGTTGCCGCCATAATCCGGTCACCGTCCGTATAATACTTGACAGCAAGCAAAAGCTTTTGGTTCATTTCCGCTTTTTCGGAGTTCGCATTTTTTTCCTTGTCCAGTTTCTTCTGAAGCTCGTCCGCTTTCTCTTTTAAAGAATCCCTTTCCTGTTCCAGAGAAGAAATCTCTGCTTCTTTCACGGAAAGCATCTGATTGCTCTCCGCTATGTTTTCAGAACTGCTGCCCGTCTCACTTTTCAGAAGTGTCGGCCGTATAAGTACAAAGCTTATAACCAAACCGATAATAATACCGATAATAACATTGATCGCGGGCATCCAGTGGCGCTTTTCTTCCTTATAGGCGCCGACCGGCTGTACATTGGCCAGAGGATCTTTCTTCGGCTGCTGCTTGTACACCTTGGCCTGATTATCCCTGCTTCTCCCTGAATCACCGAACTTATCGCCGATTTCCTGCATATACCGCAGCGTCGTGGTGTTATTGAAATCAATTCTTCTCGCCCGCTTTAAACACTTTGCCGCCTTCGCATAGTCCCTCGACTTCATGTACAAAAGCGCCAAAAGCTGATGGGCGCGGACAAATTTCGGATTCAGGCTTACGACCTTCTTTAACTGGATCACCGCCAGGTCCTCATTCCCACCCTTTGCCGCAGACAGCGCGGAATTGTATTTTTTAATCGTCTGGTTTACCGCGTCCAGCGCCGTCTGGTTCCTCTGTATCACATTAATATAATACTCGGCACGGTTATGTTCCGGCTGAAGATAGCGGCTGAGTACCCATTCACTCAGAGCGGCAACCGTCTCTCCCATTTCATTGTATACAAGTCCGAGTAAATTGCGGGCACTGGTATTATACTTATGAAACTCCAGGCTCTTCTTCAAAACAAGCACCGCACCTGACAAATCGCGGACCTGCGCCTTTTCCAGTCCCATATTGTAATATGCGTTGGAAATCCTACGCACATAATGTATCATATCCAGGTCTTGTCCACAAAAATTACATACCTCTGCATCATCCGTTATATTTGCATCACATCTTGGACATTTCATTCCTGTTCCTCCAACTATTCAAAACACATACGGCAGCTTCAAAGAGAAGCCGTCGTCTTCACATCCGCAATCAGCTCTCTAACAATGTCGGTTAAATCAGTTAAATTATTGTTGTTCACAACATTCTCGACCTGTTCCACATCCGGACTTGGCTCATACTTTTCCAGCTCTTCTTCAAAATTAATCATAGTTCCCTCGCATTCTGCCGCTTAAGCGGCCTTCCCTTCTTGTTATCCTGAAGCGTATTCGTAATCCTAACAAACATAATAACTACTTTCCAGGAAAAAAGCAAGAGGAAAAAGCCGCTTTCTGTAAAAACTATCGCAATCTTAGACAAGATCCGACCGGTCTGCGCCAAGCTGTGAAAGCCTCTCCTTCACCTGTGCCATCATTCCCTGGTATTTTTCCAGCTTCGCCTTTTCTTCCTCAATCTTCGCCGCGGGAGCTTTATTTACAAAGTTCGGGTTTCCAAGCATTCCCTCCGAACGCTTCAGCTCGCCGGCGAGACGCTTCTCTTCTTTCCTGAGGCGCTGGATCTCCTTTTCAACATCCACAAGCTCAGCAAACGGCATATAAATCGTGCCTCTGTCAATTACAACCGATACGGCATCCTGTTCTATTCCCTCCTTGCCTTCTTGAATTACAACCTCACTGGCATAGCCGAGAGTGGCAAAAAACACGCGGTTTTTCTCAAAGATATCCCGGATACCGGTATCCTCTGACACAACAAATACTTTCGCTTTTTTGCTCGGCGGAACATTCATTTCCCCTCGCACATTCCGAATTCCTTTTACCGCTTCCTTAATCCGTTCCACTGCGTCCATGTCCGCCTCAAAACCGATGGCGCCCTGTATATCTTCTTGACCCTCCCTGTACGGCCAGTCCGAAATCATGATCGACACGCTCTCATTCCCCATAAGCGTGCAGTAAATCTCTTCCGTGATAAACGGCATATAGGGATGCAGAAGCTTTAGCGCATCAATAAGCACTGTTTTGAGCGTATACAGCGCCGCCGCCTTTGTCCCGTCCTCCTCATTGTACAGACGCGGCTTAACCATCTCAATATACCAGTCACAGAATTCCTCCCATATAAAATCATATATTTTCTGCACCGCGATGCCGAGATCAAAGCTTTCCATCAACGCCGTAACATCCTTCGCCAGCTTGCGGCATTTGGCCAAAATCCATTTATCCGCCTGCGTAAGCTGGGATAGGTCGGCCGTCTGACCCGCAAGTCCTTCATTTTGCACAAAATTCATCATGATGAAACGGGATGCATTCCATACCTTATTGGCAAAGTTCCGGCTCGCCTCTACGCGCTCCCAGTAAAAACGCATATCGTTGCCCGGCGCGTTGCCGGTCACCAAAGTCAGACGCAGGGCATCTGCACCGTATTTATCAATAACCTCCAGCGGATCAATTCCGTTGCCAAGCGATTTACTCATCTTCCGTCCCTGCGAATCTCTCACAAGTCCGTGAATCAACACCGTGTCAAACGGTGCCTGCCCCGTCTGCTCGATTCCACTGAACATCATGCGCATTACCCAGAACGGTATAATATCGTACCCGGTCACAAGTGTGCTCGTCGGATAAAAATACTTCATTTCCTCCGTATCATCCGGCCATCCGAGCGTCGAGAACGGCCATAGGGCCGAACTGAACCACGTATCCAGTGTATCCGGATCCTGACGCATCTTCTTTCCGCATTTTGGGCAGACCGCCTCCTTTTCCGCCGTGACTACAAGCTCACCGCAGCCGTCACAATAAAAGGCCGGAATCTGGTGCCCCCACCAGAGCTGCCGGGAAATACACCAGTCTCGTATATTTTCCAGCCAGTGATAATAAATTTTATTGAAATGCTCCGGCACAAATTTCGTCTCGCCCTTTTTCACTGCCTCAATCGCGGGGCCGGCGAGAGGTTTCATCTTTACAAACCACTGCTTGCTTACTTTTGGCTCGACTGTCGTCCCACAGCGGTAACAGGTCCCTACATTGTGGTCGTGGTCCTCCACCTTCACAAGAGCCCCCTCTTTCTCGAGATCTTTTACAATCGCCTCCCTCGCCTCATACCGGTCCATGCCCGCATAGGCCGCATAATCGCCGACAATCTTCGCGTCGTCAGTCATAACATTGATGACGGGGAGATCGTGGCGGAGTCCCACCTCAAAGTCATTCGGGTCATGCGCCGGCGTTATCTTTACGACGCCAGTACCAAATTCCATATCCACATATTCATCGGCAATAAGCGGAATCTCCCTGTGAACGATCGGCAACACGAGCATTTTCCCGATCAGATCTTTATATCTCTCATCGTTCGGGTTCACCGCAACAGCAGTATCGCCAAGCAATGTCTCCGGGCGCGTCGTCGCCAGGTTAATATAGCCGCTTCCATCGGCAAACGCATAGCGGAGATGCCAGAAATGCCCCTTTTGGTCCTCGTACTCCACCTCGGCGTCAGAAATAGACGTCAGGCAATGCGGGCACCAGTTAATAATGCGCTCGCCCCGATAGATCAGTCCCTTATTATAAAGCTTAACAAATACCTCTTTTACTGCCTTATTGCACCCCTCGTCCATCGTAAAGCGCTCGCGCTCCCAGTCACACGACGATCCCATTTTTTTCAGCTGGGATACAATTCGTCCCCCATACTGCTCTTTCCAATCCCAGGCGCGCTCCAAAAACTTTTCGCGTCCAATCTCCTCCTTTGTCACACCCTCTTCCCGCATCGCCTCGACGATTTTCGCCTCCGTCGCGATAGAGGCATGGTCTGTTCCCGGCAGCCATAGCGCCTCAAATCCCTGCATCCTCTTGAACCGGATCAGAATGTCCTGCAACGTATTGTCCAACGCGTGCCCCATATGGAGCTGTCCCGTAATATTCGGTGGCGGAATCACGATCGTATACGGTTTCTTGTCCGGATTTACCTCCGCGTGAAAATAATGGTTGCTGACCCATTTCGTATATAACCGGTCCTCAATGTCTTTCGGGTCATAATTTTTCTCCAATTCCTTCTTCATTACCATTCTCCTTTTCAAAATATTGTGATAACGATTAAAAGCCTCGGGCTGGTACCAGTCCGAAGCTCTTGAAATGCATGCTAATCCGGTACCATCCCCTTATAAGGGCGAACATTCGTCGCGGTACCACCTTATTTCAAATAAAAAGATCTCCGATCTTTTTATTCCTCATTTTGCTGGTAACGGAGCAACCCGTCATTTCCTACTAAATCCACCCGGCCTCCACATCGGACAGGCCCGGATTGTTCAAAAATTCTGCTCCGAAGCTACCTTCCATCTGGCACTTCCCGGATGTCTCTCAGCCGGTGAACATCCTCTCTGGCGGGGTTACAAGATGTACTCCTCTTCATCTTCGCATTTATGGTACTATCATAGAAAAAAAAATGGGATCTGTCAAGGGAAAGTTTTGTACTGTAAACATACTCTATATATTAATGATACGATACATTGGGCAGCTTACATCCAACATGCCCTATATAACATCGCCGATCCCATACTTCTGGCAAAAAGAAAATACGCCCCTCAATTCCTGTAAATCTGATGTGCCAGGAAAAAACCTCATATCTCCCATCCGGGAGAAGAAATGTATGCTCCTTTTTATAATGTCTTAAAGTCTCTTTACTTTCTGGAGAGGCATTTTTAATCGCGGTTTTATCAAAAAAGCGATGCCCCACACAAAAATATTCCTGTAACTCCATTAGTTTCTTTACAATTTGCTTTACTAAGATTGGATTTGTAATAGATTTCATCTGTCGCTTAGCATTATCACAGAAAATAAGATTCGGAAAAATATCTTTACTCTTTTTTAAAATTATGTCTCCCGTCAACAACGTATCTAAATGCGCCTTGTTAAAAAATGGACAATACGCTGTCTCAAAGCTTTTATATGTAACATCATTGCAGACATTTGGAATTGACACAATTTGTTTCTTTATTTCCTGCCCTTCCAGTTCCTCCAACACAGCATTTAGTTCTTCCTGTTCCCATTTAATGTCCGTGTCAAAGCTTAACATACATCCTCTCGACAAGTATCCGCAAAGACATCCTTTTGATGAACTTCCCGCAACGCGCATATCCTTATCACATAATGCTTCCCATTCTTCACAGGTCATTAACTGGTCATACGTCAGAGAACGGTTTATTAAAGACCTAAAAATCCTTTTTTCCTCCAGGTCAACCGTCGGATCATTTCTCCAACTCAAAATATTATATTCCCTTGCCAGGTAAAACCCACTATATTCCTTATCCAAATAAACCGTACTCTCATTCAATAATTTCCTCATTTTCATATAAACATGCAGAAAAGTATTCATGACACGTTTTCCCTCACGCTTTTCTTGCAACGGAAACTCTGCTGAAAGTTCATTTAATACCATCTTCATCCTAAGTCCCCCTAAAACATCTCATCAATTGCCTTATCCCATTCATCAAAAAAACCATCCGGCCAAGAACTCAACCTTCCATCTTCTTGTATTTGTGGATTTAGTATCTCCTTTCTTCCTGTCATTTGATTATTTTGAAAAAAATTGATCTGAACCTTCTCCTGGCAAATCACTTTATTTTTCACTCCAATTCTTATCCCATTCATCAAGTGATCACTATGTGTCTCCAGTATAACTTGAACTCCCCCCTGCGCCGCACGGGCGACCAACTCTCCCATCATCCTCTGCCCCCTGGGATGAAGATGAGCTTCCGGGTTTTCTAAAATGACCAAATCCCCCTTTTGTGCCTTTAACAACGAAAGCACAATAGGAAACACATAAGATATCCCAAACCCAACATTTCTGACAGAAAAATAATCTGACGTTGTTTCATCTTTGTTTTTCTGCCGGATTCTCAACCCGACACTATTGGCGCCATCGTAGTTATCAAAATCAATCCGTACCCCTGGACTAATCCCGCTCATCCACATTTCCGTCTGATACTGGAGCTTTTCTGACTGCCCGTCCGGATATAACACGCTTTTATTTGAAATACCCTGATCCCTGTTTTCAACTAAAAAATGTACTGCATATTCTCCATGCTGTCCTATGCTTTTTCTCTCGTGAACCTCATAATAAGATTTTTCATAACTCAACTGAGGCCCAAGCCGATCCGCAGAAATAAACTCAAACCCATCCTGAAAAAGATTCGATGCATGAAACTCAATTTCCCTATTCTCTGTCATTCTGCGAAGATAATCCGCAGAGGCATTATATTCATACCACCCGTCAAATTGATCTACCTCGCTCTGGACATAAATTCCGATAGGCTCTTTGCCCGCATTCGAATAAAGCAGGTCTTTTCCCGTGCCAATCGAAACATATTTTCCATTCAGATATAATCCCCTGTCTATAGCATTATTTTCGTATGTCTGCCGTAATAAAAGTAATGACTGGATCACAGTAGACTTTCCCATACTGTTCACACCGGAAAAAACATTCAGTTCGCGAAACGACAACTCTACGGAGGGAAAACATTTAAAATTTGTCAGCTTAATTTTGTGAAGCATACAACACCTCCCTTGTCAAATCATAAATACAATCTAAACGATATAGTACCGATTTTTTATCACTGTTCCTAAGTGCAGCAATAAAGTCATCCCATTCACACAGCTCTATAAATTTTTCCTGTACTATACTTTTCTTCCTTATTAACCCCTCAATTTCATCCCTCTCCATAAAAAACAAATTATTACACCACGCTTCATAAATCGCCTTGTTGACCGGACGTCTCATTCCATCCCAAGCCATTTTCCGGAACGCGTAACGGTCCAATATTTGATACGCGTCAATCATAACCTGGCAGAACCGCTCTTTAATCTGATATTCTGTTTCTTCATCCACTCTGTTCAGATATCCCATCGCCTCATTCAAAAATTCTTCCGTCGATGAATCATAATTAGCAACACCATAAAAGCAAACAGCCACAAAACGAAGCACAAATTCCTGGTCCTGCATTCTATCAACACGGATACTCCCCCCCGTCGCCATCTTAAATTCCTCCCGGGCTGACAAGTCCTTTAATATTTCCACTGCCTTTCCCTGGTTTAATGCATGCCGGATCTCCTGCGAATTTAACTCCAGCCCTCCCGTATTAATTCTCTTAAAAATATTATATTTCACATTTAAGGGCGTCCCGCGTTTAACTGTAAAAACAACCAGGTTTGTCTCTTCTATCCGCCTCACAAAAACACGCGGCAGATCATCAAACCCAACCCCCTCCAAATCCCCAAAAAACTCCATTCCCTTCAGCTTAAATGTCTTATCAATCATAAATTCTTTTATTGTTGAAATTCGCTGCAGTCCATCTATTATCAACCATTCATCATCAACACCGGCATCGAAATAAAAAGCTGGCAATGGAATCTTTAAGAGGAGCGATTCGATCAACTGGCTTTTCTGGACCTTGGTCCACAAACCGCCGCGGCGCTGGAAATCCGTATTCAAATTAATCTCCTCATTTTTAATACGCTTTACTAGCGAATCCATCGTCATAGATTGCATTGATATATCAATCTGGGAAGGATCAAATGGTATAATCTTGTTGCGAAAAGATTCCCCATTACTTTCAATCTCCACATCATCATAAACTACTTCTACATCATGTTCTTTCAAATAATCCTGCATCTCCTGGAATAATTCTTCGCCATCCCTTGACCCAGAAAATGCCGCAAGAACATTATAGAGCAACATCGCATTTAGTTTATATCCTTGCTTCTCTGCGATCTTCTTTAATGTCTTGAGCTCATTTAGCGCTTTTTCATCCAACATACATATATCCTCCTACATACGAGTATATTAAAACCAATAAAATCCCGAGGTGAAAAAATGCAACCATCCAAATATGAATTTTATTTACAAATTTCTCTTACTGCCGGAGATGATAACAGTGCCCAAATCAATCCGCCATTTTTTTGGTGTATATTTAAAAAGACCCTGAATGGGACTTCAAATGAAGGCTGTGGCTGGTCCCAAACGCCTGAACAGGCCTTCCATGATGCATACCGCTATTTCGACTGCATTCCTCATTAATATATTTTATAGGTCTGTCCACTAAGTATATCATTATATGTCCAAAAAATAAAGATAGAATAAAAAGAGTCCTCTACCGCTGTCACCGTCCAAGTCCCGCCCACATATACTAATGACAACACCCCTCCCGCGCTGCTTGACAAGCGCCACACGCAAAAAGCGGCACAGAAATGAGCTTAAAATGGAACATATCAAAGTATTTAAAATCGCACTTATCCAGGCCAGGATCCGGTGCAGCCGTTTTGACAGGCATACCTCCCAGGGAAATTTTTTTGTACTAGAGGATGAACTGGAACGCCAGGGCGGACTGGCCTCCTACCTGCGCAAGGCAGAAAAAGCGGAAATCTCCATTGAACCGCTTATTATCCGGGCAAATGCGGGGGATGACGTTGAAATCCATCTCACGAATCTGTCGGGAACCGGTAACTTCAAATCGCTGACCGAACGATTTCATGTCGAAGAAGGGCAGCGGGCCATCTTTCTTCATACTTATCTTTTTGCCCGTCACGACCGGGAAACAAATGACACGTTAGGGGCACTGCTGGTCGAGGAAGCAGGGGCTACGTTCCACGATGTACATACCGGCAGTGAGCTTTCCTTTGGCGCAAAAGCTGTTATACGCCGCCGCAACGGAACGTCCTTCCGGGAATTTGCACTCTTTATCCAAAATTCCTGTATTAACTACCGTATGGAACCGATGTGGGAACGGCAGGAAAACCAACGTGACCCGGCATACCTGTTCAGTTCGCATGTGCACGGGGATCCTGGCACACCGGTATTCGAAACGTATCCGGGCGAGGAACTCCGCTTTCAGCTTTTATACGACAATTGCCGAAAACCTATCCACATCATCGGAATGCCTGGTCAGACGGATCCTCCTGCTGCCGCCCCGCCATGCACTCCCCGCCGGGACGCCGACCGAAATCCGGTTTTGACTGTCCG
Organism: uncultured Eubacterium sp.; assembly: GCA_910584245.1. Taxonomy (GTDB): domain Bacteria; phylum Bacillota; class Clostridia; order Lachnospirales; family Lachnospiraceae; genus Eubacterium_F. The sequence goes on from CAJTZF010000017.1 coordinate 21,317, forward strand.
GGTTACCAAACCCTATGCCCCGGGAGATTATCTCTACTATTTCGGGGAAACTGACAGCTTATGGCTCGGATTGTGGGGGATTCTCCGCGCTTATAGCCAGCCGTGCAAGCTTTTAAAACCTCTCGCCGACAAAAAGGGCAATACACCGTCCGCGCTGCCTTCCCCAAATAAGGGCGACATCATACGCACATACGAAGCGGCCGCGGTCCAGCTAAAACATAATCCCGGAAAACCTCTCTTCGTACCGCTTCCCCCTGGCGGGGGGAGGCGGCACAGCATACATAAGGCAAGGCCGTTAGTTTTGCACGCAAACGCCGGGGACTGGATCGAACTTACCCTTCACAACCAAATGGAAACCTCTCCTTTACGTGTTTCCCTGAGTCCAGAATCTATGTCCTTTGATCCCGTTTACCACTCCGGAATCAATGTAGGCTGCAATCAATGGGAACAAACAGTCAGGCCAGGCACAAGAAAAAAATACTTGTGGCACGCTGACCAGGATTGCGAACTCTGCCCCATCCAATCCTTTTGCGACATACGCGGCCAGGTGCCCGGACAAATTGTAATTAGTAAACTGTAGAATTTAGTTTTCGTGCATCAGAAGTAAACGCAGCACAAAATCTGCCTTGCATCTGCCAAAAAAAACACGTATAATGTATGTATGATACATGATTTCCAAGCCTTTAAACGGAGAGGAGAAATAGAATGTTTTCGAATGGACGAAAAACAATTGGTATACTGACAGAAAACGTCGTAGATGAATTTTCTGCCCGCCTGTGCCGCGGGGTTATAAGCGAAGCGAACCAGAGAGGATACAATGTAGCCTGTTTCTCCGGCTTTGGCAATTACGGCAACAATCCGGAATATTTTAAGGGCGACTGCCAGATTTTTGAGCTTCCCCCTTATGAATTACTGGATGGAATCATACTATTACTCGATACAATACAAGATATTCCCACCCGGACTCGGGTACTTGAATACGCCAAAACCCGCTGCGAATGCCCTGTTATCAGCATTCGCGAAAAGGTGGACGGCGCCAACAACCTGATGATCGACAACCGCACCTGTATGGAACCGATCATCCGGCACTTCCTTGACGTACACCACTTTACTAATCTGTGCTTTATGACTGGGCCGGCAGACCGGTGGTACTCAACGGAACGATTGAATTGTTTTTTACGCATTATGGAAGAATATCATTTACCGGTTGATGATCACCAGATCTTTTACGGTGACTTCTGGAAAAACATGGGTAAACCGGCTTGCGACTGGTTCCTGGAAGGGGATAAGTTCCCGCAGGCTATTATTTGCGCCAACGACCATATGGCCTCCGCTGTAGCCAGCGAGCTGATTAAACGGGGATATGAAATTCCAAAAGAAATATGTGTCAGCGGCTATGATGGCTTGACCGATACCCTCTATTTTTCACCATCGCTTACTACCGCAGGCGTGCCGTTTCTGGAAATGGGAGTTAAGGCAGTGCAAATTATTGATGAGAAACAAAACCGGCCTTCCCAGAATGAGAACTATTATTTTGACGTAAACACCCTTATACGCGAGTCATGCGGCTGCCTGCAAATCCATGACCGGGAAGTAATCGCATCCCGGCGGGACTGGTACGAAAAAATAATCGTGGAAGAAAACCGGCAAATTCAGTTCAATTTTTTATCGATCCATTTAGGTGAGTGTACGAGCATTGACGACATCGCCATTAAGATACCTCATTACATAGATAATATAAAAGATTATAAGGACTATTGTATCTGCCTGAACAAAGATCTTGAGAACCAGGAGACCTCTACCGATTACGCCCCGCAGATGGAGGTCCGCATCGCGATCCGCGACGGCCGCCCAATGGGGCCTGTGAAAATTCCCTTCGACCGGCATGAACTTTTACCCGCAGAGGTAACCTCAGACGCCCCGCAGGCCTGGTATTTCTGCCCGCTTCATTTCGAGAGCAAAACCTTTGGCTACGATGCGGTCCAGTTCAAAACCCCTGATATTACTGCCAATGTTTATTTGAGCTGGAGTACCAATATAAGCAACGCGTTACAGGATGTCCTGCTTCACCACAAAATGCAGAACCTTATTACTGAGCTTGAATATATGTATGACAGGGACGCCCTGACCGGAATGTACAACCGGCGGGGATTTGAAAAATGGGCAAACGAGCTGTTAGCTGACGCCAAAAGTAACCAGATTCCCTTCTTTCTGGCCATCGTTGATCTGGACGGCATGAAACAAATCAATGATAATTATGGACATGTCGAGGGAGACTTCGCTCTGAAAAAAGTCCGCGATGCTATCTGGAATTCCTGTGAAGGAACGAAGACCAACGCCCGCACCGGCGGAGATGAATTTATCCTATTTGCAAACGGCATTACAGAGGAGGAAGCGATACAGCAGCTCACCGCTCTGGAAGACTTTTTGGACCGTTTTAATAACTGTAAACTAAAGCCATATGAAATCCACGCCAGTATGGGATATATGTATGAAATACCAAAAAAGGACGACACATTGGAAACTTTTTTGAAACATAGCGATGCCAAAATGTACGAAAACAAAATCAAAAACAAACTCCGCAGAAATGAGCCGCTCCGCTAATCCGCGGTAATAGGTACCCGTTTTTCCGTTTTCTTTAAGAGGACTACGCTAACCGCTGCCACAAGCAATTCCGTACACGGAAACGCACACCACACGCCCGTCATACGCGCCAAAAACGACAGGATGACCGCCATAGGTATCACGACAGCGATCCCCCTCAATATAGAAATAATATGCGCGGGGAGAGGATGCTCTACCGATGTGAAGTACATGGATATAATAATATTAAAGCCGGCAAACGGGCAGGCGGTAAAATACAGCCTTAGTCCCTGTACTGCTATCCTTTGCAGAACCTCGTCGTGCTCGCTGTTAAAGATGCTGCTGATCTGCCCCGGCCACATTACAACGGCCGAATATATAATAAAAGAAAATAAGAGCATAGCCGTCAGCGCATATCGCAGAATCGCGCGGACATCTTTTGCATTTCCCGCACCATAACTCCTACTGACAATTGGCTGTATTCCCTGGGCAATGCCCGTATAAATCGACATAATAACGAGCGACAAATTGGCAATCACCCCGTAAGCTGCCACCCCTACATTTCCCTGGAGCCTGAGAATGATAAAATTGAACACCAGCATGACGATACCAGACGATAGCTCCGTAACCAAGGACGGAAAACCACTCGTTATAATACCTGTGATCCTGCTCACTCCCAACCTTCCCTTTACAAAACAAAAATTGCTCTTTCTTCTCACAAAATGAAGCGAGAGGATAAGCATACTAATAAGCGGAGCCATGCCTGTGGCAAGTACTGCTCCGAAAATCCCCATCCCGCACGGAAAAATGAAAACATAGTCTAAAACAATATTTGACAGGCTTCCACCTGTCATAGCCGCCATAGATAACTGCGGCGCCCCGTCGTTCCGGACAAAACAGAGAAGTACATTGTTCATCAAAAAAGCGGGCGAAAACAGTAGCAGCACTTTCAAATACGTCTCCGTCATTCGAAATACTCTGTCATCCGCCCCCAAAACAGAGGTAATCGGCCCCGCAAGAAAAATTCCAGCCAACACAAAAAAAGTGGCAAACACACCCGCCAGTAAAACAGCGTTCGTAAAAATCCGGTTTGCTTCCCTTCTGTCTCCCTGAATATTTTGAATCGAATATTTAGTTCCGCCTCCCATGCCGATCATTAAGCCGCTGCCATGAATCAAGCTATAGACCGGAATAGCTAGATTTAAAGCCGTAAGGCCATTCGTTCCAAGCCCCTTCGACACAAAAAAGGTATCCGCCAATATGTAACAGGACAATCCAAGCATTCCCAGCACATTGAAAGAAGAATATTGAACAAAATCCCTAAAACAATTTGATTTCATCTTTTATCACCCCGCATTCCCATATGCACCTAAAAGGCCTGCAAACATAAATGCCAGCAGGCCTTGATGACAACTCATATTATACCATAACTACACGCGGGCTGCAACACTTAGGAAGAATACCTTGCCTTGGAAGAAATTTTACTTCGCTTTAGCATTTTTCTATATTTTTTTGCAACTTTCCGGTTCATCTTCACTTTTATTTCCGCATCCGTCTTGTAGAACGCCTGTTTCCCGACACTTGTCAGCTTGAGGGATTTCAAGATGACGGATTTCAAACTCTTACAGTTGGCAAATGCCTTTTTCCCAATCTTTTTAATGTTTCTTCCAATCGTTACCTTGGTTATTCTCTTGCCGGAACACGCGTTGCCGGCAATCGAAGTTACGATATATTTTCTACCGGAAACAGTAATCGCATCCGGGATAACAACACTCTTTTTCGACGTGCGCACTTTTTTGAGCTGGGCGATATCAGAGGATGTAATCTTATATACTAGATTTTTCTTTTCCACCGTTGAGCCCGTCTTAACAGACTTCTTTTCACTGCCCGGCGACATTCCAGGCACCGCTGGGGCGGACGTCGTCGACGTCGGTAGGACGCCATCCGGTGAAGCAGAAGGTACACCGGATGGCAGCGGGGTCACTACTGGCAGGGATTTGTCGCCTGTAAGGACATATACGGCCCCGGCTGTTGTCAAAAATTCAAGCGTATCCCCGGATGCCTCCGTTTTTACATACTGCTTATTTGTCTCATCATATACGTTCAAGCCGCCAATTCCACTGTACTTAATTTTGCATGGATTTCCGCTATGCGATGTAATCCGGCATTCATTTAAACTGCCGCCTTCCCAGGAAAGATCCAGCTCAAAGTTCCCTCTCGCCTTGATACCGCTGACGGAACCCGTATCCCAGTCAGATGGGAGCGCCGCCAATGGCTCTATAGAATCACCCTGGCTTTGTAACAGCATCTCCGTTATGCCAGAGGATGCGCCGAAATTTCCATCAATCTGATAAGGCGGGTGGGTGTCAAACAGGTTTGCCAGCGTTGAGCCGGTGAGCTGCTCACTGAGAAGCTTTTTCGCGCGGTCGCCATCCCGCATTCTCGCCCACATATTAATTTTCCACGCCTTGCTCCAGCCCGTTCCGCCGTCGCCGCGCTTTTCCAATGTAACACGGATTGCCTCCAACATTTCATCGTCCCACTCTGACCTTCCGGCCGTCACATACGTTCCGGGGTGAAGTATAGATACGTGGTTTTGGTGCCTGTGTTTATCTGAATTCGTAACCTCAAGCGTCGTCTCATCCTTCCACTCAGCCAATTGTCCCCCGAGCCGGTCCGCTTCCGGCATATATAATTTCTGCTGCGCCTCGGTGATTTCCCTAATTTCAGCATCTCCTTCTTTTCCGAGAACCTGGCTGGCAAGCTTTACTTCCTCAAACAATTCCCATATGATAGCCTGATCGCTCGTGCACCCGAGAGAAAACACGCCGTGCTCCGGCGAATAAGAAGGATTGGCGACTAACGTCCCGTCCCGCTCATCCTCCCACAAATTATCCACCCAGAATAGCGCTGCCTGTAACATAGTATCATAATTTTGCGCCAAAAATTCCTTGTCGCTATTAAATTGGTATTTGTCCCAAATATCCTGACACATCCATGCCGCAGCCGCCGGAAAATAAAAAGCCGTGGTATAATTGCTCGGGTTTGTATTTCCCCAAATATTATTTTCATGATGGATCACCCAGCCTCTCACATCGGAACCATCCTGCTGGCAATAATACTTTTTCGCTGTAACCTTTCCTTTCTCAACCAAACTATTTATATAATCAATTACTGCTGTGTGGCACTCAGTAAGGTTCGTCTGCTCAGCGAGCCAGTAATTCATCTGCAAGTTGATATTCGTGTGAAAATCCGAATTCCATGCCGGGGCCAGGCCCTGAGCCCAAATACCCTGCAAATTGGCCGGAAGCACGCTGTTCTCCCTGGAACTGGAAATCAAAAGATACCTTCCATATTGAAAAAATAACATCTCAAGATAACGGTCCTCTTCAGCTGTATTCTGTTTTCCGTATCCGGTAAGCAGTTCGTCTGTCATCTTATCCGGCATTTCTGGAACATTCAAATCCAGCGTCACGCGGTCAAATAGTCTTTTGTAGTCCTTTACATGCTCCTCACGCAACCTGTCATACCCCATTTCAGCCGCACCCGCAATAGCATTCTCCACATCATCCAGCGGCTCGCCCGGCTTAAAGTAATCGTAGGACGCGGCGGAAGCGTCAACCTGGTAGTTCGTACCGGCTCCCATCAAAACCGTGACAGAATCCGCACCCTCAACCGAAAGCGTGGAATCATCAAACTTCTGGATTGTCCCTCCCTCCGCAATAATTTTAATCTGCTGCGCAAATCTCAGGCCATTGTCCTTCTGGTCCGATGGCCGCCCGGTCATCGTAACGGTTGCCCTCTCTTCGTCCACATAAATGTCTTTTTTCTTTTGCTCTGACTCTAAAGAGAATTGTTTAGTAATGGCGCCCGGCTGGTCTGCCGTCAGCCTTATGGCAAGTACATTCGCCGGATTACTTACAAAATACTCCCGGTCATACGTGATTCCGTCCCATGCATAATGCACCGTTTCCACACCGTTGTTTATATCCGATTTACGCACGTAGCCGCTATACCCTTCATCCGAACCCGGGGCCGGATCCTTTATTATAATATTTCCAAGCGTCTGGTATGTTCCGAAATTATTTTTCACGCCCTTTAACATATCCAGATTTTTAGAAAACACGGAATCTCCCAATAAATCCGTATAATTTTTGGTTACCAGCTTTCCATTGCTGTCAAAATAAGCAGCATCTTTTGACGCAAATTCATTTACCATGTCCTGTATGGATTTCCTGACATTTTGAAGCGCAGAATGCACCTCCTCTGAAGTACGGGCGTTATCCCCTCCCGCATAGGAAGCGTTTGCCCCCGGCCCACCGGACCAGACGGTCTCCTCATTGACCTGTATTTTTTCCGTTCCCACGCCGCCAAACACCATCGCCCCAATCTTTCCATTTCCAATCGGAAGCGCCTGCGACTCCCAATCCGTCGCCGGTTCGTCATATTGCAGCTGTAATACCGGTATCTCCCGGCTTTTTGCATAGGGCTCAATACTCCCTGAAAACGGTATACTCGTCAGCGCCAGCGCACCCACAAGAAAACAGCTGCCAATCCGCCTGCCACAGTTTCCGTTCGTCTTATTTCCTCTCTGTTTCATAGGCATTCTCCTTGTCATGTGACGGTTTTCCAAACCGTACCTATTTATTTTTTCTACTTTCATTGTACCTGTTGCAATTTCATTTTTTTATAGTATAATGAGACATGTTATCCCCATTTCTGTCACATAAACGCAAATTCTCATATCCCACTGCAAGGAGAAACACCGCTATGAAAATAGAAAATTATAGCTTCACGTTTGAAAACACTATTATTCACGTACCCATGATTAGCTACCGCCATTTTTCAGAGCCGCTTCCGCGCCATTCCCACAGTAAAAATGCATTTGAACTCCACTATGTTACAGCCGGAAAAGGATCAGTGGTTTTGGGAAATACCGTATATCCCCTTTCCCCGGGCATACTCTATATAACAGGGCCAAATATCGCTCATGAGCAGCTTCCGGACGAATTGGAACCATTGACTGAATTTGGCCTCTTTTTTATCATATCTGAAATAGATTCCAAAAGCCCCTTAACGAGCTTATTCATAAAAAATACTATGTGGCTCGGGGATGCCGGGAAAGAAATTGATACTTTAGTATACACGATTCTCGAGGAAACAACCGACAAAAAACTTGGCTATTCGCAGAAAATCCCGTTACTTCTCGCAGAGCTTCTTATCGAATGTGTGCGGATTTTTGCTTCACGCCGCCAATCCGGTGAAAGAAAACGTCCGGCTCCCTCTAAAACACTTAGCGTCGACCAATTGCAGGAGGAAAACACATTACTCGTAATTGATGAAATTTTTCTCTGCCGGTACGCGGACATCACGCTGGAACAGCTCGCCGGCAATATTGGACTGAGCACGCGCCAAACACAGCGCTTACTAAACAAAAATTATAATAAATCCTTTTCTTCCATGAAATTAGAAGCGCGTATGGCCGCCGCTGAAACACTGCTTCGCAACAGTTCGCTGAAAATAACGGAAATCAGCAACCGAACCGGCTATTCCTCCATAGAACATTTTTCAAATGCCTTTAAGAAATTTTATGGAGTCAGCCCCGGCCAGTACCGCAAGGGCTAACCCATTTTACTAGGTAAATGCTGTACAGCGCTGTCTGTACTGTTATTCCTTTTTGCAAATAGCAACAAGTATTTGAATTACTTTTTGAAAAAATTTGTAACAATCCTAACAACCGCACTTATCTTTTGCATGTGCAGCACAACTGTAGTTTCCGCAAGGCATATGAATAGAAGGAATTTTGTGGATGCGGACGGAGATGGCGTTTGTGACAACTATAGCCATAATAGTAACGGCTGCGGAAGACATTCCAACTGTGGAAAAGGATATGTGGATGCGGACGGAGATGGCATTTGTGACAACATAAAATACACCATCAAGTACAATTTAAACGGCGGAAAAAATAATAAAAAGAACCCCTCATATTATTATAATACAACGAAAACCATCAAGCTGAAAAAACCTGCTAAAAAAGGCTATGCGTTCAAGGGTTGGTATACGGATAAGCAATATGGAAAAAAGTGACTGCCATAAGAAAAGGAAGTTCCGGCCCCAAAATGCTCTATGCAAAATGGCAAAAGAAATAAATGAGAGTCGGGAGTGCGGACGATTTCTTGGACGGGCTAATCTGCTACCCCAAGACTCCGTCTGTACTCCGTAAAACTCATATTTCCTAATGATTTCTTTATTCTGGCTTCCTTGTACCATATAAAATAATTATTTAACATATCTATAAAATCTGAGATGTTTATACCTGTCCAGTAAGTGTTATAAAACATCTCATTTTTTAATCTTCCAAATACTCCTTCGCAGGCAAATCAAAATCCAGTCTGCCAAACTTCCTTAGTATGTCCAAATCCCGTATGATAAAATTACTCCCCCAATAATAGTTTCCAATCGTTTGTTCTGCCACACACCACCGCTTGCCATCTGGATGGGGATTGCTTTGTTCAAATGCATCAAGCTCCTTGTCGGAAGGAAACAGAAACTCGTGCGTACTAAGCAAAGAATCAATGATTGTGTCCAAATTCATATCCACAGTGTGTCTGCACTCCGGATAAAAACTGCTTTCGGGCGAACCGACAAAATACACCGGTAACGGCAGCCATGATGGATATGTTGCAGGATCAAATGCACTAATATTCAGTGCTATCGGATCGTAATCGGGATATCCGTGGAGAAGAACTTGCCCACATTGTTTATACCGATCTTTCAAACCCTCCGCTCTACAATAGATGTCGCTTTCCTTATCTGCGTGTTTGAAGATGAAATCCGCGAGGCACTTAGTCACTCCAATATCAGCTTCTACCGCTTTCTTAGAATCATAATGAAACCACGGCATATGAGGGAAGTCATTATTGCTGGGGATCCCCTGCATCCCCACCCAGCCGTCATCCAATAAATATGCCCCGGAACTCAGATATTTGACGATACCCGCAATGATTTTGCTTTTTCTGTCGCTTTCATAATCACCTGTCGTATCCAGATAATCCAGCGCAATGCATACTGTATAGGGAGACGAGTTGGGGTTCCAGTTATTGCACTCAATGTTGTGTCCAAAACCTCCGTCTTCATTTTGATAGCTGGACAAAACCAACAAGAAATCGTCGCAACTACCATTTTCAAAAAGGATTTTCCATTTCATATAGTCAAGGGGCCTTGCATTGCGGTGAACCAACTTTCTTAAACTCAAAAATTCATCAAGAGATATTTTTTTCAATGTCATTACCTCAACTTTCTTTTTATTTTGATTTATCGTACCACTCCTTGCTACACATTCAAATTTACCAAAAGGCTCTGACTTTCCAATTTTTCTTCGTTCCATTTTTCTGAAAAAAATGGAATACGGTTTTGCCTCTTACAACAGCATTAACCGTATACTACGCCATTGAATATAATTCCACATCTTATAATTCGCCAGTAACGGCGCAAAAACTTCAAGGCTCAGTACAACCGTAACGACCGAGCCTGCGAAACAGTCTGGAAATGAATTTGCATGAAATCCCTCGGTCGTGTAACGCAATGCCAAAAAGCAGATCGTAAATGCCATCTCCTTTTGGCAAAGATATACCATATTATTCCATATAAAGTCAATAGCAATTGCAAAAACCGACGTTTTTTAACACATCTATTATCGCTTTTATCTCCACTTTAGCCTTATACGGAATAGTGTTATTATCCTCAATAATCTTTTTTAAAGCTTCCTTTAACGCCTTTTCATGTAAATTACCAGCCATTTACACATCCCCTCCTCAGCACATCACAACCGACAGACCATAATGTATTCTTCTTTATTTTCGTCAATGACCTCAAACCTATATTCTTTTTCTCTCAGAAATTGCAGCATAGCTCCCATAAGTGCTGTACTCCCCATACAGCGACATGGCAAATGAGGGCGTTTCATCATTCATAATACGACCCATACTGCACCTACAATCTTCTCCCTTATTTCCGCAACGAAACACCAATTATCTTCTTTCCTAAAATCCTCAATATATACTTGCAGCTCTGGCTGTTCAATAATACATTTTAGCGGCTTGTCCATAAACCTCACATATGTTAATTCAACAAACCGAATTTAATGCTTTTTAAGCTCTGCAATAGCAGCATAATGCAGAATATCAAATTCATTCGGCGCAATTTGTCCAAGGAGCGTCATATGCTCTTGTTCCCACATAGAAATCTCTTTCTCGGTAAGTGAAGCGCCGATTCCACGACAAGACTTCATTCTTCCATTCCAACTTTCACGGGTAAACGGTATTCTTAAAGTAAATTCTTCATGATATACAAGCTCAAAGTTTTCTCTGTAACAATCTGGTATATCTATTGGACGTTTCGTTTCTCCTGCGCCACTCCAATTTGGATTATATTTTAATACGAGTTTTTCACTGGCTCCTGCAATCTCATCCTCAAACGGCAGCCATGCCATATATAAAACAAGAATACTTCCCCCTTGCTTCAGCATACGATAAAACTTGGGCATAACAGTTTTGTGGTTGAAATACCAAAAACACTGGCATGCTGTAATTACATCAAAAGAGTTATCCGAAAAATTTATATCCTCTGTTGATATAACATGATAATCTATATCCATACCCTTCGAGAGAATTTTCGCTTGTTCGATCTGGTTTTCTGAAATATCCGTAGCCGTCCACTTCGCCCCATACTGGTACATATGTCTAGGTAGAACCCCTGTTCCTGTTCCGATGTCAAGGACACATTGTCCGTCTAAGCATAATTTACGATCAACAATTCTTTGATAAAACTCTTTCGGATAAATGTCACGGAATTTTGCATAATCGAAAGATGTTTCCCCCCAGTCAAAGGGATTTCCGCTATCTATATCTCTGTTTATTATCTTCATATCATATCTTCCTCAATTGTATTTTTCTTTGTATGCAGCCTTCCGATAAACAAGAAGTTATCTTCTCTTATACACGACTATCTGTGGCTCCGACCCATTGCATCCATATTCACACACAAGAAGATATTTATCATCTGCAGCAATGCCATAGCATCTATTACTGCCGGGGATTTCGATCTGATTTCCCCAATAAACACGATTATCTTCCAGCAATTTAACAGATTGCCCATTTGTCAATGGGTACTCCAAATTAATGTAAAATCCATTCAACAAATCAAGGTCGTTTACCTGTAAACCTTGGATTTCAAGAGCGTTAATTTCTTCCATCAACGTTTCTTTCATCTTTTTGAACGCCTCAAAACCACCTCGTTTGATGCACTCTGCCGCAATGCACGTTCCTCCAAAGGGATGTCCATCTGATTTTACGCAGCCACCACAATCATCTCTCCTATTACATTCGTCACAACATTCGGCTCCACAAATTGATAACATAAACTCACCTCCTAAAACCTCAAATCTTCAGTTTTCAAATTACTTAAATTCACTAACCATACAAAATGATTACTACCCATCGGTATTATCCTTGCAATAAATTTTTCTACTATATCATTATCTATTTTAGGCTTGGAAAAGTCAATCACATTTTTAAGTGTTTCATTTATCTTGTCCCAATTCAATCCGGTCTTCGGTGGTGTTTTCTCTTCCTTTTTTTGTTCCTGCAATTGCCTTTCATAACATGATAACTCCTTATTGAGTTTATTTCGTCTGCTTTGATATTCTTCTATAGAGATATCTCCTTCTGTTCTCAAATCAATAAGGTTACTTATCTTTTCCTCTGTTTTGGCAATCTTTTTCTGGATAGTAAATAATTCTGCTCCCTTCCCACTGTCTGCCTGATAGCGTTTTTGCAAAATTGAACACGCCTCCTGTATGACACTGCTTTTATCCTGCCATATTTTCTCTAACAGCATTTTGCACATGACCTCTAATTTCCAGTCAGAAACCATTGGCATCTCACAATATCCGGTATCATCGAGCCCTTGATCTCTCCGCTTTTTCGCCGAACCATTATTAATCCTATTATAACATTCATAGCCATATGTCCATTCTTTGTATTTGTTTTTATGCCATCGGTTTTTCCTGAATCTGGAGCCACAGGCACAACGAAGATTACCTTACCTTTACTTTTTTAACCACACTCCACTTCCCATAATATCTTTTATTTCCCATGCGTTTATAACCTCTGATCTTAAAATAAAATACCTTTCCGCTTTTTAATCCTACGATGCTAGTTTTTGTCTGCCCCTTGCCAAAAAATCTCTCAAAAGTTTTTCGTTTGAAATCTTTTCTTTCTGAAAAATGTACCTGATATCCGAAAAACATTTTATTTCGTTTCCATTTTAAAGAAATTTTTCGTCTTGAAGAAGACTTTAATTGTTTGATTACCACTGCTTTGAAAGTATGTCCTCTTTGTACGACTTGTCCATTTGATTTTTCGACCTGATTTCCGCCTGCAATGACATTCGGACTTGCTGCCGGCTTGTTTGATGACGCATTATCTGGTTGCATATTGTCCGATCGCATAGTCGGTGTTGCAACCGGCACTTCTGTCGGTTGCACGCTAATACTTACATCTGGTTTCCTCGTTGGAGTAGGCGACTCTTTGGACGGTGTCGCATTAGGATAGGGTGTAGATGTGAATATGGAGGCAGGGGTAGGAGTAGGGGTGAATACGGGGGTAGGAGTAGGGGTTGCACTCACTATAGGTTCTGCTGGTTCTTCCTCTACTTCTTTTTCCCATACCGCAAAAAACATAACACTTCTTTCTTCGCTATAACTGCTTCCATTTAAATATGTGGGAACATTTGAAGCACTATCTTCAGACCACCCACGAAAAATGTACCCTTCCCTTACGGGCTTTGCATGATCTAAAACCAATGTGTATCCATGAGTTTTTAGTTGCCCGGCGGGTTCCTTGCTTCCTCCGTTTGCATGATAAGAAATCACATATATAGGTGTAACAGATGCCCGATTTGTAAACACAGCTGCACAGCTGTTTGAAACACAACAATAGTAATATCCTGCTGTTTTAGCTGACGCTTCGACAACATATGAGTCCTCCACGGCACCTGAAATCGCTTCTCCTTCCGCAGTCGATGAATTAGCATAATACCATTGATATTTTAAGTTTGTACCAGCATATGCATTTGCTGTGAATGTTACTGCCGTTCCCTCCAAAACCGTCTGTGAGCTTAGATTTTGATATACCTCTGGCGAACGGTCCACAACACTGATAAGAATAGGATCCCAATCATAATCGGATCCATTTGCAAATACAATCCTCGGTTCTATCATAAAAACCCCAGCTTCCGAAAAGCTTGCCGAAATCCAATAACGATAGTTTTTATAAGCATCATCTTGTCGTTTTGGCTTTGTAATACTTTCTGTACTTACACCATAGGATACATTCCCATCTGAATCAATATATCTCGGAGATGTCTTAATGTATATTGTAGAACTCGGATATAATTCATTGTCAATTCCCAATCCAATATAATAAGTAGTATTAACTACCAACGAAGCCACACTATCAGAAGAACCCACTTCACTTGCAAAATAGGGCATATTTGCTGTTGCAGCATCACAACTGCACCAATTCACAACCATTACCCATGCAAACACAAAAAATAAAACGACGCACCATTTAGCTCTCATCATCTTTCTCACTCCTCAGCATTTTTCATGGTCTCAAATGCTACTTCCATTGTCTTCTTCATCACATCCAAGTACCCTTTTCTCTCCTCGTCATCATAACCTTTGAAAAGAATTTCCTCAATATCTCCATGATTAAATACATAATTACTTCTAGGACCAATATACCCTTCCGGATATATAACCGCAATGTAATCATAGACCTCTTCCTCCTCTGTCTGAATCGGAAATACTCCGGTAATCATCAGTCTCTTTTTTGCATTTCTTAATAATACGACACTTCCAATTGGTAATAATTGATTCAATTTTTCTTCCATTTTTTATTCTCCTTATCTTGTAAAAATAATATATCTTTTAACGATTCTCTTACAAATAGACCAGAACACTTGCTACCGTGTAGCAGCAGAATTTATCAAAGAAATTCCCCTTCGTAGCTTTTTCATACAAATACGGATTTCTTATTATATAATTCCCAATATCTGTACCGTAATTTTTTGCACCGTTTTTCAGAAAATCTGCCGCCTCATCTTCATTAATATTAACAACTCCAAATGTTATCCCCTTGATGAGTTCTGTCAATCCGGCAGTGGATGCATCCGTTGCTGTCTCCACACCGTCCATAAATGTAAATTTGCCATCACTACTGTATTTTGCATAACTCTCAATTGACTGCGCACCCACTCCAATCCATGTTTTTGCAAATGTAAACCAGCCACCGCCAAAAGATGTTTCCCCTCCCTTCGCTTCAAAAATTTCTTTTACCAGACTCACTCCTCCACTCCCAACTTTTATAAAATCAGAACTGATTTCGCCCCAGTCCTTACCCTTCATATCCAATGCCGTCGCCAAATTTCCTGTTATCCCAAACAGTTCACCTAAGATTCCAACCTGTGAAGACAGCCGTTTCATCCCAGCACCCAATGCGTCTTTGCTCCCGGCATAATATTTGTACAATGCCTTCCATAAGGCTGCGCTTTTTTCTGCTAGTGTGCTATAATTTTTGGCACCGGTGAATCCATTCTTGTCACCCCAATAAAAATTCGCAAAGCTTTCTACATATTTTCCTATAGGCCCGACAAGTGTCATCCATGAGCCACCGCCAATTGCTTTTGTAAATTTTGAAAACATATCTGCTATATCCACTGCACCGCCTGCTCCCTCGTCAATATTAAACATGTTCAGAAACTTGCTGATTGCATTTGCACTTGCTATCTTTTGCGGACTCATTGTAACGCCCGCTATTTCCCGCTCCGTTGTATCATAAAGCCGCTCAATTGTTTTGAGCGCGCACCCGAGTGATTCGACCTTCCCTGCACGATTCTCAATCTGTTCCTGTATTGACTGCAAAGCCCGCCCAATCTCGACGCTAGCGGACGAATCCATGCTCTGCATAAGTTTGCGATTGCAATCCCGCACCTGTACTCCCAGTCGTTTTAAATCTCTGGAAATACTTTTTTCCTCGGACGCATACCTTCCGAGCTTTGATGTTTTAACATTAATTTCCATAAGCACCTCCTATGTTAATTTCCCAATTCGATAAATTGAAAACATTCATCCGCAAGCAATATCTCATCTTTGTTATTGAGCTTCAATCCGGCTGCCCCCACCCTTTGTCCATTCACAAAAGTTCCGTTTACTGAATCCAAATCATATATATAATACCCATCTTCCGTCCACAAAATAAATGCATGCTGACGGCTGACTGCCTTATTTTCTGATATAGAAAAATCTGCTAATTCGTCTTTTCCAAGCAGAAACTTCGTTTTGTTAATTGCAATCGACTGATGGTTTTTCTTCCTGATAAGTCGTGCTTTCTCATCGTTCATTTTCGGACTGGTTCTATCCTGGGAATGATACCGGGACAATAAAACTGTCTGATTTTCATCCTCTACTGGAATATATAAGTCTTTCTCCAGATCAAATGTACTGGTTTTTTGTGTCTGCCCTGCATTCTCCATCTGTACGGATGGCATTGATATATTCCACTCATCCGGCTTCCGGCTGCTGTATTGATCCGCATGGACAGATTCCCGCTGCCTATGACGTAATTCTGCCATTAACTTCTTTTTTACATGTAGCAAATACAAAAATCTGGCAACCAATAACACGACAATGCCAGCCAACATAAATATAAAGACTTTTGTTTTTCCGGCTTTCTTTGCAAGACCGGCTTTGGCATATTCCAGTTTTTCTTCTGCCGCCTGGATTTCCTGAATATCCGGATGTTCCTCCTGCAATACCGCTTCCACTTTCTGCAACATAATTTGCAGCTGTTCCTGTGAACTACCTTCATATCCTTTCTGCTGAACCAGATTAGAACAATCCTGATATGTCTGCACAAATTTCTGCCACATCTCATCCCGTTTTCTACTCTCATAAACAATACCATAATTGTCAAGAATGTGTATGATTTCCGTTATTGACAATGAATGATATGCTGCCGTCCCATCACCTGGGAGTACCATATTGTTCATACCAATTACATAACCGTCTTCTGATATGAGCGGCCCCCCTGAATTACCCACGCTAACTGCCGCGGAATGTTGTATCACAGAATTCGTTTCTGCTTGCTGCGTAAAATTCTGAATCGTTCCGAGACGGATTTCCACTTCCTCCGCACTGTACTGTGCGCTTTCATGTGGAGTATCCGGAAAACCAAGCGCATAAACTTTATTATCTCCACCATGCTCCTTAGAGTCATCCAGACGCAATGCCATTTTTTCCTGTATGACATCTCCCACGGATAAAATACAGAAATCTTGTGATTCACTATTTGCAACAACCTGAATCTCGGTTACAACATCTCCCTGTATCGTCAGACGGATGGATTCCAAAATCCCATACTCATCCTGCTTTATTTTATGTACCTCGTAAAAAGTCTTTTTTTCCTCCTCACTTATTACTGTGCTATGATTGGTCGTTACCAGATACACATTACCGGATGAATTTCCAATCAAAAAACCACAACTCTGCTTTACACAGTGAAACTTCGCATCCTGCGTCACAAGTCCTGTCTGTATTTCAACTACTCCATTTTTTGCATCTTCTACGGTATAACTATCCTCTCCGTGAGCAGTACCGGCACGAAGCAGAATACAGAAAAATGACAAGACAAATGCTGCCATCCATCTTTTCCTTATCAAGATGATACCCTCCTCATGCAGATTATACTGTCGCATATACACAAATCTTTGTACATTTCTCATTTGTAATCGTGAAAGGAAGACCCCCACCCGCCTTTTCATTAATTACACAATTACATCTGATGAAAGATTTCCAATCAGTCCTTCGTTAGCGCTCTCTACGCTCTCATAATCTGCTGCCATCTGTTGCAAATCCTCTACGTGTTCGTTAATCATAGCGATCATCCGCCCGATGTCATCCTGAAGTCCGTTAAACTTTGCAACGTACTGGGTAGCTGCAGAGCCACTCCAAATCTGTCCAGACAGGGAAGTAACGATACCTGTCATCTGCTGTGTCAGGTTGTTCACGGTGCTTCCCGTCGACTGAAACGAAGCAGCCGTCGACGTCAGTTTGCCTGTTGATACATTTAATACTCCATTCATAATCCTGTTCCTCACTTTCTTCATTTAATAGTTTTGTTGTTGATCAATACTTTCTTGCCGATGCAAGCTGATGATTTTTTGCCTCAGTAGCATCATATTTCTGGGCAATCTCATTCAGCGTTGTCACATAGTTCTGGATAGCATTATAAAAATTATCCATCTGCGTCACATCCTTTTGAAAGGCATTGTGAAACTCGGTGTTGGCATCCCCCTGCCACATGGAACTCAAACTGGTTTCCTGCGTCTTCAGATTCTCAACCTGTGTTTTAAAATTTTGGTTAAGTCCCTTTAATTCCTCTGCCTTACTTCTCAATGTCGCCGTGTTTACCGTAATTGTTTTTGCCATAATTTTTTCCTCCTTTATATTTATGCATTTTGCTATTACAGCCTTATCTTCCTCCGCCCCCACCGGTATCAAACCGATTTCTCGCTCGTTCGAGTGCTTCGTTCTCCGCTTCATACGTCTGCTTTGCCACTCCTCGTACCACTTCTGCTACTTTTTGAAGTGAAGCGGCAATACGTTCAGTCTCATTTATCTGTATTTCCATTTTTCTCAAATACGCATCTGCATTATCCCCTCTCCACGCCGTCGGAATTTTCGTTCTTACCTGATTCAGTTTATTTTTCGCCTGTAAAAGTTTTCTAGAAATCACATCCAATTGCTCCGCCTGCTGATTTACATTAAAAAAATCCATCTGTATCATAAAACTGTTTTTTTCCATATTCTCTCCTTATCTCAAAATAAACAAAATTCACTTTTCCTAATGAATAATCTCATCCGGCAATCCTTTGGATCGTTCCTCGATTATCTCCTCTGCTTTTTCATACAGGTTCGCCATTTGGAGCAGATCCTTGGGATGTTCTTTCAGACGTCTTATCATAAGTCCGGTATCTTTCTGAATGCTCTGATAATATTTCTGATGCTTCTGGCTTGCTTTTCCAGTCCAGTAACTTTTGCTTCGCAAAACAATATTCCTAATATTTGTCCACTCACGCTCCAGTTGATTAATCTCCTCCTGAACCTGATGTGCCTGCTGTATTAATTCATCCGGCGGTACTTTCAACACAATTCCTGATGCCACTTTTTTACCCTCCTTAATAAATTCCTGCAACAATATCCGAGACTATCCTCTCACACTTTTCATATTTTCCCTCTGCCATTTTTTCAAACCCGCTGATTTTTTGCAGATTTTTAATGACACTCTCCAATGCCTGAATATCTTCCCTGAAAGTTTTTTTAAATGTTTCACTTGTCGGTCCATCCCACATACTATCTAGCTTTTCCAGATTTTCCTTTAGCTCGCTCCACTTTGCTGACATTTGTGCAACGCTTCGCCCGACGGCTTCCGCATCGGTATTCAGCCGGCTTGTGCTGACCTGAAATTCTGCCATAACATTTTCTCCTCCTTTTTTTGCACTGATGCGGCATACTTCTATACCAGCATTAACTTTGTCCCATCCTGCACTCCATTCTGCTGTAATGATTTCCGTCGTTCCAACATCTTTTCTGTTACCATGGAATACAAAAGAAATTCACTAGCATGCCCGATGCTGCCACTCTTCATTTTCTTTGTAATCATTCCTGTAATTTCATCAATGATCTTCTCTGTCTCAACATTTTCGTCCAGCATAAAATCATATGTTTCATCCACCGCCGGAATGTAAATATCTACCAGTATCATCGCTATTTCTCCTCCTGTTTACTTTCTTGCAAGCGGAATCACAGCCTTAATCGTCGGATTCTCTTCCGAAACATTTGAAAGCGTTCCAATACCTGTCTTATCTGTCATCATCTGCTCATTGTATGTCAGATGTTCAAATGACAACATATTATTATCACTTACTTTTCCACCAAAATGAATTCCGGTCTTGTATTCCTTAAAATACTCAAATGCCTGATAGCCCCGGATATCCGAGACCTGATTCAAAGCAAGTTCACCGACAAAATAGATGTTGTGCAAACGCCCTTTGGATAAAATATTCTCCATAAATCCTTTCATATTCATTGTTGATTCGTAAACCAAATGCACAAACCAGTTCAAATCCGAAATAAATATAAAATATGGCTGCATCATGCTCATTTCCTCGTAAATCTCACCTTCCTCCCGGTCTTCCTCCAGCCATTTGTTTTTCATTGCATTTCTCTCTTTAAAGATCGGTGTCAGCGTTTCACTAAAGAATGCAAACAAGTCATCCTCACTTGACGCATAAATCACATCTTCATGCTTTTTATATGCCTGGTACTCCTTTCTCGGACTGTCAAACACAGCAACCGCCGCTTTCCTTTCCAGTGCAGACTGGAGCATAACTTTCATAAAATTTGTTTTTCCTGTCCGGCCGGCACCACATACCATGTAGCAATAACAATCCTTAAGCGAAACACTGAAAATTTCAGCATTGGCTAAATCATACCCTACCGGCAAAAAGTCTCCGGACGCCAGCTTCTCCCGCACGGCATCCAATTGAACAAACTGACTCCACACCGGTTTCTCCGGAATCTCCGGAACCTGCCCTGCACATTTTCCAGTCCACGATTGCTTCATCTGCTGACACACTTCCTGTATCCGCTCCATCCTCTCATAATTATTTTTTGCCGGAATCGCTAATGCCGTCTGATATTCCAAAATCCGTGAACCGTAATATGCCAATCCTCTTCCCTTCACTCCGTTTTCCGGCATAACTTCAATCTGCACACTATGCAGCAAATCGCCATATTCGTATTTATCCTTTAATGACAAACATAATACCGTAGAAATATTTTCCGCAACACGGGTGGATATATCATTCATTCCAAAGCCGCTTCCAGACACAATAAGATAAATGCCTAAACTGACTCCTTCCTTTGAAATCTGTACCATCTGCTGCTCGTACTTCTCTCCAGTTTTTTCCTTAAACGAAGCATAGTTATCCACAAAAAGAAAAATTGCCGGAAACTTCAGACCTTTTACCTGAACATACTGTTTATAGTTACCTCCACGAAAACAGGTTTTTCGTTCTGCCATCATTTGCCCGATCATATTGAAGAACTTTCCGATTTTATCGAAATCATTCTCATACATAATTCCACCAACATGAGGAGCATTTTCATAAGAAGTCATCATCTTACTGCTGAAATCCAAACCATAGATATTAATATCCTTTGGAGAATATCTGTGAATCAATGCATACATCATTGTCTGCATCATTGTGCTTTTCCCACATACAATATTCCCACATATTGCAATATGTCCTGTCTCCTCAAAATCAATCAGCAATGGCATCTGATTTTGATTTTCCGGGTCGTCCATCTGACCTAAAACCAAACGCAGATTCCACTCTGCATGTTGTTTCCACTGCTTCCCATCAAAACAAATTTGCTTGAATTCCGAAAACTCCTGCAAATAAATTTCTTCTCTAAGAAGCGGCATCCACAATTGAAGTTTATGTGTATAACCATTTTCCAACGCTGTTTTTGCCAGATATTCTTTTACCACATCCAACTGGGTTTTCTCCTTTTTCTGCGGAAGTTTCCTCCCTTTTTCCGCTGCAAGAACGATAATTTTTCCCGGCAGGGATGCCTCATCACATTTTTGATACAAGGCCAGATATGTCAGCACAAAGTCACGTATTCTTGCCGTATTGTACTCATTTCTCTCATAATCAATATTTTGATTGTGTAATTCCTGATATAAAGCTTCTGTCAGCATCTGAATCTGCTTTTCCAAGTCTGCACAGGCTTTCAACGACTCAAAAATCTGAATCAGTACATGTTTCAAATATTTAATCAGGCAGTCAATCCATTGCTCCTCGGCATGCTTCTTCTGGGATAATTTAACACTATTTCCCGTCATATCCACCTTACCCGGCATGGTAACCAATTTGGCAATATCCTGATTATCAGAGACCATATTCTCATCGTATACAGCGCCACTAAAACCAGACTGAAACAACTCATACACTTCATCATTTCCCACCTGAAGATATCCGCGTCCTGCCTGCGTAATATATGCAGCATCCGGTTTATGTAACATGTCTTTGCTGTCCTGCTGATCCTGAACACGCAGACAAATCCGAAACTTCGAGTTGCTCCATATATTATCATCTACCGTACCGCTCGGTTTCTGCGTTGCCAGAATCAGATGAACACCGAGACTTCGCCCCACTTGTGCAACACTGATCAACTCACGCATAAACTCCGGTTCCTCGCGCTTCAGCTCGGCGAACTCATCAATAACGATAAACAAATGTGGAATTGGCGTATCCGCTTCTCCATTTTTATAAAGCTTTGTGTACAAATTGATATTATTCACACCATGTTCCGTGAAAACACGCTGCCTTCTCCGGTTCTCGCTTTTTATCGAAATCATTGCCCTCTTTACCTGATTTCCGGACAGATTGGAAATTTGTCCAATCATATGTGGCAGGCCTTCAAATAAATTTGCCATACCACCACCCTTATAATCAATGATAAAGAAACCAATATCATCCGGACTATAATTGACCGCAAGAGATAACAGATAGGTCTGCAATGTCTCACTCTTTCCTGATCCCGTTGTTCCCGCCACCAGCCCATGCGGTCCGTGATATTTCTCATGAACATCCAGATAACAGGGCATCCCTCCAGCACGCTCCCCAAGCTGACCCTTGATATTTTCATATGTCCTGTTTTTTGCCCACACCTCACTAACCGGATATTCCTCAATCCGATTTACTTTCAGCATCTCAAAAAAGGTAATCGAAGCAGGAATCTCTCCGCCTTCCTCCATTTCCGCCACATGAAGTGAAGAAAGCCTTCTTGCAAAATGTTCCAGTTGCTGTTCATTTACAGCATCAAACACAATCTTCTTTCTGTTCTCCCTGCCCTCATAGACATCATACATTCCCTGAAACTGCGCCGTATTTTCAACAATAAATTCACATTCATTCGGCAGTTCTTCATGTCTTTCTGCCAGCAAAATTGTAGTCAGCCCATATTCTGCCGCTTTTGCAAACGCATACTTTGAGAACAATTCGCCTTCCAGCAAAGCTACATCCGATACAAAGATTACATAATACGGTTTGGGAATGTCCGATCTTTTCTTTGCAGCGTCTTCTTCCTCCTCTTCCCGCATTCGGAATGTTTTTGTCAATTCATAGAACACTTCACTGGCATCTTCTTTGGATGCTGCCACAAACCTGGTCTTTTTATCCTCTGACCAAACATGAGGAAACCATTTTGCAAAATCCCACTTTCCAAAATCAGTAGAAGAAGCATTGTCATAAATATAGCCGATTTTCACATCAGTATAGCAATTGTTGGCAGCAAGCTGTGTACTAAACAGTTTTACGATTTCAATTGCCCCGGTTTTCTTTTCTCCTCCCAGTATGCCAATTAATTTTTTCTCGAGCAAATTCACAATAATTGGAACCTGATATAAATTACTGAAATTTCTTTTAATAAACGATGGCTTCTCTGCCAGTTCATCCCTGTATAAATGAAATCTCTCTTTCGGAATTTCAATTTTACACTGAAACGGAATTTCTCCAATTCCCAGACGATGACTCAGAAAATCATCATGCGTATGATTCCGGTTCCACAAAATTCCTTTTCCGACATCATAGTTCAGACAGCTGGATGCAGCCGGATATGTCTCTGCCAGCCGTCTTTCCGTCTCCTCGTATTTTTGGCTGACCTCTTCTTTTTTCTCTATCAGATACTGACTATAAGTCTGAAAACGGTACTCCTCTTCCTTCTCCTCCTCTGACTTCTGATAGCGCAGATTGACCAGCGTCCAGACAACTCCAATTGCCGCTGACCCTACTGACATAATGAGTCCTGAATACATATACAGCGAAGAATGCCCTCCTGCATTTCCCCTCGAAGCCATCATCATGACACATCCAAGTATCATGGGCAGTGCCATCGTAAGCGACGGCCCAATTGTCATGAACAATGGCTGTTTTTTGCTTTGCCCTCTCTGTGGTGGCTCTTCAATTTCGATTACATCCGAGTCCAGCTTCTCATAATTTCTAGGTGCCCTGTGATACATAACCCTGGAAGCTGCACCCTTCTCTTCCCGATTCAGATAAACAGTCTCTTCCTCACTTGCCATAAGCGGACGCAGATTGCTGTTTGTGATCTTTATCTGGTCTGTTACTGTATCAATTGCCAGCAAATCTCCCAGAAACACCATATGCAATCCCATAATATTAATAAATGCTCCAAAATTCAGCTCCTCACTGGTATTTACTTTAACCGCATTTACATAAATTCCATTCGGACTGTTGTTCTCAATCCGGTAGCCACTTCCAGAGCGCACCAGTCTTGCATGATGTCTGGATACCATTCCAAGATAATCATAACAAATATCGTTGTCCCCCTCTTTGCCAATCGTAACTGACGATATCTGGTTCAGGGCAAATTTCTGATATACATGAAAACTGGACGGAACTACCTTGCATATAATCGAAATCTCTTCTTTCCATACCGTGTGAAGCATCAGAACTTCCTTATCCACCAGATTCTGCCGTCCGCACAAAACTCCGTCCTTACTAAGTGTATAGCCAACCGTTGGTCCGATATACCACTGCTCATTCATCACTTCCAGCTTGAGCCTTATATCCTCTTGTATCTGAAAATAATCACTTCGCACTGTAATTTCATAATCTGAGTTATTTATGGACGGTAAAATATATTCTTTAAATGCCGCCTTCGAATAGACCGACAATACCATGTTCATTTTCTAAATCCTCCATAAGTCTGCTTTATCATTTGTCAGCGAATCCTGCAGCTTCTCCTTTTGAAGTTGTTTCCTGACTTCTTCTTTTTCCCGCTTCATTTTTTTGCAAGTTCTGCCCAGCATTACATCCAGAATTCCAAACACCAGAACTGCTATACTTTCGTATATTATAATCATGGTATCTGAACTAAGTATTTGTACTATTTCTCTCATGTATTGTCCTCCATCTTAATTCACTAAATTCCAATCCGAATAGTTTTCTTTTTGGGGGCTTTTTTTGTCGACGTTCTTTTTGGGGGTTGAATTTTTTTGTGGTGTCTGAGTTTTTTTCGGAACCACTCTGCGGGGTGTCGTACCTGGTGTTGTTTTTTGGGCAGTCTTTGGTGACACTTTTTTCTTCCCCTTGCTCACTGTAATCGTTATGGATGTACCAGGTTTTACTTTTGTTCCTTTTTTGACGCTCTGACTGATTACCTTACCCTTTTCTGCGGTATTACTGTAAGCTCTCTTTACTTTACATTTCAGTTTCTTTTTCTCAATGAGTGCTTTGGCAATTTTTTCCTTTTTCCCCTTAACTGACAGTACGGTAACCTTTGCTGCCTTTTTCGGCTTCTGAACAGGTTCAGGTGTCGGAATCGGCTGTGGAACCTGTTCAGGTATAACCTCCGTTGTAGGTTCAGGTGCAACCTCCGCCACAGGTTCAGGTACATCTCCTGTTCCCTCCATCGGTGTCGGGACGATTTCTGAATCTGACTGTGTTATCTCATTGTCCCCCATGCTGTTCGGTCTTTTTACACTGTGCACAAGCCACACTCCGAGCAAACTGAATCCGATGACAATCGCTGTGACGAGCGCCACCATCTTTCCTCTGCTTTGCTTTTTTACGGATGGTCTCTTTATTTCATTTTCTGCAAAATCATCTCTCGTAATATCCGGCCATGGCTCCTGCTGTGCAGACTCCTGCTGCTTCGCTTTCCATTCATCTGCCAAATCCAATTGCGGTTTCACCTGTGGAGACCCCTGCCATGATTGTTCTTCTACCGGTGGCCGAAACAGATATACTGTTCCCTCCGTATTTTCCTCTGGCATTTTTCCTTTTGTCTGCGATATGTAATGCGCACTGACATTTTCCAATAATTCTCCGTCCGAAGGAATAACAATTTTCTTTTCTGAATCCGAGTACAAAATATGCTCCAGTGCCTCCCGCATTTCTCTGGCATCCGCATAGCGGTCTCTTGGCTGGAACGCACAAGCTTTCAACACAATTTCTTCCAGTTCCCCATCTGCATTACATGGTTTTGGCATCGGATGTCCACTCAGCCGCAAGGCATTTGCCCGCTCTTTATCAGAATATTTCATAGGCTGTGGTGCATCCGGCATAAAAGGAGAACGATTATTATTCAAAAAGCGGTAAAGTACCACACCCAATGAATAAATATCAACAGTAGCGTTGTATTCCATGCCCTTGTAAACCTCAGGCGCCATATACGTAAATGTACCCTTCTTTGACAGGCCGGAGGATGTTTTTTCCAGCTGCCTTGCAATTCCAAAATCACCAAGCTTAAATGTTCCAATATCAGAAACAAATATATTTTCCGGCTTGATGTCACGGTGAATGATATTGTATTTCTGGCATACCTCAAGTGCGTGACATATATCAATTCCCAGCTGAATCACATCACGAACCGTCAAAGTATGTTCTCTGATATAAGTAAAGAGCGGAGTAAGAAGTTCCATCCGTATATAGATTTCCCATCCAAACCCATCTTCCTTTGACACTACAGCATGATCCTCATAGCTGACAATATTGGAATTTCCTTTTAAACGGGACATCAGGGCAAACTCTTCAACGATTTCTTCAACCATACTATGGAAATACTGCGTCACACTTTCCTCTGACATTCCTTCGTTACGTATAGACTCTACCTCGGACTGGCTCTGAGGAATCTCAATGACCTTCAATGCCGCATCATACACGTGGCCGAAATCTTCCCTCGTAATTTTATATACTTTTCCGAATGCACCTTCTCCGATACTTTTTTCAATCTGCCAGTCGCCAAATGTTTTTTTAATATCCATTGTGTCCATCCTCAAATCTGTATTAACACGATTGTAACATTATCTTTACCGCCTGCCGCCAGCGCTGCTTTTTTCAGATTCTCTGCCTTTTCTTCCGGCAACACCCGCTGTGACATAATACGCACCATCTCTTCCTCAGAGACCATCCCCGTCAGTCCATCGCTACACAGTAAAAACATATCTTCCTCTTCTACCGGAATGTCTTCCGAAACAGCGGGCTCCAAAATGAATTCCTCTTCTTCAATACCCAGATATTGCGTCAGAATATGTTTCCACTCCTGCTTTGTCTCTCCCATCTCCATTCCCAGTTCTTTTTGCAGTTCAAGAAAACGATTCTCTTCGGTGTGGTCTGTCGACAAACAAGTCAGATTTTTACCACGGCATAAGTAACCCCTGCTGTCACCCACATTTATCACTTGTGCCTTTCCCTTTTCCAGTTTCAACAGCACCACCGTGCTTCCCATATTTTTCGACAATTCTCTTGCCCGCTGGCAAATGCATGCGTTCATACGGCTGATGACCTCTTCTTCATCAAAATCAGGATACTTTGAAAGGACTTCATTCTGGTATCGTTTCAATTCCCTTGCCGCCAGAAGCGCCGCTTCTTCGCCATTCTGACCTCCTCCCATCCCATCAAACACTGCCGCCAGAGTCATTGTACTTTCAGTAAATGTTTCCACATAGAAATCTGTCCGCTTTTCCGTGTCCTCTTTGTATCTGCCGTTACAGTAAAAATTATCTTCATTATTCTGCCTTACCGTTCCGGCATCTGTCATGGCACATATCTTAAACTGTTTCATCACTTTACCTTCACTGCTTTCACTTTGCTCCAATTGCCATAGTACTTCGTTTTTCCCGCTTTTCGGTAGGCACGGATTTTCACATAATAGGTCTGTTTGCTCCGCAAACCAAAAAGCGTAAATTTCTTCTTTGACTTTCCATAGCTTCGCTGGAATGTCTCTCTGCTGAAATCTCTTTTTTTCGATATGTAAACCTGATATCCTGTCACGGAACGGTCACTCGTCCACACTACCTGTATTTGTCTTCGGGCAGATGATCCTGCTTTTTTTAAATTTACCGTCCGCGGAATTACAGTCAGCGTAATCTTCTTTTCCGCCTGCATATACTCGTCCACTGCTTCCGCGTGAATCGTGATGACCGTCTTTCCATATCCTTTCACACTCACCTGTCCCCCCGGGGATATCGTCGCCACCTTCGGTGAGCTGCTTTTGTATGTCAGCTCCCCGTCACCTTCTGCAACAGCCAACAATATAAATGGCTTGCTTCCATACGTCTTTGTCAGTGACTTTGCGTAGATACTCTGCGGAATTTTCTCTTCCGCTTCCACTTGATTCGTCCCGGGTGATGCTCCCGGGTTCACACTGGTATTCGGTCTCGCCGCAGCGGTTCCCCCACTGCTCCCCGGTCGTTTGGTCGGCGTAATTGTCGGGTTCGGTGTCGCTGTCGGCCTTGGTGTTGCTGTCGGATTTGGTGTCGCTGTCGGTTTCGCTGTTACTGTCGGTCTTGGTGTTGCTATCGGTCTTGGTGTTGCTGTCGGATTTGGTGTCGCTGTCGGTTTCGCTGTTGCTGTCGGTTTCGCTGTTTCCTTAAGACTCCAATGCGCATAAAGCGACAAGTTAGATGTAATTACAGTATCCACGGTAAGCTTTGTACCACCATCAGGAGCAGTATACCACCCCAAGAAACTATATCCCTCTCTTGTTAAAACAGGTAGATCATCTAATTCCATTTTAGGATTAGACCATATCGCATATAATGTAGCAGCATAATCTCTTGTATAAAATGCTCCAGGCATATATAGGCTTCCTATCCCTGTGGGCGAAGTATTCCAACTATTAAAAGTGCATGCCTTTTCCCGACTTAATACCATTGCATCATAACCTGTTGTGTAGTTTAATGTATAAGATTTTGATGGTGTATCTGTAGATAATTGCAAATTTACCCCCTCTGTTTTCGTTTGAGATAAGGGAGCATTAATCCCACCATTCGCATTATATGATATCTTATATGTATTTTTTACGGGTTCTGTAACCGTCACGAAAATCGTTTTACTATCAAAAACCGTACCATCCGACTTGACAAATGTCACTGTTAATGTTGATGAACCTGCTGATTTTGCTGTAATTTTTAAATCACATTTTTCATTACCGTTATACCACTCTCCCCATGAAGTTGATACAACAGAAGTATTTGAATTCGATATCGATAAATGGTAAGTATAATCAAAGACATCGCCCCCTACCGTACAGGTAACAGTTTGGGATTTTGCATTTTGTGTATGCAAGGAAAGATTGGATTGGCTCAATGATAATTTAGGGGTTTTATCATTTTGATACCAGTCTACTCCGCACTCAGCAGTAATCGAACCCGTTACATAGACCTTTCCTGTAAATCGGCCAACTGCATTATTCTTGATAGAAATCCAATTACTGTTACTATTATTATATGTACACTTATTAACCATTTCATTTGTCGGTGAATATTGATACATTGTTACCTCGTAATTACTATGGCTATTGCTAATTCTATTCCCTGATGAGTCAAGTAATTCATAACATAAATAAACCCATTTTGATTGAAAAAATCTGTCAGGAACATCACCCATAGGTGTTTCAGACACCCAAACATGCAGTCTAATCTCCTCTGCACTTGCTCGCTGAACATTAAAACCACTCAACGCACCCATAATACAAAACACAAATAAAAAACAAATAAACACAGGTTTTAACCTATTTATCATAAATACACGCCTCCAGCTTTATATATTCTGAGTTTTGAAGTGAGCATGTAAAAATAATCCAGCTATCCTCAGAACCCATCCCGTCAGTCCATCGCTGCACAATAAAAAGATATCTTCCTCATTCTGCCTTGCCGTTGCGGCATCTGTCATGGCACATATCTTAAACTGTTTCATCACTTTACCTTCACTGCTTTCACTTTGCTCCAATTGCCATAGTACTTCGTTTTTCCCGCTTTTCGGTAGGCACGGATTTTCACATAATAGGTCTGTTTGCTCCGCAAACCAAAAAGCGTAAATTTCTTCTTTGACTTTCCATAGCTTCGCTGGAATGTCTCTCTGCTGAAATCTCTTTTTTTCGATATGTAAACCTGATATCCTGTCACGGAACGGTCACTCGTCCACACTACCTGTATTTGTCTTCGGGCAGATGATCCTGCTTTTTTTAAATTTACCGTCCGCGGAATTACAGTCAGCGTAATCTTCTTTTCCGCCTGCATATACTCGTCCACTGCTTCCGCGTGAATCGTGATGACCGTCTTTCCATATCCTTTCACACTCACCTGTCCCCCCGGGGATATCGTCGCCACCTTCGGTGAGCTGCTTTTGTATGTCAGCTCCCCGTCACCTTCTGCAACAGCCGACAATATAAATGGCTTGCTTCCATACGTCTTTGTCAGTGACTTTGCGTAGATATTCTGCGGAATCTTCTCTTCTGCTTCCGCTTGATTCGTCCCGGGTGATGCTCCCGGGCTCACACTGGTATTTGGTCTCGCTGTAGCGATTCCCCCGGTACTCCCTGGTTGATTGACCGGGGTAGCTGTCGGGTTCGGGCAGGGCGGCGCCGTGACGGTTCCCCCACTACTCCCCGGTTGATTGGTCGGCGTTGTTGTCGGGTCCGG
>CAJTZF010000018.1 GCA_910584245.1 uncultured Eubacterium sp.
ACGTCAAACCGCCTAAATACAGGCGTGGCAGGAGAAAATCTATGCTCCTGCCGATACATATCTATTTTTATCCCTATCTGGTTTAACCCATAATCAATATACAAACAAAACTTACAGTCCAGAAAATGCCAGCTCCAGATCTGCAATAATATCCTCCACATTTTCCAAACCAACGGAAAGGCGAACCAATCCCTGCTCAATCCCCGCAGCAACCAACTGTTCATCTGTCAACTGCCGATGTGTTTCGCTTGCCGGATGCAGGACACATGTGCGTATATCTGCAACATGGACTTCATTGGATGCAAGCTGTAACTTATTCATGAACTTTACCGCCGTCTCTTTTCCCCCTTTAATGACAAAAGAAATCACTCCACTGCATCCGCTCAGATATTTCCCAGCAAGTTCATAATTTTCATCACTCTCTAATCCCGGATAATTTACCTTTTCCACTTTATCTGAACATTCTAAATAGTTAGCTACTGTCATGGCATTTTCACAATATTGTTTCATCCTGACAGCCAGTGTCTCCAGACCTAGATTCAGTAAAAATGCAGAATGAGCAGCCGGGTATACACCAAAATCACGCATAAGCTGCATTCTTGCCTTTACAATATATGCTTTTTTCCCATATGTCTCTGTATATGAAATGCCATGATAGGATTCATCGGGTTCTGTTAAATCCGGAAACCTGCCATTTGTCCAGTCAAATTTTCCGCTATCTACAATCGCACCACCGATCTGCACCGCATGGCCATCCATATATTTTGAAGTAGAATGAACGATGATGTCTGCTCCAAATTCAAATGGCTTGCACAGAATCGGTGTTGCAAAAGTATTATCAATAATCAGCGGGACACCATGCTTATGTGCAATATCAGCAAATCTTTCAATATCAAAAACGGTCAGTGCGGGATTGGCAAGTGTTTCCCCAAAGACCGCTTTGGTGTTCGGCTTAAATGCTGCCCCGATTTCTTCGTCTGTTGCATTCTTATCTATGTAAATACACTCAATCCCCAATCGTCTGAGGGTATGTGAAAATAAGTTGATGGAACCACCATAAATTTCTGTTGTACTGATAAAACTATCCCCTGCATTACAGATATTGAGCAGTGATAACATAACAGCCGCCTGGTCTGACGTGGTACACATGGCACCAATACCGCCCTCCAATTCCGCAATCTTATCTTCAACCGCCATAACGGTTGGATTTCCAAATCTGGAATAGATTAACGACTTCATCGGATCATCAAACACCGCTGCGACTTCCTCTGTAGATTCATAAACATATGTTGTACTCTGAACAATCGGCACAACTCTCGGTTCTGCATTTTTAGGCTGATAACCTGAATGCAGGCATTTTGTTTCATCTTTCATTTTGATTCCTCCTATCATTTTCCTTCCTTTTGCCAGAAGTATAAAATTGGCTGCTACTTTTGATAATAAACAGGTATCTGAATGCTGTTCGCTTTGAGCGCCTCAGTAAAAACAACAAAAAAATCATCAATATCCTTCTTCGTAATAGCCCCAAACGCACAAAGCCGAAACGTGTTTTGTGCCGATACTTTTCCGGGATATATTGTAAATCCACGCTCATAACAGTAATCATGCACTTTTTCAAAACTCCAGTTTTCATCATCCGGGTATTTCACCGTAACGCCAAGTCCTGCCTGTATCTCTCTCCTGATCATATCCTTAAAGCCGAGTTTATCAAGTCCTGCGTGAATTGCCTCAAACACTTCTGCGTGTCTTTTCCATTTTACTTCTTCGCCTTCCCGGAAATATTCATCCAGTGCCTGACGGGCAGCATAAACCGTCTGGACAGGCGGTGTAAAGTGCATTTGTTCCGTTGTTTCAAAGTAATGATACTGCCTGTATAAATTGCAATAATAGGAGCGTTTCGGGTATGCTGCCGACTTCCTGATTAAATCAATATTCCCAATGATAAAAGAAAGCCCGGTCATTGCCATAAGTCCTTTCTGTGCGGATGCCATACAAAAATCAATGTTATCTTTCTCAATATCAATCGGTCTCATGGCATAGGTGGAAATTGTGTCCACGATAAAAACTGCATTATATTTATGTACAAGGGAACCAATCTCCCTGACAGGATTTAAAATTCCTGTTCCTGTTTCATTATGCGTTGTGTAAACAAGTGCAATATCCTGATTTTCCTTCAGTATCTGCTCCACCTCGTCTAAATTCGGCAGCTCATCAATCGGACATTGGAAATTTACAAAGGGGAGGCTATAATACTCACAGATTTCTACCGCCCTCATACTGTAAGTTCCGTTATTGATAATCAATATCTTTTTCCCATCAGGTAATAGCGTATTAATACACATATCCATAGCCATTGTTCCAGAACCACAAAAAAGCACACAAACATATCGATCCAGATTGCCATGCACAATCTTTAACCAAGCCTTCACATAACTGCCTCAGCACTAGTGTAAATTCTTTTTCACGTGGACATATATCCGGAACAACCTGTGCCATTTTTACAGTATTCGTTGTTGTTGCCGGACCGGGATTCAAAAGAATGTTCCTCTTTATCTGCATTGGACATACTCCTTCGCTATTTCAGCATACTATATACACACTCCAATAAAGTCAGTGCAAGAATCACGTTAATCACTCTGTAATGCCTTTGATATATTTTCTGTATCAGCATCCCCATTCCAACCCACGTGAGAGTTGCAACAGTCCCAATCGTCGCAATGATAAATTCAAACAAAAACAGAACCCACAACGAGTCACTGAAATCCGTAATATATCCCGTCAGTGCTGTTATGCCAAACAAATAAATTTTTACATTGACAAACTGCAGCAGAAATCCTTTTAGAAAAGATGCTGATTTTTCTACAGAATCTGTATCCGGTCTGCTTATCGCAATATGGACTGCCAGCCACAAAATATAGGCAGCACCTATGTATTTCATAATGCCAAGCACATCCGGCAAAAAGGTACTTACCCCAAATACGAAAATGGCACATATCATCTGTACAACATAATATCCGGCAAAAATCCCCCAAAAAAGCGGTCTTCCTTTTTTATATCCATAATTGGTTACTGTATTTAATGCCAAAATATTACCCGGTCCCGGTGTAAAGGCATTAATGACAGAATAAATAAAAAAATTACCCATTACATAACCCGGCATGCTAACGCCTCCTTCCATGTAGAAGTATACAATGGAAGGTTATGAAATAGGTAATACTTAATATTTATGCTAAAGCATAGGCTGAGCCTATGCTTTATTTCTCTTTATACTGTTTCAGAGCCTCGATATAAATTTTGCCCAATTCGGATAATTCTCTATCCTTGTTCAGAATATATCCGATACGCATAACTTCATCTTCATCAAGTGGAATGGAAATAATTGAATCTCCATGCAGATATTTAGGAAAGATACCACTTGAAATAGTGTATCCATCTAATCCAATCATAAAATTAACAATCGCAGCCCTATCGCTGATTTTAATACTCTTTTCTACAATATCATTGCTGAATAATTCTTCCGAAAAATTAGAAGATTCATAATTTCCCTGCACAAAACTAAGTCTTGGATATGGTTTCAGATCCTCTAATCTGAGTTTCTCTCTGCCTGCCAGCGGATGCTCCCGTCTTAAAAACACATGAGGGGCAGCTGAAAACAACTCATGAAACTCCAGATTATTTTCCTCCAAAACTTTTCTCAGCACACTCTCATTACTTTTACTTAGATAAAGAATACCCAAATCGCTGAAACGGTTTCGTACATCCATAATAATCTCATGTGTCTGGGTTTCATTCAGAATAAATTCATACCGCTCCTGACCAAACTGCTGAACCAGTTCTACAAAGGCGTTTGCTCCAAATGTATAGTGCTGGGAGGACACACAAAATCTCTGCTTTGCCGTTTCGTTATGGATATACTTTGATTCCAGAAGTCCCATTTGCTGTACAACCTGCCTTGCATATCCTAAAAATTCCATACCCTCCGTCGTCAATGCCACACCTGCCCGGCATCGGTTAAAAATCGTAATCTTTGCCTCCCTTTCGACATCTTTAATGGCACCGGAAAGGCTTGGCTGTGAAAGGTACAGTTCTTTTGCTGCCTCCGTAATAGAGCCTTTCTCTGCCACCACAATCATGTACTTTAGCTGTTGTAATGTCATAAGTACCTCCCTGAATCAAATTTTGTGTATACTGCGACATTTATGAGGATGTTTTCTTCTAACAATCTACAGATAAACATAAGATTATTATATATCAGATAACAAATAAATTCCAGCGTTTCAAAACATCTAAGTTTTTACCGGAAATTGCAAACTTTCCCATATCATATATATCTATGTCAATATATATCACATTATTACATGCTTTTCCTATATTACCCCATAATAAGGCAAGGTTCCCAAACGCATAAAATGTACCGGGAACCTTGATTACTTTCATTATTAGTATTACATCCTACTAACAGAATAATAAGATTTTTCATGCATTAACAGTCTTGGCAATTCACATTTTCTATTTTTTTATTGTATTGTCCATACACCCCATTCATCAGAATATCTGCTCTCTGCTCTGGCGTCCTGTCCCTGTCCTGCATAATATCAAAGAATGCCTGCATCGTTTCCTCCGACTCACTGGAAAAACACGCATGGGAATTATTTTGTATCACATCAAACACATTATCCAGTTTGGTAAACTCCCCGCTTGCGTGTCCATGACCGGCAAGCTGTTCCAGCGCCATATCCATGTTATGCAGTTCATCCTCCACCTCTATCAGTAATGCCATATCTCTTTTTTCCACCGTAAAATCCTCCTTCCTCTGCAAATTATTATCTAACTTTTCTCATCCTCATTCCTGTTTGATGGTATTATAGCTTTATTCTTTATCCTGCCCTGCCAGAAGCTTTGCCCATTCTTCCGGTGCTTTTTCTGTGTTATCTAAAATATCTGCCAGACACTCATACATTTCATCCTCCCCACGGAGACGGATTTCCGCACAAACGCCGTGTTCAATCACATCACACACCCGGTCAAGTCCCTCCAGCACACCACCATCCCTGCCATGTATTTCCCATTCCCCCAGCAGGAGTTTGTTCAGTTTCTTAATGGCATCATATATAGAAACCAGATGTGCCATATCCTGAACATCCAAGACAGAACCCTCTGCACGGATTTCCCTTTCAGAGGCAAGCTGCACCCCATCCTCAAATCCAAGACGGTAGGATTCCTCCCCATACCGAATGTTGTATTTACTCCATTCATCCTCCAGCCTGCCGAATGCTTTCCAGCATTCATCCGATTTGACGGAATCCCTTGTAAAATCTTTTGCGGCCTCATGCAGTGACTTCATCTGTTGCCGGAAACTGTCGCTGCTCTTTAATCTTGTTTCCAACGGCTCTCCCGTGCGGGCAAAAACAAATTCTTCTGATATAACATCCACAACCCATGCCCCCTTTTACCTGCGGAAATAATCCAGGTCAAATTTATTCTTTTCTGCCAAATCTTCCAAAGCCCCACCGCTGATTTCATAAATTCCATACGGTCTTGGCTTTGGCTCATTAAAGCCGGTAACGATGACATAAAACCTGCCATCTGCATAGAGCAGTGTTTTTCCGTGGTCATCAAGATTCCGGCATGCTACCGCCTTAATCCCCATGTAGTTGCACAGGTACTGCAGGGCATAACGGCTTGCATAACAGTCCCCTTTTCCTTTCAGAAAAATATCAAGCCACTTATAATTATACAATTCATAATCTGAGGTTGTGCTGATATACCATGCCGCCTTTTCTGCTTTCTCTTTTGTTGTCATAGACGGGGTAATATACTGTCCCTCAAAATCCGCAAACAGCTTATCTATATAGATATTCACTTCGGAATACGCCCTCACTGCAGCTGTCAGCTTTCTCCCATCCTCCAGAACAGCCGTTACCGTCACACACGGTTCAACATAAGCCGGTCCCCAGTCCATCCGAAGCAGCCCATAATCTGTAATATCAAAATAATCTGCCCCATCCCCGGATATTTTCCAGTCCCTCACTTCTTTCCTTGTGCCGGACACCCGGAAACGATATTCCCGGAGGTGGCTGCTGTCATAGGTTATGTAATCTTTATATTCCTCAGAAAGATAATATAATGTCACATCACTGCTGTTTAACACCGGATGGTCTGCCGCCGGCTTTTTCTTTTTCCCTGCCTTAACCGTAACCCGGCACTGGTATTTCTTTTTCCTATAAGCGGCCGTAACCACCGCTTTCCCCTTTTTTACAGTCTTGAATGTAACCGTATTTCCTTTCCTCTTGGCGATGGAAACCACCCGTTTATTGCTGGTTTTCCATTTTACCCCTGCCCTGCCGGGCACCCCGTTTAATTTTAACTGGCATTTCTGTCCTACTGTCGTAGTCTTTTTCCCCGCTTCCAGCTTTGGCTTTGGTTTCGCCTCTGCTGATATGCCGGGCAGCAATAAAAATGCCAGAGCAAAGAGAATGATTATTCTTCTTTTTCCTCTCATAAGCGTTTCCTCCCTGTAGATAATCGGTTTACTGAAACAATAAAAATCGCATGCACATCTTTATTGTCATAAATTATACCGTGCTCTATTTCAGAAGTCAGCCTGTTATTGGAAAAAAGTTTTTCGTTCCCTGCACCTGTTTTTTACCTGTCTGTTTTGCTGCCGTAAATCTTCTCCCGCCCCGAAAACTCTGCCTTCTTTTCACTCCCAAAGGTTTCGCCAGATACGCATTTTGTGTCACAAAACGCAAGCCGCCCGAAGGTCCGGCTTTCCGGTCAGGGGGAACAACCCCCTGAAACCTCAATAAAATAGGATAACTGCCTTATTATAGGAAAAACTATATCTTTTCTATATCACTCTGGCCGTTTAAATTCTATGTCACTAAGACTTTTATAAATTTTGAATCCAAAAAGTTCTAAAAAGGACAGAAATTCCAATCCCAGAATCTCTGTCCTTTTAATATATATCTTATTCCAAATATGCACATATCTATACTGGTTGTAATTCTTTTTCCAGTTCAAACACCTGTTCAATAGTAAGACCGGAATACAACGCAATTTCCTCTGAAGACAATTTCCCTGCCTCTATCATTCTTAATGCAGACTGTCTCTTTTCCTGCTCTATACCCTGCTCATACTTTTCCTGATAATTCATCTGCAATGTCATATAATCCAACCTCCATTTCTCATTCTTTCTGACAGACTGTACCGCTTCATCTAATTCTCTGGTAAAGTCATCCTCCGGCTCCTTACCGTCAATAAAGTCAAGCAACTTTTTCATTTCCGGTGTCACATCATTCATTGTACCCTTCGTATTTAAAATAATCTTCGTTGTATCGTCTCCAAGACCTAAATCCAGATTTTGGATACAGCGATTTTCAAAGGTATAGACGTGTCTCCCTTCACCAAACAAATCAAAGGTACATACAAAAATGACAAAACTTCGTTTCAAATTTTTGTAATTATCCCCTTTTTCCAAGATATTCAAGTCTATCATTCCTTGATAATATCTTGTTCGTTTGGGAATGTTTCTATTCTCTGTGGTCTGCATTTCAATATTATAAACGGTTTCTTTTCCATCCTCTACATAGATATCCAAACGCACACTTTTTGCATCTGCGGTAATATCTATTGTCTCCTGCGCCTTCGGATATTCAATATGGGATATTTTTATGCCAAGTATCCGCTCTAAAAAAGGTTTACAAAATTTTGGATTTCTCATAATAACGCTAAACATGAAATCATCCTTGATTTGCAGTTCTTCAAAAGCTTTCTCCATAATGACGCTCCCTCTTTTTCTTTACCTTTATTATAATATGTGTCTGTAAGATTGACAAGGATTGATTTTACCACTCTATAAATTTTAATAATTTGGCTTTAATCTATATGAACATTCATCTTCCATACCATTAAAATTGCCTACAACTAATTTAGAATAATTTAATGCATCATTTGCACTTAAATTTAATTCAATATACACTCCTTCTGCCAATTTGCAAGGTCTACGCATCTCCTCATCGGTAATTGCTATAATACGTCTATTTCTTCCCTTAAAATCATTATGTTTTACCAATCCTCTAAATATTTGTGCATCATAATCATACATCTGTTCACAAATCGTTTGAAAAAAGGCTTTCCACGAATCAACAGGTATAACTCCTCCACATATTTCAATATCTACCGGTGTTCTTCCCGTCACATTAACCTCATCCATAATATCAAACTCTATGCGATTATCAACTTTATCTTGGTTCGCACTGAGTATATCAGGACATTTCCATATTTGAATAATCTCTTTAGCCATCCAAGAACAACGCTCTAAAATTTCCTTTTCTCCCCAATTGTTCTTTTCAGAAATCATCTTATTCATATAAATATTTGATTTAATGAGCAGTTCCTTTTTTTCGTCAAAATTGGAATTTGATAATTCGGAATTATATCCCGTCAATGTTAGATTCCCGATGCAATGAAGATATTTTTCATGTATTTCATCTGCTTTTTTGCCCAAGTCAATCTTCCATTTTGCAGTTAAAGCCTGCGGCATAATATGCTCAATTGTCATATCTTCAAATTCGACTATTTCTTTTCCTTGTTTTCTTTCAATTTGTTCAAGGATATATTTAATATGTGGAAATTTATATGCATCTCTAGTCAATAATTTATTTTTTATCATCTCATCATTAGGAAAAATCACCTTCCCCTTTTTCTGCGATAAAACATATGCAACCTGATCTGGTAAGCTATCAACTGTCAATTTGGATATATCCTTAGACATTGATGCAAAAACCTTATTTAGTGCATTCGTTGGCATCTCGCATATCAGTCTTCTCATGACATATGATAAAATTACATCTATTGTTTGGCATAAAGTACCTAAATCAATGATATGCAATTTATAATATTTTTCAAACATTTCAAGCAAAAAAGGATATACAATAGTTGACTTTAGTTTCTGTAACTGAAGTAAACGAAAATTAATTTTGTCATCTGGACCATTGGCATATTTAAACCAACTATAATATTCCCCATATTGTGTTAATTCATCTAAAAAATTCTCAATAGTATCATTCACTACAGCACAGTAATAATTTTTAAATGCTGAATAGACATTATCCTTATTAGGAATATTCCCTGTTTTCAAAGTCAAATAATCACGAATAAAATCAGATATAATAATATCAGGCAACATTTGTTCCAGTTTTATCCAATAACGATTATATAAATCTTCTTGCACAGAATATGCCTGTCCCATCAACAGGTAATTTCTAATTAAATCTGCTTGGGTCAAATCAAGTCCCGTGGAATTTAATGATTCAAAAATTAATTGAGGATTTTCTCTTTCTTTTGTCAATTGAATATACACAATTTCCAATTTCTGTATTCCAACAAAAATATCCTCTGGCGACAACTCGCAACTGTTTATTAACTAAATAAACAGATTATAGTTATTTAAAATCTGTGATTCTTCCATATCATCCTTTTGATTGTCAATCAATTTTTGATAATTAACAGCATCTGATTTCATAGGTTTCAATTTAATTCGCAATTTTTCTGTACTAAAACGATTCGTCAAATCTGATTTTCATCTTTTGCTATTCTCACTATATCCTGAAACAACGTAACACATTGAAGCTTTTTCCAGTCATAATTTCTTTGATATACTGGTATATAGAAAGTTCTCTTCCCTGCACCAATAAATTCCAATAAGCTTATATTATCTGCTTTCATTATCCTTCTCCTTAATATTTTTTGTATTATCTAACTCAATATCATTACAAATATTGTATCACAAAATTATAAATATTTCCTTATTTTTTATAATTCACTACCAATCCATCAGCTCCTTCTCCCCTCCAAAGGTCATCTCCATAATCTCAACAGCAATATCCCCGCTTACCACCCTCATAAGATTATCCTCTATATCTTCTTTTGACAGAAAATTCATATTCCCATACCAGACAATTTTCTGGTCTATCACCGCAAAGCATTCGCAGTCTTGTTCCATCAGTTGTATCTCAAATCCAGTAACCCTAAGCTGTTCCAGCAATTCCATACGCACTTCACTTTTCCCATATTTATAACTATCCGGATGCCATGTAACAATCGTAACCTTCACACCTGCCTCCTGACGTTCCTTCAGCAGGGAAATCATCCGGTATACTTTCTTTCGGTTCATCCTCGGGCTTGAAATGATAATATCTTTTTCTGCCTCCTGCAAATCCCTCTCAAATATTTCAAGATAATTTTCAAAATCATAAATTGCCCCTGCCTCCTGTTTTTCACCAGAAATATTCGTACATATCTGATACCCAATCTGCCGATAGGCTTTTAATCGTTTCCCATACATCTTATCAAACTTATCAATATGGCTGTCCACATAATCATAGATTACTACATCTTTCTTTCCCTCATAATCCCGGTTCAGCCGCCCCGCATACTGCTCTACAATTCCTTTCCACGAAACCGGTGTTGCCATAATCAGAGTATCCAGTCTCGGATAATCAAATCCCTCCCCTACCATCTGTCCAGTGGCAACCAATATCATGGTTTTATCAGCAGGCACTTCTTCCATCTGCTCACGAATCTCCTGTAATTCCTTTTTCGATTTGTCTCCTGATAAAAGAAATATCTTATCTGCATATGCCTGCATTCTTTCGTTTAACAAAGCGGCGTGTTCCTTATAACGTGTCAAAACCACAGGCGTCCTGCCACAACCAATACATTTTTTCACATCATCCACAATCTGTTTATTGCGGACTTCATTATCCTTAATCCGCATATAGGCATCATTGATATGCATTTCCCGACTGCGTGGATATGCCACCCTTGTAAAACGGGGATAAACCAAATGTTCCATCCCCTGCTCCTTTGCCCTGTCCTTCGCAGTGTAGCGGTAACGGATATCCCCCAGCAACATATAGCCTATTTTTTCCAGTCCATCACTGCGCATCGGCGTTGCCGTCACTCCATAGACATATTTCGCTTTTATTTCCTGAAGTATTTTTATTACGGTAGCCGTCGCTGCGTGGTGGCATTCATCCATTATGCATAGCCCATATTCCTGCAATCTGGGATGAAATTCTCCCTTTTTACACAGCGAACCGACCATGGCAATATCAATGATTCCTGTCGAAGAATCATGTGCTCCATGAATCTTTCCGATTACACTTTTGCGTTTTCTAATTCTGCCCGAAGGAGTCCGATATTCTGGTAATTCTTCCTGTATATCCAAAAAGTCCTGCAACGCATCTACCCACTGCTCCATCAATGCCGATGATTCCAACAAAATAAGCGTGCTTACTTTTCTTTCTGCAATCAGTTTACTGCACACTACCGTCTTTCCAAATGCTGTAGCCGCACTCAGAATACCAGTATC
This sequence comes from uncultured Eubacterium sp., assembly GCA_910584245.1. Classification (GTDB taxonomy): domain Bacteria; phylum Bacillota; class Clostridia; order Lachnospirales; family Lachnospiraceae; genus Eubacterium_F. Next base: position 11,378 of record CAJTZF010000018.1, read on the forward strand.
ATGCTGCAGCATTTTTTCTACTGCCGGCACTTGTGATTTACGTAATTCACCCTGAAATATAACATCTATGGCTCTCCCAGCCGTTCTCTTATCTTCTATATGGTATTTGATTCCTGCCTCGTCACATCTTTGTATCAATTCATCATTCAGCCCTCTTGGCATCCCGATATACCCCTGTTCATCCCGCCCCATATAAATCGTTCTGGATTCCTGATAATTGGAATAGCCAATTCTTTGATTTTTAAAATAAACCGGATTTAAAAAAGCCGCCAAACGTCTTATTCTGTTTTGCAGGCGGTACTTTAAATTTTCCGTGTCCACATAAACCAGATTTGATAGAACGATCTTCATGCTCCCCTGAACATCTTCCTGATAAAATTTTTGCTGGTACTCCCATGGCTTGATTCTTGTTGCTTCATTTTCTATGCCTGACTCAAATGGATTCTCCGGCAACCAGTTTTTAATACACTCTTCCAGCCTTTCTTTCGACAACCTCTCTGTCTGCATTAAGGCCTTCCACTGGTTCGGATAGGCATTCCAGTTCTCATCAATAAATGCACTATTGCTTTCCCTCAATGCCTGTCCCTGCAACGGCAGAGCAATCAGATTCCCAATACCGCCATCCGGCACATGGTTCTGTGCCGGCAGCATACGGTCATAGTACCGGAAAGATTTCATGTTTACCGTTTCTGCACCTTTATCCAACAAAGCAAAGCCAAATTTTCTGGCAAGCTTTGCCGGAATTTTCTCTGTAAAAAATATCCACAGATGCGCTCCCCTTCCTGAACGGGAACGCTCTGCCAAAGCATCAATCCCCTGCTCTTTGCAGATTGCTCGTACCGCATCAACTTCCTCTTTCCATTCATTATCGGTATTGGCAAAGTCATCTTCCTCCGCACCCTTTTCGTGGTTGTCAAAATCAAATACGATAAATCGGCAGGTATCATCGGGCAAGAGCGGGTACACGCCAATTACATCAGAAGCATCTTCCTTTTCCCCTTTTAAATGCCTCATAATCTGCGCAGTGTCTAATTTACTATAACTCTGATTTCCGCACTTACTACATTGTATTTTTGCTCTGTTTGCTTTTGGGCACACTCCATAATGCCAGAAATTATCACACTGTGGGAAATAGCCTGCTTTTCCGGTCTTTTTATTTACGCTCCGTTTCGCATAGACATCTTCCCTGCCCCAGAACCTTGCAAAGAAGTGTCTTGCGGCATTTTCTGTTATGGCAAATGGCAGAATCCGCTTCCCCTGGTCTGGAACAGATACTGCGCCATCGTTATGTTCTATACAAGAGGAGTAATCAATTCCTACTTGTTCCAGTAATTCTTTAAGTTGTCGATTTTCTTTTTGAAGGCAATCGACCAGCCCACGCAGATTTTCCACTTCTACTTCATGGTTTTTATCAGGATTCATCCTACACCTCTTTCTGTACCCTTATTGCTAAATCTTTCTATACTTTCCAATCTCAATTTTCGCTCTTCAGGGTAGCATCACTAACTATAAAAACACTTCCAATTACCGATGAATATTCCCGATTTATTCCGTAACGGTTTTTTCCTTAATGTGATATGCGATATTTCGCTCCGTACAAAAATTAATCACCTCTTTTGCCTTTTGGTTGTAAAAAAATTTATGTTGTGGATAGCCTTTTGTAACATCTGTACAATAATTTGTTCGTCCAAAAATTATTCTATCCGTGAAAGAAACAGCCTCTAACAGATTCTTTAACTCCTGCTCAATTAAATTTGGAGTTGGATATGGCTCCATACTAACCCAAGTTCTACATCCAGCTTCACTAAGGGCTTTCATTGCTTCCAATCTTTCTATATAAGGGGCAGCTGCCGGTTCCATTTTTTTTCTATATGCTTCATCCAAAGAAATAAGAGTAATTCCATATTCATTATCTAAAGGATATTTCTTTTTGTCTGCCAATTCTATTGGCAAAAGCCCTTTTGTAAGTACAGTACATCTAATTCCATAGGAATTAAGCAGATGAATTGCTTCAATACTCATTTTTGCAATTTCATCATACTCATACATAAAAGGATCTGTCGTAAAACATAACTGTACAGATTCTATTTTGTTTTTCAGTTTTGGTATTTCTTTGTAAAGGAGTTGAATTGTATTTGAAACCAAATATGGTTTACACCATTCTTCATAACAACTTACCTGACCAAATCTTTTTTTCTGTAAATATGCATAACATGGAAATTTGCAGCCATGAGCACATCCCAATACATGATTCATTGTATAATCTCCATACTCTACCCCTGTTTCATAAAGCATGGTTTTACGCTGAATGCTCCCAGCTACCTTTTTCATGCTTTCAACCTCCTGATAGTTACTGTTTTGTTTTTGTCCTCTGTCATAAATGTCGATGGACGCTTTTCTCTTTCTGAAAAGGCTGGATTACGATCAATCCAAATTTTTCTTTCCTGTTCCAATTCCTTCAGTATTTCATATATCAAATCAAAATTGCAAATTAATCCATTGTCATTTACAAAAGCAGCAATAAACCTTGTAATTCCTATATCTGTCCCAACTTTTTCTATGGAATCCTGTACTTTTTGTTTAACTTCCTCTCGTAATATCCATTCTCCTTCAACGGATTGTGATACCCCTGGCATAATATCAAATAGCGACATCTGCCCGCCTGTCTGGATATTTGTGTACAGTTCGTCTTTCCTATTCTGAATATTCTGCGCCGTAAGAAAACATCCATCCTCATGATCGCAAGCATGAATCATCCTATATTTGGGACGATTTCCTGCTTTTAGCCTAATAGGCATATCCAAAACATAACTATAACGCTTTTTTAATCGCTGCTTATATTCTGTAGATAAACGTTGTTCTGCCTTATATCCATCAATACGCTTTTCCTTATAATCCTGCACAATCGCTTTCCAATAATCTCCCCCTGCTATATTGGAAAGCATATCTACTGGCTTATCTAATGTCACCACTGAAGTTGGATCGTACTCAACCAAATCATCTAAGTCCTGTAAAGCAGAATCATTTTTATAATCCACAGCCATTACCCTGCATGCATCCCTAAAAAACCAAAAGAATTAAAATTAATGAGCATTTCAAACGAATGGAAACCCATAGCTTGAAATTTATCAAACAGAGCTGTATCTAATGCCCTTATCCCATATGGATCTATATACAAAAAAACATGCTGCCCCTTTTTATTCTTTAATATATCAATAATTTTTTCTTCATATTTACCACTGACAATATTGGGAATTCCATAATAGTTGCTATATGATGCTAAATTTGTCCGCAAATCTGCAGCATAGTTCAAATCAATAAAAGTGTTTTCAATCGCTTTACTCTTATCTATCCGCATTTTCGTTTTCTGCAGGCATTTATCACGTATTTGAAGTGCAATAATGGGTGAACCCGGATTGCCATCTTCAAATTGCCCCTTTCCTGAGAAACAATCAACATAGCAAATGGTTTTTCCGGTAGCCAATACCTTTTGAAAATAAGGCGTTAAATAACATCCCAATAATTTATCTTTAATCAGAGACCAATCATTTTTCACTTTAAAAAAATCACTGTTGTTCTTTGACATATTATCTTCTCCTCCCATTTGCTTACTGCTCTTCCGAAATCAAATCCATGATATCTCCAATGTTGCATTCCAAAACTTTGCATATCTTCATGAGGACTTCCATACTGACAGTTTTACCTTTTGAAAGTTTTGTGATAGATGCCCAGCTAATTCCAGCAAGTGCCTGCAGGTCTTTTTTCTTCATATCCTTATCTATTAGCAATTTCCATAACTTCTTGTAACTCACTTGCATGTTTTCATTACCTCTGTTTTAAAAATTATAATATTTACCTTGTTATCTTTCAGCATATCATATTCATACTGCTTTCTCAATGTTTTTCTTCATGAATTCACGAATTTCCATCAAACTATATAGATTAATTCTTCTGTTTAAAAATATTGCTCATTATTTCTTTTTTCTACATAATCCATTTAACTTCCAAAATACCCACAAAAATTGGGGCAGTTTCCCGCCCCATGCAACATCACACATATATTATTTCCCTCCGCACAATTTCCTCTGCTGTAATCCTGAGATTATTTATAAGCCCAACCCACTTCATCTGATTGACAACTTTTAGTTCCTCCGTAATCCCTGCCTCTGCTTTCATTTGTTCCACAAGCATTTCCACCCTGGCATGGCATTCTTCATCCACCTCATACAGATATTCATTCAGTTTCCCATCCAGTAACAGCCGGATATACTCACTTCTGCGGTTTGTCAGCAGATACTCCCACCGCATCAGCCCATATTTTCCTATATTGTAGTGTGTTCCCTCCGGCAGCCCTACATCCGGATAATAGCATCCGTTTTCTGCCAAACGGTATACCATTCCGTATTCTTCAATAACCTCTGCCAGTTCTTTCTCCATAACCTGCCTCCTATCCATATATACGGATAAAGAAAGACATTTGCCTCCCTTTATCCATTTCATAACCTCATCCTATGCCAATACCCGCAACACGATTTTCGCCACACTCCCGGTTAAAAGCAGAGCCGTTTCCATTACTGCCAAAATCAGTTTCAAAATGTGTATTCCCATCCATACCGTGCCTTTAAGCACCCCGCACATAAAACGGAAAGTGCCGTTGATTCCCTGTTTTAACATGCCATCCCTCCATTCTAACTGCTGCTCCAGTCCATTATTTTGTCCATGACATCCGGCATTCCACTTATATCTGCCAATCCATTTTCCATAACTTCTTCTGCTTCCTGTTTGCCAGCGGGGGAAGACACCATAAACGACTGCCCTGCCATCCTGCTACCAATCAAAATACGGAGAATCTCCCCTAATAATTCTTCCTTACACTCCTGCCTATACTGTTCCAACTGCTGTTCCACAAATTCTTTGGTGTCCCATTTATCCTCTTTGGTATCATTGTTGTTTTCTAATGCATCAAAATACATCTCCAGTGCATCCATGACAATCTGATTCTTTGCTTTGCCGCCGGTCAGTTTTTCATCCTCAAATTTTTTCAGCAGTCTTACATGCTACTCTTTCTTAAAGGAAAACCGCACTGTAAATGCACGGAACAAATCTCCACTCGCCATTCCATCCCTCCTCGTCTGATTTTGTTGTAAATTGTTTCATTGCAAAAAATAATAGGACAAAATCATCTGCAACCCTTTGATTTTACTGGGTTTCTTCTGACTTGCCCCTATTATAACACGGTCATCATGCACGCATATTTTTTTCACTCCTGTATTTCTGCATCCGCGCCGCATTTCATAATTCAAAAATGCTTTGCTAAACGGAAAACAACGCTCATTCCGCTTATCATAGCACGGTCCCTCCATATATTCCAGCAGCTCCCTGCAAAGAAAATCCGGTATGGAAACCCGTCGCCTGCTCTTCCGTGTTTTCGGCGTTGTGATGACATCCTGTCTCTCAAGCCGCTGGTAGGATTTATTAATGGAAATCTCCTTTTTTTCAAAATCAATATCCCTCTCCAGACAGCGCCAGCAATTCTCCTTCCCTCATAACCGTCCAATAAAGCACGTCAAAGCATATGAGAGACTTCGTCCTGTCCTTTATTCCTTTCCGGAAGGCGAGAAATTCCTCCAGCGTCCAGCACTGCATGCCCTCCGCCCTGTTCATGCCGATGCTTCCCGCCTGCCCGCACGGGTTTGCTTCCAGATTATAATATTTGCGGGCAAAATTAATGATGGCAGACAGCTGGTTATTAATATTTTTTAAATAAGTCATAGAGTAAGCATGGTCTGATTTCAATAAATGGTTCTGCCATCTCCTTATGTCGGCCGCCTGAATCTCATTCACAGGTTTCTTTGCAAAAAAAGGAAGTATTTTCGTTTCACAAATATTCTTCTTCGTAAGTATCGTCGAATGTTTGAGTCTCGCCGACATCTCTTCCAAATACGCATTATAAAGGTTTTCAAACAATATATCCGGACTGGCCGACTGTCTCTGTAAAAAGTTCCGCTCATACAATTGCGCCTCCCTTTTCGTCATAAAGCCTCTTTTCCATTTCTGTTTTGAAAATCCAGTCCAGTCCGTATAATAAAATTTACAGTACCATGTTCCGTTGTTCTTGTCTTTATACGCTGGCATAATAATATCATCTCCTTCTGTTTTAGTGAAACATCTTCTATATTTATGTATCAAAAATTGCCAGGTTATTCAAAACATATCCGAAGTATAAAATAAATTTACCGTCTAACAATCTTATATATAGAAAAATAAAATTGGGATCTGCTACTATTTTGCTACTAAAAAACACCTTACTCCATTTACACATTCCTATGTAAACAGAATAAAGTGCTCCTACAAATCCATTTTCACTAAAACCTATTTAAGTTTTTTGGATACATAAGGTTTCACATTTTTTTCAATCAGCTTATTCCATTATTCTCAATATATTTTTTCAAAAAACTCAGTACTTCCATTGTACAATCCACAACCCGGTTATGCTTATAGTGCTTATTACACGAAAAATATCCAAAATACCCCCACGGGTCTTTGATCTGCGGTCCCCAATCCCACAGCCCGTCCTCATTTGCCTGCTCCAGTAGCCACTGGACAGCATCCTCCAAATACAATTCCGACCCCCTAAACTGGTTAATATAATTAAATGTATGAAACCAGCGTCCCATCACCTTGTTTTGGAATTTATCCGGCAAATGATATGGCGTCTTGTCCCAAAAATGTCCTCTTACACTTGCCTCTCCCCCTAAATGATGGAGCATAGCATTTTCTAACTTTGGCGAAATCCTATCGCGGCGCTTCAATACCAGCTCGCTTTGCATCGGAACAAGCCGCTTCTCTTTTGTCAGAAATATTTCATGTTGTGCCGCCATATCTGCTTCGTAACAATATTCGCCGCTGGCATAGGCACAATTTGCAATGTAATGCCATTGGTTATATACATCGTCGCATTCAAAACTGTTTGGCCGAATTGCCTCTATTAAATTGCATACATCTGCTCTTTGCCAGGGAAGCGCTCTCTCATTTTTCTCAAACCATGTTTCCTGACTGGACCCATCTAGCAACGAGAGCAAATATTCATTTGCCAGAAATAAAATATCTCTGTCATGAATCGTCAAACCAATATATAAGCATCGGTTAATCCCGGTCGCCGAAGTCGGTATTTTTGCCTTCACCGAGTAATCCTTTGACTTAAAACGCCCCCATCCGCCGTGCTCATCCTGCAATTGGGACATTTCTTCTACAATATCGCTTTTCAAAAATTCCTCCCGAAGTACATCCAGTGAAGGATCTTGACAGGGCGTGTCCAATATTGAAAATAAAAGCTTATACCTGACAGCTGGATAATGGCAAAAATCATAGAGCGCCATCGCATGTTTAAATAATTGTGCTTTCATTTTGCTATTCTTTATCCTTCCTGTTTCTCCATCGAACCATCCTTCCTTCTCATAAATGATACGTGACAATTAACTTGGCCCAAAAGACGCTCCTTTGCTTTCCGCCAAGTTAGAAAACATAGTATAAAAATCAGGGCTTGCCTTTTTGAGATTCACAGGATGCTCCTTCCTACCCAAGAAACAATGGCTGCTCTCTCCGGTACAGCGCAGCTCCTTCGTCTGCTTCTCCCTGGCCTCATACGAGATCACAAGGCGGATCCCATTGAACTTTTCGATTGTTGGGCTGATTTCTACCACTTCCCCAAATTTCGCCATCGACTCATAATGGCAGCAAACCGACACAACGGGACAGATAATGCCCGCCTCTTCCATTTTTTCATAGCCAAGTCCTCCCTGTTCCATCATCTCGATCCGACATTCTTCAAACCAGCGGATATAGTTCGAATGATGCACCACTTTCATCTGATCTGTTTCGTAATATTGCACTTTGTGTTCATAAATCCCCATATCACACGTATTCCTCCCTTCTTTTATATTCAGCTGTTTACAATCACTTTCACTTTATTCGACACACCGTTATTCGCAATAACAAAAACAGTACAAGAACCTTTCTTTTTTGCCCGGATCCTTCCTCTTTTCGATAAGCTTACAATCTCCCTATTATCCGTATAATAGCGAAATTCTGCTTCGTGTGCCAGTAGTTTCTTTTTTCTGTTCTCTTTTTTCACGACCGCTTTTATTTGAAACGTCTTTTTTGTTCTTAATACCACGTTTTTCTTATTTAACTTAATACTCTTTACATTGGTACGCTTTTCCTTATTCATCGCCACATGGATGATCGGGGATTTTGCCAGGTAATTCTTTCTGCCATCTTTGATCTGGTAAGAAGCTACATAATACTTGTATGCCCTGTCTTTCTTTAATTTCTTATGAGTACTTATGCGCTTTTGCGTACTCTGCACCTCTTTCAGCTTCTTATAATTCTTCTTCCCGTCACAGTATGACCAGTATACCTCGTAGCCAGAACATCCGTTCCATTTCCTCCATGTCAGCCTGACCTCATTACTCCCTTTCTGTTTTCCTGTGGCAAGCAGAAGGGAAAGATCTTTCCGTTTCTCAATCTGATTCCCATCCTGATTCGATTCGTCCGGCTTTAAAGTCGGTTTCAAAACTGGCGCCGACGGAATCGGAAATTGTACAGACAACGTTGGAATCGGTATCGTAGGAGCCGGGGTTGGCTCTATTGGTATCGGGGTCGGCGTTGGTGGCAGCTGGGTCGGCCTTTCCGGCGTTGGGGCAGGCGGCTCCGGCGTCGGTTCCTCTGGTGTTGGGGTCGGCGGCTCCGGCGTTGGTTCCTCCGGCGTTGGGGTCGGCGGCTCCGGTGTCGGTTCTTTCGGTGTTGGGGTCGGCGGCTCCGGCGTCGGTTCTTCCGGCGTTGGGGTCGGCGGCTCCGGCGTCGGTTCTTCCGGTGTTGGGGTCGGCTCTGCGGACGGAGCAGGCACTTTCGTCGGCGTTGGCGGAATTGACGGCGTTGGTTCCGCTTCCGCTTTCTTAACCGTCACCGGGACATCAATATCATCTACAACAATATACCGGTCTGTATCCCGCGGTGTATAAACAGCCTTAAATATATTGGTCCCCTCTGCTCCTACGTTCAAGGCAGAATCCTTCCATGCAAACCCTTCTGGCAGATGAACATTTGCAAGGGTATCACCTACAATAGCTGTTAAATTTTGCGGAACTGTATAGGACGGGATTCTTTTTAGTTTAAAATTAATATTAGAATCTATCAGTTTTCCACTTTGCACGTGCACAGACGCCGCCATTATATTTGGTTGAATTACAAGCTTAGTCCCGTCGTCAGATAAACTGCAGTTATTATATTCCAAAGTTCCGCTCAGCACATCATTCACATCTAAAATTCTTTTAACTACTTCCGGAAGTTCACTTTCCCGCCCCACAACAAAATCTCCTGAGAGAGAAATACTCTGCCGGTTTAAATTAAATTGTCTATCACCTTCAAAACCTGTAAAATCACTAATGTTGTTCATTGCAAAATCAATACTAATATCATCTCTTAAATCAGCAAACTCCTTTAATGAAGTAATTTTAAGAGCGGATAATTCCAACGCTTTCAACATAGGAAAATCTTTCGGAATTGACGCCAGATTCGCAATATTTGTAATATTATTTGTACTATTCAGATTTACAATGGAAGATCCACCAATACCCAAATGAACTCTTTTTCCGAGATTGAGTTCCTGAAGACCAGATAAGTTTTCTCCGCTCAACTCAAGCAATGTCACTATGGAATCATCCGTAAGCCTATTATCCCCTAATGACAGTTGGGTCAGTTCCCCCACATACCTAATGAAATTAATATCCGATATATCGCAATCATCCATATATAATATTTTTAAATTCGGCAATTTATCTTTGGTAAGGTTGTCACAGGCACCGTCTGCAGACAAATCATTCTGTGACAGACAGATGTATTTTAAGTTCCTTAATGTTAAATCCGGAATTTCTTCAATATTGGCATTAACCAAACATAAATTAATCAGGCTTTCCTTATTATTGAGAAGAGAAAAATTAAACCCGCTAAGATTACAATCTCTCAGAGCCAAATACTCCAATTTTGTGCAGCCGCAAATGAGCGCTTCGAGAATATCCCCGGAGTTCCCTGTTGCCATATCCACTCCCTTTATTTCGATTAATTTAATTTTCCCCATATCCAATGTAACTGTCTGGGCTTGATCATCGTAATCCACCAACGCCCCCTGATTATTTGCTATATTAGGAGCAAGACACCTTTTCAGCTCAGTATATAATTTACTATCGTCTATCGTAAAAGACTGTTGCGCATCCCCTGCCAAAACGGTTGCCTGTCTCCACGGAAATACTGGGCCGACAATAAGAGCCAGTACTAGCACAATGGATAAAAACCTTCTTTTTGTATTCATACTATTTCTCCCTCTTTTCTTTCAATCTTAAATTTAAGAATAGCACATTTTTCAAAACATTTCAATATACAATTACAAAAAATGCCTTGACATCCTATATGACACGAATGCCAGGTTGACGTTAAACCATATAAAAATTGATTGTGGGATTCCTCACACAATCAACCATGATATACATAAAATAAAGTAATTACAAAATAGGAAAAGGAACATATAAAATGAACGAATGTCATAATAAATTATGTTGTCATTGCTGTTGCCAGGGACTAGCAGGACCTCAAGGGGAACCCGGGATCCAAGGTCCTATGGGACCACAGGGAGAAGCTGGACCTGCCGGGCCTATGGGACCGCAAGGACCGGTGGGCCCCGGCGTACAACCGTCATATTTTAATGCTATCATGCAAGGCGGGTTCCAAAGCGTTCCCCCGGAAGGAGAGGTCCGTTTTCTACTTGCGTTTCAGTCCGGTGATTTTTCATTTATCCCAAACACAGCGGAAATCATCGTAAATACAGAAGGGGTTTATCGGATCGACTACTCCTTATTAGTTCGTCCTGCCTCCGAATTACTAAATATTGCTTATGCTGTAGCCATCAATGGCCTGGAAAATCCATTATCCTTTTTCGGAGCTTACTCAAATGGACCTGGGAATACAGAACGTGCGGAATTAACAGGCATGTTCATTACCTCAATCCCCGCTGGCTCAACCGTTTCACTGCGCAATAAATCTTCCTCGGAAGATTATCTGGCTGGAACAGGCATTGACAATCAGGCAGTCAACCACGCATCTATTTTATTACAGCGAATTGCATAATCATACCAAAAAAATTTCTTCTATCCACTACATGGGCGCATATTACGTAACAGCTAAGTAGCTTCCGCGCCCACATACATAAGAAGACTGCCACCAGATTCAGCAAACGCCTATCGGTATTACTTGTGGTACGGTTCCCCATGAATAATCCGATAACTCCGATAAATCTGTTCCAGCAAAATAACCCTCATCAACTGATGAGGGAATGTCATTTTAGAAAAACTAAGCTGTTTGTCCGCCCTTTTTAGCAACTGGTCTGACAATCCAAGCGAACCGCCGATGACGAACACGACGTTCCCTTTTCCACTAACTCCAAAATGATCCATCATACGGGCAAAGGACAAAGAATCGTGCTGCATACCGTTAATTGCAAGGGCGATCACAACATCATCCGGTTTCAATTTTCTGAAAAGCCGCTCTCCCTCTTTCTCCCGGATAATCGCTTCTTCCTTTTCGGACGCGTGGTCCGGTGTCCTTTCATCAGCAACCTCCACAATGTCTAATTTTACATACCTGGACAACCGCTTCCTATATTCGCCGACAGCCTCCCGCATAAAGGATTCCTTCACCTTTCCCACACATAATATCGTGATCTTCACTTTTCATCCCTGCCTTTTTTCTTTGGCTTGTATTGAAACGGGCGCTTATAATCCGGGATCTCATACAAATACAAAATCCCGTTTTTTACCCTCCTCACCTCTCTTCCGATGAAGCCCAGACGAAACAGCTCATATATAAAATTAAAAATAAGGAATCCGTGTGAAACAATAAGCACATTGTCCTTTGACCAGTCAATCTGACGAAAAAATTTTCTCACTCGCCGTCTAGTTCCCTTGATATCTTCGGGTTGGCTTTTCGACTTAAAAAACCATGCGAGCCGCCCGCAAAAGTGCCAGACAGGAAACGGTAACCGGAAACGGTCCGTATGAATAAACGGGGCGTTGTCCACCTCGCGCAACAGCTTATCGACATATATATTGCCACTGTACACTTCCTTCGCCGTTTCAACCGCTCTTTCCAGATCGCTGCAATAACATACGTCCCACTGGATTCCCGACATATTTACATTCTTTTTTAATATTCGGGCATGCTCATATTTTTCTGACCATTCGCGAAACTCCTCTGACGTCATCATAAATTTGTGAGGACAATCTACTTTAAAATGCCTGACCAATCCTATTTTCATCTGTGCTCCTCCAAAATATCCTCTTCCCACAATGAGAACCTTTTTCACTTAGTATAACAAGAACATGTCATCCAATGCAATAAAAACCTTAATTTTTTTATAATTGCATCACATTGACACAAAAATGACACATTTTGTTAGTAATATAACAATCGGAAAGTATAAACTTTCTACTCCCACCCTATTATACGCTTAGGTACCCTCGGGGTACCACAAAAGACACCTCCTCCCAGAGGTGTCTTTTGTTATGCGCTTTGAATACCGCACTATATATCCTGCTTGTCATATGTATCCAGGGCGAGACTGATCTCAAGCGCCCGGTTTATTTTTCTCAGCACTCCATCATCCAGATGACACACCTTTTCTTTCAGCCTTGACTTATCAATCGTTCTCACCTGTTCCAGAAGAATTACAGAATCTTTCACAATTCCATAACTCTCTGAATCCAGGGCGATATGCGTCGGAAGCTTAGCCTTGTTCATTTTCGATGTGATGGCCGCGCAGATCACAGTAGGACTATACCGATTTCCCATATCATTTTGAATGATTAAAACCGGCCGCACGCCACCCTGTTCGGAACCCACAACCGGTCTTAAATCCGCATAATAAATATCGCCTCTTTTAACTACCATTGTATTTACTCCCTTATATTGTATATTTTTCACCTATGTAATGTCCACATTCATGGGCAACAAGGATTTATAGCCTATTATTACCAATATACGAGAGTTTATACCATGTGTACGTATCAAATCTTATATTCCATTCCTCACATATTTCCTGGGAACTCTTTGGCTTATGCCGCACACGTATTCATAATTAAATGAATGTGCCAGCTCTGCCACTTCTTCAACCGAAATCATATTTTCACCATCCCTGCCAATTAAGGTAACGCAGTCGCCAGCGCATATGCCAGGAATATCCGTCACATCCACCATAAATTGATCCATACAGATTCTTCCTATAATTGGAGCATACTGTCCATGAACCAGAACACGTCCCCTTCCGGAGAGCCCGCGCTTAACGCCGTCCGCATACCCGACCGGAACGGTCGCTACCACCGTTTCCCTCTGTGTGGTAAAGGTTCCGCCGTAACCTACACTTGCACCGGCTGGAACCGTTTTCAAAAAGGAGACGATGGATTTCCACTGGAGCGCTGGACGAATGGAGATCCGGTCCCGCGGAACGAGCCCGGACGGATATAAGCCATACGTTGATATGCCGGAGCGCACCATATCGAGATACGACTCAGGAAAATGAATAATGGCCGCACTGTTTCCAACATGCTTTATTGGTATGTCTAACCCTCTCCCCTCTAACTCGCCGACAAAAGACATAAACCGTTCTAATGGCTCGCGGGCCGGATCGGCTGTCTCTTCATCTGCCCTGGCAAAATGAGTAAAAATACCCTCCAGCTGAATCCCGGGCAGGTCATAAATATCACATATAACGTCAATATTTTCTCTCGTGGGAAGAAAACCGATGCGGTTCATACCGGTGTCTACTTTAATATGTATTTTGGCCGTTTTTCCAAGTCTGACGGCAACATCGCTCAATTTCCTCGCCATCTCATAAGTATATACAGTCTGCGAAATATTGTGAGCGATCACATCGTCAAACCAGTCACTTCCCGTGTACCCCAAAACAAGCAGCATTTTTCCAATTCCCTGCTCGCGGAGACGGAGTGCTTCCTCCACTACTGCCACCCCATAGGCATCTGCCAAATCACCCAGCGCCCTTGCAACTGGTACATCGCCATGTCCATAGGCATCCGCCTTAATGACAGCCATAATCATTACATCACTGCCAACCCGCCTGCGCTCCTCTGAAATGTTGTGCCGGACGGCGTCCAAATCAATTTCCACATACGTTCTGTCATATATTTTTTGTTCCATTTTGCCCTCATTTCTGCAAGCCTGCGAACCTGCGCTATCCCTCTATTTGACTCAAAGCTTCTTTCAAACCCTCCAGTAATCCCGTAGCTGTCAGTGAATACTCGTTTAACCTCTCCGAAAAACAGTCGCCTGCAAGACCATGTAAATAAACGCCCACTCTGGCAGCGGCAAAACAATCCAGTCCCTGGACGAGCATACCGGCAATGATACCGGTGAGAACATCTCCGCTCCCGCCCGTTCCCATGCCTGAATTTCCAGATACATTGACATAAACCTCCTGTCCATTGCTGACAACAGTCCGGGCGTCCTTCCCCGCTACAATACAACCCGTCTCCCGCGCAAAAGAGGCGACCTCATTTACAAAATCCTTTTTCAGCTCAGACACCTCTCTGCCGGTAATCCTGGAAAACTCTTTTGGATGCGGAGTTAGAATAATATCTTCTTTTTTCCTAAGAAGCTCCTTTGAACAAAGAGTAATGCCATCGCCATCTAAAACAATCGGTTTTAGGCAGTGCTCCAGCACATACGAAACAATGTCCGCCGACATTTCTCCCGTTCCCAGCCCCGGTCCTAATACGAGACAATCCGGCCATTCCATCGCCTCGTCCAGCGCCTCCCGGTTCACAACCGTCTCTCCTTCTTCCTCTCTGTCATAGCCGGCAAATAAAGCCTCCGGCACGCCAGACATAAGAACATCACGGTTTTTCACCGCAGAATATATTTTGACCAGACCGGCTCCCGACGTATACGCAGCCCTCGCCGAAAATAATGCGGCCCCGCTCATACCGGCGCTTCCCCCAATGACGGATACCCTTCCGAAACTGCCCTTATGGCCATCCGGCCGTCTTACTGGCAATACCCGTTTTAAATCATCCGGTTCATAGTAATACGCCGTCGGTCCGATTGCCTCATAACTTACGCGCGGATAACCAATATCCCCCACGATCACTTCCCCCGCATATTCGCACCCTGGATATAGGACAAGTCCCCTCTTATTCGCGCCAAATGTAATCGTTGCCGACGCCCTCACAGCAACATTCATAACCGCCCCGTCATCCCCATGAATGCCGGAAGGAATATCTACCGCGTACACTTTTTTTCCCGCCGCATTGATCTCTGTAATAATTCTCTCGTACACCCCGGTTATGGCACGGTCCAGCCCCACCCCAAAGAGCGCATCTATAATAATATCATAACACGGAGAAAGAACGGACTCGGCTTGTAAAACCGGCACATCACATGCTGCCGCCAGCTTCATCTGCGTTTTTGCATCCTCAGATAATTTTTTCGGATTTCCGATAAGAACTGCCGCCGCACGGTATCCCTGCTGGCACAAAAGCCGTGCGGCCGCCAGGCCGTCTCCGCCATTATTTCCGGTACCACACACAAACAAAAAGCCGCTTCGTCGATCTTCCCGCTCCATCAGAACAGAAGCCAGCGTCATAGCCGCTTTTTCCATTAGCACCAATCCTGGAAAACCAATAACACCAATTGCATGCTCATCCAGTTTTTTTGCCTGTCCCGCCGTCAATAAATATCTCAAAAGAATCCCTCCCCGCCCGGTTCATCGCTGCCTACTGCAAATGCCATAGCAAGTTCAGACGTATTTGTAATGCTGATGCGAATTGACATAATCCCCTGGTCCGCCGCTAATTTTTTCGCCCCGCCATAAAGCTTGACAAAAGGGGCCCCTTTTTCATCGCGCAAAATCTCAATGTCTCTTGGCCCACAGCCGGAAAAACCAGTGCCTAGCACTTTTACAACCGCTTCCTTTCCCGCAAAATCGGAAGCTGCCCGCACCTTTCGTTTGTCAAACTGTCCGATCTCTGCTGCAGTAAACACACGGTTTTGAAAATGTTCCTTCTCACAGGACTTTTGAACCCGCGAAATCTCCACTGCATCTATACCGACGCCTAAAATCACATTGCTCACCCCTTCGAATGTGCCACTGTTTTCGTCACACCTGCTTATCAAACAAATTCATAACCTCCCGTCCCAGAAGGTCATGCATAAGGGAATATGTAGCATCCACACTCTCCTCCAGTTCCACCCGGTATGCCACCTTTTCTTTCAGCTCTTCCCGCTGCACATTGATTTCCTCCGTCAATGTCTCAAGCGCCTCCGTCCTGCTCCTCAACTCATCATAGCAATACGCCATACCGGCAACGAGCAGCTCTTCATTCGCTTTCTTAATCTCGTAGGGGAGTTCCATCAGCCGGTCAGACTGCTTTTCGATCCTCTCCTTCGTTTCCAATAAAAGCTTTTGCTGTTTATCCTTCTTTTTATCATTTCCTGCATCCGACATACCGGACACAATAGCATCTAAAAGCTTTTTCTTTGCTTTTTTCAAATCCTTTATTTCATTTACAAGTTTTCCCTGTTCTTTCAGTAACTCGTTGACCTTTTGCTCGATCGAAACAATTTCATTCGGTTTGACTCCATCCGGAAACAGCTTGTGCCATCTCTGGTCCAGCACAAGGATGGGAACCTTTTTTCCCTTTAAGATCTGTGAAATAGATGCCACGTCTTCCATTTTTTTACTCATCCCTTTTCCTCCTTCTCCCGTGTACTCTGTTTCTCTGATAATTTATAAGATAACCGCATCAGGCTT
Source organism: uncultured Eubacterium sp. (assembly GCA_910584245.1). GTDB lineage: Bacteria > Bacillota > Clostridia > Lachnospirales > Lachnospiraceae > Eubacterium_F. Next base: position 28,251 of record CAJTZF010000018.1, read on the forward strand.
TCTTCCAAATGAACATTTTCAACTACTGTGTTAGAGGGCAAATTGAGATCCGTAGGCGCAAAATTCCAAAATGCCTCGACGGATAGCTCGGCAAGGCGGCAAGCAATGCGCGACGCCTGGTCTTTAGGCAATGTAAGCGCCGCTATATCCACCTCGTTTGTTTTTACAAAGTCCTCCAAAACATGAACTGACATCACTTCTATGTCGTGAATCCTCTTTCCGACCACATCGGGATCCGTATCAAAAATACCGGAAATCCGAAAACCACGGGCCGAAAATCCCCCATAATTAGCTAACGCCTGGCCAAGATTTCCCGCTCCGATTATGATAACATTATAATTGTGCTCCAATCCTAGAATCTTTCCGATCTCATCATGAAGAAAGCTGACATGATAACCGTAACCCTGCTGTCCAAACCCGCCAAAATTATTGAAATCCTGGCGGATCTGGGATGCCGTAACATTCATTTTCCTGCTCAGCTCCTGCGAAGAAATCCGGTCGATCCCCTTTTCCAGAAGCTCACTTAAATATCTATAATAGCGCGGCAGCCGTTTAACTACTGCCGATGAAATTTTCTTATCTACCACTATAAAACCTCCACCGCTTCGGAATTGCTCCTTTATTATTATACTACATATTTTCTTATAATAAAAGATGAAAAAATCTAATTTTTATGGTACAATGGTTTATAAATGTTATAAAAACGGAGGAAACAGCATGATACTTGCATGCAGCCATATAAAGAAACAATTTCACGATGAAACTCTTTTTTCCGATGTCACTTTCCACATAAACAGGGGCGAGCGCACCGCCCTCGTCGGCAGCAACGGCACCGGAAAAACAACACTTTTAAAAATAATCGTGGGCGAGCAGACGGCGGACGGCGGAGAAGCCACCATCGCCAAAGACACAACCGTCGGGTATCTTCCCCAGCAGCAGGGGTACTATTCAGACAACACGATTTACGACGAACTTCTTTCGATAAAATCCGATATTGTTGAGCTTGACAAAAATATCCGTGAGATGGAGCAGGATATGCAGCACGCTTCCGGCGCGGAATTAGAGGAGCTTTTACAAAAATACCACCGCCTCCAGACAGAGTTTGAGGCAAAGGACGGATACGCCTGCAAAAGCCGGATTATGGGCATTATCAATGGACTTGGCTTCGCCGACCGGGATGTCAGCCAGTGCATTAATACACTTTCCGGCGGCCAGAAAACACGCGTGGCACTCGGCAAGCTTCTTCTCCTTGAGCCGGACCTGCTCATTTTAGACGAGCCGACGAACCACCTTGACCTGTCCTCCATCCAGTGGCTGGAAAATTATTTATCGGGCTATAAGGGCAGTGTGCTGGTCGTATCACACGACCGTTTTTTTCTCGACCGGATCGCCGGTAAAGTCATCGAGATTGACAATGGAACTGTCACGGTGTTTACCGGAAATTACAGCGTATACGCCCAGAAGAAGGAGCAGCTCCGTAACACCCTTCGCAAACAATACGAGAACTATCAGCGCAACATAAAACACCAGGAAGAGGTTATCGAGAAACTCCGCTCCTTTAACAGGGAAAAATCTATCCGGCGCGCAGAGAGCAGGGAGAAAATGCTAGAAAAGATGGCTCCCGTCGAAAAACCGTCCGAACCGGGAAGAACGATTCATTTTGAACTATCGCCGGAAAAAATAAGTGGAAAAGATGTCCTGGCTGTAGAAAACTTCGCAAAAGCTTTCGGCAGCAACCATCTATTTGAGCATATCCATTTTGAGATCAAACGCGGGGAGCGGGTCGCCCTTATTGGCAAAAATGGAACCGGAAAGACTACCCTTCTAAAAATACTGTGCGAGCGGGAACAGGCAGATGTAGGAACGGCCAAATTGGGAACTAATGTAGAAATCGGATATTACGACCAGGAACACAATCTTCTTCACGACGATAAAACGATCTTTGAAGAAATTCATGACGATTATCCGGATTTAAACCACACGAAAGTCCGAAATGTCCTCGCCGCCTTTCTTTTCACCGGCGAGGATGTTTATAGAAAAATCGCTCTTCTGAGCGGCGGGGAAAAGGGACGGGTATCCCTTGCAAAACTTATGCTTTCCAAGGCAAATTTCCTTTTACTGGACGAGCCGACGAACCACCTCGATATTGAATCAAAAGAAATTCTGGAGGAAGCATTAAATCGCTATACCGGCACTGTGTTGTACGTTTCCCACGACCGGTATTTTATTCAGAAGACAGCGACGAAAATACTTGATTTGACCCAACACAAGCTTCTGTCATATGAGGGAAACTATGATTATTATCTGGAAAAAAAAGAGGTGATGGAACATCTGCATCTGTCGCCAGACGACCAAAATAGCCCGTTCGCCAGACCAGAGTCAGAAGCGAAGCTCGATTGGAAAGAGCAGAAGGACCGGGAGGCAAAAAGACGGAAAATCGAAAATCATTTCCGCAGAACAGAAGAAGCAATCCAAAATATGGAAGAGAGAATCGCGGAAATTGATGACACGATGTGCCTTCCCGAATATTCGTCCGATGTCGGACGGCTCACAGAGCTTTCCAAAGAAAAAGAAGCGCTTTCACATGAACTGGAACTTGCGCTGGAAGAGTGGGAAAAATATGCAGAAGAGCTGGAGCAGTTACCCGTATAAAACGGCGCTCCAGCTTTTTATCCATGTTAGAAATACCAATTATAAGAACCGTAATAATTACCATAGAAATTGTTGTAGTGTCCAATACTATTGTAAGTAGAGGCGGTAGTTGCCGCCCTGGCTGCAGATTGGCTAATGCTGCTGGAACGGTTCGCCGTCTGGGCAGCAAAGGAAGTAGCTCCGTTGAATATCCGTTTAAGTGATTCCACGTTGGCGCTCTTGAACTTATCTTTGTCGATGGAAAGTGTCTGATCCTTTTCGACCGTAATTCCGACTTCTGCCAGACTCCTCGCATAAATACTAGTCTGTTTCGTCATATACTCCGTATTCCTGACTACATTTGTATTTGAGGAATCTTTTCCAGCCTTCACCGCCGAGTTGTAATCCGATACAAACGTATCCACCGCCTTTGTAATGGCATCCATGTCATATCCTTTTGTCGTTGTCTTGACGCCTGTCTCCGCATCGGTTGTAGTCGTATATTTCTCGACAAAAAGCGATTTCATTCCCTGGTTTGTCAGCGTCCTAGCCGACGCCGTCAATTCATCCGCTTCTTTCTTCACCGCCGTCAATGCCCGGTTGGCATATGTGTTGGTTTTATTCCACTCATACCGGTTGGCATATGGCTTCCTGTTCGCAGTCGACGACTGCGTCCCTTTTGTCTTCGCATAATACGAAGAAAGAAGCTTTTTGTAACTGCCGCTCCGAATGCTAGAATAATCTCCCAGCGATCCATAAAACATGCTGCTGGATGACCGTCCGCCAAACAGACTGGATAATCCATAATTTCCAAAATAGTAACTCATACGCAATCCCTCCTTTCTATTGGGGACGTCCCCCACAATATTTGAAATTATATAAAAACATAATTTCCCTAAATGTTTGCGTCAACAGCAGCTCCCTTGAGATCATCCTGGAGCAATTTCAATCCATCGAGAATCTCCTCCATTTCCTTCTCAACTTTCGTCTTTGAATTCGGATCGGAAATTTTGGATGCAATCTCATCAAACTCTTTTACACTGGGAACTGCATCCCGGTCAGAAGAAGCCGCCTCCTTCGTGCCCTCAATCCACGCTTCCATCTCGGCTTCCTGCTTTTCCTTCGCTTCCTTCTTTTCCTCTTCTTCCTCTTTCTTCTCCGCGCGCTCGGCTGCCTTTTCCTTCTCCTCCGCCATCTTCTCTTCGATATGCTTTTTTCCCTCATTTATGAGGTCGCCGAAGATTTCCTTATTCGCCGAAGCTATAATTTCTTCCGCCTGGTCCTGCGCTTTCAGCATTGGATTGGATTTCAGCCGCTCAATTTTCATATCGACCAGCGATCTGCGGATACCTTTGATACTACTTTCGTTGCCCGCAATTTTACTTTGGATCAATTTTTCCTGTTCTTCCAATTCCTTGCACGTCACGTCAAGATCTGCGTTTTCCTGGCCGTCTTCTAAACCGTCATAACTCTTCTCAAGCTCGGCACGCGTCGCCCGGATATTATCCAGCTCCTTGCGGTATTCCAGGTTCTGGTCCTGAAGTTCGGCCGCGCGTGTGGCCATATCCTCCATACCCTGATCCAGCTCCTTATCTGCACTAAACGTATCCTGAAGAATTTTCATCGCCTTTTTTTGTGCCTGCTGGCGCTTAATCTGTATACTGTCCGGACGAACGCCAATATTGCCAGCATAAATGGTATTCTTTTTCCCTTCCTGTGCCTTTTCCCCCGCACGTCTGTTCATCGCATTTTCATTTGTTATAAATAAACTGTTTTCACCCTTTCCTGCATGTACTGTCAGTGCCATACTTATCACCTTTCCTTTCCCTCATTCATTCAAACATGTTGTAAGATCCATTCGGCAAATGAAGCCAACGGGTCTCTTTCATTGTATGGCAAAAATGCCATTTCCCCCTCCTGGCCAGCGGTAGAATAATAGAGAACATCCCCTCCGCCGCCAATACCGGGCATTTTCATATAACCGCCATAGTAAAGCCAGTATTCCCCCGTGTCGTCCACCTGGGCATCCCGTAAAAGCTCCTTAACTTTTTCGTTGTCCACAACCAAACCCGATTCTGTTTTTTCGACTGCCGCGTTAAATTCCTCATTTTCAGAAAAAATCCGCCGCCCACAGTCAAAACTGTACAGGCCATAGTCGGTATACGGTGTATAGGCCGGGTAAGAACTTAACTTTCCAAGAAAAAATACTAAAATCACAAAAACGCCGGACAACACGTAAACGCTTTTCAAATACCGTCCCGGAAACTCCCGGTATCCGGCAATCATCTGAATCCGCTTCTTCATAACGGCAAAAGACGTCTCGCCCACAAATGCCGGAACCTCCTTGCGGGCCTCTCCCTCTTTTGACCCCGCTTGCAAAAAAGTCATCGCCTTCAGCAAAGTCATGCCATATCTTTCCGGATTATATGTATTATTTCGTATCACGGCATTGTCACAAATCATCTCCAAGTCAATCTTGATCTGCCTCGCCGCAAGATGTACGAGCGGATTTGCAAACCACAGTACCCGGAACAAATCCAACACACAATATACGAGAAGATGCCCTCTCTTAATATGGCAGTATTCATGCTGCAAAATCCTATCCAGCTCCCCCGCATCAAACTGCTCCACCATATAATCCGGCACTACGATTACCCGCTTACATATGCCAGACGTAAAAGGTGTAATATACAGGGACGTCGTTCGGATCTGGACGCCGGCCATTTGAATCTGCCGGACAGCAGCTATCCCCTCTCCGCAATAGACGGGAAGGCGCCGTATCCAGAAATGAAGCCGGATTTTTTGGCAAACCATGATAGCAGCTACAACCAAAATACCTGCAAAATATAGCCTGCCAACGATTTTATGCGTCATCAGAAATTCGTACATCGCTACATACAAATGATTTCGTAATGGAAAATGTTCGAACGACAGTTTCAGCCCTCCCATAAATGGAACAGGAAGCAAAACAAGCCATAAATAGGCTTTTACATACAAACCCGAGAGCAGGCCTTCCCGCCGCCTGCGCACATCCCACATCTTTCTCACAAACAGGATCACAAGCAATATAAGCGTGGAAAGAAGCAGCGTCCTGGCCAGCTTCAGCATCCAATAGCTGACTATATAATCTAAAATAGCCAATACCGTTTTCAAATGCTCATCCATACCTATCCCCATTTCTGCGCTACTCTCACGCGTCAGGTCTCCCCTTTTCCAGTATGCCGATCAATTCATCAATCTGCTCTTTGGAAAAGTGGTTGCTCTCAACGAGCGCCGCCACCATACCAAGTGGATTTCCCTTGAAATAACTATTCAAAAAGCGTTCACTTTTCTCTTCCAGACAAGTCTCCTTACTTTTTTTCGGAAAATAATGATACACTCTGGAATCATGGGAATCCACTGAAAAGCCAATAATCTCTTTTTTCAAAAGCCTGTTTATAAGCGCGCGGATCGTTTTTGGACTAACCTCCTTAATCCCTTTTAACTGTTCGATTATTCCCGAAGCAGTCAACGGAGTGCCGCTCTCCCATAATACCTCCATAATTAACCATTCATTTTCACTCGGTGTCGTGCTGCTCATCTTTTTCCTCCCTCTGCACCGTTTTTTGCCTTCCTAACTATATATCGGATTACATATATAAATTGTTAATAGCTAATATGTAAAAACTCCCCGCCTGCAAGCGGGGAGCAAATAAATCTTTTACCTCATGCGGCCAATGACCCGGTTTGCCGACTCATAAATTTCCTCTGGGTCTTCTCCTACATGGAACACATGATTTTCATATAAAATTTTCCCGTCAATCATCGTCAGTTTGACATTATCTTTACTACCGCTGTAAACTAAATTTTTCGCAATATGGTTTTCCGGCTGCATATTGGGACGGTGCATATCAATCATTATCAAATCCGCACATTTTCCCACGGAAAGCGTATCACAGTCCAGAAGCCCCATCGCTCTCGCCCCGCCAACTGTCGCCATTTTTAAAACATCGTTGGCGTCCATCGCAGAAGCGTCCTGTTTCACAACCTTCTGCATGACAGAGGCGAGATACATTTCCCGAAACATATCAAGCGCATTGTTGCTGGCTGCCCCGTCTGTACCGATCCCCACATTGATACCGGCTTCAAGCAAGCTGCACAAATCTGCAATACCGCTTGCCAGCTTTAAATTCGAGGATGGATTGGAAACGATAGATACTTTCTTTTCCTGGCAGATCTGGCGATCTTTTTCCGACATCCATACCCCATGAAAGCCGCCGCCCCCGTACTCAAACATGCCAATAGAATCCAAAAACTCAAATGGTGAAACATTGTATCTCTCATAGCATTCATCAACCTCTTTCTTCGTTTCTGCGATATGTGCATATACCGGCTGTTTTATACGGTTAGCCATATCCGCAAGCCGCTTAAGCGTCTCACCGTTCGTCGTGTACTCCGCATGAAACCCAACCTTGCATGACACAAGAGGCGAAACTTCGTTCAACCGGTAAAATTCTTCCTCCGTCTCTTCCACCGTGCCTCCGAAATCATTCATACTTCCACACAATACGGTACGAAATCCCAATTCTTTTGACGCCGCAGCATGACAATCATTGTCAAGATACATATCAAAATTTGCAGTAATTCCACTCGACAGGTACTCCAGCATGCCGAGCTTGGCAAGCAGCACCTGGTCCTCCTTCGTCAATTTTGCCTCCATCGGAAACACCTTATCATACAGCCATTCCTGCAATGGAAGGTCATCTGCATAAGAACGTAAAAAAGTCATGGCCGAATGTGTGTGGGCATTTTTAAATCCTGGCATCAGCAAATTGTTCTGCCCATCTATTTCACGGTCCCACGTAACTCCCGCCGCTTCCGTTTCCCCGCCGGTCCCAACATATGTGATCCGCCCATCTCCCACATGTAATTCACCCTTTATAATATCTTTACCATCTTCCATCGTAAGTATTCTGCAATTGTAAAAACGAATATTCATAATTGTATTAATCTCCTCACTGACATATGCATCACATGTCATCAATGATAACACCGGATACCGCCGGCTTCTGTTCTTTTTTCACTTCCATGCCAGCCATATCCGCCGCCATGTGGCTGATTGCCCGGTAAATAAGGAGACGGAACAGAGGGGCCATCTTCTCCCCAACCTCCGTCACATCCATATGATTCAACGGTATTTTGCTAATTCCGCACGCCATATTTGAAATACACGACAAGCCACAGACGCGCATCCCCATATGCCGTCCTGCCACTGCCTCAATTGCCGTGCTCATCCCCACGGCATCGCCCCCGAGGGCCTGGCACATACGAACTTCCGCACTCGTCTCATATTGCGGGCCCCTCATCTGTACATAAACCCCTTCACGTAAAGGAACATTACAATCCCTGGCCGCCTGCCGGATACATTCCGAGAGCTGCGCGTCATAGAGATTATCCATAGACGGGAAACGCGTTCCCCACTCGTCAATATTTTCGCCTTTCAGCGGCGAAGGCATAAAACTCCCGATGTGGTCCGTAATCATCATAAAATCCCCCGGACGGTACATCGTATTCAATCCGCCAGCAGAATTCGTCAAGAACAATATGTCCGCGCCGAGCTTCCGCATAACCCGTATCGGCAGCACCACATCACTGATCTCATACCCCTCATAAAAATGAACACGTCCTTGCATAATTACGACGGGCATCTCCTGAATGTATCCAAATACAAACCGTCCCTTGTGCCCATTTACAGTAGAAACCGGAAATCCCGTAATATCCGAATAATTAACGGTACCAGCCACTTGTATTACGTCCGCCAGTGCTCCCAGCCCGCTCCCAAGCACGATGGCAACTTTGGGAAGGAAATCTACTGTCGCCCTTATTTGCTTATAACAAACCTCTACCTTCTCATATACTGCATTCATCGTTTCACTTCCTTATTTTCACAATCATTATTCATATTGTAACCGTTTTTCAACAATATGTCCACTAAAAAATGTATGCGTGCTACATAAATCTGCAAAGAACATAATTGCTTAAATCCAGTCCCCGCTCCGTAAAATATATGCGGTCGCCAGAGACATCCAACAACTCCTCCTCTGCGGATATCCGAATGGGACCGCCAAAAACATCCATCACATCCCGGGAAAATCTCTCGCTGAATTCCCGTCTGGAAACCCCATTTATCCTGCGCAGCCCAAGCACGAAAAATTCGGACATTTCATCCTCCGTATCCAGCGTCTCCTCAACTCTCTGTACACACTGTCCCATCTCAATTTCCCTAATATATTGTGCATACCTGTGTTCATTTTTGTACCGGACATTTCCCATCTTAGAGCTTGCGCCAAGTCCAAACCCAATATAGTCCGCGCCGGACCAGTATTTCAAGTTGTGGCGGCAGGCAAATCCCTCCCTGGCGTAATTGGAGATCTCATACCTCTCGTACCCGTGTTCCCTAAGCATTTCCTTCGTCATGGCATACATTTCCCGGTCCGTCTCCTCGTCAATCGGAGGCGTACTCCCGTACTGTTCATAAAAAGGCGTTCCTTTTTCCACAATCAGGCTATATGCAGATATGTGCTCGGGTCTCATGCCAAGCACTTGTTCCAGTGTAAACTGGTAGCTCTTTTTCGTCTGCCCTGGTATAGCGCTCATCAGATCCACGTTTATATTTTCAAATCCCGCCTGCCTCGCCAGTTGATACGAATGGATAGCGTCACCAAACGTGTGGATCCTGCCGAGTGTGTAAAGCTCTTTGTCTACCGCCGTCTGCATACCGAAGCTGATACGGTTGATTCCCATTCTGCGGTATGCCTGCAATTTTGTCAGATCTACCGTTCCGGGGTTGCATTCCATCGTAATTTCCACATTGTCCGAAAAATCGAATTCCTGTGCAAGCGCCGAAACAATATTCTCCAAATAAGGAACTGGCAAAACGCTGGGGGTCCCGCCGCCAAAAAAGACCGTGTCCGCCACAGGCGTTTGCCCGGAAAAGTGCTGGAACTCCCGTATTTCTTTTACCAAACAGTCTACATAGGCGCCCTGCACCGCTTCTTCCGCAGGAAAAGATAAAAAGTCACAGTAACGGCACTTTCGGATACAGAACGGTATATGGACATAAACGCCGATTCTTCCCTTCATGCTACTTGTCCTCATCCAGTTTCAGTACGCTCATAAATGCCTTCTGCGGAATCTCCACATTTCCGATCTGGCGCATACGTTTCTTTCCTTCTTTCTGCTTTTCCAAAAGCTTTTTCTTTCTGGAAATGTCGCCTCCGTAACACTTGGCAAGCACATCCTTCCGAACGGCTTTTACCGTCTCTCTCGCAATAATCTTATTCCCGATCGCCGCCTGGATTGGAATTTCAAAAAGATGTCTTGGTATCTCACCTTTCAGCTTTTCACACATCTTTCTCCCGCGCTCATATGCCGTGCTCTCATGAACGATAAACGACAGCGCATCCACCTCTTCCCTGTTAATTAAAATATTCAGCTTCACAAGCTCAGATGGCTCATAACCCTTCAGCTCATAGTCGAAGGAAGCATAACCGCGGGAACGTGATTTCAGCGAATCAAAGAAATCGTAAATGATTTCATTGAGAGGCAGCACATATTTAAGAAGCGCCCTCGTCTCTTCCATATACTCCATTCCGAGATATATGCCCCGGCGTTCCTGGCACAACGTCATAATCGCCCCTACAAACTCTGTCGTCACCATAATTTCCGCATTGACTACCGGCTCCTCCATGTGCTCAATTTCCGATGGGTCGGGAAGATTCGACGGATTTGTCACCTCTACCATCTCTCCATTTGTCTTAAAAACACGATATACAACGCCGGGCGCCGTCGTCACAAGGTCCAGATTGTACTCCCTTTCGAGCCGTTCCTGAATGACCTCCAGATGCAGAAGCCCGAGAAATCCGCAGCGGAATCCAAATCCGAGCGCCGCAGATGTTTCTGCCTCAAATTGCAGGGCGGCGTCGTTGAGCTGGAGCTTTTCCAACGCATCCCTCAAGTCCTGATACTTGGCTCCATCTGCCGGATATAGTCCGCAGTATACCATCGGCAGCACTTTCTTATATCCCGGAAGGGCCTCCCCACACGGACGGGCAGCGTCCGTAACGGTATCACCCACACGGGTCCCCTCTACATTTTTCAGGCTTGCCGTAATATATCCGACCATTCCCGCTGAAAGCTCGTCACAGGGGATAAACTGGCCCGCTCCGAACGTTCCCACCTCTACCACTTCTTCTTCTAACCCCGTCGCCATCATGTGGATCTTCGTTCCCTTTTTCACCATACCGTCAAAAATACGGCAAAATATAATAACCCCTTTGTAGGAATCATAAATGGAGTCGAAAATAAGCGCCTTCAACGGCGCTGACCCGTCCCCGGCCGGCGCCGGAATTTTCGCTACGATCTGCTCCAGCACCTCTTCTATATTCGTCCCCATCTTGGCAGAAACCAGCGGCGCGTCCTGTGCCTCAATGCCGATCACATCTTCGATTTCATGCTTTACCCGTTCCGGCTCGGCGCTCGGTAAATCGATCTTATTAATAACTGGCATAATCTCCAAATCGTGGTCAATTGCGAGATAACAATTTGCAAGAGTTTGGGCCTCAATTCCCTGTGCTGCATCCACGATAAGAATAGCCCCTTCGCACGCCGCCAAACTTCTCGAAACCTCATAATTGAAATCCACATGGCCCGGGGTATCGATCAGATTAAAAATATATTCCTTCCCATCCTTGGCCTTGTACACAATCCGGACAGTCTGGGCTTTGATCGTGATGCCCCTCTCCCTCTCCAAATCCATACTATCCAACACCTGCGCCTGCATTTCCCGCTCGGTCAGCAGCCCGGTCTTTTCAATAATCCGATCCGCAAGGGTTGATTTTCCGTGGTCAATATGAGCTATAATACAAAAATTCCGAATTTGATTTTGATTAATTTCTGACATAATTCTGTTGAATCCTTCCAATATTATTAGTATGAAAGCTCCGGACAGCGGCCATATGGAGGTCATGTTTCATGAACCGACATATGGACATTGGTGTGGAGGTCATGCTCCATGAACCAACCTATAGACATTAATATTGGTGTGAAGGTCATGCTCCATGAACCAACCTATCGGCTTTCATGCGTAACAACGCCATAATTAATATAACACAAAAACCCACTTTGTGCCACTGAATTTTCTGTTAATTCACAAGGAGTAATCCTTGCACTTTTTTTAGGATTGATGTACAATAAAACTATCGCAGAAAATGTGGTATCACTAAATGTAAGAAAGGATAATAGAATGATGAAAAAAAAGTTATCGATTGTGCTGGCTCTTTGTCTGATTGTTTCCGCAATTTTTATGGAAATACCGTATTCCCAGGCTGCCACTATCCGGCTAAATAAAAAAACGGTGACCTTGCGTGTCGGCAAGACTACGAAACTCAAAGTATATGGCACAAAGAAAAAAATCAATTGGCGCTCTGCCAAAAACTCCATTGCCACCGTCAGTCCTTCCGGTGAAATAACGGCTAAAAAACTGGGAAAGACTAAAATATATACGAAAGTAGCTGGCAAAAAGCTTACTTGCACAGTCACGGTGACTGGTTCTTCTGCGGATACCAAGCTAGGCGGAAGACTGAATCCACTCTCCGCTTATGACGAACAGACAATCCATTACTATGATGATGGAAAAAAAGTCGGCACCTTTAAAATCCAGCTGACGAAATTTTTATCTGGAAGCTCCGCCTCCAAGCGTGTGTTAAAAAATCCGGAAAATCCTGTTCCGGGCAATTCTCAGGAATATCTGTACTTTCAATTTCAGATCAAATACATATCCGGGAGCGAGATCGTAAATGCCAAGGATTTATTCTGTTATTACTATAATATTTTTGATTCGACCGGAATGACCCAAGTAGAAAATATTGACTGGGGATTCTATTTTGAGCTAATGGAAGATTTAAGTGACATCCAGCTCTCGCCGGGGGCTATTTCAAAATGTTCCAAGGCAATACTTGTAAATAAGGGTTTTTCTCCTGTCACATACCGCATCCGTACGGGAAAGAACTCCTACACATGGTTTACAACAGACAAAAATGCAAATTAAAAATCTACTTTGCGGATAAAAATGCTCTATTCTATAATGTAATGTTTAAGAGGCGGCTGGTATGTTTTATACTATACTACAGCCGCCCTTCCTATTTTTTAAATTCCCTCCAAACGTAATATCTCTTTTTTCAAACGCTTCATAATTTTCTTTTCCAGCCTTGAAATATAGCTCTGGGATATCCCGAGCAAATCTGCCACTTCTTTCTGTGTCTTCTCACCCCCTTCGTAATCATCCAGGCCAAACCTCATGTGAATAATCATACGTTCCCTATCACTTAATGTTTCCAGTGCTTTTTTCAGAAGCTTAATGTCTACTTCACGTTCAATATCTTTATAGATCATGTCTTCACTCGTTCCAAGTATATCGGAAAGCAGCAGCTCATTGCCATCCCAATCGACATTTAAAGGCTCATCAATTGACACTTCAAGTTTTACCTTGCTATTTCTTCTCAAATACATTAGAATTTCATTTTCAATGCACCGGGAAGCATAAGTAGCAAGCTTAATATTCTTATCCGCCTTAAAGGTGTTGATCGCCTTAATGAGTCCAATCGTTCCGATGGAAATCAGATCCTCCACACCGACTCCTGTGTTGTCAAACTTTTTTGCTATGTATACGACCAGCCTTAGGTTATGTTCGACAAGCTTGTTTTTCGCCGCCTCTGCATTTTCAGCGCCCAGGCACTCGATACACGCGGCTTCCTCTCCCGGCTCTAATGGCGCCGGAAGAATTTCCGCCCCACCAATATAATGAATATCCCCGCCCTGGTGAAAAAATACATTTTTCCAGTCAGGAAGCATGCGAAACTGAAAACGATTTGGCATTGATAAGCGTAAAAACATATACATCCCCCTTACAAGTTATTTCCCGAATATTTTGCTGTGCAACAGCATTTCATACCCACCATCTGATGACAAATAACGGTTGTAAATTCCCAACCAGACTTTTCCAGTATGAACCGTTTCTTTGTCCCGAATCCGAATTTCCAAATCATCCGCCCGGACCCCTAGAAGATAATCGTTGTCCTTTCCGATGGAGTGAAATGGAATATATCGCAAAAGCAATTTGCCAAACAGTTCCGGTTCCATCTCATGCATTGCCCTGCTAAACTCAGCTTGTTCCTTATCCGACAGCATTTTTGCAAACAGCTCGTATTGTACGATTGTAACCCCTTCCCGGCTCACCGGTTCATACAACTGGTTTCCGGTGTCCAGAAATCCAGTTCCCGTTACACTTTTCCCGTTGTAACTTATTTTTACTGGAAATACATTCTGCCTGCCACTTATCTCATGGCCTCTCAATAAAAACAATTTTTTCGAAAAAAATAAAATAAGTATAGCTGCCAGCAAAAGAAAAATTATGGAAATATTTTTTATGCCTGCCATGCCCTTTAAAAACATAAGGAAACCCGCTGTAAAAATGCCGGACAGATAATATCCGCCTATGTATCCTGCCATACCTTTGACAGTCGTTTTTCCGAATGCAATCCGTATCATCAGGCAGCTCACAAGCACATACAAGATGACAAATATCGCGAGACGATTCCGAATTCCGCTGACGACGACAACTCCTGCAAAAAATGCCCCCAAAGCGGCTGCCGCAATACTTTTCTTACTAATCACCAGGCGTTTTTTCAAAAATATATTCATAATTTCCAAAACGAGTAAATTCATCAGGAAATTTACCGCAAAAAAAATATCCAGATATATTTTCATAATGCCTGCTCCCATAATCTTCATGCAGTGATTTGCTTTTGCATAGTGCTATCATACTCTGTTACATCAAAAATTTTTGTCAAAACTCGTAGACAACTATGGATAATTTATCTCGTTAAAACGACAAAAAACAAGAAAAAGAGACAAAAAATAAGGCTCTTTCCCAATGTCTGGAAAGAACCTTTAAAAAATATGTCGTTTTTCGTCTAACGGACACTCTTTTTCATACTTAATTTCGATTTCCCATGCTCATATTCCCATTTTCCATATGCCCCGTTAATTATTGTAAACTGAGGAGCCTTATGTCCAATGTCAGCGTCAAAAACAACCGGCACATGAAGCTCCGATAAGATCACTTCAACTGCTTCACGGTAACTGTGGTCTGTAAAGCTCTGGAACATACAGGGGCGTCCGAACACAAAACCTTTTGCACCCTCAAACCAGCCTGCATTTTTAAGCTGCCACAGACCTCTTGTGATAGATTCACTATCCAGGGAAAAGCTTTCGAGATACCACAAAATACCGTCCTCCCGGTACGCCTCCACAAACTCCGCCGTTTTGTCAAATGATGTCCCAACGAGGTCCAAAAGCACATCCAGGCATCCGCCGAGAAGCCTCCCCTCCATATGAACGCGCGGTACCTCCTCCCCCTCATAAATTGCATACTGTTTGCACCGCTTATCTTCACGGTAACCATCCGACGGGGACGCCCGGTCATAAAAGTCATTCTCATAAAAATCAAACGTACTCTGTTCTATAAGATTTCCCCGCATAATTTCAAAATTATTGTGTACAGCGGCGTGCCACGGCTTCATCGCAAAGTCATTAAAGTGATTCCCGTATACGGTTCCAATTCCACAATGAACTGCTATCGTATACGTCAAACCAGTACTGTCTGAAAACCCCTGAACCCATTTCGGATTTCTTCGTATCTCTTCAAAATCTAACAGGGGCAGAACCTCCATCAAAAAATCTCCCCCCTTGGCAGCAAATATATATTTCACCTCGGGGTTACGAAACAGCTCCATCAGCTGTGAAGCGCGCTCCTCCTTAGAACTGCTGCGCCCCCTGCCGTCACTTTGCCTGACATTTTCCGTTTCGACAACTGGATAACCCAGTCCGGTAAGCGTCTGCTTTGCCAGATCCAGACGCTGGATATCCATTGGCTTCCCGTTACCATCCGACGGCGCCGTAATGCCTATGGCCTGTTCCTTTTTCAATTGGCCGGATAAAAATTTAGGATAAATCATGCTATTCTCCATTTCTCTAAAATCGAGGCTAGGTTCGCCTTTTTATTTATTTGTACTATCATAACACGCCGCCTCTCAAAAAACAAGATGAATCATTTCCCTTGAAAAATAGTTTCATTTTCAGTATACTAATACCGTATATTATATTTCATGAAAATGATGTTGGGGTTCCCCCAACAGATACCACGATTAGGAAAGGAACTATTTATTATGGCTGAAAAAAATCCAATTGTAACGATTGAAATCGCAGGCGGCGGCTCCGTGAAGGCTGAACTTTATCCAGACATTGCGCCGAACACCGTCAACAATTTTATCTCTCTTATAAAAAAGGGATATTATGATGGTCTCACCTTCCACCGCATCATCAGCGGGTTTATGATCCAGGGCGGCTGTCCGGATGGAACTGGTATGGGAGGCCCCGGATACAGCATCAAAGGTGAGTTCGCCTTAAATGGCGTTGAGAACAACCTGAAACACACAGAGGGAGTACTCTCAATGGCGCGCTCCCAAATGCCAGATTCCGCCGGCTCCCAATTTTTCATTATGCACAAGACAAGCCCACATTTAGACGGCGCTTATGCGGCTTTTGGAAAGGTTATAGAAGGTATGGATGTGGTGAACCGCATTGCTGAAACAGCTACCGATTATTCCGACAGCCCCCTTGAAGATCAAGTAATGCAAAGTGTTACCGTCGATACCTTCGGTGTAGAGTACCCGGAACCGGAGAAGCTCTAAGCAGTTTCTCAAAAAAGTATTATTCCGTACGGTTTTTATAGACACTCCCTTGAAGATATTAAATTACAACGTTAAAAGATTTTCAGGTTCTTAGACCGTTCGTCCAATGCTTGCTTTTTCTTTTCCTCCGTAGCTTTGGCATAGATATCCATTGTTATGGAAATGTTTGCATGACCCATTATCTCCTGAATTACCTTGATGTCCGTTCATTTTGGCAAAACCGTGTGCAAAACGTATGGCGAAAAACGTGGCAACTGAAATGAGGGATGATAATGGGTTGTCTGTTTTCTTCCTGCGCTTTTTGCTCTTCCTCTTTGTTTGGTAGGAAAACAGACAAAATGTGGTTTATAAACTGACGATTACGGAACACACGGACGAACTGCTTGATAATATTTTATATTACTTAATTTATCAGTTAAAAAATGAACTCGCCGCCACACATTTGTTGGATGAAATAAATATCATATATGAACGATTCGAAGGAATTCCGAAAGGATCTGTTTGGAAGCATGTAAAAGCTTTATTTCTTGCATTCCACCTAAAATTTCGAATGTCCAGGATGACAATATTCCCTTTTTTTGATAATACGAGAATTCTCTCTTTTCGCTTTTCCGAAAAAGCTAGTTACTTTTTCCATAATATTCAGTATCGTATACATCCCCTGATTAAAAATATATACCATTCCATATATACTTACAATGTAAATAAAACGCGACATATTTTGAGAATTGAGTACCTCAACGATACAAAGTAACATGATAATAAATTTCCACTTATGGGTTTTGCAAATTTTAGGACAAATTTTATCTTTTCTTTCACAGCTTTTTCTTCACAAAATTATATTATTTTATGTTTAAGTCAAAAATACTTAGTTGTTTCATTAAATTCTTTTCCTCAAAAGTATGCAAATACTGGAATATGTGCTCATTGTTATGAACCATTCCTCCCTCACTGCATTTCTGATTAAACAACTTCATCAAACGGTCACTGTCCGAACTCTCAACTATATACCGGTTTCCGTACGTCTGCATATATTTTTCTTTTAATCGAAAAAATAGACGGTCTAACTGCTCATAAAAATACTCTCTATTTCCCTCACGAAGCGTTAATCCCATACCGAAACAAATAACGCCATAAACCTTTACTTCCGTACACATATGTAAAATTCCAGAAATGTTATCCTCTGTATCATTCATAAATGGCAAAATAGGCGTCAGCCACACAACGGTAGGTATCCCCGCATCATTGAGCTTCTTTAATACCTCAAAACGTTTGTCTTTTCGTTTATTTTCTGCAAAAGGTCTAAATCGCGTAAAATACGGGCTGATTTTGTAATGACTGTAAACCCATACCCGTACTCATATATTAAATGCAGGGCTTTCCTGACATTCCCGGTTTTCATCTCCAAAGGAATGCATTTTCCTTAACTTCGATATCTTCAAAATCGTGTGCCATATGATAACATTTACTTCTGGAATCACAATAAATGCACCCGTGAGAGCAGCCACGGTATAAATTTATTCCGTTGTCCGAAGATAATATTCCTTTTGCTGTCACGAAGTGCATTTTATCCCTCCCCACCCGTTAATCAGTTTCCCTGTCCGCCTTCCGCTTTTTTCTGTATCAAATGATTTCCCCCATAAAATAAAAACCGCGGCTTTCCGTCAGACGTACCCGGCATATTGTTCCGATGCAATCCGGCGCCGCCTTGCAGTGTACAACAACATTCGAAGACAGCCTTCCCGTAATCAGGGAAGAATCATGGCTATTTATTTCTTCCATCAGCACATCGGCCTCCTGTCCCACTTTTCCGTCTGTAATCTCCTTTGAAATTTCCTGAATCGTATGCAACAGCCGCTGAAAGCGGTCCCCTGTAACCTCTTCCGGTACCTGGTTGTTCATCGCTGCCGCCGGCGTCCCAGTCCGTTTGGAATATATAAAAGAATACACGCTGTCATACCGCACCCGGCGAACGACGTCCAGCGTCTCCTGGAAATCCTCCTCTGTCTCACCGGGAAATCCAACGATCAAATCCGTTGTCAGCGAAATTTCCGGCATGCGCTCCCGGATGCGCTCCACTAGGCTTACGTAATCCTCCTTTGTATATTTCCGGTTCATGTCCTTTAATATTTTCGTGCTCCCGGATTGAAGCGGAAGGTGGAGATGCGTGCATATTTTTGAGCTCTCCGCCATCGCGTCAATGAGCTCACCGGATAAGTCTTTCGGATGGGACGTCATAAACCGAATCCGCTTTATCCCGTCTATTTTCTCAACTTCACGTAAAAGCTGCGCAAAGCTCATATTCCCCTCCAGCGTCTTACCATACGAGTTCACATTCTGCCCGAGAAGCATGATTTCAATGACGCCATCCGCTGCCAAACCACGGATTTCCTGCAGTATTTCCTCCGGCCTTCTGCTGCGCTCCCGTCCGCGGACATAGGGCACGATACAATAGCTACAGAAATTATTGCAGCCATACATAATGTTCACGCCAGCCTTAAAAAAATATTTCCTTTTACTCGGCAGGTCCTCAACGATTCCCCCTGCCTCCTGCCACACATCAATTATCATCCGTTCTGACTGAAGGTGCGTATGTAAAATCTCAGCCAGCTTGTACACGTTGTGCGTTCCAAAAATCATATCGACATGCGGATAGCTTTTTTTTATTTTTTCCACCACGCCGGGTTCCTGCATCATACATCCGCACATCGCAATTTTCATATGCGGATGCTTCTTCTTCTGGTTCTTCATGTAACCAAGCCGCCCATACACCTTTAAATTTGCATTTTCGCGGACGGTGCATGTATTATATAAAACAAAATCAGCCGCTGGCTCATCCACAGCCTCATATCCGATATACGAAAGGATTGCCTCCAATTTCTCCGAATCCCTGGCGTTCATCTGGCATCCCATCGTCTGCATGGACAGCGTAAGCTTCCGCCCCAGACGCCTCTCTTCTCCAGCCGCCCACTGCTTACACTTCTTCATAAAATAATATTGTCTCGCCGGCTCCTCAACAGGAGCCTCACCGTTTATATCCATACCGTCAATCCAATGATAGTCAAACATACTGTTCACTCTTTCTGCATAATTTATAACTATACTATCATAAATCCGACGATTTTTCAAGCTTGCAAACATCCTGAATTTGTTTCTGTATTTTTTTAATAGAAGATTTCTTCGGGACAGAAACATATAATGGATGGTTATTGTATGCAGATAATTCTTTACGCGAACCATTCCCTTTTAGTATGACAGATTTCACATCCCAGTCCGCGTGGTCACTAACCTGCATACGGACCAGCGACAAAATTTCCCCGGCGCTCATATTCGTGTAAATATTTTTCTTGAAAAGCTGGTACAACGCTTCAGAGTCCATCTCCAATATAGATTTGCCCAGCAACTGGTTCACAATTGCCTTCATCATTTCAATCCGGTTCCGACTCACTTTTTCAGGACGGTTAAGATGATGCCGCTCCCTTACAAACGCAAGCGCTTCCGCTCCGTCCAAATGATTTATGCCCTTTTTATAAGAGGTGTGCCAATCCGTCTGAAAATCCTCGCGGGCTTCCACATCCACACCGCCAACTGCATCAATTAAAGCAGTAAACCCTTTAAAATTTAGCCTGATATAATAGTCAATCTTCGTATCCAGCATTCCCTCAACTGTTTTTACGAGCGGTGAAATGCCGTAACAACTCATTTCACACAATTTCGCAGTTTCCAGTTTATTTAATTGCTCATCATTTTTTTAACTCTGGAACGAAATATTGTCGTAATCACTGAAATTAATATAAGTATCCCTTGAGATCTCAGTGATCAAAATCGCTTTGCTGACCGGATTTACCGTAAGCAGCAAATTTATGTCACTTCTCCCATCCTGCTCCGTCTTTCCCGACCCATCGACGCCGCTAACTAACACTTGGAACGGCATTTGTGTAATTCCCGCCTTTCTCTCTTCCGGCTGCTTAGAAGCAACGCTTTTGGAAAATACCTTTACCTGTTCGCCATTCATGAGCAAATAAATTGCTAATATGCTGCATGTAATCATTGCCAAGGATACAACCGCCAGTAACAATTTTTCCTTTTTCATATGAAAACCTCCATTCTTATTGTATTATTTCTTACATAAATATAATAAGCTCTCATCATTTGAAAACAATTATGAAGTTATTAGGAAGTTGTAAAAGTCACCGTCACCTTTGTACCCTCACCCAGCTTACTCTCATATCTCATCTCAGCCCGGTGCAGTTCAGAAATCTCCTGGCAAAGCGCCAGGCCAAGACCAGCTCCGCCACATGCTCTGCTTCTCGCTTTATCGACACGGTAAAATGGCTCTGCTATTTTATTCAGCTCTTCACAGTCTATACCAACCCCATTATCCCGGACCCCAAAACAATTCTGTCCCAGAAACAAATGAATCTCGCCTCCCTGTTCACAGGCCCGGACCGCATTCTCCAGCAGATTACGGCAAAGACATACCAGGAGCTCATACACCCCCTGGACACAAAAATCCTCTCCGCCCCATATCACCTTTATTTCCTTTTCCTCTATAATTGGCGTGCAACTCTCATACGCCTCCTAGTATAATAATGGTGTAGTCAATCAAGACTACTTGGTTAATAAATTT
>CAJTZF010000019.1 GCA_910584245.1 uncultured Eubacterium sp.
TTTTTAGGAGAAAATTTTTCCCATTTTTCTATTGACATTTATTAGCTGGACTTCTCATTTTTTATTTATTCTTTACTTTTTCTCTCCGTAATCCAAAACCGTCTTCCAGATCACCCGCTGCAGCTCCAACGATGTACGGGGATCGTAGTCCTCGTCCAGAAGCTCATTGTTTGAAATAACCCGCACCGCCACACACGGCACACCACAGTCACGGCACACAGAATAGACGGCAAAGCTCTCCATGTCCTCGCTGTCATTTCCAAACTTGTCATGAAGCCATAAAATGCGGTCTTTTTCTTTACTGAACAAATCACCGCTGCCGAGTGTTCCTGTAATAACCTTTCCTGTCTTTGTCTCAGTACCAATTCCATTCTGAAACACACGAACCAGTTCCGGATCCGCCTCAACGTACTCGGTCGCCATCCCGGCCCAGTCTTCCACTGCCATCCCCTCGCCAAACCCGCGTTTCTTCATCTCCAGGGAGTGAACATTGACCGCCCGCCGCCCAATAACGATATCCCCGCTTGTTAATTCCATAACCTGGGCTCCGGCGGTCCCCTGGTTCACGATACAATCCGGGTGAAATTCATAAATCGCCGCCGTCGTCGCCATAGCCGCATTCACCATTCCCATCCGCGTCAGCTGCAAAATAATCTCGAGCCCGCCACAATGAGAGAGATAAAAAGAACATTCATTTTTGCTGACTACAGGCACATCCGAAAAACATGCCTGTTCTAAATAGAAACAAATTTCACTCGGAACAGCGCCCTGTATCAAAATCCTCTTCATAGGTCCCCCCTCTTCTTCCCGTTCAAAAAAATACAAGTTTTACACTATGTTTTTCCTCAAGTTTGCTTGCAAACTTGCAAGGCGATGCCCCGTCGCCATTACCATTCAATCAGCGTCGCACCCCACGTCAGGCCGCCGCCAAATCCAGACAATACAATTTTATCCCCCTCTTCTAAGAGGTTATTCCGGTTAATCTCATCTAAAAGAATCGGAATACTAGCCGACGAAGTATTTCCATAGTGGTCCAGGTTCATCGGGATTTTATCCATACTGACCTTAAGCCGCTTGGCAATCAATTCAAGTATTCTCCTGTTTGCCTGGTGAAGAATATAAAATTTCACATCATCGGCCTCCAAACCAGTCTTTTTTAAGACGTATTTTATATATTTCGGTACCGTGGATACGGCGAACCGAAATACGGACTGGCCGTTCATCTGGATATAGTCTTTTTTTCTCCTGCTCTTATGAAATGGGTTCTGGATCCCCCTGCCCTTACAAGTAATAACATCTCCCTGGTTTCCGTCGGACCCGGTTACACTGGCAAGTATACCGCCGCTGCCCTCCACCCTTTGAAGCACAGCAGCACCCGCACCATCGCCAAATAAAATACATGTGCTGCGGTCTGACCAGTTTACCTCCCTGGACAATGTCTCTGCCCCAATAATAAGCGCCGTCCGGGCCATTCCCATCTCTAGATAAGCGTCCGCTGTATTGAGAGAGAACAGAAAACCAGAACAGGCGGCGTTCAGATCAAAACAAGTGGCCCGGATCGCTCCGATTTCACCCTGCACCTGACATGCCGTACTTGGCACATATGTATCCGCAGATGTCGTAGCTACTATAATGAGATCCAGTTCCTCCGCAGAAATACCGGAATTCTCCAGCGCTGCCCTGGCTGCCTTTGCCGCCATAAATGAGGTTCCCTCCTTACTTCCACTTGACAAATGCCTCTCCTTAATTCCTGTGCGCTGGCGGATCCACTCATCATCCGTATCGACAATTGTAGACAGAAAGTGATTGTCTGCCACATTTTCTGGTACATAGCTACCAGTTCCAATTATTTTAACTGCCATACTCTCTCCTCCAATTATATGATTTGGTTTCCAAAACCACCTATAGTAGTTTTAAGAAAAATTCCCCAAAACCAAATACAAGAGAGCCATTGTTCTGGCCCTCTTGAGTCTTACACAAATATCCACCCATAAAAACGATCGACTTCTATATTAGATACGTTTTAAATACTCCCCGGTACGCGTATCAATCTGAATCACGTCACCCTGGTTTACGAAAATCGGAACATTCACTTGTGCCCCGGTCTCCACCGTCGCCGGTTTCGTCACGTTTGTAGCCGTATCGCCTTTCACTCCCGGCTCAGTCTCTGTAACTTCCAGCTCGGCAAACATCGGCGGCTCCACAGAGAAAATATTTCCTTTGTAGGAAACCATTTTCACCATGTCATTTTCCTTTACAAACTTCATCGCCTCTCCAATTGCCTCTTCTGTCAGGGCAATCTGGTCGTATGTCTCCATATCCATAAAGTTGTACATATCACCCTCGGCGTACAAATACTGCATTTCCTTTTTATCAATATGCGCCTGCGGGTATTTTTCTGTAGGGCGGAACGTTTTCTCCACCACACCGCCGTCCACTACATTCTTTAATTTGGTCCGGACAAATGCTGCTCCCTTGCCCGGTTTTACATGCTGAAATTCAATAATCTGAAAAACGGTCCCATCTATCTCAATCGTCAACCCGTTTTTAAAATCTCCTGCTGAAATCATGTTCAGTTCCTCCTGCTTTTTTATAGTGAGGGAAATGCAAACATCTCCGTCCTTTATGAATGTTTCAGTACATCTATTCCCTATTTTATTATATCCAGGCAAATATTTCAAGCAAAACTTTATTTTTTACGAATTTCCAGGTTCTTATAAGCGAGCACTCCCGCAATCGTTTTTGCGTCGGTAATCTCACCGGAATAAATCATCTCTTCAATTTCCTCAATCGAATGGCGCTCAATATATACAAATTCGTCCTCATCCAAAAGCTGCCGCGATGGAATAAGGTTTTTCGCATAGTAGACGGCAATCCTTTCACTTGTATAAGCAGCCGCCGTATTCACATCAATGAGATGGTGGATATCATCCGAACGGTATCCCGTCTCTTCCTCCAGCTCTCTTGCCGCACAGACCTTGAAATCTTCCTCTGCGCTATCCCTGCCGCCCGCCGGAATTTCCAGCATGATATCGTCAATCGCGCCCCGGTACTGTCTCACCATCAATATCTTTCCTTCTTCGTCCACCGGAACTACTGCAGCCGCCCCCTTGTGCTCAATATGGTCCCAGTGCGCGATATTTCCGTTTGGCACCTTGACGTCCAGCGTATAAAAATCGACGATGGCGCCCCGGTGCTCTAACGTACGGTTTATAATCTCAAACTTTTTCAACTTTATCCTCTCCTTTTCCTTCCTCCACATCTAAGCCAG
This sequence comes from uncultured Eubacterium sp., assembly GCA_910584245.1. Classification (GTDB taxonomy): domain Bacteria; phylum Bacillota; class Clostridia; order Lachnospirales; family Lachnospiraceae; genus Eubacterium_F. The sequence goes on from CAJTZF010000019.1 coordinate 3,272, forward strand.
TTTTTCCAACACCCGGAGTATATAATCAAAATTATTGCGCGCAGACGATATACACAGGCGCTCATTAACAGTATGGATGCCCTCTATTTCCGGACCGACGGAAACGATGTCCAGTCCCGGCATTTTTTCTGATAAAATACCGCACTCCAGCCCGGCATGGATGCCCTCTACCCGCGGTTCCCTGCCAAAGCAGCTGTAAAACTCCTGAACCATCAAATCCCGCAGTCTTGAATCCTTCCGGTAATCCCATGCCGGATACTCTCCGCGTATTTTCACTGTCTGGCACACCCCGTCGCCGGCGACCCGGCTTGCCAGCATCGTAAGCTTATCAATCATATACTGTCGGTACCCCTTCTTTTGGCTGCGCACAGAAAACCCGAATTTTATACCTGAGACATCTGTCCGGGCCACCCCCATATTCAATGAACTCTCTACCATGCCCGGCACGTCGCCGGACATTACCTGGACACCCGTGATCGTCAGATTCAAAAAGGCGAGTACCGCCTCTGTAAAGGCCCTATCAAAACAGGACTTCTCTATCTCTTCCGGCCCTGCGGCCCCGATCGAGAGTGCAGGCTCATGCGACGCGAGTTCCGCCATCAGCTCATCTGCCAAATCTGACAGACATCTGTTCAATCCGTCCGCATCTCCGGCACAACAAATATGGGCCGACGCCGCATTCGTTATGACATTGTCTTTGTCTCCGCCCTCAAACGAACCGAGATAAAACGGATAACGCGTATATGCCCTCGCCAGAAGACGGCCAAGCAAAATAGATGCATTTAGTGGGTGCCGGTGGATCTCCGTCCCCGAATGGCCGCCCGCCAAACCGCTTACGGACACCTCAAACCAGCTGCCTTTTCGTTCTATACGGGAACCGGTAAATTCTATATCGACCGTCGCTCCCCCGGCGCAGCTGACGAGAAGAACCCCCTCTTCCTCGTTGTCGATATTGATCAGCATACCCGCCTTCAAATCCGACGTATCGAGAGCAGCGGCACCATCCATACCCACTTCCTCATCCGTTGTAAACACGGCCTCCAGAGGCGGGTGCGTATACTCCTTGCTATCCAGCACTGCAAGCATATAAGCGAGCGCAATTCCATCGTCGCCGCCGAGCGTCGTCCCCTCTGAATAAATATAATCGCCGTCAATGCGAAGAGGAAGTCCCTCTTTCAAAAAATCATGTCTGCCGTCCGCACTGACACATACCATATCCATATGTCCTTGCAGCATAACGGGCTCCGTACTTGTTCCGCCTCCGCACGCCGTTTTTTTTATCACCACATTGTAAGCCTCATCCGCCCGGTATTCGAGGCCGCGCTTTTTGGCAAAATCAACGAGATAGGCGCTGATCTTTTCGTTGTGGCGCGATCCCCTGGGCACATTCGAAATTTCCTCAAAATAAGTAAAGATCTTTTTATAGTCGATGTTCTCTAACATAAGAACCCTCCTTTCGCTATACCTATTGTATCAAGATTTTCCAAATATATGCCCTCGTTCATGCGCACCACTTAATTTTTAAAGCTGTGGATCGGAGCGGGAATTCTCCCCTTCCGGTTGACAAAATCATCACAGCCAAACTTATTTACCGGCATAATCGGCGCATAACCGAGAAGTCCCCCAAATTCGGCCCGTTCGCCAACCGTTTTCCCCTGCACCGGAATGATGCGGACCGCCGTCGTCTTTTGATTTACCATGCCAATTGCCATTTCGTCTGCCAAAATACCAGCAATTGTTGTCTCTTTCGTATCGCCCGGAATGGCAATCATATCCAGCCCCACCGAGCAGACACACGTCATCGCCTCCAGCTTCTCCAACGTCAGCGCGCCCTCCGTCACCGCGTCAATCATTCCCTGGTCCTCGCTGACCGGAATAAATGCACCGCTCAGGCCGCCGACATAGGAAGAGGCCATGACGCCGCCCTTTTTCACCTGGTCATTCAACATAGCAAGGGCCGCCGTCGTCCCCGGCGCCCCCGCTCTCTCCAGTCCGAGCGCCTCAAATATTTCCGCAATGCTGTCGCCGACAGCCGGCGTCGGCGCAAGCGACAGGTCAATAATGCCAAACGGCACACCGAGCCGTTTCGACGCCTCATAAGCTACCAGCTGGCCTACCCGGGTAATTTTAAACGCCGTCTTTTTGATTGTCTCGCACACTTTTCCAAAATCCGCACCGCGCACTTGCTCCAATGCGGTCTTGACAACACCGGGACCGCTGACGCCTACGTTAATAATCGCATCTCCCTCGGTCACCCCGTGAAATGCCCCCGCCATAAACGGATTGTCATCCGGCGCATTACAAAAGACGACCAGCTTTGCACAGCCGAGCGAATCGTTCTCCGCTGTGAGCGCTGCCGTCTCTTTGATCACTTTCCCCATAAGACGGACCGCATCCATATCCAGCCCCGTCTTTGTTGATCCAACATTAACGGAGCTGCACACCCGCTCCGTACTGGCAAGCGCTTTCGGGATAGAACAGATCAGATTACGGTCTGCTTCCGTCATTTTTTTCGACACGAGCGCCGTATAGCCGCCGATAAAATTGACTCCAACCTTTTTAGCGGCGCGGTCGAGCGCCCCCGCAAGTTCCACAAAATCGTCCGGTGTCTTGCACGAAGATCCCCCGACTAACGCCGCCGGCGTTACAGAAATACGCTTATTCACAATCGGAATGCCATATTCCTTACTAATTTCCTCGCCGGTTTCCACGAGTTTTTCCGCCATCGTCGTAATTTTATTATAAATATTTTCACACAGTTTGCCTAAATCGCTGTCCACACAATCCAGCAGGCTGATTCCCATCGTAATCGTCCGGACGTCAAGGTTCTCCTTGTCAATCATTCGATTTGTTTCAATGACTTCATTTATGTTTATCACAGCCTGGTTCCTTTCCTTCCTCAAAAAATATATGCCCTTAAATCCGGTGCATCATGTCAAAAATATCCTCCCTCTGAACCCGGATCAGACAGTGAATTTCCTTTCCGAGTTCTTCAAGTTCCTCCGAGATTTCCACAAAATTTTTCGAACATAAATCTGTATTCACAATCATCATCATATTAAAAAAACCATCAACGATCGTCTGCGAAATATCAAGTATATTAATTCCATGATCGGAAAGATACGTACATACCTTCGCAATAATTCCCACGCTGTCTTTTCCTACGACAGTAATAATCGTCTTTTTCATATCTGTCTCCTATCTCTTAACCTTCCGGAATTACAATCGGCGACGTCGGTTCGTTCCGTCCCGCCACTCCGAGAAATAACTGGCTGATGTCCCAGCACCCCATCTGTTTTTCCTGTTCCAATTCATATTTCACCGTCTGGTAGGCAAGCTCGGGATAATTATTATCCTGGCTCAGATGTCCCAGCAAAATATACCGCAGCCGGTGATGAACGAGCCTTCGCAGCATTCTTCCGCACGCATCATTGGATAAATGGCCCTCCTTGCCGAGAATACGAAGCTTTAACGAATAAGGGTAATATCCTGCCTGCAGCATATTGATATCGTGGTTAGCTTCGAGAAGAACACCGTCGCAGTCCTCTAAATGGGAAAAGGTATAATCTGTATACTCTCCCATGTCCGTTGCGACCGCCACTTTGCTCCCGCCATCCCGGATCGTATAACAGACCGGTTCGGCCGCATCGTGGGAAATGGAAAAAGGCATAATTTCCATTCCTCCGACCGCCACTGGCACATCCGGCCTGACACACTGAAACAGTTCCTCTTCCACCCTGCCGCATTTTCCTCTTCCCAGTATGTAATCCATCGTTCCTTCCGTGGCATAGACCGGTATGTTGTACTTACGCAAAACCGGCCCTAGCCCACTTATATGATCGGAGTGCTCATGTGTGATAAAAATTCCGTCAATCTGGTCAAAGGAAGTGTGTTCAAGCGCCAGTCCATCTTCCATCCGCTTCCTGCTGATCCCTGCATCAATGAGCACTCCCCGGCCGGTCCTCCCCGAACCGACAAAAATGCTGTTCCCACTGCTCCCACTTGCAATACTGTAAAGTTTCATAATTAAGGCCTCACCTATTTTTCCCAGTACAAATCTATCTTATCATTTTCATGTACCGGGGTTGTAAAATCTGTCACAGAAACTCCATTGACGCGGCACACCATCCGCTTTCCCCCGGCTTTCGTCAAATCAAACGGGTACACGTCAAACACATCGACAAAGATGTGCTTCGGTTTTGGCAAAAGCGTCACCTTGGTCTGGTTCACCTCGACGACAATACTATCTCCAGCCGGCGGTGGCGTCTGCACCGGCGCCGCTGTCTGCGCCGGCCTCACGGCCGGATTGCCGATTGGCAAGTCTGCGGCCCAGGACGGCAGCGGGCGCGCCTGTGACAATAAGGGATCTTCCCCGGACGGCATGCTGGAATCCCTCATCTCGGAAACGAGATTTTGAAACGCCGACCGTCTCGGCCTGTCCGATACCTTTTTCCTTGCCACCGGCTTCTCCTTCACTATGCGCTCCACCGCTGCCAGCGGTTTCAGCTTTGTCCGGCAATCCACTGCCACTCCATTTACCAGAACCTGGTCTTCCTGCTCCATCCCCATATACTCTAAAAGCTGCGCCACGGAATACGAATCGTGTACGATTACCTCATCGCCCTCCTTGAGATAGTATTCCAACGACTGGAACTTTCCATTTACCTCGGCGCGCTTCGGACACATAACCATCTTTCCAAACAGCTTATACGACACCTTTTTCCGGCATTCTAAAACCCTGCCAAGCTTCATTGAGGCATCCTCGCCCTTCGTCGCCGGCCGTATCGTAATAGCGTCGCCTTCTTTTATCAATTCATTCAAATTCGTCTCTTTGCCATTTAGCAATACCTCTGCTGCCTCACCGGCTTTTCCCTTTGCCACACGGCTCTCCCCATTAACGGTGTACGTAAAACCAGCTCCCCGGGATGGAAACAGGCTGTTCTGGGAAAATCCAGCATGAATAGCCGCATCCAGCAAAGTTGCTTTTCCGTTATCGTATATTTTAACCCGCTCGTCGTTGACCCGCACGTGAATAAAATTGCCCCTCTGTTCATAGTATTCCATACAAATCCCGATCGGCGTCACAAGGGTAGAATCCTTTTTGATATCCGTCTCAGAAAAATCAATTTGCTGCAACACCTCTGAACCGCGTATAGCAACCCGGTTTTCCGGAAGCCCGAGCTGTTGTGCCATCCGCTCTGTATAGCCCGGCATCTTTCCGCCGCCGCCCACTATGAATACGGCGCTCACGGAATTGCCGCCATTGAGCTCTATAATCTTTTCCGATACCTTATCTACAATGCCCGCAATCGCTTCCTGGGTGGCCTCCTGCGCCTCTTCCGCCGTCAGCTTATACGTCTCGCCGAGAATATTTTTGAACGAAACCGCCTTCTTTTTCGCCACGGTCATCTTGACCTGCTCCGCCGTTTCAAAATCCAATAAATATTTCCGGGCGATTGCCTCCGTAATCTCATCACCGGCAAGGGGAATCATGCCAAATGCGATAATGCTCCCATCCTTCACAATAGAAATATCCGAGGTGCCGGCGCCCACGTCCACGAGAGCGATATTCAGCAGGCGAAACCGCTCGGGAATCGCCAGATGAATGGCCGCAATCGGCTCAAGCGTCAGGCTCACAACACGCAAGCCCGCCTCCTCCACCGCACAGTACAATCCATCCACGACCTCATCCGGAAGAAAGGTGGCGATCATTTCCACGCCAATAGACGATGCCGTATGCTTTTCGATCATTTCCATCGGATAACCATTCAAATAATATCTCACGGGAGAATACCCGACACAGTAAAAATGCTTGTCTTTATGGTCCGTCTCTGAACGGATTTCCTCATACGCTTTTTCCACTGCGATGCTGTCAAGCGAGTGAATGTGCTCCGTCGTCACTTTGCCCTCAGAAGGCATTTCATACTCCGCATACACATTTTTTGTCTTTAATACCCGGCCGGCCGCTGCAATGCTCACATCTTTCAGCGTTTCCCCGGTCATATACTCCAGACGCGCCTTGACCTCCGCAATCGTTTTCGCCACAGTCGAAATGTCGTGGATCTGCCCATCAATCACAGCCCTTGTCCTGTGCTCAATCGAAACTTGTGCCACAACTATAAAGCGGTCCGTACCTACGCGGTAACCGAGAGTGCCGACTATACTTCTTGTTCCTATATCCAATCCAAATACGTATTCTTCTCTCTTCATCTCCATATACAACCTCATTCAACTTCCTGATTATCATAAACGGTAACGCGGCCTGTCCGCCAACGTGACTGCCAGGCTTATTATATCATAATCCATATTTGTTTTCCAGCACATTTTCCAACTGGTCCAATAGCTCCTGCCGGTCCCCGTCGTTGACAAGAACAAGATCGCAGCGCTCCGCCAGCTCCCCGCTGCTCATCTGTTGACGCATAATGCTCTCCGCCTTTTCCCGGGAATACCCCCTCGATTCCATCAGGCGCGCAATGCGGATTTCATCCCCCGCTATGACGCCCCACACCTCGTCACACAGCCGGTCGCAGCCAGTCTCAAACAAAATTGCCGTCTCCAGCACAAAAAGCCGGGCCGGGCACCTCTCCATCTGTTTCCTTATCTCACGCTTGACATACGGATGAATGATGCGGTTCAGACAGTGCAGCCGTCCCTCATCGTGATACACTATGTCCGCCAGCGCATTCCGGTTGATCTCCCCATTGCATGCCAAAATGTCCGGCCCAAACTGCTTCACAATTTGTATGTAGGCGTCGGTCCCCTGGTCCATCGCTCTGTGCCCGAGTTCATCCGCCATACATATATAAGCATCATACTTTTCCTTTAGCAGCATAAGCGCCGTAGATTTCCCGCTTCCTACACCGCCGGTGATTCCAATCACCCGTTTCACTTAAATTCCCCCTCTGGCAGGCCGGGTATGCGCAGTCTTATCGTATAACCATAAGCTACTTTGCCTCATACCAGGAACCGCCCTGCTTCACTTCTGCAATGAGCGGCACGCGAAGCTGCGCCGCCGCTATCATTTCATGTTCAAGTATTTTCTTTACCTCTTCGATTTCCTCCGCTTTTGTCTCGATAAGAAGCTCATCGTGAATTTGCAAAATAAGCCGCGAGGCAAGTTTCTTCTCCCTCAGCGCCGCATCTACATGAATCATGGCAATCTTTATAATATCCGCCGCTGTGCCCTGAATCGGGGAATTCATAGCGATGCGCTCGCCAAATTGGCGCTGCATGAAATTTCCCGACTCCAGTTCTGGAATGGGCCTGCGCCTGCCAAACATCGATGTCACATATCCCTTTTCCTTCCCCATCTCAACAAGGGAATCCATGTATTCCTTTACTTTGGGATACGTGTCAAAATAGTTTGCGATATATTGTTCCGCCTGCTTTTTCGTAATATTTAAGTCTCTCGAGAGGCCAAACCCGCTAATTCCGTATACAATCCCAAAATTGACCGCCTTGGCATTTCTGCGCTGCAATTCCGTCACCTCTTCATACGGAACATGAAAAACGAGCGCCGCCGTCGTGCGGTGGACATCGGCATTTTCCCGGTATGCCTCGATAAGCCTCTCGTCGCCGGACATATGGGCGAGAACGCGGAGTTCAATCTGGGAATAGTCTGCGTCCAGAAATACACAACCCTCCTTCGGTACAAAAACTTTCCGTATCTGCCTGCCCAACTCCATGCGGACCGGGATATTCTGGAGATTTGGCTCTGTACTGCTCAGCCTGCCGGTAGCCGTAATCGTCTGATTAAAAGTAGAACGGATTCTGCCATCAAAATCAATATATGCCGACAAGCCGTCCGCATAGGTCGATTTCAATTTCGTCAGCTGCCGGTACTCCAAAATCATTTCTACAATCGGACTCTCAAACCTCAGCTTCTCGAGTACCTCTGCCGAAGTCGAATATCCGGTTTTTGTCTTCTTGCCGTACGGCATATGAAGCTTTTCAAATAAAATACTCCCAAGCTGTTTCGGGGAATTAATGTTAAACTCCTCCCCGGCCATGTCATAAATCTCCTGCTGAAGGACGCTGATCCGCTCGCCCAGCTTCTCCCCGTATTCCCTTAACGCCTCCCGCTTCACGGCAACTCCCTCCCGCTCCATGCGGTACAAAGTAAAAACAAGGGGCATTTCAATCTCTTCAAACAGCGTATACGATTTCATCTGTTTAAGCTTCTTTTCGAGAGGCTTATATGCCAGAAACGAGGTGAGCACACAGTAACACGCATATTTTACAAGCTCGTCACGCGCCTCTGTGTACGCCTTATAAACACTCTTTTTCCCGAATAACTGGCGGTAAGCCGGCATCATGACATCCGCGTACTCCGATGCGATATCCTCATCTAAAAAGCTCTTCTGCACCGGATTTACAATATATGCAGCCAGCCCCGTGTCAAATGTCTTTCCCGCGTCCAGCTCCGGCATATCCCGCAGCTGGCTCTTTAAATCATTTGTCACAAAAACCACGCCTTTTTCCGCCAGAAGGGAAAGTCCCTCCCTCACATGAGCTTCCGTCACACCCTGGGGCTGTGTAGCATCCACGGGGCAAAATACTACTTCATCCTCTGAAGCCGAGAGCACAGCCGCTATAATCCGCTGTTCCTCTTCCGCAAACAGCGACATCTGCCCGCCGGCTTCCTCCGCCCGGTCCTCCTCTGATTTCGAGAGAATGCGGACAGAAACAGCCCGGCTCCCCGCACAACGCTGGATCAGCTGTTCAAAGTCGGTCTTTTTATCAATCACACAAAATTTCTTTTCGATAGCTAAATCAGCGCCGGCATCATTCTGAAACCGCGCCAGCATCGACTTAAATTCGAGTCTTTGAATTATTTTATACGCCTTTTCGGTGAAAATATTGTCTACCCTGCAATCCTTTAACTTTACCCCCAGCTTACAGTCCGTCTTAATTGTCGCAAGTTTTTTACTCAGCAGGGCGAGCTCTATATTATTTTTTACCGCTTCCCGGGCCCGGTTCGGTTTGATCTCCTCCACATGCTCAACTGCGCTCTCTACTGTCCCAAACTGGGTGAGAATTTTGACCGCCGTTTTCTCCCCAACCCCTGGAACGCCGGGAATATTGTCGGACGCATCTCCCATCAATCCTTTTAGGTCTATAATCTGCTCCGGCGTCACACCGTATGTCTCAATGACCTGTGACCGGTAGTAATCCTCCACAACGGTCTTTCCGCCCTTTGTCTTCGGTATGCGCACCTTAATCTGATTTGTTGCGAGCTGGAGCAGGTCCCGGTCGCCGGATACGACAGACACATCAAATCCCTGGGCCTCCCCGGCTTTCGCCAGCGTGCCGAGAATGTCATCCGCCTCAATGCCCTCCTGCTCCTTAAGACGGATGTCCATAGCGGACAGCACCTCTTTCAACACCGGTATCTGTTCGCGCAAATCATCCGGCATCGATTTTCTCGTCCCTTTGTATTCCCCGAACATTTCATGCCGGAACGTCGGAGCCTTGACATCAAACGCTACCAGCAGATGGGTCGGCGTCTCCTCCTCCATGACTTTGAGCAATATATTTAAAAATCCATAAATGGCATTTGTATGGAGCCCCTCCTTATTCGTTAGGTCGGGAACTCCATAAAACGCCCGGTTTACAATACTATTCCCATCAATCAATACAAGCTTATCCACTCTTTTCCCTCCATCTCCCAGCTTTCTTATATGATACCGAGGGGCGCCTTCTAGCGCCCCTCAAAGAATATGCTTCATCATTACTCCAAAGAGAGGAAATAGTAATAAATCGGCTGGCCGCCGTACTCAACCTCCACCTCGACCGCATCCTTTTGTTCACGGATTGCATCTGCAATCTCCATTGCCTCTTCTTCCGTTGCCTCTTCTCCGTAATACAAAGTGATAAGCTCCGTATCGTCACTCATAAGCTTTTGCGCAAGCGCAACCGCCGTATCCTTAATATTATTTCCTACGACCTCAATCGTCTTATCGCTCAAGCCCATAATATCGCCCTGCTTAATATCTTTGCCGTTAACCGACGTATCCCGGACGGCATACGTCACCTGGCCGGACTTAATCTGGCCGGCCGCCTCGCACATGCTCTTTTCATTTTCCCCGACGCTGTTTCCCTCTATATATTGCAGCATCGCCGCAATCCCCTGGGGAATATTTTTCGTCTGGATCACGACAAGGTCTTTATCGTCCGTAAGCTCCTTCGCCTGGTTCGCCGCCAGTATAATATTCGAATTATTCGGAAGTACAAAAACCGTATCCGCATTCACTTTGGACACCGCTTCCAATATATCCTCCGTACTCGGATTCATCGTCTGTCCGCCCTCGATTACGATATCTGCGCCGAGTTCCTTAAAAATATGGGTCAGGCCGTCGCCCGCGGAGACACTTATAAAGCCGACCTCTTTCCTCGGCCCGTCCTGGGACGGAAACTCTTCCTGCCCTTTGAGGGCCGCCTGCTGTCCTCCTTGCTGTTGTGCGGACTGAATCACCCGTTCATTGTGCTCTTCCCTCATATTATCAATTTTCATCCTCGACAGCTCGCCATATGTGAGTCCCTTTTGGATCGCGAGTCCCGGATCATTTGTATGAACATGGATTTTTACAATATCTTCGTCCGCCACACAAACGATAGAATCACCGATCTTCTCCAAATATTGCTTCAGCTCTGACTCCTGATTAGAAGAAAATCCCTGTTCAAGCTGAATGATAAACTCCGTACAATATCCAAACTTTATATCTTCTGTGGATATCCCCTCCGAAGAGGCGCCAGATTTTCCTGAGACAGCGCCGTCTCCCGTCGGAACGTCGGATCGGTAATCCATCTCTTTCCCCTGAAGGGCATCACACATTCCCTCCAGCATCGTTACTAATCCCTCGCCGCCCGAATCTACGACACCTGCCTCTTTTAACACCGGAAGCATCTCTGGTGTCCGGTTTAGTACCACCCGCATTTCATCAATCACCCGCTGCGCAAACACGACAATATCATCACAATCCTTCGCTATTTTGGCAGCCTTTTCCGCTCCCCCCTTCGCAACAGTGAGAATCGTCCCTTCCTTTGGCTTCATTACCGCCTTATACGCGGAGTCAACCGCCTTTTCAAATGCCTGGACAAGCGTCCTCACATCAATGATTTCCACATTTCGCACCACTTTTGTAAAACCACGGAGCAGCTGGGAAAGAATCACGCCCGAATTTCCCCGCGCCCCTCTCAGAGAACCGCCGGAAATCGCCTTACAAATGTCCTCCATACCTGGGTGCTCGAGGGCAGCCACCTCATTTGCCGCCGATGAAATCGTCATCGACATATTCGTTCCCGTATCCCCATCCGGCACGGGAAACACATTCAATTCATTGATATATTCTTTTTTTGCCTGAATCGCCGCTGCACCGGCAAGAAAACATTTCTTGACAAGCAGTGCATCCATCGTCTTAACTGTCACTTTATTTTCCTCCAAATACAAGCATCCGTCGAATAAAATTATAAAATCAGAGTTTTCTTAATTTACCACCTTGACATCCTCTACGCATACTATTATTTTGCCAACTTCCATACCAGTAAATTCCTCGACCTTGTATTTTACATTATCTACCAAATTTTCCGCTACTGTCAATATACTTACCCCATAAGCGACAATAATGTGCATTGCAATATATAAAATGTTATCTTGGATCCGTACTTCTACGCCATGCCGGATATTATCCCTTTTCAGCAGCTGTACAATGCCGTCCTTCATATTGACTGACGCCATACCGACCACGCCGAAACACTCGACGGCGGCAGACCCCGCATATTTCGCCAGAACGCCCTCATCCACTAAAACTTTACCCATATCATTATCTAACTGCCCTTTCATAGAAAACCCTCCAATCATATTTTTCGTTCAAAAAACAGTTATTTTTATTCTACACCAAAATTTTCAAAAAATCAATATTTACCATTCCTGAAAACAGTAACATTTATTCCTCATTTGAATAAATTAATAGAAACGAAGGATATCCGGTCCCGGATTTGAAAGGAACGGTGGCATATCATGAAACGGCTTTTAGGATTTATTCTGTTCTGGCTTGGCATCGGCATGACAATCATGCTTTTTATAACAAACGGCTTTCTCGCCATCATCATAATCATCCTGTGTCTGGTAATCGGATATAATTTGTTTACCTCCTGTTAGAGGCGACGGCCGCTTTCAACAAAAATAGCACTTCCGCACAAAGGCAGAAGTGCTATTTGATTTACATACATTTGGAACTACAACCGTCCGGATCAATCATAAATTTTATAGTAATCGAAATCAACGTAACCGCCGGCTTCCTGCGTCGCATAATTAAAGAGCCATGTTCTGGCGCCCATAAATGTCGTAGAAGTCGAGAATCCGAGCGTTTGCTGTTTGCCGATTTTAGTCCAGCTCGTGCCGTCTAAGCTATAGAAGAAGTTCGCTTTATCCCCGCTGCCGAAGCTGTACTCAATCTTCAAATACACGTCTTGGGCATCTCCGAGTTCAACCTGCTCATTGATGACCGTTTCCTTTCTTGAAGCAGCGGAAGAATCTGTCGGGAACTGCAAGGACGCCTGCGTAATGTACTTGTTGCCATTTTCATCGCTCATGACACCAACCATTCCCGCATGATCGGCAACGGAAGCAAGTCCGGCATAGTCGCCAGCTTTCATGTTCGCCACGGAAATCTTCGTTTCTGATTTACATGTCGGGCCATACGTACGCTGTGTCAATGAGTTACGCGCAAAGTAAATATCATCTACTGTGCGGTCTGTCGTCAGACGAAGATAGCCAGGATTTGCCGTCACAGACCAGAAGTCATTTTGCGGATTGTGATTCCACTGCCATACCAGTTTCAGCTTTTCACCCTCACTGTATGTAAAATCATCATCTCCGACAAAATAATTGTCGCGTCCGCTGTCATTCAAGTTGATTTTCATCTCTTTTTCGGATACGTTCGGATGGAATGTGCCTTCCTCGTCATACGTACCCATCATCGGCCAGTCTTTATAGTTATTTCCTTCATCATCCGTATAATCCCAGTTTACAGCTACAATGGATGGAATACGGCCTACTCCGCCGCGGTCCTGGAACAGGAATCCGTACCAGTCGCCATATGGCGTATCCACAATACCGCCCTGTGCCAGACCGGCAGAAGCGCCGCCTGATCCACCGCGGTAAATAACCTGCTCTTCCCAGTCACCCTCCTCAAGCGTCTTGGAGCGGTAGCAAACCTCGGTACGCATCCACTGGCTTGGCGATGCGATAATAAACAAATAATAGTACTCGCCGACCTTATATGCGTGTGCGCCTTCCCACAGCGTCCACTCCTTGCCCTTATCGAAAAGCTTTACAGAAGAGCCGACTTTACTTACTGTTCCCGCGTCACTGTCCAGCTCGATCTGCTGCAAAGTGCTTCCTGAAAAGACATACATTTTGCCATCGTCAAACAAAAGTCCCGGATCGTGGAACTTGTCCTTTGTAGCGTGCTTCTCCCACGTCCCGTTTTCAATGTCGGTTGTTGTATATACATAGAATCCGTGGTCGTTGCTGTTAAATGCCACATAGAACTTGCCGTCTTCTTCGTTATACTTAAGCGAAGCTGCCCACGAACCGTGTTTATACATCTGTTTTCCATTTTCCATGTTCGTAAGATCGTCGTCCTCAAACGTATCATATACATAATTTACAATTTCCCAGTGAACGAGATCGGTCGATTTCATAATTGGCACACCCGGACACATGTTCATCGTCGTGCTGACCATGTAGTAATTGCCCTCTACCCGGATAATATCAAGGTCCGGAATATCCGAGTACAGTGTCGGATAATTGGCAACTGCAAGGTTATTTGGATCCAGCGCTGGTATCGGCGTAGGTCCATCCGGTGTCGGTGGTGCAGGCGCATTTGTGCCTATTGGCGGCTGGGATGCCGGCTGTGCAGACTGCGTCACAACAGCGGGCGGAGTCGCCGTCGGGTTTGTGACAGACGGATTAGAACCCTGTCCGGTATTGCCCGCGGCAGTTACCTTTACTTTGACCGTACCCAGAACTTTTTTCACTGATTTTCCCTTTTTCTTTTTGTAATAAACCGTTATCTTCGTGCTCCCCTTTTTCTTTCCGGTTACTTTTCCCTTTGAAGTAACGGTGGCAACCTTTTTGTTCTTTGAGACAAATGAAATCTTAAAACCATTCTTTTTGTTAATTTTAATCGTCTTACTTTTCTTTTCCTTCACAGAAATCGATTTGGTCGCCAGCTTTGGCTTTGCAGCGGCTTGTAATATCCCGGCTGGCGCACACGCAGTAATAACCAATGCGGCGGCAAGACCAATCGCGGGAATTTTTCGGTTCATCCTTTTCATGAAAATACCTCCTAAATATTTGTTATGAGTATCATAATACTTATGATTATTATACAAAAACTGCCGCAAAAAAGCAAGAACATTCCTTCCTATCGTCCCGGAACGCATTCCTTTTTTGCAGCAGCTAATTGTTTTCGTCTCTCCCGAATGGCCGCCAGCGCTTCCCAGGGAGATTCCAAATATCTGACCGCCTCTTCCATCGGACAGGGACCGGTATCCGTACGGTTCCGGACTGCCCTCACGCATTGGTCATACCGCACTTCTATTCCGTGCTCCTCAAGCATTTGAACGGCCATACCGCTCATCACAGGAGCGTAGACGGCGGCGACACCTAAAAGCACATAGAGGGCGGCGGCAGCTTTTCCTACCACTTTATCCGCAGCGCAAAAACCATTCAAATCCGTTTTTTCATCCAACCATCGAATCAGTGGCCCGACGCCGCGCGCAGTACTCGTATAAACCTTTTCTCCCTTGCACAAAACACATGTATAACCGCGGGCGGCGAGCAGACCTGCCGCCCGCTCCCAATCACCTTTCATCCTTCACCCGATTTTCCACACGGTGTACAAGGAACGGCAGAAGTGTCCACTGGAGCACAATCCCAGCTATGCCGGCCGCCAGGCTCACCCATATGACGGAAACCGGAACCCTTTGGTTTCCAAGGACAAAGACGGCAAATAAAATAGCGGCTGCACGGACGGCGCGCCCGGCCAGCTGGGCAACGGCTACTTTCCAAAATACCTTCATGTTCCGATTTCGCAGAAATCCCGCTGTCAACCCATAAATACACAATTCAGCCATCATAAATGGCAGCATGGCTGCTCCCGGCATACCGGAACAGGCAAAACTTGTGAGCGGGCCTAACAGACCTGCCGCCGCTCCCGCATACGGTCCTGCCAGAAGTCCCACAAGCAAAACCGGGAGGTGCATCGGCAAAAAGATCTCCCCGAGCGCTGTACCCAGACCGGAAACAGCCCCGAACACATGAAGCAACTGCGGAAGAACGACGGCAGCCGCAACTGCGGCAAGCGCAGCTGATGCCTGCGTCTTTATGGAAAGGCCTGGTTTCTTTTCTTCTTTTACTGCTGTTATATTCGTCATCTCCATATTCTCCTCTCTATGCCTTTAATTTATTTGCAAAATCAGTCATCGCTTCCGATATTTTTATTTGCTGCGGGCATACCTCCTCACAGCTGCGGCAGCCAATACAAGCGCCCGGATGCTTTTCCTTGGGCACCGACATCAATACCATAGGGGCAATAAAACCGCCCCCCGTAAAGCGGTGTTCATTGTAAAGCTCCAAAAGCGTCGGGATATCCAGCCCTTTCGGACAATGGCTGACACAGTAATGGCAGGCCGTACAAGGCAAATTTCCGTTCAACATCCCATCTGCCACCGAAAGCAGCTTCTCCATTTCTTCCCCGGAAAGCGGTTTTTCACTCCCAAACGTCTTAATATTGTCCTGTAGCTGTTCGAAATTGGACATACCGGAGAGAATCATAGTTACCGCTGGAAAGCTCTGTAAAAAGCGAAATGCCCACGCCGGTACGTTCTCGTCCGGACGCAGCTCCTTCAACGCGTTTTCCGCTTCCTCTGGCAACGCCGCCAGCTTGCCGCCCCGCAATGGCTCCATAACCCATACCGGCAGCTTATATTGTTCCAGCAATTCCATCTTTGACTTTGCGTCCTGAAACGTCCAGTCAATATAGTTGAGCTGGATCTGGCAAAATTCCATATGCTTGCCATAGGCATCCAGAAACCGTTTCATCACATCATAATTCCCATGTGCGGAAAAACCAAGATGGCGGATGCGCCCGTTCTCCTTTTGCTTCAGCAAATATTCCATAATACCGTATTTCTCGTCCAGGTAGGCATCAATATTCATTTCGCACACATTGTGAATCAAATAGAAATCAAAATAATCCACACGGCATTTTTCCAGCTGTTTTGTAAAAATCTCCTCCACCTTATCCATATTGGAGAGGTCATACCCCGGAAATTTTGTCGCCAGATAAAAGCGGTCGCGGGGATAGCGGCTGAGAACCCTGCCCATCACAAGTTCTGAATTTCCATCGTGATATCCCCATGCCGTATCGTAATAATTGATACCATGTTCCATCGCATAAGAAACCATCCGGGCTGTCTTTTCCTCATCAATTTTTGAATCATCGCCATCAAAAACCGGCAGCCGCATTGTTCCCATGCCAAGCGCAGATAACCGCATTCCCTGAAACTCTTTCGTAACCACATTGTTTCCTTGCGTCATGCTTTCATTCCCCCTTTTTCTTTTCCCTGGAGCCGCTTATTTATATAATCGCGGAATAGGGCGTAGCACACCGAGCACAGCGGAATAAAGAGAAGAATGCCAAGTATGCCAAAAAGTTTTCCCCCGATGCTGACCGCTACTAATACCCACATGGATGGAAGGCCGATCGAACTGCCAACTACCCGGGGATAAATTAAATTTCCCTCAATCTGTTGTAGTACAAGGAACAGAATAAGAAACCAAACGGCCTGGACCGGATTTACCATGACAATCAAAATCATCCCGGCCGCACATCCAATAAAAGCCCCGACAATAGGAATCAGGGCACTTATCGCGATTACGACGCCGATCAGCATCGCATAAGGCAGGCGGAGTATGCTCATGGCAATGACAAACATCGCGCCAAGAATACACGCCTCCAGGCACTGACCGGATAAAAAATTTGAAAAAACCCGGTTGGAGAGCTGCCCGATAGATATGGCATGTTCTGCCTTATCCGCCGGCAATAAGGCATACAAAATCTTTTTTGCCTGCAACGCCAGCTTTTCTTTCTGAACCAAAACATACACCGAAAACACAATACCGATTAGAAAAGAAATGACGCCGCTCACCACACTGCCAATAAAACTAAAGCTTGAAGAGAGGATACCCGATGCGGCGGATTGCAAAATTCCTGCCGCCTGGGATGAAATACTGGTGACATCCAAATCAAAATCCTCCATAATAGCAGCAACCTGGGGCAATTTTCCCATATTCTCCCGCAGCCATGCCTGCACGGCCGCCATCGCCACCGGGACCTGATGTGCCAGGGACTTCACCGCCCTCACCAATTCCGGAATCACAACAACCATAGCAAGTGTCAGAATCCCCAAAACGATAACGAGCGTAGCAACATAAGAAACGGTCCGTTTCATTTTATGCAGCTTTTGTTTCTTCAAGAATAAACGTTTTTCAATCTGCTTCATCGGAACGTTCAGGACGAAGGCGATGCAACCGCCCAATATAAATGGCAGAAACAAACTAACAATATTGCGCAGCACACCCCACACAACATTCAAATGTAAAATGGCACAGTATAAAATAATGCCAAATGCCACGATTTGCAACACACTCTTTTTCGTTTCCCGATCCATTTGCTACCCCTCTAAGCCTCTCTTTTCATAGTTTAAGAAATAATGGCGTCCAATGTCTGGAACAGTTTCTCCATATCAATCGGTTTTGCGATATGTCCGTTCATACCGCTCTTCAAAGCCTCTTGCTTGTCTTCCTCAAACGCATTGGCCGTCATCGCTATTATTGGTATAGACGCCAGGTCCTTATTCTCCAGCTTACGAATTTCCTTGGTCGCCTCATAGCCATTCATCTCCGGCATCTGGACATCCATAAGCACCAGCTGGTAATATCCCGGCTCAGAGTTTTTCAGCATATCTACCGCAAT
Source organism: uncultured Eubacterium sp. (assembly GCA_910584245.1). Lineage (GTDB taxonomy): Bacteria > Bacillota > Clostridia > Lachnospirales > Lachnospiraceae > Eubacterium_F. The sequence goes on from CAJTZF010000019.1 coordinate 21,319, forward strand.
CTGCCCGTTTCCGGCGATCTCCGTCTCAAATCCGGCGTCGCCCAAAATAGCCTGTGCAATCTCCTGGTTTAACTCGATATCCTCTGCCAGCAATATGCGCCCTGTACGGATTTTTCCATTGTCCCTCGCTGCCCCTCTGTCACTCTTTTCTTCCGGCTTCATAACGGAGCGCAAACAGGTCCGAAGTTCTGACAAAAACAGCGGCTTGCTGCAAAATGCCGTAACGCCTGCCTCTTTCGCCTCATTCTCGATATCGGACCAATCGTATGCCGTAAGTATAATAACCGGTGCATTTCCGCCCGTTTCCTTTCGGATTCTGCGCACAACCTCAACGCCGTTCATATCAGGCAGAAGCCAGTCAACGATGTATACAAAATAATCGTCTTTCCGCATAATTGCCTGATGGGTGCGCAGCACTGCTTCCTTTCCGGATAACGTCCACTCCGCGCGCATGCCGAGCTGCCCCAGCATATAGGATACGCTGTCACACGTATTGAAATCGTCATCCACAACCAAAGCGCGGCAGTTTTTTAATTCCTGGATCTCCTGTACTTCCTTTGCCCCCGAATATAAGCGGAAGGTAAAGCTTACGGTAAACTCCGTCCCTACTCCCTGCTCGCTTTTCACTTTGATCGTTCCATTCATCATATCCACGATATTTTTCGTAATGGCCATACCGAGACCGGTTCCCTGTATGCCGCTTGTCGTAGTATTCTTTTCCCTCTCAAACGGCTCAAAAATATGTTTTACAAACTCCTCACTCATACCGATTCCGGTATCCTTAATACTAAACTCGTACTTTGCGTAGCCCTTCGGCGCACCTTCCTTTTCTGTGATGCGCATACTGACAACGCCGCCCGCCGCCGTATATTTCACAGAATTGCTTAGCAGATTCAAAAGCACCTGGTTCAAACGCAGCTTATCACAGTAAATATCCTCGTCCAAAACATCCACCGTATCAATCTGGAGTTCAAGCTGCTTCGCATGGATATCTGCCTGTAAAATGTTGTGCAGACCGTGTAAAATATCCGGCAGGCTGCATGGCTTTTCCTCCAAGTGTATCTTACCGCTCTCAATATGGCTCATATCCAGCACATCGTTAATAAGGCTCAGCAGGTGATTGCCCGAGGTCTTAATTTTCTTTAGGTACTCTTCCACCTGTTCTGTGTTGTCAATATGGGTAATCGCCAGATTGGTAAAGCCGACAATGGCGTTCATCGGAGTCCGTATATCATGCGACATATTCGAAAGGAAAACACTTTTCGCCTTGTTTGCCTTGTTTGCCTGCATAAGCGCATCCTCGAGAAGGCTCTTTTGCTCCATTTCATTCCGCATTTCCTCATCTACGCTGCGCACTCCCAGCACAACACCGTGGTTGGTACCCCACGACCCCGCGCGCACGACTTTCATCTGAAAATAGGTGGTCTCCCCGTCCCTGTAAATCCGGTAATTGACACTATGCTGCTTCTTCTCCGCCAGCTCCCTCTTGAGCGAATCCAGAGAACAAAATTCCCTCAGCATTTCCTTGTCTTCTACATACACATAGTCTTTTATGTAACGGTCCATACTTTCTTCAAGCGATATCTCCCCTTTGTAGAAAGAATGGGGAGTGGTTCCATTTGAACTACTATTCCGAATCGGGCTTCCCATACCGGTATCAAGATCGAAAAAGCAGACAAGCTTGAAATCTATACTCAGAGCCTGAACGAGTTCCATCTGGCGCCTCTCATTTTTCTTCTCCTGCAATTTCTGGGCCGTGCAGTCCAAAAGGAAACGCTGGCAGAACAGCTCCCCGTTCTCTTGTAAAAGCTTGGCGCTTCCCATTATATGTAAAATATCGCCGTTCTTGTGCCGCACACGGTACTCTACACCGACATTGTCACCCTCTTTTTCCAGCATCCGGAGCTTTTTCCGAAGCGCCTCCTTGTCTTCCTCCACCACAGAGGCCGCAACCAGGTCGAAGCCCTCCTTCATTAACTCTTCCTGGGATTGATACCCCAAAATGCTGAGCGCCGCCCGGTTTATGCTTAAAAGCTCCCTACCATCCAGGGAATGGCGCATCACCCCGCAGTCAATCGTAGTGAAGATCGTCTCCAGCGTCTGGTTCTTTTTGATAATCTCCTGTTCATAAGCGCGCTCCTGCGTCACATCAATTGCCACACCCACGGTACCCATTACTTCTCCGTCCAAATTATACAGTGGGGATTTATATGTAGTGAGTGTCCGCATGCCCTCGCCAGTCTTAATAATCTCCTCAGATACGCAGGTCTGCCTCTTGCTCATCACTTCCCGCTCGGATTCAATGCAGGCGGGATCATCGTGCTCAACATCCCAAATATAAGCGTGGCCGCGGCCCTCTACCTGCTCCTTTGTCTTATTAACGGTTTTGCAAAAACAGTCGTTCACCTTTTCATGGATGCCATTTTTATCCTTGTACCATATAAGATTGGGAACATTATTTATAGTAGCCTCCAAAAAATGACTCGTCTGCCAGTAGTCCTTACTCATCTTACAAATTTTCTGCCAACGGAGAAAGCGAAACTTTATTTCCTCATCTGACATGGGCGTCATCCATATATCCGTTATCCCGGACTGCTGGTCCAACGGAGGCATACTCTGTTCCCTGCCCAACAACAGGATAATGTCTGCTTCCTTTTTCTTATATGAGGCCAGCGTCTGAAATGTCTGCTCAACATCCATATTCTGTAAGTCAGCAAAAATTACATCGGCTTTCGCTGCCATTTCTGCCTCCGGCACGTCACCTTCCGAAAACTCATGTGTAAAGTTGTCAAGTGGAGACATTTCTTTTACAACATCCATGATCCGATGTTGATGACCTATAAAATAGAAATGAACATGGCAATGATACATAAACGGTTTCCTCCTTGATAATATGTAATTTATTCACATTATAATTATTATTCTGGTTTTATTCATATTTTAACAAGCATATTGACATATGTCAAACATTTTGAAGCGGGAAAACCTCTTATTTTGTTTTGATCTTCATTTATCCTGTTTATGCGCTGCCCTTGGGTCATTCCATTTTGCGCATTTTCCCTTCTAACGGAAACTATTTTCTACCACGCCCGGAAGCAGGGTATAGATCGAGCAGCCCATCTCGCTTTCAAATAATTGTTTGATTTCTAATATCTTCTTCCACCTATCTATCGTTGCCGGGTGGATGCCATACCGAATTGTTACATCCACAAACCTCTTCTCCAAAAGGCAGAATCCCGTTGGCATAGCCAGTGCGTCACATAACTGCACTAAACGGTCGTAATCATCATAGACAGCGTTTGCAACAAACTCTTTCATAAATAAATAATCATCCTCACTTACATCAAACTTACCGATTGAAGTATTAATATCCTGTATTATAAACGCATGGGAAATACAAATCTGCGCCGCTTTCTCCCACCCTCTCTCCATACAATAGCGGTAACCGTCTATCAAATGTTTTTCTGAACTCACTCCGGCATAACGCCCAATGTCATGTAATAATCCTAAAAGGTAAGCCTGGTCAGCGGATAGATGTTTACAATGCAGCGCGATATTTTTACAAGCTTCCGCCACGTACCGGGAATGGTCCGCCCATGCCCCCGGATTGGACTGTGACGCTTCTCTTAACGCCAATTCCGCAGTCTGTCTGTTTAACTCCATTTTATTAATCCCCCTCTCTGAAATAAACGGTTTTCTTTATACGTCATCTACTTTATTTTATCATTGTTTTTGTTGGAACTCAATGCCTTGTATATTTTTATGGTATCCCACCTTTTTAATGGCTTGCCTGCAAAGCAGCAAATAAGCGGAACAGAATTCATACATACATGAATTTTGTTCCGCCTGTTTGTCCTTCTATTCCATCATCCAAAGCTCTATTTAAACTGATGTCCTCCAATTCTCAATCTAGGCTTGGAAAGTCTTCCATTGAAATAATAATACTTTTTCATATTGTGCTTTTTCCCTTTATATGTCACCTTTGTCTGACCCTCTAGCACCTCCTGGGCCGCCTTCATACACGACCTTCTGGCTCCATTTGAATACAGGCCTCTCTCGACGTTTCTCACTTCCCTTTTAAACTTTCCCTGACGGACCGGACCAAACTGCCCCTTCTGCTTAATTACTTTCAAAACCGTATTCGGGAAACGGGAAGAATTTACCCGGTTCATTACAACACATCCTACACCCATTTTCCCGGCATAAGACTGATTTCCTGCTTCACAGTAAATAATCGCTGCCATATACTTTAAATCCTTGCTCGTATATGGTTTTTTCGCTGCCTCTGAAGTTGTACCCAACACAGCTACGCTGCATGCAACTACAAAGATAAATGTAATAATCCACTTGATTCCTTTTTTCATACTCATAAATACTCTCCTTCGTAACATTTATGTAATAATTATAGCATACATTTGAAATAAATCAAGTGTTTTTTACAAAAAAAATAGACGTTTTATCGACAAACGCCTATTTTTCGTTGTTTTTTTGTATCAATTTTTCATCTTATTTGTTAAATGAATTGTAAATTGTAACAATTTTGTCAAATTCAAGAACCCCGCCAAACAAATCCAATGCACTCCCAACCGTATAATTCATCCTTCCACCTGAAATATTCTGTAACAAATCCAAGTCAGCATAGCTTCCAATGCCGCCGGCATAAGTCACGGGAATATCCGTATGCCTCGCAAGTATGTGCACCAGTTCCCGGTCGATGCCGCCGCTTGTTCCCTCCACATTTACGCCGTGAACGAGAAACTCATCACAATAAGCGGCCATCTTCTCCATAAACGCTTCATCCAGCACATGACTGGTAAAATTCTGCCAGCGGTCCGTCACAATATAATAAGCGCCATCCTTTTTCCGGCAGCTCAAATCCAGGACAACATGATCTTTACCGACCAGACGGCATAAGCGCCCAAGACGGTCAAACCGGATCTCGCCGCCCGCAAATACATAGGAGGTCACAATGACATGGCTCGCACCCATATCCAAAAAGGATCGGGCATTGTCACACGTAATGCCGCCTCCGACCTGCAGACCGCCCGGAAACTCCCGCAACGCCGCCTCCGCCTGGCGCACATCCTCCTCATAAAACTCACTGCCAGCTGCATTGAGAAGAATCACATGTCCTCCCCAAAGCCCTTTTTCACGGTACAGTCTGGCAAAATCCGACGCCTCCATATCAGAAACAAAATTCTCCTGCGCCTCATTTCCATCATCCCGCAAACTGCCGCCGACAATCTGCTTCACTTTTCCGTTATGAATATCAATACATGGCCGAAAATTCATGTCTGCCCTCTTTTCCCTATTGTTCCATCACACTTCCAAACGCTGCCTATCACTCCGCCCACGGTTTTAATCCAGCCCAAGAATACTGCGCACCGTCTGTTCCATCTCCGTCTTATCGCAGACCGTATCGTGGATAATTCCAGCGGAGCGGATTTCCTCAATCGCCTGCGGAACCTTTACGCCGGAAAGCCCAGCCAGGCGGTCCACAAGATCAAAGTCTGTCGCGCTGTCACATTCCTGCCCCATTGATTCCATCACACTTCTTGCAAATTTATACGGACTTGCCGTGGATGCAAGCAGCGTCTTTACGCCGGTCTTTTTAGCCTCAGTCTCATATACATGACTCGCCACTGCCGTGTGGGTATCCATCACATATCCCGTCCGGTCATACAAACGCCGGATCGCCGCATGCGTCTCCTCCTCTGTGGCAAAGCCGCTGGCAAAATCCGATAGCCGGCCCCTCATGTCCTCCGTAATTTCATACTCCCCGCTCCCTGCAAGCGCCTCCATCAACTCTTTTGTCTTCGCCGCATCATCTCCGGTGATCCGGTAAATGAGACGCTCTAAATTACTGGAAATCAAAATATCCATCGAGGGCGAACAAGTCAGGACAAACGGACGTTTCCGGTTATACGTACCTGTCTGGAAAAAATCATACAACACCTTATTTTCGTTTGAGGCGCAAAAAAGCGTCTCAATCGGAAGTCCCATATTTTTGGCATAATAGGCCGCGAGAATATTCCCAAAATTTCCTGTCGGCACAACTACGTTGATTTTCTCCCCGCAAGCGATCTCCTTTTGCTTCAACAGCTGTCCGTAAGCATACACATAATACACAATCTGCGGCACAAGCCGTCCAATATTAATCGAATTCGCGGAGGAAAACTGATATCCGGCGCCGTCCATTTCTTTTGCAAGTTCCTTGGAATGAAACATATTTTTCACCCCGGTCTGGGCATCGTCAAAATTTCCCTTAATTCCGACGACATGTGTATTCTTACCCTTCTGTGTCACCATCTGTCTTTCCTGAATCGGGCTCACACCGTTTTTCGGATAAAATACAATGATGCTCGTGCCGGGCACGTCGGCAAAACCAGCCAGGGCCGCCTTTCCCGTATCCCCTGAGGTCGCCGTCAAAATAACGATCTCCTTTTTCACCCCGTTCTTTTTTGCGGACGTCGTCATCAGATAAGGAAGAATCGAAAGCGCCATATCCTTAAATGCAATCGTTTTTCCGTGGAACAGCTCCAAATAAAATGCCCCGTCCTTTTTCACAAGCGGCGCAATGTCCTCCGTATCGAATTTATCATCATACGCACCTTCAATACAATACATCAGCTCATCTTTTGTAAAGTCCGACAAAAACAGCTTCATCACTTCATACGCCGTTTCCTTATAAGTAAGTCCGGAAAGTGCTTCCAGCTTCACGTCCAACGCCGGAATACGGTCCGGCACAAAAAGTCCCCCGTCATCCGCCAATCCTTTTAATATCGCCTGGGAAGCGGTTATGCTGCTGCCGCCGCCTCTCGTACTCTTATATTGGATATCCATAATTACACCCGTCCTTTCCTCTTAGCCACTGCTTTTTATGCGCCTTTATTCTAACACTAAAAGGATCTGGATGTCAAATGCTTTTGACATCCAGATCCTTCTTCCCTGAGCGGATACGTTTACTTAAAAAACTCATGGCATCCGTACTCTTTTACTTTTGTCAGGGCGCGGTCAAACCAAGCCACATTCGATGGGGTCGAGGCGCTGCGGCACATAAAATAAAGCGCCCCTTTCGAATAATCCGTTCCCTTCAACGCCTTTTTTACAGCCTGTTTCGTCTTTTCTGAAACAGAAACGCGGTAATAACTTCCGTTTTGTATCGGGGAAAACTGACGGTGGGCAAATACCACACCTTTGACGGTATCCGGGAAATGATTCGACTTCACCCGGTTCATAATCACGTTTGCCACCATGATCCTGCCTTTCAAATCCTGGTCGCCAGCCTCCGCCTCTACGATCCGTTCCAGGATAGCACGTTCTCTTCTCTGCTTCTCCTTTCTCTTTTTCCGCTCCCGCGCCTTCCGCGCTTTCCGCTTTTTCTCAAGCATCAGCAGACGGTCACGCTCCTCCTCATCCAGTTTATTTTCCAGAGCCACATATTCATTGCTCCGTTCTCTCTCGAGCGTTTTCATTTTCGCATATTCCTCTTTGGCGACAAGCTGCTGCACTGCCAGCCGGTTCTCATCCTCTACACACTGTAACAATGTGACTTCAGAATAGGCCGCTGTCTCTTTCACCTGTGACGTATTATCCCAGGCGCTTAAAATCTCAACCGCGGTCACCAGATACAATACAGTCGTAATTATTTTAATTTTTTTCATATACTCTACCTCACTTATTATAGAGTATATGCAATTTTGTTAATTTTATTACAAATGTATTACGATATTTTATAAAAAATATTTCGTCACAAATTTTGAACCTTAAAATTCCGCTCTGCTGCCCGCTTCTGATCCTTCTTCGCGATCTCATCCCGCTTGTCATACAGCTTTTTACCCTTGGCAAGAGCGATTTCTACTTTTATATGGCTTCCCTTAAAATAAACCTGGAGGGGAACAAGCGTGTATCCCTTTACCGCCATTTTCCCCACAAGTTTACGGATCTCACTCCGGTGAAGCAGAAGCTTCCTGACGCGCAGCGGGTCCTTGTTGAATATATTTCCTTTTTCATAAGGGTTCACATGCATTCCGTACACAAACACCTCGCCGTGTTCCACCCGGATGAACGCCTGCTTGATGCTGCAGTGCCCCATCCGCATTGATTTTACTTCCGTACCGTGCAGCTCGATACCCGCCTCGTACCTCTCCTCGATAAAATAATCGTGCCACGCCTTTTTATTGTTTGCTATTAATCTCACACTGTCTTTTCCCATATTTCCTCTCATTCTGCCGCTTGGGCGGCTGTTTCGTCCTGCTGTGGTATGACAAAATCAACAGTACGGGTAATAGGGTCGGCATTTGCCACCTGGACACGAAGTTTCTGTCCCAGACGGTATTCCCTGCCGCTGTACTTTCCTATCACCCGGTAATTTTCACTGTCATAATCATAGCTGTCATCCTCCATATCCGCGAGCCGGATCATACCTTCCACGGTGTTGCCGAGCTCGACATAGATGCCCCAGCCCGTCACGCCGCTCACGATGCCATCAAACTCCTCACCCAGCTTAGTTGCCATATATTCAGCCTTTTTGAGCTTGTCTACTTCCCGCTCTGCATCGTCCGCCCTGCGCTCAAGATCGCTGCTCGCTTTCGCCACCTGGGGAAGCAGCCCTTCGTAGTGCTCTCTCCGCTTCTGGCTCATCCCGTTTCGGACACTCTCCTTAATAATACGGTGAATTTGCAAATCCGGATACCGCCGGATGGGCGAAGTGAAGTGACAATAAAATTTGGTCGCAAGTCCAAAATGGCCGTCATTTTCCGTAGAATATTTCGCCCGTTTCATCGCTCGAAGCGTCAGACGCGATAAAAACACCTCTTCTTCCGTGCCCTCAATACTCTCAATCAGTTTTTGTATCTCCCTCGGGTGCACTTCCTCCTGCCCGACCTTGAGCAAATGGGAAAAGCTTCTGGCAAGGGCTGCCAGCTCCTTTATTTTTTCCATATCCGGGTATTCGTGCGTACGGTACACAAACGGAAGCTCCTGCCAGAAATACTCCTCTGCGACGACTTTATTTGCCGCCAGCATAAACTCTTCGATCATCTTCGTCGCCACATTCCGGTCGTAGGGAACGATATCCAACGGATGCCCCTGTTCGTCCAGCTTAATCTTACATTCTGGAAAATCAAAATCAATCGATCCCTGTTTCTTCCGTATTTTGCGCAACATCATTGCCAGTTCCTCCATCTGTTCAAACATCGGGACAAACGCCTGGTATTTTTCGCTTGTCACGGCGTCGTGCCGGGCGACAATCGCATTTACATCTGTATAGCTCATCCTCCGGTCCACACGGATAACGGACTCGCCGATGCGGGTATCGCGGATTTTTCCATTCGCATCATACGAAATAACGCAGCTCAGCGCCAGGCGGTCCTCTCCTTCGTTGAGTGAGCAAATACCGTTGGATAGCTTATGTGGGAGCATTGGGATCACGCGGTCCGCCAAATATACACTTGTCCCACGGCGCAGCGCCTCTTTATCCAGAGGCGACCCCTCCGTCACATAATGGCTCACGTCGGCAATATGCACGCCTAACTCATACCCGCCATCCTCTTTTTTGGAAAGCGTGATGGCATCATCCAGATCCTTGGCATCTTCGCCGTCAATTGTCACGGTCGGGAAGCTGCGGAAATCCATACGGCCGCCAATATCATCGGGACTCACCTGGCCCGGAATCCCCTTTACCTGCCTCATAACCTCCTCCGGAAATTCTTCCGGCAGGCCAAAACTGCGTATAATAGACAAAATATCAACGCCCGGGTCGTTCACATGACCGAGAATCTCGATCACCTTTCCCTCGGGACTCTTCTTGCCATCCCCGAAATCGTCTATTTCAACTACAACTTTGTGGCCGCTGACCGCATCCATCGTCTTTCCTTTAGGGATATAGACATCACTCGTGAACTTTTCGCGGTCCGCTACGACAAACCCGAACTGGCTGTTTCTCATAAATGTGCCAACAACCGTCTTGTTTGCCCTCTCCACAATTTTTATGATTTTCCCCTCCCGGCGCCTGCCGGGTCCGCCCGTTCCTTTATAAATCTGAACCATGACCGTATCGCCGTCAAAAGCGCTTCCGCAATATGGTTCCGGGACAAAGACATCGGTTTCCGATTCGCCGGTCCTTACAAATCCGAATCCACGGCTTGTAGCCATATATACGCCAGTATGGATATTCTCTTCCGGCAGACGGTACCGGCCGCGCTCGTCAACCACCACCCTTCCTTCCGCCACAAGCTCGTCCAGCAGATCATGGAACAGGCGCCGCTCTTTCTTCGGGACGCAGAACAAATTTGCCATCTCCCTGCTCTTTAACGGCTGGTAGCCGTCATCCTTTATAAATTCATAAATCATCTCTTTTCGTTCCATTGACTCCTCCAATTATAAACACAATACAAAATGAAAACCTCTGAAAGCTTCACTTACAAAGGCTCTTCAGAGGTTATATACCGTACATTTACATCTTATGCGTTACACCATGTACTTACAGAGTACAAGAGAAAGAATGATAAACAGTGCTCCGAGCACCGTCGTAATCTTCACGAGATTTCCTTCGGTCGAGCGCCCTTTGTTCTTACTCCAGTACGTATCTGCGGCGCCCGTCATAGCGCCAAGTCCAGAATTCTTACCCTCCTGCATCAGTACAACAATTATGATTGCAATACAAATGATAATATATAACACCTCAATTATTGTTTTTACCATTGTAGTCATTGTCTTTTTCCTCCTAAGCTCTATTTTTTATTTTTTTGAAGAAATGCTGGGATTTTGATTTCATCCTGTCCAACCGTATTGTCCACTGCTATTTTCGGTTTCGACGCATTCATCGTCCTTGTCACAACGGGCATCTCATCCGTAGCAGACGTCCTGCTCTGTACCGACTGCATATGCCCTGTGCCTCGCGATGGATTGCCCATGCCGGACAAAAAGCTCGGCTTCCTCATCGGCATACCGGTATCCGCCGCAGCGTTACCTAAAATATTGCTGCTCCTGGTTCCAAACGAGTTGCCAAATGCCGACTCCCCTTTTTCTTCCAGGCCCGTAGCGATAACCGTAATCATAACCAAATCCGAATTTTCTTCATCCACCTTTGCACCGAAGATGATATTGGCGTCATCGCCAGCCATCTCCTGTACATATGTAGCTGCCTCATTTGCCTCCAGCAGACCGATATCCCCAGACACATTTATAATAACATGCGACGCACCGTCGATACTCGTCTCGAGCAACGGACTTGTAATCGCTTCCTGAACGGCGTCCAGACACTTCGACTCCCCTTTTCCACTTCCGACTCCGATATGGGCAATGCCCTTATCCTGCATTACCGTTACGACGTCCGCAAAATCAAGATTAATAAGCGCAGGCATGTTGATCAGATCCGTGATTCCCTGGACACCCTGCTGCAAAACCTGGTCCGCCATACAAAAGGCCTCTGCCATTGATGTTCTCTTGTCGCTGATTTCCAGCAATTTATCATTCGGAACTACTATAAGTGTATCCACATGATGCTTCAGCTTGTCAATGCCGCCGAGAGCATTTGTCATGCGCTGCTTTCCCTCAAAACGAAATGGCTTAGTCACAACGCCCACAGTCAGTATCTGCATATCCTTGGCAATCTGGGCAACGACCGGAGCGGCTCCTGTTCCTGTACCTCCGCCCATGCCGCAGGTGACAAATACCATATCGCAGCCCTTAATAATCTCCGTCAGCTCCTCACGGCTTTCCTCCGCCGCTTTTTCTCCAACTTCCGGCTTAGCCCCTGCGCCAAGTCCCTTTGTCAGTTTTTCACCAATCTGCATACACATTGGCGCCTTGCAGCTGCGAAGATGCTGCTTGTCCGTGTTCACACAGACAAATTCCACGCCTTTGATTCCCTCGTCTATCATTCGATTCACAGCGTTATTCCCAGCTCCTCCAACTCCAATCACAAGGATTTTGGCGGTGGATTCTGCCTCGTTATTCATAATCTCTAACACTACAGTTCCTCCTTCTATTTATAACAAAAGAAAATATCCATCAGAAATATCATTCGAAATAAGCCACTTTCGCATATATTATATATAATATAGTTTTTTACAAAAATAATCAAGTACTAAATGAAAGTTTTTTGCACTACTTTCTTTTTTTAAATATGATGTCGCCCTTGACGTGGTAATTCGTCATATCAATGCTGCCGGAAAGATGTTTCTCCCGGGCGGTGGCCAAAACACTGGAAAGTGCCGAAATCTCTTCATCATAGGCCTCCTTCTTCCCAAGGCTTACTTTAATCTCACCGGAATATAAATACGCAGCATTCTCCTCATTGAACACAACCTTGTCCCATATTACCTCATAATGCTGGAATAAATTGGCAAGATTGAGAATTTGCTTCAGCAGGCTTTCGTCCTCCATCCGGACCTTGTCATACAAAGTAAACGTTGTCATTGTCTTCGTCTCAAAAAGCGGTATATCCGGTATTTCTTCTTTTGTGCTTTTTAGCACCGTTCCATCCTTGTCAAAATAAATATACTGGTTCATATAGGCAATACCGGCAATCACCTTCTTTTCATACAATTTTATATGAATTTCACTGATGCTTGGATAGCTGATCTCATATTCCCGGACATAGGGCAGCTTCGCCGTAAAACCGAGATGATTTTTTATATATGCACTAATAGTATTTTTGTCAAGAAATGTGCCGCACACTTCAGAAGCCACTATCTCCTCAGGAAAAAACGTATTTCCCTCTACCGTTATCTTTCTCACCCGGAACAATAGCAGCAATAAAACCACGACAAAAACCGCCAGAATGGGAATTGCAATTTTCCTTGGTATTTGTTTCATTCCCCGACCATCCTTCCTTATGACTACTCTTTTCTATTTTCCGTACCGTGCTTCCACCCCGATCTGGTTCATCTGATTTACCGGATCCTCGTACCCTCGCAAAATCAAGTGACTGTCCTCAATGCGCGTAACCCCCTCCGACATTGCCGCCGCCACCATAAGGGCAGCGCCGCTGCGAAGGTCTGTGGCCCGCACAATCCCTCCGTGAAGCCTCGTGACGCCCCGGACCAGCGCATGCTGTCCCGCCACCTCGATATCAGCGCCCATCTTCCGCAGCTGTGCGGCAACTAAAAACCGATTTTCAAATACGCTTTCTTCTAACGTACTCTCCCCGTATGCCTTGGATAAAAACGCCAAAAACAAGGATTGCGCATCGGTCGGAAATTCCGGGTACGGCCCGGTCCGCAAATACGGAACCGCGCGGATCCCATCCGCTCCGGAAACCCGGATCCAGCTGTATGGGAAGTCCGTCTCCCCCGTACCGCCAGTATCTTCCGCCTCAACCCGGCATCCCGCCTCTCTCAAATATCCCTGTTCCCGCTCGAAAGTATCTCCGTACACCCGGAAACGGACCTCTCCTCCCGTAGCCGCCGCCATCGCCGCATATGTGAGAAATACAATCCGGTCAGACTTGAGCTGGTATGTGGTTCCGTGAAGCCGTTCCACACCACGGATGTGAATCGTATCCGTGCCATCTCCGGAAATGCACGCACCCATGCTTCTCATAAAACAGCACAGCTCGACAATTTCCGGTTCTCTGGCGGCATTTCGGAGTACCGTTCTGCCGGTGCGGAGCGCCGAATACAAAATAATGTTCTCTGTCGCGCCGACGCTTGGATACGGAAGCGTGACCTCCTCTTCCCCGCGGCGTTCCACAGCACAGCATATTTTACTCCCCTCCTGCGACATAGCTGCCCCTAGCTTCTCAAAAGCCTGGATATGGAAATCAATCGGCCTCGCCCCAATTGAGCACCCGCCCGGCAGGCAAATACATGCCCTGTGGTTTCTCCCGAGCAGACTGCCCACGAAGAGAATAGAGGCCCGGACTTCACCCGCTTCCTTCCGGGTAATCTCACACCCTTCTACACCATCGGCATTGATAGTCAAACAGTCGCCGTCCCACTTTACATCTGCTCCGATTTGTCTTAAAATCGAAATCATCGCATCGACATCGTATATCTTCGGGCATCTTTCCAGAACAATGGTTTCTCTGCAAAGTACTGTTGCCGCTATCATCGGAAGAACAGCGTTTTTTGCACCCTGTATGGTCAGTTCGCCGGCAGCCCTGCTGCCGCCTTCCACTTCGATATACAAGAAAATCCCCCATCCACATACTTAATAATAGACAGACGCCGGGGCCAAAGGAAGTAAAACACCTTTTGCCCCCAACATCTTAGTATTAAATTATGCGAAAGGGATTGTTTGGTATCATGTCTTTGTTCTTTTTTTAGACACTCCCAGGACGAGTCCCATCTCCGCGAGCAAAATAGAGACACTCGTGCCCCCGTAGCTGATAAATGGCAGCGGAATACCGGTCGAAGGCATTGAGTTTGTCACCACGGCTATGTTCATCGCAACCTGCGTAGCAATATGTATCATAACCCCTGTGCAGATCAGCCCGCTGAAAAGATCCGGCGACGTCACCGCTGTATTATAAATTCTCCACAGGAGAAGTATAAACATTAAAATAACAATACCGGCGCCGACCATGCCAAGCTCCTCACATATAATAGAGAAAATCATATCGTTGTGAGGTTCCGGAATAAACCCGAGCTTTTGCATGCTCTCCCCCAGACCGGTCCCGAAAATGCCGCCGGACGCAATCGCATATAACCCCTGGAGGATCTGGAAGCCTCTCGCATGGTTCTCCACATCGAGCCAGATCTGGATTCGCTCAGCGCGGAATCCCTCGCCAAACATAATAATCATGGCAAACGCTACCGCCCCGACACCAAATATGAGGAAATATATCTTTTTGCTCTTTGCCGCCACCGCACACATGCCAAAGGAAATGGCAAAGATGACAATGGCCGTGCTCAGGTTTTCCACCGCTACAAGGCCGAGAAGAATCCCAACCGGAATAAATACCCGCACTATGCCGCGCAGCCTGCTCATCTCTTTCGGGCGCATCTGAATAAAAAAGGCGGCGATCAATATCACGGCAATTTTCGTAATTTCAGATGGCTGCAATGAAAGAGGCCCAATATTCAGCCATCGTCTGGCGCCGTTTTTTTCTGTACCGATAAAACACACAATAAGCTGCAGGGCCGCCGCCACAAAATAAATAAGCGTGACAAACCGGATACGGAGGACCGGCAGCCTTTTCAAATATACACGGTAATTGATATTCAACACGACAAGCATTGCCCCGATCCCGACGATGACGCCAAAGAGCTGTTTCTTGAGAAAATAGGCAGCATCGTGATATTTTACCTGTGAAGTGTACGAGCTGGAACTATATATCATCAGCAGTCCAAACCCTACCAGACAAAAGGTTATCAGCAGAAGACTGTAATCAAACGTACTCTCCTCCTTATTTGCTGCCCTCACCTGTCTCTTGCTTCTCATGGCCACCTCCATTTCCGCAACCTACCTTCATACAATCTTTATAGAAACTCAAAGCACTTACTTCAAGCATTTAACATATTCCTTAAACTGGTTTCCCCGCTGCTCAAAGGACTTATACATATCCCAGCTGGCACATGCCGGCGAGAGAAGCACGGCGTCGCCGGCCTCCGCTATTTCGTGCGCCGCCTTCACCGCCTCCTCCATCGTATCTACGAACTCATACGCTGAAAATCCGCACTCCTTTGCCGTCCCGGCGATCTTCTCCCTCGTCTGGCCCAGCAGGAGAAGTTTTTTTACCCGTCCCCCAAAACTCTGGATCCATTCGGTAAAATCAGCTCCTTTATCGTAGCCGCCGCCAATAAGCACCGTCGGGCGGTCCATCGACTGGATTCCCTTGATCGCGGCGTCCGGGTTCGTTCCCTTTGAGTCGTTATAATAATCCACGCCGGAAACGGTTTTTACAAATTCCACCCGGTGTTCCACCGGACTGAATTTTCGCACGACCCCAACCGCCATATGTTCAGGCACTCCCATCTCACGCGCAATGAGAAGGGCCGCCATAATATTTTCCGCGTTGTGGTCGCCGGGCAGGCGGGTCTCCTTTTGGTTCAAAACAACCCTTCCATCCTCCGCCATACAAATACTGCCGTCCTCACGTTTGTACATGTCCAGACAGGACTCTCCTTTTCCCGGCGCCGTTCGTACGGGCCTCCGCTGGCTGCTGAAAAAAGCCACCCGGCACGGAAGTTCCTCCGCTCTCTCCCGAAGAACTTTATCCTCATAATTCAACACGCACAATTTATCTTTTCCCTGGTTTTTTGTAATACTTAGTTTCGCCTCTATGTATTTCTCCATCGTTTTGTGACGATTCAGATGATCGGGTGTAATATTGAGAACCGCGCTCACGTCCGGCGCAAAGCTAGAAACGGTTTCCAACTGAAAGCTGCTGATTTCCGCAACTGTGACCGATTCTGGGGAACTGTTCAACACTTCCTTCGTGTAAGGGTTTCCAATGTTCCCCACTACAAAGGTGTGTGGATTGTACGCTTTCAAAATCTCACCCACGAGCGTCGTCGTCGTCGTTTTGCCGTTCGTTCCCGTAATCCCAATGACGCGGCCCCGCTCCATCTTATATGCGAGCTCGATCTCACCGATGACCGGTACTTTTTTCTCTCTTAAAAAACATGCCAGTGGAATATCGGTCGGAACCCCCGGGCTAAACACCGCACAGTCAAATGAAGCAAACACATCCTCTGGATAACTGCCCAAATAGACCGGCACACCCATCTCTTTGCATTCCAAATCTTTATTTCCGTCATACAGGCTAACCTGCGCCCCCATCTCTTTCAATAGCGCACAGGCGGCCAAACCACTTTTCCCCAGGCCGACTACTAAAACCTTTTTATCCTTTAATGCTAATGCCTCGTTATTTCTATCCCTTACTTCCATTTTTTACCTCGTTTCTGTGCTTTTTGCGCTTGCTGTTATTTTACATGCCCATAAGTCCAACCAGACACAAAATTGCCGTCAGTATACTGAATGCAGCTACCACCTGTGTTTCTGAGAACCCGCTCAGCTCAAAGTGGTGATGGATCGGCGCCATTTTAAAAATCCGTTTCCCATGCGTCAGTTTAAAATAAGTGACTTGTGCAATAACGGACAGCACCTCTGCCAGATAAATAAGTCCGACAATCACAATATAGAGCGGCATGTGGAGCATAAGCGCAATGGATGCCACAAACCCGCCCAGGGCAAGGGAACCGGTATCCCCCATAAACACCCTGGCAGGATACGTATTAAACAGCAGAAATCCCAGCAGGCTTCCAACGACCGCACCGGTAATCGGGGTCATATCCGCATTCAGCGCCAGCGCCGCCACAGTAAAAAACGTAGCTACAATCGCGGTGACACCCGAAGCCAGCCCGTCTAGGCCATCTGTAAAATTGACGCCGTTTACAGTTCCGAGGACGACAATAAAAACGAACAGGATAAAAAGCCAGTCCGGCATGAGAAACACCTGTCCCCTGACAAACGGAATAGATACCGTGGCTTCCATTTTCGCCACGTCAAAATAATAGTATACGAAAATAGCTGTCACAACAAACTGCCCGAGCATTTTCTGCAACGGCTTCAGTCCGAGCGAGCGCTTCATCACAACCTTGATGTAGTCATCCAGAAATCCAATAATGCCAAATCCCAGCGTCATAAACAGAACCGGAAGAATATCCGGATATCTTCTTATATAAATCAGCGATGTCAAGAGGATGGACACGAGAATGACCAAGCCGCCCATCGTCGGCGTCCCCGCCTTCTTCAGATGCGACTCCGGGCCGTCATCCCTCACAAACTGCCCAAATTTCAGCTTCCGCAAAAACGGAATGATGATCGGACACAACACTACACTGATCCCAAAAGATATCACTACCGGCATGATTACACTTAAATCTAAATTCACAATATTCTCCATTCTTGCGCGATTGTCTGCGCATAAGATTTTATCTATTTTGCTAAAAGTTATTTTACTCCATTCCGGCTCCAAACGCAAGAATTATTCTTCCAAAAGGTAAGGAAGAATGTTCGTATATATGGACGAGATGGCGGGCGCCGCTATTGTACCGCCGTAATATAGCCCCTGCGGCTCATCAATACGCACCATCGCTAGCACCTCTGGATTTTCAACCGGTGAAAACCCAATACACGAGGCGATATACTTACCGTTTCCACGTGGAAGCTTCTGGCTCGTTCCCGTTTTGGCTCCTACGACATATCCTTCCACCGCCGCTTTTTTTCCACCGCCATCGGTGACAACCTTTCCGAGCGCTTCACAAATCTGCTTGGATTTCTCTTCGCTCAGCACCTGGGATGGTTCCCCATAATTAAACTTTTTCATTACGGTTTTATCGCTGTTTACCGCGCTGACCCCAAAATGCGGCGTGATCGTTTTCCCCCCATTTATAATAGAGGACACCGTTGCCATCATACGGATGGGGGAGAGCTGAAAAGACTGGCCGAACGACATCGTGGCCAGCTCGACAGCGCCCACGTTTTCCTGCTTGTGCATGATCGTTCCCGCCTCTCCCGGCACATCAATCCCCGTTTTTGACATCACTCCGAACCGCTTCATTTCTTCAAACATGCCGCTGACACCCACCCGGGCTCCGACTTCCATAAATACGGGGTTGCAGGAGTTTCCAATTGCCTGTAGAAAGGTCTGCGCGCCATGCCCTGTCGTCTTATGGCAGCGTATTCTGCGGTCCTCCACTATTTTATACCCGGGACACGAAAAGGTGTCACTCATCGTCACGACTCCCTTATCTATTGCCGCCGCTGTCGTGATAACCTTAAAGGTCGACCCCGGTTCATAGGTGTCACTGACCGCCAAATTTCTCCACTGGTTATTCAGTTTTTCCATCTTTTGCTTCTCCGATAACCCTTCCGAGCCGTCCGTCAGTTCATATGGATGATTCAAATCAAATTCAGGCGCGTTTACCATCGCATAAATTTCACCATTCTGCGGGTTCATAATGATGATTTCAACCGTTTTCGCCTGCTTTTGCTCGAGCAGGGTATAGGCGACCTGGTTTGCATATTTCATCACATTCAGGTCAAGGCTGGTCGTCAGCGTCCAGCCGGATACCGGCTCTACCCGGTCTTCCGCACCATTTTTTATTTCGGTTCCCCCTGCCGTCGTCATCGTCAGTATGGAACCGTCAATCCCCTTTAAAAATTTCTCATAAGATACTTCAAGACCGATAATCCCCTGGTTATCCCCTCCGGTGAATCCAAGTACCTTGGACGCCAGCGGGCCATACTCATAATATCGCTTGTAATCCTCGTCAACCGTCACTCCCGCCAGCCGGTATCCCCGGATTTTATCAGATACCGCCTTCTCCACATTCGATTTTATTTTTTCACGGGAAGACACCTTTTCTACCTTTTTTCGTATTACATCTTCCTCCATGCCGAGTTCTTCGGAAAGAATTTTGATCACTCTTTCCGGCTCCTTCACCTGGCTGTGGATAACCGAAATCGTAGAAACGGATACGTTTCCAGCGAGCAGATTCCCATTCCGGTCGAGTATCTTTCCCCGCTCCGCCTTTATAGCGCGCTCCCGCTCATGGAGCTCCTTGGCAAGCACGCCATAATAATCTGCCCGGTATACCATCAAATAGCCAAGCCTGGCCATCATCGTAATCAATACAAGTGAAAATACAAAAAATACCAAAAACAGATTTTGTCTTTGGTAAGTTTTGTGCCCGACAAGCATAATGCCACCTCAGAAGCTTATATCATTACTAGTGTATTAGGTTTTGTATAAACTTATACCTACTACCCTTCCGATTCTGATGTCGCTTTTGGTGTCGCCTTCGCGGCAGATGGCTTTTTCGTAGCCTTTGGTGACGGCTCTGGCGTAGCTTCGCCGGATGGCTTTTCCGTAGCCTCTGGCGATGGCTCCGGTGAACCCTCTGGCTGGGCTTCCGTATAAATGCCCAGAAATGGCAGGATCCTTTTCATAATCTTAGAGGAAAACTCGGTCGCATACGTGCTGTGCGCCTGGTCCTCCACATTTGGCTCATCAATGATGACATAGAAAACCACTTGCGGATTCTCTGCGGGCACACACCCGATAAATGAGAGAAGATATTTTCGGTCCGCCCGCGGGATTTTTTGCGCCGTACCCGTCTTTCCCCCGATCGTATATCCTTTTACCTGTGCGGGCGCCGCTGTCCCTTCTTTCACCGTAGCCAGCAAATATTTGCGGATAAGCTGGCTTGTATGGTCCGATACCGTTTTCTTTACTACAACCGGATTGACCCGCTCGACAACGGCTCCGCTCTCATTTTGTACTTCCTTTACCAGATGCGGCTGGTAATAATCCCCCCCATTGACGAGGGAGGCGAACCCGGAAAGCATTTGTACCATCGTCACCGCCTGGGACTGGCCGAAACTGCTCGTGGCAAGTTCTACTGGATTTAACTCCTCTTTTGTGTGAATGCTCCCTACCATCTCGCCCGGCAAATCAATCCCTGTCTTCTGGTCGAACCCAAATATCTGGTTATATTTGCTAAATTTATTTCTTCCAAGCTTCGCTCCAATCTGCATTAAAGCACTATTACACGATTCCATCATACACTGCTGGAGAGACAGGCTTCCATGACCCTGGCGCACGGAACAGTGAATATCCTCCCCGGCTACTTTCATCACACCAGAACAGCTGAAATAGTCTGAATCCTTGATTACACCCTCATCGAGCGCCGCCGCCACAGTAAAAGGCTTGAACGTCGAACCCGGCTCATACGAAGAGGCAATGCAAAAATTGGACCACATGGACATCAGGTTTTTTGCTGTAGCCGTCTCGTCCATGCCCGCAATTTCCTCCTGCGTGTACATCAGCGACAAATCCCTCGGATTATTTAAGTCGAAGCTATTTTTTGACGCCATAGCAAGAATCTCTCCATTGTTGGGATCCATAACCATAACTGCGATATTTTTTGCGCCTACATCCTTATTATATTTCTTGATTTGCTGCTCAATAACCCTCTGTACATTTGCATCTATTGTGAGCATGACCGTATTTCCATTCGTAGCCTTTTTCACCGTCCGCTGCAAATTCATGTTATTGTCAAAATATCCATATTCCCTCCCCGTCTGCCCGTTCAGCTGGTCGTTGTAGCTGCCCTCAATGCCGTACGTCCCCTCATTTTCGGACGATGTAAATCCGACGACGCTACAGGCGATCGTATCCAGCGGATAAACTCTCTGAAATGTCTCCTCAAACCACACGCCTTTTACTTTTTTATTTTTATCCATCTCCTCCGTAAAACCGGTAATCTGTTCTTTTTTGAGCTCCTTCTGTCCTTCCACATGCAGGTACATCGACTCCGGATTGTCTGAAACCAGCTGGTCCAGCTTGTTTGCATCAATCGCAAAATACTGGGTTAGTTTTGCAAACGTCTCAGTCTTGACTTCGGGGTCAGGATCTTTCAAAAGCGTCCTCGGCTCAATAACCATATTAAATCTTCGCACACTTTGGGCCAGGATCGTTTCATTTCGGTCCTTTATAGCCCCCCTGCGGAATTTTAGTATCGTATTTGTGTAGGACTGCTGCGAGAATACGCGTTTCTTGTACGTATCTCCGTGATCACGGTTCAAAAAATAAATTCTCCCCAGAAGCACGATAAACAAAATAAAAACAAACACCAAAAAGAGAAAGAGGGTAATTGTCATCCCTCTTGTAAATTTCTTACGTCTTCTCTTTGGTGAACGAATTCTCCTACGGACTGCCATCTGCATATCCCCTTTTTTTGTATTTGCTAGTGATTGTGCAACCTGACCTGCGTGCTTTTCTTACTCTCATATGTATATATCTGGTCACTCGTTGCGCTGCTCATACCGAGCTCCTTCGTCGCCTTTTTATAAATAGCATTAAGATCTACGTTTTCTTCCAACGCCTGAAGCTCGTTGGAATTGTCCTTCTCTATCTCAAGAACCTCATTTTCCAGCCGCACTACTGTCTTACTCAAGTAAGTGCTTGAAAACTGCAACCGTAAATAATAATAACATATTGAAAAAGCAATCGCAAATGTCAGTACGATCAGAAGCACGGAAACCTTGTCCGCGCGCTTCTTTCTATGCGGTTTCGGCCTTCTGTGCGGATTTCCCGTCGGTTCTCTGTCAATCCGCCTTGCCGGGTCTGCGTACATGTTCCGCGCCGCATTCCCATAAACGTATGCCGTTGTATGTCTTGCCATATTAAATCCCCTAATCTTTTTTTTCTAAAATGCGCAATTTTGCACTTTTTGATCTTTTATTTGTCTCTAATTCTTCCCTTGATGGAATAATCGGTTTCCTTGTAATTACAATTCCCTCTTGTTTTTTTCCACACACGCACACCGGAAAATTCGGCGGACACGTACACGGATTTTCTTTCTGACGAAAAAAGTTTTTTACAATTCGGTCTTCCAGCGAATGAAATGTTATGACACAGAGTCTTCCTCCCTCTTTTAAAAGCGACACCATATCATCCAGGGAACGCTCAAGCACTGTAAGCTCTTGGTTTAGCTCAATGCGGATCGCCTGAAAGGTTCTCTTTGCCGGATGTCCCTTGCCATTTACTGCCTTGGCAGGCATAGATGCCCGAATAATTTCAACTAACTCACCGGTCGTCTGAATCTCTTTTTCCTGTCGTTTTTTTACAATATTTCTGGCAATACTTTTTGCAAACCGCTCTTCTCCGTATTTTTTTATTATTTCATATAGCTTTTCTTCTTCATATGAATTGACAAGCTCTCTGGCTGTCATCGTCTGGTTCTGGTCCATTCTCATATCAAGCGGCGCGTCCACCTGATAGGAAAATCCCCTGTCCGCGGTATCCAGCTGGTACGAAGACACGCCAAGATCAAGCAAAATCCCATCTACCTTATCAATGCCTAACCCATTCAGCACCTGTTTCATATGCAAGTAATTACTTTTCACTACCACAGCACGGCTGCCAAATTCACGCAAGCGCCTTGTCGAAGTCTGAATTGCAGCGGCATCCTGGTCAATCCCGATCAATTTCCCCGTTTCTGAAAGCCGCCTGCACACCTCATATCCATGTCCGGCGCCTCCCAGCGTGCCATCTACATAGATGCCGTCCGGCTTGACCTGAAGTCCTTCTATGCACTCATCTAAAAGTACCGATACATGATTGAATTCCATATTCTCCCCGTTTCTGTGTTCGTGTCAATAGGAAAGTCCAAACTCTGACATATGCTCCGCAATATCGTCTACATTGTCAAAGTCGTTGTTATCCTCCCATCGCTCCTTACTCCATATTTCAATTTTACTCATGACACCGACAAAGACAACATCCTTGTCCAGTCCCACTTTTTCCCGGAGGCTTGATGGAATCAGTACCCTCCCTTGCTTGTCCACATCGCAGGGTGCAGCTCCTGCCATGAAGTATCTCTGTAACTTACGGGCCTCCTTGCTGCCGGGAAGCTCCTTTAGCTGTTTGACGAAATCTTCCCATTCTTCTTCCGGGTAAACGAACAGACAACCGTCCAGCCCCAGCGTCACAACAAAAGAATCTCCCAAAACTTCTCGAAACTTCGCCGGGACGATCACTCTTCCTTTTGCATCAATGCTGTGGCCATAGGTACCCATGAACATAAGACTTCACCAACTTCCAAACCGCAGAGAGAAATCCACTTCATCCCACTTCTCTCCACTTTGCTCCACTTTTAAGTAAATTTTACTCCTTTTTCGGAATAATTGCAAGCTTTTTCTGACACAACAATGACAAAAACGTCCGTTCTTTTTGCCCAAAACAAACTACATATGGTATATAAAACAAAAAAACACTACATCAAAAACTAGATGTAGTGTTTCATATACAAGACTCAGCAGCGCTCACCCGACGGGTCCTGACGTGGTTCCACCGGTCAAATCCCGGACCACTTCCCCTGCCATAATAAGTCCCGCAACGGAAGGGACAAATGCCACGCTTCCCGGAACGGAACGTTTTTGCATTCCGGGTTCCCCGCACTCCCCATTATGTTCGGTCGTACCTGGCTTTTCTTTGGAATAAACTACCTTTAATCCCTTAACACCAATACGTTTTAACTCCCTGCGCATCACCCTTGCCAGCGGACACACAGACGTCTCATAAATATCTGCCACCTCAAAGGCAGACGCATCCAATTTATTGCCCGCGCCCATACAGCTAATGACCGGTACCCCGGCCCGCTTTGCCCGCACGACAATTTCAAGCTTGGCCGTCACCGTATCTACGGCATCTACTACGTAGTCAAACAACGAAAAATCAAAAGTGCTGGCATTCTCCGGCAAAAAAAAGCAATTGTGCACGCAAACCCCGGCTTCCGGATTGATCTCCAAAATCCGTTCCCGCATTACCTCTGTCTTCTGCTTCCCAATCGTAGAATGAAGAGCCGTAATCTGACGGTTGAGATTTGTCACGCTGACCGTATCATGGTCCACAAGATGAATCGTTCCCACACCGGACCGCGCCAGCGCCTCCACAGCAAATCCCCCCACGCCGCCAATACCAAACACAGCTACCGTTTTCTTCCCGAGTATGTGCACTGCCTCTCTTCCTAAGAGCAATTCACTCCTCGCAAATTGTTCTCTCATATGTCCCTCCGTCGCGCATAGCCGCCGCATATTGCCCACCAGCCCAAATTAATCTTTGCGCGTTATCACCTGTTCTCTCTTTCCCAGCCGCAGCCTCACGACAATCCACGCCGCTATTCCGGCAACGGCAATTGCCACTGCCAGCACCTGCGACACGGCGATCCCCGTCCGGCCAATCTGCAGCTGGTCCGTCCGCAGCCCCTCAATCCAGGCACGCCCTATCGCATATCCGACCATATATAGTATAAAAATCTCTCCATTAAACTTTTTTCTTTTCGTAAATACTAAAATGAGTACAAGCACCATTACATTCCACAGCGACTCGTACAAGAATGTCGGATGTACCTGAATATAGCTGACGCCTTCCACCGTCTGCATATGCTCCCGCATCAGCTCCGTTATATTGGCCGGGTGGACCTGGTCTACCCGGAGCCGCATAGCGAGCAGGCTATCCGTATATTCTCCAAACGCCTCACGGTTGAAAAAATTCCCGTACCGTCCAATTATCTGCCCCAGGACAAGGCCGCCTACGGCGGTGTCCGCAAGCAGGAAAAAATTATAACGTTTAACCTTACAGTAGACGATTGCCGTCACGATCGCGCCAATCACACTGCCGTACAGCGCCATCCCGCCTCCCCGGGTATTAAAAATCTGCCACAAATCATTTTTGTAGGAATCCCAGCTAAAAGCCACATAGTAAAGCCGGGCGCCAATCAGGGAAAAAATAATAGCATATATAACAAAGTCCATATAAACTTCTTTGTTCTGGCCTGTCCGCTTCGCCTGCCAGCAGGCAATCCAAAGACCCGCCAGCATACTCAGCGCCATAATAATCCCATAGCAGGCAATCGTAAAACCGCCGATCGTAATACCTTTCGGGAGCTCCGAAATATAAATCCCGAGATTAGGGAACGCAATATCTGCCGTCTTCATAAAATCCGTCCTTTCCTATACACTGCACATTCTCTATTGCGCCTACACATTGAACCGGAACAGCACAACATCGCCGTCCTGAACGACATATTCTTTCCCCTCAGACCGAACCAGCCCCTTTTCTTTGGCTCCATTATAGCCGCCATTTTCCACGAGATTCTCATAGCTGACCACCTCAGCACGGATAAATCCGCGCTCAAAATCCGTGTGTATTTTTCCCGCCGCCTGCGGAGCCTTCGTTCCCTTCACAATCGTCCACGCTTTTGTCTCCTGCTCCCCGGTTGTGAGGTAACTAATCAATCCTAAAATACGGTAGCTCGCCCGGATCAGTTTTTCCAGGCCGGATTCGGATAACCCGAGTTCCTCAAGAAACATTTTTTTCTCATCCTCCTCAAGCTCCGCAATTTCCTGTTCAATCTGGGCGCAAATGACAAACACCTCAGAATCTTCATCCCCTGCAAATTTGCGGACATCCGCCACCCATGCATTCGTTTCACCATTGTCCGCCAAATCCGATTCCTCCACATTTGCCGCATAAATAACCGGCTTTGCCGTCAGCAGATTGTACTCGCCAAACCATGCCTCCTCATCCTCATTCTGCAATTCAAAATTCTTCGCTAAATTCCCTCCCTCGAGAAATAATTTCAGCCGGTTCAGCATTTCAACCTCACCTGCCACTTTTTTATCCGCTTTCGCGGCCTTCGCACTCTTCGCCAGGCGCCGCTCCAAAATCTCAAGATCCGAAAAGACCAGCTCTAAATTAATTGTCTCAATATCCCGGAGCGGATCTATGCTTCCATCCACATGTACAATGTTGCTGTCCTCGAAGCACCTCACCACATGTACAATCGCGTCCACTTCACGTATATTAGCCAAAAACTGGTTTCCCAGACCCTCACCATTTGACGCCCCCTTTACGAGGCCCGCTATATCTACAAATTCTATCACCGCTGGAACTGTCTTCGCTGAATGATGCATTTTAGACAACACCTCCAGCCGTTCATCTGGTACCGGAACAACACCCACATTCGGGTCAATCGTACAAAATGGATAGTTTGCAGATTCCGCCCCCGCCTTTGTCAGCGAGTTAAAAAGTGTGCTTTTTCCCACGTTAGGGAGTCCTACAATCCCTAGTTTCATTTTTCTGATCCTCCTTGTTTTGCGAAGTAAAATCCGATCCTCCG